>CAYYNC010000001.1:0-329516 GCA_964472745.1 uncultured Solibacteraceae bacterium
GCTTATCCGCCCGCGATCCCGGCGCCCTTGCCGCCTTCGGCGCTCCCGTTCGGGCACTGCGCTGAACGTGAGTTGCCCCCCCCAGAGGTGGTGCTACCTTTCGGTAGCGTTGTGCGGGGCTCACAAAAGGAATATAAGATACTAAAGGAGGTTAGTCAGATTTTGACTATCAAAAGATGGTTTCTCGGCGCCGTCGCGCTCCTTGCGCTTGGCGCTTCTTCACTTCAGGCCCAGGTTCTGTACGGCTCGATCGTCGGCACCGTGGAAGATCCCACGGGCGCGGTCGTTCCGTCAGCAACAGTCACAATCACGAACAAGGCCACTGGCGTCACGCGCGAGGTGGTCACGGACGACGGCGGGCGGTATTCGATCCTGAACGTCCTGCCCGGAGGGTACGACCTCAAGGTCGTCGCGAAAGGCTTCCGCACGCTCACTCGCACGGACGTGGAAGTCACCATCAACACCGTCACCCGCATGGATGCCAAGCTCGAGGTCGGCCAGATCACCGAACAGGTCACCGTCGCCGCCTCGGCTGTCCTGTTGCAGACCGACAAGTCGGACGTGCGCACCGAGATCGCTTCGCAAACGATCACCAGCATGCCGCTGCCGGCCTACCGCAACTACCAGACGCTGATCAATCTTGTGCCCGGCGCCACCCCGGCGAACTTCCAGAACGCCGTGGTCGACACCCCCGGACGCGCTCTCACCACGAACATCAACGGCACGGCGCGTAACACGAACAACACGCTCACCGACGGCGCGGTCAACATCAACGTCTGGCTGCCTCACCACACCGCCTACGTGCAGCCGGTTGAGTCGATCGAAACGGTGAACATCACCACGAACTCGTTCGACGCCGAGCAGGGCATGGCCGGCGGCGCGGCCATCACCGTCGCGACGAAGTCCGGCACAAACGAACTGCACGGATCGGCGTTCTGGTTCCACAACAACCAGCACCTGAACACCGCGCCTTACTTTCGTTCGGCCACATACAAATTGCCGCTCACGATCTTCAACCAGGGCGGCGGCACCATCGGCGGGCCGATCAAGAAGGACAAGCTGTTCTACTTCTTCAGCTTCGAGCGCACGATGGAGCGCACCGGCTATTCCGGCAACTACTCCGTCGCTCCGCAGGACTTCCGCGACGGCGACTTCAGCAGGTGGACCAACATCGGGATCATCTACGACCCCGCCTCGGCGCCGATGGACAACCCCGGGGCACGCACGCCGTTTTCCAACAACATTGTTCCAAAATCGCGCCAGAACCCGATCTTTTCGAATATCTACAAGAACATCCCGTTCCCCAACCAGGTCTCGGTTACCGATCCCTTCAATCTGAGCGGCAACTACCTCGCCCAAGCGATGCTCAGGCTCGACCGCAACCAGTACGACGTGAAGATCAATTACGCAATCAGCCAGAATCTGATGCTTTGGGGCAAGTACAGCCGGATGGACGCCCCGGTCGAGGGCGCCTATCCGTTCGGCAATATGGGCGGCGCGGCCCTGGGTACCGACGGGAAGGGAGACACCAGAACCCAGCTTCCCGTCATGGGCTACAACTACACCTTTTCGCCCACCTTCTTCATGGACGGGGTTTTCGGCTACACGCGCATGGACCAGTCGGTTCTGCTCCCGAACACAGACAAGAACGTGGGTCTCGATGAGTGGAAGATCCCGGGCACCAACGGCGGCAAGCAATACGCCAACGACCCGCGTTACGGCGGCGCTCCCCACCTCACTGGTTTCGGTTTCAGCGATATCGGTTTCAGCGCAACCTGGGCGCCTGTCTGGCGCCTCGAGCAGGCCTACACCTACCAAACCAATTTCAGCAAGATCCAGGGTGCGCACGAGCTCCGCTGGGGCTTTGAGGTCCGCCGCCTGATGATGGATCACTGGCAGCCCGAGACGGCAAACCCGCGCGGTAGCATCACCTTCGCGGGCGGCGCCACACAGCACCCCACCCAGAACACCACGCTCCGCGGCGGCACCGGCTTCGCGGCCGCGCTGCTCGGCCTGGTTAGCAACTACTCGAAGTCGATCCAATACTTCGAAATGGTGACCCGTGAATACCAGATGGCCTGGTACTTCCGCGACCGCTGGCAGGTGAATCGCAACCTGACGTTGAACCTCGGCCTGCGGTACGAATACTATCCGCTCATCAACCGCGGCGACCGCGGCATCGAGCGCTGGGACCCGGCGACAAACACCGTCTACTTCGGTGGCATCGGAAACACGCCGAGGAACGCCGGCATCACGGTCTCCAAGAAGCTGTTCGCCCCTCGCATCGGCTTCGCCTATCGCCTCGGAGACAAAAACGTGATTCGCGCAGGCTACGGCATTACTTACGACGCCGTGCCGTTCGGCCGTCCGCTGCGCGGCCTCTATCCGGCGACTCTTACCGGATCGTGGGTCCCGCCGGTCGCCTTTGGCTGGTACAACACTGTCGACCAGGGCATTCCGGACGTGCCCACTCCCGACATCAAATCGGGTTCGGCCCAACTGCCTCTCAACATCGACATGGGTCCCCGCAGCCCGTGGGGAGGCCAGTTGAACCGAGGCTACATCCAGAGCTGGAACTTCACACTGGAGCGCAGGCTCCCGTGGGAGATGGTCGGTTCGGTCGGCTACGTGGCTACCAACACCATCCGCCAGATGCTGGACCGCAACATCAACACGGTCGGACCGGGCCTCGGCGGCGACGTCAGAAACCTCCCGCTGTACAAGGCCCACGGCCGCACCATCGGCGCGAGTATGTGGGACGGCATCGGCTATGCGACCTACAATTCGCTCCAGGCGACGTTGAACAAGAGCCTCACGCACGGCTTGTACGTGAAATCGTCGTTCACCTGGGGCAAGGCTCTCAACATGGCCGACGACACCGGCTGGGCCGGCGTCTGGGGCTGGAGCTGGGAGCCGATGCTGAGCCGCAACTATGGCTACGCGGGCTACGACCGCAAGTACATGTTCACCAATGCCTGGGTGTATGAGCTTCCGTTCGGCAAGGGCCGGAAGTTCAACCTCTCGGGCATCACCGATCAGTTGTTTGGCGGTTGGCGCGTGAACGGCACATTCTATGCCTACACGGGCACGCCGTTCTGGATCAGCGGCAGCGGCTCTTCGCTGCTCTGCACCGGCTGCACACAGACTGGAGAGCAGCTTGGCCCGTTCATCAAACTGGACAAAAAGGGCCCTCAGCAGCCGTATTTCGAGCCCAGCTCGTTCCGGGACCCGCTCTATTGGTTCCGCATGACCGGCGTGTTCAAACCCGGCTCCACGGGCAAACTGCCCTTCCACGGACCGGGCTTCTGGCAACTGAACCCGGGCCTCTTCAAGAACTTCCGTATCACAGAGCGCATCGACATGGAGTTCCGCGCTGAGGCCAACAACGTTGCCCACAACACCCGTTGGAGTAACCCGTCAGGCGGCTCCGCCAGCATGCAGTTGAATGCCGACGGCTCATTGAATACGTCGGTGACGGACCCGCTGCGTGGTTTCGCGACCATCACCGGCGCGGATTCATTCCGCCAGTTCCGCTTCGGTCTCCGCATGTCGTTCTGACATCGGCAACAACCGTCTGCAAACCGGGCCAGGCCCCCCTCAAGGGCGCCTGGCCCCATTCGTCTTGGCTTCCTCTGCACTACTTCCGCCGCGTCCGGCTCACCGTTCGATGCTCACCGTTCGATAGGCATCCCGTGTCTTCTTGTTTGTGATTCAGCCCATCTTTCAATAGCCGTCTTGGGTGGCCCTGCCTAAGTAATCCGATTCAGAAGTTCGCTCACGTATTCCGGCAGCGGGGTCAGGCGTCGGCGCGCCTGGCGGCTGGGCGCCTGGAGAGCAAGGCGGTCAGGTCACTGCGCGTGAACTTCCATTCGAAGGGCTTGGCCGTCGCTTCCCAGTAGTACTGAAAATCGAGCAGACGTTCAGCGAGCGTCTGCAACCCGGAGAAATCGTCGGGGGAGAGAACCTTGCGCTGAATGATCGAGAAGTAGATCTCGATCTGGTTGAGCCAACTGGCGTGGACCGGTCCATGGACGAGTTGGAGGCGCCGGAACTTGTTTTGCAGGCGGGCGACGGAAGCGGCCCCGCGATGAGAAGAACCGTTGTCGACGACCCAGAACACACGGCGGGCCTCATTGTAGGGCGGCCGAGTCATGACCTGTTCGGCCAGCCGGTCAAAAGGAGCGATGCTCGTGGTCGATTCGCAGCGGCCGAAGACGCGGGCGTGATGGACATCCAGGGCGGCGAGGTAAGCCCAGGCCCCGCAGCGGGCGTACTCGTGCTCGACGAGCATGGGGCGATGCGGCTGAGGGGCGAAGTGGCATGGATGCGGCGTCGGGCCTGAATGCTGGTCTTTTCGTCGGCGGAGATCACGAACTCGTCCTCTCGCAGAGGCTTGCCCTCCCGGGTGCGGGCATACAGGTCGAGAATGCGGCCGGCCTTGGTGGCGAACTGCGGGTCGCGCGGAAAGACCCAACAGCGGTGATGCCAGGGCCGAATGGCATCCTGATGGAGCCAGCGCCAAATCGTGCTGCCCGAGATGGTGGCGACCAAGCCGGATTGACGGACCTGCCGGGCGATGTCAGGCGTATTCCAATGCGAAAGCGGAAGGCCGTGGGTAGCGGGAAGCTCACAGGCGAGAGCTTTGACCTGCACCACCAGCTCTGGGTGGAAAAATCCGGGGGCGGCCCGGGCGAGGGAGTTCCTCCAGGCCAGCGAGCCGGTCTTCGAAGAAACGCTTGCGCCACATGCTGACGACCTCGCGCCGGGTGTCGAGCCGAGCGGCGATTTGATCGTTGGGCAAGCCCTTGGCGGCAAGCAGGATCATTCTGGCGCGGACCACCTCAAAATACGGCAATGTATACTTCGCCGCGCGTCGGCGCAGTTCCCGCTCTTCTGCGGCAGAGAGATGTATCGTGAAGGGACTGGAACGTGGCATCGAGAGGGAAACCTCGTCTACCACGATGGCATACGTGAGTGGACTTTTCAACTCCGAAATACGTTATCGTATTTAAGAGAGCGAGTACTTAGGCTTGCAGTGTGCTCATCGTGCCGTGGCGGCGCGCTTCGTAAGCCGCGATCTCCGCTTCGTGCTTGAGCAGAAATCCCAACTCATCGACGCCTTCAAGCAGGCATGTCCTCGCGAAGGCATCCACGGGGAACGCGGCTTTCGAGCCATCCGGCAGTGTCAGCGTCTGACTCGACAGATCAACGTGAACCTCGCCGTCCTTCATCGCGGACAGCTTTTGATGGGTGGCTTTCTCGACCACAATCGGCAGCAGGCCGTTCTTCAGCGCATTGCTCTTGAAGATGTCCGCGAACGACGTGCTGATGATCGCGCGGAATCCGAACTGCGTCAGCGCCCACGGCGCATGCTCGCGCGAGCTGCCACAGCCGAAGTTGTCTCCGGCGAGAAGCACGCGGCATTCCTTCGCGCCCGGATGGTTGAGCGGGAAATCGGATCTCGGCGCGCCGTCCGCTTCATAGCGCCAGTCGTAGAAAAGCTGGTCGCCCAGGCCTTCCTTCGAGATCGTCTTCAGAAAGCGCGCCGGGATAATCTGGTCCGTGTCGATGTTATCCACCGGCAGGAAAACCATGCGGCTCTTGAAAGCAGTGAACTTCGCCATTTTTGGTCTCCGAGTGCCATAGCCTCCAGGCTGTGAGTTTCTTGGTCCTACGCCAGCAGGGTCCGCGGATCGGTCACCACGCCCGTCACGGCCGAAGCCGCGGCGGTCAGCGGACTCGCCAGAAACGTCCGCCCGCCCTTGCCCTGGCGTCCCTCAAAGTTGCGGTTCGATGTCGAGACGCTGTACTCGCCCGGCGCAAGCTGATCGCCGTTCATCGCAATGCACATCGAGCAGCCCGCCTCGCGCCACTCGGCGCCGGACTCTCTGAAGATTCTGTCGAGGCCCTCGGCCTCGGCCTGCCGCTTGATCTGCTGCGAGCCCGGCACCACCAGCACGCGCACCTTCGGATTCACCTTCCGCCCCTTCAGCACCGCGGCCGCGGAGCGCAAGTCCGTCATGCGCGAATTGGTACAGCTTCCGATGAAAACGACGTTCACCGGATGGCCGGCGAGCGGCTTGCCCGGCTCGAGGTCCATGTACCGCAGCGCCTTCGCCAGCGTCTCCCTCTCCACCGGATCGCCAACGCCTGACGGATCGGGCACCGCGCCGCTGATCGGCATGCCCATGCCCGGATTCGTGCCGAACGTGATCATCGGCTCGAGACCCGATGCATCGATTGCGATCTCACGATCGTAAACAGCGCCGTCGTCGGTCGGCAGCGTCCGCCAGCGCGCCACCGCCTCGTCCCAGGCCGCGCCCTTCGGCGCGTAGGGCCGCCCGGCGAGGTACTGATACGTCGTGTCGTCGGGCGCAACCAGGCCCGCGCGCGCGCCGCCCTCGATCGACATATTGCAGACCGTCATGCGCTCTTCCATCGACAGCGAGCGGATGGCGGAGCCGGCGTACTCGAACACGCAGCCCGTCCCGCCGCCGACGCCGATGCGCGCGATCAGCGCCAGGATGATGTCCTTCGCCGTTACGCCCGGCTTCAGCGCGCCGTCCACGCGGACCGCGAAGCTCTTCGACTTGCGCTGCAACAGGCACTGCGTCGCCAGCACGTGCTCCACTTCGCTGGTGCCGATGCCGAACGCCAGCGCGCCGAATGCGCCGTGCGTCGCGGTGTGACTGTCTCCGCAGACCACTGTCATTCCCGGCTGCGTGAGGCCGTTCTCCGGGCCGATCACGTGAACGATGCCTTGCTTGTCGCTCAGAAATCCGAAATGCGGAATGCCAAACTCGCGGCAGTTCTTCTCAAACTGCGCGACCTGTGCGGCTGCAATGGGGTCGACGATCGGCAGGTCGCGAGGCGTGGTCGGCGTGGAATGGTCGCAGGTGCCGAAAGTGAGATCGGGCCGCCGCACTTTCAATCCGCGGCGGCGCAGGCCGTCGAACGCCTGCGGCGAGGTGACTTCGTGCACCAGGTGCAGGTCGATATAGAGCAGGGCGGGGGCCCCGGGCGGCTCGCACACGACATGCGAGTCCCACAGTTTCTCGATGATTGTGCGAGGTCGGGACATTCTCTCTTCTTTCAAATCGCCGCGCACACCGCGTCGCCCACCTGCTCGGTGGTCGCCGGCGCGCCCTTTGGTTTCAGGTCCGCGGTCACGCGACCGCTATCCAGCACTTGTTCGACGGCGCGGTAGACCTCGGCCGCGTCCTCCTTCAGCCCGAAGCTGTATTCGAGCATCGCCGCCACCGATCCAATCGCGCCCAGCGGATTCGCCTTGTTCTGTCCGGCGATGTCGGGCGCCGAGCCGTGCACGGGCTCGTAGAGGCCCACATAGGCCCCCGAGGGGCGCTTTTCGCCCAACGATGCCGAGGGCAACATGCCGATCGATCCGGCCAGCACCGCGCCCTCGTCGCTCAGGATGTCCCCAAACATGTTCTCGGTGACGACAACGTCGAATCTTCGCGGGTTGAGCACAAGCTGCATCGCGCAGTTGTCCACCAGCACGTGTTCCAGCTCGACGTCCGGGAATTCGGCCGCCACTTCCATCATCACGCGCCGCCAGAGCTGCGAGCACTCGAGCACGTTGGATTTGTCCACCGACGACACTTTCTTGCGCCTCTGCCGCGCGAGATGAAACGCCATGCGGCCGATGCGGCGGATCTCGGCGCGGTTGTATGTCATCGTGTTCACCGCGCGCTCCTCGTCGCCCGAGCCTTCGATGCCGCGCGGCGTGCCGTAGTAGATCCCGCCGGTCAACTCGCGTACGAGGATCATGTCCGTGCCTTCAACGCGCTCGTTCTTCAGCGGCGACGAGTCGATCAGCGCCCGGTAGGTGCGCACGGGGCGCAGGTTCGCGTAGACGCCCAGCACTTTGCGGATGCCGAGCAGCCCGCGCTCGGGCCGCTGCGACGGCGGCGCTTCGTCGAACTCCGGCAGCCCGACCGCGCCCAGCAGCGTGGCATCGGCCTGCTCCGCCAGCCGCGCCGTCTCCTCCGGCATCGGCTGGCCCGTCTTGTGAATGGCGATGCCTCCCAGCAGTCCCTCGGTGATACGCAGGGAGTGATTGTGCTTCTCTGCGCTGCGGCGGAGAACCTTGACGGCCTCCCGCGTGACTTCCGTCCCGATGCCGTCACCGGGAAGGACAAGAATGTTCAATTGCATTTTGTTGCGATCAGTCGCCGGCTACCGTTGCATCGCTCCTGGCGTCCTCGGGCAAGTGCTCGCCCGCTCTCAGCATGTGAATCAGGGCGGTGATCTCCTGGTCGGTGACGCCCTTCTTCTTGTCGGCGATCTCGATGAAACCCTTGTACACCGCGTTCAGCTCTTCCTGCGACAGGCTGAAGCCGAGGTGCTCGCACTTCGCACGCAGCGCGTGGCGTCCGCTGTGCTTGCCCAGCACCAGCCGGCCTTCGGGAATGCCGACCGTGCGTGGATCGATGATCTCGTACGTGCTCTTTTCCTTCAGATAGCCGTCCTGGTGGATGCCGGCCTCATGCGCGAACGCGTTCGCGCCCACCAGCGCCTTGTTTGGCTGCGGCCCGAAAGCAATCAGCTCGCTCAACAGCTTGCTCGCGGGATAGAGATGCTCGGTGACGATCTCGGTGTAGAACGGCAGACGGTCCTGTCGCGTCTTCATCGTCATCACCACTTCTTCCAGCGCGCAGTTGCCGGCGCGCTCGCCGATGCCGTTGACGGTGCATTCGATCTGGCGTGCGCCGGCCACAACCGCCGCCAGAGAGTTCGCCGTCGCCAGACCGAGGTCGTTGTGGCAGTGGACGCTGACGATCGCCTTGCCGCCGATCGCTCGCGCCATGCGCCCGATCAGCTCCGCGTGCTCCTCGGGAACGGAGTAGCCCACCGTGTCCGGAAGGTTCACCGTCTTCGCGCCCGCGGCCACAACAGCGCGGCAAACCTCTTCCAGGTATTCGGGCTCCGTCCGGGTGGCGTCCTCGGCCGAGAACTCGACATCGTCCACGTACTGGAGCGACAGCTCCACCGCGGCGCACGCCTCTTCGAGCACCTGCTGCCGCGACTTCCTCAACTTGTACTTCAGATGGATGTCGCTGGTCGCGATAAACGTGTGAATCCGCGGAATCCTGGAGCCCTCAAGAGCGCTGGCAGCGCGTTCCACATCTAGACGCGTGGCACGGGCCAGCGCCGCCACTCTGACCCAAGGCAACTCGGCGCTGATTGCGCGAACCGCCTGATAATCGCCTTCGCTGGCGATGGGGAACCCCGCCTCGAGGATATCGACGCCAAGTTCCGCCAGTTTGTGGGCCATCCGGAGCTTCTCCGGGACCGTCATGCTGCATCCGGGTGACTGTTCGCCATCCCGGAGCGTCGTGTCGAAGATGTAAACGCGCTGCCTGTTCTGGGAATCTGTCATTCTCGAGTCCGCGCTCCTTGCTTCCGGCTTGCCCCCCCGGCCAGTCTCTCCGGACGGGGACAAGACCTTCGTTCATTCCCCATTGTGTGCTGCACTGGCGGATTATTCAAATTTATAATCACACAATGTCGAATGAGCTGTGCCTATGTGATAAACTTCATTTATACGAACCTGGGGCGCTATGCGCCCCTGGAGGCCGACATGGAGCTTTATCCCCTCAAGGTCTTCCAGACCGTCGCCACCGAGCGCAGCTTCTCGCGGGCCGGCGAAAAGCTGCTGCGCACCCAGCCGGCGATTTCGCTTGCGGTCCAGCGGCTGGAGGCGGAGATCGGCGAGAAGCTGCTCGACCGCTCCGGCCGCGAGCTGGTCCTGACCGATGCCGGCAGAATCGTGCTGGAGTACTGCCGCCGGTTCGAGAACCTGGAGCAGGAGCTCGAAAACTCTTTGGCCGAGCTCCGCGATCTCGCCGCCGGACGTCTCGTGATCGGAGCCAACGAATCGACGTCGCTCTACCTGTTGCAGCATATCGTCCACTACCGCCGGCTCTATCCGAAAGTGAAGGTGCAGGTGCGGCGCTCGCTCTCCAGCAAGATCCCGGCGCAGCTCATCGACGGCGACCTGGAGCTCGGCGTCATAAGCTGGGACCCGGACGACGAGAGGATCGAATCGCACGTCATCTACACCGACCATCTCTGCTTCGTTGTCAGCCCGCAACACCGTTTCGCCGGCCGCAAGGCGGTCTCGATCAAAGAACTGGGGATGGAGACATTCATCGCCCACAACGTGATGTCGCCCTACCGCGACCTTGTCCTGAAGGCCTTTCAGAAAGCAAAGGTGCCGCTGAACATGGACGTCGAAATGCCGACCGTAGAGACGATCCGTAAAATGGTGCAGCGCAACGAAGGCGTCGCGTTCCTTCCCAAGATGTGCGTCGAGCAGGAGCTGGAGCAGCAGACGCTCTGCGAAGTGGGCGTGGAGGAGCTGCAAATGGAGAGGAAGATCCGCCTCATCTTCCCGGCCCGCCGGGCGCTGAGCCATGCGGCGCGAGCCTTCCTCGAAGTCGTCGAAGGCAGATAAAGCCGGCTACCAGGTCCCCATCCTGAGCGTCAGTCCCGTCGTGAAGTGCCAGCCGTCGGTCACCTGATACCCCCAGATCGGGCGGAACCAGCCGCGGCGATACTCGAGGCTCCCTAGACGCAGCGCCATCGCGGAGTTGAACTTCCAATCGACTCCGCCGCCGGCCGACACCGCGAACCCGCGCGACTCCTCGAGCCGCGCGAATGAACTGAAGTCAGGCAGCGTGTTGGTCAGCAGCGCCCGTTCATGGGCCTTCTTGCGCTTCTCCTCGTCCGCCTCTTCGACTGTGAACTTCGCGCCGCCCACCAGGAACTGTGCGTACGGGCTCCAGCGCGATCCGGCTCGTGGGACCCAGCGCGGTCCGATGAAGTAGTAAAGACCGTCGCCTGACTGGTTTGCCTCCCTCAGCCCGTCCAGATTACATGCGCCCACCGACAGGATCGCCTGCCACGCCGGGGCCAGCCGGACGCCCAGCTCACCGCTGCCTCCCTGGCAGCTCACGCGCCCCGGCCCGGAAAGAATCGAGCTGTTGAACGTCGTGGTGAATTCAACCGGCGCCACACCCGGCGGCGGCTCGGCGCGTGATTGGCCGCGCGGCGACACACTGTGCGCCGGATCGTCGGGACGATAGGAGAAGACTCCGATCCGGTCCTCCCGCCGCCACGGTACGCTCCCGCGCATCAGGTTGCTGAACGACCGCGCGGGATTGAGCACGCCGCGCACCAGAAGCCGCGCCACGCCGTTGTTAACGCGCCGCTCAAACGGGATGACCAGGAAGCGATCCAGCGCGTCTTCGCCCAGCATCCAAAGCATGCCCACGGCGGGCGTAACCGCGTGGTCCACGTAGCCCTGCTGCGGGTAGTAGCGCTGGATGTTGCCGATCGAGGCCTCGCTCAACGGACCGATCTCGAACTGCGTGCTGTACACCCACATGAACGCCGCGGCCCGCAACCGGCTCTTCCAGTAATCCGGGTGCTTGCCCATCGCCGTCGCGGAGTAGCGGCGGTCGTTATTCACCCAGATGTAGCCGCTGACGGCGCCCTGCATGGGGTGGCCGATGTAGTTCACATAGAAGGGGTCCTGATCCGCCCACCCGTGCATGTTGGCGACGGACTGAAAGTAATCCTTGAAGAAAGGGCCCTTGAGCCCAGCGCGCGTGGCGGGTTCGGTGGCGAGACGGAAGGAATGCTGTACGCCCAGGAAGAGAAACGTATCCCTGAAAAGACCGCGCCAGTTGATCCCCTCGCATGGACCGCCCAGGCTGGGGGACTGCCGGTTCTGCTGCCTGCGGAGGTATTCGGCGGGGACGCATTCCTCGGCGGCCATCGCGGCGGCCGATGAGGAGGAAGCAGATGACGATGGCGCCGTCGTCGCCGGCGCCGGGAGATCCCCGGCGGCCGCGACGGCCGCGCTGGCGGTCAAGAGAGCGAGGCGGAAGAGCATGTCGTGCGGTTCACTGTTGATTCAGATGTGTTTGATCCGCGCAGCGTTTCTCTGAGTACATTATCGCGCGGCTCGCGGGGCTGCTACACTCTGAGATTCGAATGCCCGCCTCGGCCATTCTTCTCATCGATTGCCCCGACCGGCGCGGCCTTGTCGCGGCGGTGAGCACGTTTCTCTACCACCACAACGCCAACATCCTGCACGCAGACCAGCACCGCGACGACGCCGCCGGCCTCTTCTTCATGCGCGTTGAATGGGACCTCGACGGCTTTGACATCCCGCTCGCCTCGTTCGCTTCGCAGTTCGAGCCCATTGCGCGGCGGTTCAACATGAACTGGAGGCTCGAATCGTCCGTCCAGCCGCTGCGCGTGGCCATCTTCGTCTCGAAATATCTCCACTGCCTGGCCGACCTGCTCCACCGTCATCAGTCCGGCGAGCTGCGCTGCGAGATCCCGCTCGTGGTGAGCAATCACGCCGAGGCCGCGCCGCTCGTCGCGCATTACGGCATCCCCTTCCACCATGCGCCGGTGGACGCCGCCGCCCGCGGCGAGGCCGAAGCGCGCCAGCTCGCGCTCCTTGCGGAGCATGAGATCGGCCTCGTGGTTCTCGCGCGCTACATGCAGATTCTCTCGCCCGAATTCATCGCCCGCTATCCGCGCCGCATCATCAATGTGCACCATTCGTTCCTGCCCGCGTTCACCGGCGCGAAGCCCTACCATGCGGCGCACCAGCGCGGCGTAAAGCTGATCGGCGCGACCAGCCACTACGTCACCGAGGTCCTCGACAACGGGCCGATCATCGAGCAGGACGTGATCCGCATCTCGCACCGCGACCAGATCGCCGACCTCGTGGAGAAGGGGAGAGACCTCGAGCGCATTGTGCTGTCCCGCGCCGTGCGCTGGCATCTCGACCACCGCATCCTCTGCTACGCCAATAAGACTGTGGTCTTCGACTGATCACTCGCCCGAAGGAATCGGCAGCGGCAGATAATCGTAGTCCAGCATCATTTTCTCGGTGAGCGCGATCTTGAGCTCGCGCTCGACTTGCGCTGTTTCGCTCCGCCCCGCGAGATTGTTCAGCTCCGCGGGGTCGTTGTCCAAATCGAACAGCTCGTACACCGGCCGCGGCCGCGTGAAGTAGGCGCGCTCGTGCACGGGCTTCAGCCGCCCCTCCGCTTTCGCCGCGAGGATCTCCTTCCACCCCGGATCGTTGCCGCTGTCCACTGGCCAATACTCCTGGTGCGGCGTACAGTTGAAGATCAGCTTCCAGCGCTTCGTCCGCACGCAGCGCGACTGGTCGAACGTCGACGCCCGCGTCTGAATCGTATACGTCGCGCCGCCGTGAGGACCGCGTTCCGCAAAGAGGTGCTCCCTGCCTTGGAAAGACTCCCCTCGCAGCAGGGGAAGAATGCTCTTGCCCGACATGCGTTCCGGCACTCGCGCGCCCGCGGCTTCAATCAATGTTGGACCGATGTCCTCGCCTGAGATCAGCTCCGCGCTCGTCCGCCCCGGCCGGACCACGCCCGGCCAGCGCACCAGCAGCGGCACGTGCAACCCGGGATCGTACAGCGATCCCTTGCCGTGCGGGAACGCCATTCCGTTGTCCCCCGTGAAAACGATGAGCGTGTTGTCCTCCAACCCGCGCCGCCGCAGCACGCCCAGCACGCTCTCGAACAGGCTGTCCAGGTGAGTCACCTCGTCGAGGTAGCGCGCCAGGTCGCCGCGCACTCCGGGCAGATCCGGAAGATGCGGCGGCAGCTTCAACTGCGCCGGGTCGTGCTGCATGCCCTCGACCTTCGTGTTCCAGATGTGATGCGGATCGCTGAAGTTCAGCCACATGAAGAACGGCCGGCCCGCAGGCGCCTTCTCCAGGAATTCGTTCAGCCGCTCGTGGACGCGGTTCTGATCCGAGCCCCGGTCGAGATAATCCACGCGCCGCTGAAACGTCCTGAAGTTGTGCTTGCGCATCAGGCTCTCGGTAATCGGGCCGAGATTCCCCGAGCCGTCCAGATGAAACGTGCGCCCGCAGATGCCGGTGTAGTAGCCGGCCTCGCGCAGCACCTCGGGGAACGTGATCTCATCCGGCGGCAGCGCCGACGAGAACCGCGTCATCCGCGCCGCCACGGCGCTGCGTCCCGTCAGGTAGCCGGCGCGCGAAGGCACGCACTGCGGCGCGACGGTGAACATGCGGTCGAAGCGCATTCCCTGCGACGCAAAACGGTCGAGATTTGGCGACTTCACCTGGCTGTCGTAACAGCCCAGGTAGGGATAGCTGTGATCGTCGCTGAGGATGAACAGGATGTTGGGCCGCTTCGCCGGCGCCTGCGCGGCCGCCGCCGCGCCGGCCGCCGCTATCCACTGCCTGCGGGTCTGATGGATCATCGATCGCCTCCAGTCAGGGGCGATCATATCGCAATCGTCTAGAACGCGAAGCTCAAACCGGCGTGAACCAGTCGAGGCGAGCCCGGCAGCATCCCCCGCGAGCGGTCCACCAGCACCAGGCGGTCAAACACGTTCTTCACGGCAAAGAAGAGCGTCGTCCGCCGGCCTTCAAGCGGGACATTCACCGCCGCGTTCCAGACCGCGTTGCCGGGGATCAGGCCGCGCTGCCCGTCCTCGCTCGAGTTCACCGTGTTGAGGTCATCGGAGAACTGGCGCCCCGTGTGGACCATCTCGATCAGGAAGTTCACGCCGGTGCGGTGAACCCAGCCCACGTTCGCGTTCAACAGGTGCTCGCTGGCATACGGCAAACGGTTGCCTGTGATCAGCACGTCTCGATAGCCGCTGACGTTGCTGTACCTCGTCCCGGCAAAGCGCGCCCCCGGCAGCCACGTCCACGCCGAGCGAAGCCACATCGAATTGCCCGTGCCGAGCACGTTGCGCGCTTCCCACCGCCCGCTCACTTCGGCGCCCTGGTGCAGCGTGCGCCCGGCCGAAGTCAGCACGGAGCCCACTCCGCCCGCGAGCGAAGCGGGGATGATCTGGTTTGAGTAGTCCATGCGAAAGTGGGTTGCATCCAGAGCCAGGTTCCGCACCGGCCGGACGCGCACGCCGGCTTCGTAGTTCCAGCTCAGTTCGGGATCCAGCTCGACGAACCCGCCGTCGTTGCCGATGATGTCCTCGGTGCGCGGCGGCGCGAAGCCGCGGTGCAATCCGCTGAACACAGTCAGCCGCGGCGACGGATTCCACGCCACGCCGATGCCGGGAATCGCCTCCGTCAGCTCGGTCTCGCCCGCAATACCCGTGCCGCCTCCGAACAGCCTGTTGGTCCGCTGATAGCGCACGTTCTCCAGCCGCAGCCCCGGCGTAACAATGAAGTCTCCGAGTTGCAGTCGCGGCTGGAGGAACCCCGAGTAGGCCTGGTTGCTGCGCTGGTTGTTTTCGACGATGGCGCCGTCGCGCGACAGCGGCAGGGGTCCGTTCTTCTGGATGCGTTCCTGGATCTCGTAATGCGCGCGCAGCCCGAAATCGAAGTCCGTTCGCATTCCCGCCAGCGCGCCCGTCCAACGTCCCCGCGGCTCCACGCCCCAGGCGGAGTAGTGCCGCAACCGGCCCTCGTTCCCGCAACTGGCATGCAGATTCGCCAACCCGCCGCACGCCGGGTCCGCCGCGTCGTTCGGGCGCTGCGCTGAATTCGACGACTGCCGCCACCAGTGGCGCTCAAACAGCGAGCCGTATGCAGTCGTAGTGAAGATCGTGGACGGCGAGACCGCCGCAGTGTGCACCGCGGAAGCGCCCCAGCGGCGGCCTTCGAAGCTGTCGTTGCGGAAGGGATTCTGCCGCGGGTTCTCCAGCCACTCGGCCAGCCGCAGGCCGCTGTAGGTCACGCGCGAGTCCTCGGCGTAGTAGTTCGTCTTCAGCGCCAGCGCCTGCCGAGCCGTCAACGCCGCCAGCATCTTCGCGTTGAGGTCAGTGAGCCCGCTGCGCACGTTGTCGCGCGCTCCCTCGCCCTGCTTGCGGATCCCGTCCAGCAGCATCCCGTATCCCTTCCACGTTCCGCCATAGCGCATGTGCGCATTCATGTAGTCGCGGTTGCCGCCGGTGAGAGACACGCTCCCGGACGGCTTGTCCGGCGCCGGCGGCGTCACATAGTTGACCACTCCGCCCACCGTGCGCGGGCCGTAGCCGATCTGCCCCGAGCCCTTCACCACCTCAATCGATTCGAAGCGGTCCACCGGCGGATGATAGTAGCTCGCGTTGTCCCCGTAAGGCGCATACGCCAACGGCACGCCGTCCTCCAGCAGGAGCAGGGAACTGCTGCGTGTCGGATTCAAGCCGCGGACCCCGATGTTTGGCCGCAGGCTAAAGCCCTCTTCGGGCCGCGCGTAGATGCCCGAGACCTTGCGCAGCGCCTCCTCCATGCCGAAAACGCGCGATCCGCGCAGTGTTAGAGAGTCGACGAAATCGACGCTGCCCGGCGTGCGCGCGACAATCTCGGGAGTGCCCGCGATCAGGTTGGCGCTCACCAGAATCTCCTGGGCCATCGTCGCGGGCATCAAGACGAAGCGGCCCTCTCCCGGCACTTCCACGGTCGCCTTCAAGAGACCGAAGCCGGGCCTGTTGATGGAGATTTCGCACAGCCCCTCAGGCGCTTTCAATTGAAACTCGCCTGCAAATGTAGTCTCGGCCCGTCGCGCTGCCGCGCTGCTTCCGCACCGGTACTCGACGACGGCGCCATGGATCGCGCCGCCGCTCTCATCCGCCACGAACCCGCGAAAATCAACACATGATGCAACGAAACAGCCCAATGTGAATGGAACCATGATCCAGGAAGACGGTCGGATTGGCATTGTAGAATGTCCTGGCCGGCCGCGGAGGCGGAATGAGTTTTAATCCGGCGCGTTCGGCTAGAATCAGAATAGATGCAAATGATTTGCAAGTCAAGTATGCCTTACGAGTCAGTGAAGAATCGTTCAATCGCGTCCTGAACCCCAGAGGGCGCCGCCAATCGCTTACACTGTCCAGCATGACGACCCGCGTTCGCCTCGCCGCGCTGGCCATTCTGCTCGCCTCCTCCTCCGCCTGTTCAAGAAAGCAGGGCGGCGGCGAGTTCGCCGCGTTTGTCAAGGATTTCGTCGAGTTCTCTCTCGCGCTGTCGCCCGTCACGGCGACGGCCTCCGGCTACCACTCGCATGAAGGCAAGAGCCTCGACATCCTTCTCGACGATTTGAGCCCCGAGGGCCTTGCGCGCCGGCGCGTGCACTGGCTCGCCATGAAGGAGCGCCTCGATACGTTCGATCGCAACAAGCTGGACGCCGAGCAGCGCGCCGACGCCGAGTTGATGGCCGGGCAGATCACCCTCGCCCAGCTCGAGCTCGATGTGCTGAGGGGCTGGCAGAACAACCCCGCCGTGTACGTCGAGATGATCGGCAACGCCATGTTCAGCCCTTGGAGTCTGGAATACGCGCCGATCGAGGATCGCTACCGGCATATCGTCGCGCGCATGAAGTCGATTCCCGCCGTCGTCGAAGCGGCGCGGCGGAACCTGGGACCCGCGCCCGGGATCTGGAAGACGGTTGCCCTCGAGGAGAACGACGGCACAATCGCGCTCATCGAAAAAACGTTTCCGGAGAAGCTTCCTGCCTCCGTCAGGAGCGATTATGACGGGGCCGCGGGGATCGCCGTCCCCGCGCTGAAGCAGCTCAGCGGCCTCATCCGCGCTCTCCCCGACGCGGGCCCCGAGGCCTGGCGGCTGGGCGCGGACAAGTACGCGCGAAAGTTCCGCGCGGTGTTAGGCGAAGGAATCACGCCGGAGCAGGTCCTGGCCGATGCCGAGGCCGCGCTCAAACAGACGCGCCAGGAGATGTTCCGGCTCTCTCTGCCGCTGCACAAGAAGTTCTATCCCTCCCATCGCGACCCCGTGGACCTCAACCTGATCGTCGGCGAGACGCTCTCCAGGATCGCAGAGCAACACCCATCGCGCGAAAGGTACCTCGATGAAGCGCGCAAGACGCTCGCGGAGACGCTCGCCTTCCTGAAATCACACGAGCGGGATCTGGTCGCCGCGCCGCGCCGCGACAACCTTCAGGTCATCGAGACGCCGCCGTTCATGCGCGGCATTTACGGCGTCGGCGGTTTCAACCCGGCGCCGCCGCTCGAGCCTCAGCTCGGCGCGTATTACTGGGTAACCCCGATCCCGCCGGAATGGCCCAAGGAGCGCGCCGAGTCAAAGCTCCGGGAGTACAACCAATTCGGCTTGCGCCTGCTCACCATTCATGAGGCGATCCCCGGCCACTACGTCCAGTTCGAATACGCCAACTCCATCCAGCCGCCCACGCGGCGGTTGCTCCGCGCGCTCTACGGCAGCGGCGTCTACGTCGAAGGCTGGGCGGTCTACGCGACGGAGCAGATGCTCGCCGCGGGCTACCTGGACAGGAGCCCGGAGTTGCAAATCACTTTCTATAAGCAGTTGCTTCGCGCGATCGCCAACGCCATCATCGACATCCGGTTGCACACGGCAGGCATGAGCGACCAGGAGGCGATGGACCTCATGACCTCGCGCACGTTCCAGGAACGCGAGGAGGCCGAGGCCAAGCTCCGCCGGGCGAAGCTCAGCTCGTGCCAGTTGCCGACGTATTATACCGGCTACCGTGAATGGCGCCGGTTGCGCGACTTGGCCGCCCGCGCCGCGGGCGACCGCTTCGTCCCCGGACAATTCCACCTGCGGGCACTCAACGCGGGGGCGCTGCCGCCGGCCACTTTGCGCCGCTTGCTCGGCCTCGCCTCCACGCAGCCGTCCCAATAAGCCTTCCTGAAGGTTGCGCGGCTGGCCCGCGTCGTGTTTCAATCAGGGCAGCCGATGCGGAAAGAGAGAGCTGGCCGGCTCCTCAAGCATGTAGGGAGTTGGCTCCGGGATATCATCCTGTCGTCCGTCATTGCGCTGGTGGTCATCTTTTTCCTCTACCAACCGGTGAAGGTCGAGGGCACCAGCATGATGCCCTCGCTGGTGGACCAGGAACGCATCCTGATCAATAAGTTCGTCTACCGCATGGGCTTCGAGTCCATCTCTCGCGGCGACACCGTCGTCTTCTGGTTCCCTCGTGATCCCAGCAAATCCTATATCAAGCGCGTGGTCGGGCTGCCCGGGGATCTGGTAGAGATCCGCGCCGGCAGCGTCTACGTCAATGGGAGTCCGCTCGCTGAGCCGTATGTGCCGCCGGAGTACCGGGATCGCAACTCCATGCCGTCCGCGCGCATTCCCGCCGACCACTACTTCGTCCTCGGCGACCATCGCAGTTCTTCCAACGACAGCCGCCTGTGGGGACCCGTGCCCAGCCATGCCATTTACGGCAAGGCGGTCTTCGTCTACTGGCCGTTCGACCGCATGGGCTCAGTCCCTTAGCGGCCCAAACCCGCCCTAAATCCAGTCGCATGCCGTCAAGTTGCCCCGCGCCGCCGC
Organism: uncultured Solibacteraceae bacterium; assembly: GCA_964472745.1. GTDB lineage: Bacteria > Acidobacteriota > Terriglobia > Bryobacterales > Bryobacteraceae > CAYYNC01. Next base: position 19,319 of record CAYYNC010000001.1, read on the forward strand.
TTTATGCCGCTCAAGCTGCTTCGCAGTCAAAAACACATTCCTCAATTCACGTTTTATGCACAGGCAATCCACAACACGCTGTCGCCAAGTGTTTGAAAACAAATCGAAAAAAAGCTGTAAAAATGAAGCGGAAGCCGCCCGATTTTTGTTGACCGGAGAACGAACTTGAGTCATAGTGGTGTTGGTTCCAAGAGGTTCTCGGAACAGCGAGCCAGACGCAGCGTAGCGGACCTGGAACGATGATCCCAAGGCCGACCTGAATAAGAGACGCCGAGGGGGAGCGAAGGGAGATCGGGCGCGGCGGACTGGTAAGCTTCCCGGAGGCTTCATGAGCCGGGTGCGTTGATCCCGAGGGGGTGACACCCTGGAGGGGAGCGACGGTTCAAGGTGGGCTTTCGGGACTGGTTTCGGATAAGTTGGACAACGGGTTCAAGCCGTTGAATCCCTCAGGCAGGCTCGAGAAAAGTCTGGGGGAGAGGCGAGAGCGGACCGGGTCCAGCAGCCGGAAGCAGGGAGTTTAAGCCGCAGGGCAGGCGCGTTGACCCCGCCGTGGCCGTCCGGTAACGGGCGTGAGTCACTGCGGGAGAGCAAAAGCCCGCTGCGAGACTCCGGCTTCGCCGAAGAGACGCTTGCGGGCGCGCCATGGGGCGTTGAAGCCTTGCGAGGGAAACCTCGTGAGGGGGAGCAACGTGGCAGGCGCTCGGCGCGATTTGGTGACAAGCTCAGGCCTAGCTAGCAGGCTGGGGAGCAAGCTGGTACGCGGGTCACTTGGAACCATTTTCTTTTTGTACGGCGCGTCCGCGTCCCGCTCCACGCTCCGCTGCGGCTCACTCCATCGGCGTGGCGCCCTCGTAATCCCGCGCCGGCTCCTCCGTCGCCGTGGGCCGGACATACCGCAGCTTCCGCGGCCTGAAGCTCACGAAGTTGACCCTGCACCTTTCGCAGCGCCAGCGGTTCGCGCCGAAAAACACCTTGAGATTCATCCACGCCGACGACCGGTAATACTCCGGATCCCACATCGACAGGTCCAGCCGGTAACATCGCGGGCACTTGGCCCACACGATGTGCGTCAGCCGGAATGGCCGCGCCACAAAGGTGTGCGAGCAGTCTCGGCACCTGGCGCTGTAGCCTCCCACCAGGGTGAACAGCAGGCGCATCGCTCCGCTCACCTTCACCGAGCGCACCTTGCTCGATCCGCATTGAGGACACTGGACGCGGCTCATGTGGCTAGTCGTTCCTGGCCCCGGGTGCTTCTCGCGGGGGCGTCGATGCTAAGAGCAGTCTAGCGCAAAGTCCGCCCGCCCGCCACAAGAAGGAAACATTTCAGTTGCGTTCTGTTCGATCAACGAGGCGAATGCCCCGCTACAGGCGCATCCCGGCGCCCGGCGCGCGCCGCGGCGCCGCACGCACGTACTCCGCCTCGTAGGCGCTGAACGCCTCGGCCAGCCGCGTTCTCACCCGGGACTCCTGGCGGTTCGCGAGTCCTTCGACCGACGACACCGGCAGAAGGTCCCGCGTAGACGAGGTGATGAAGAGCCCGTCCGCCCGCTCGAGGTCATCGAGCGTGAGCACTGCCTCCAGCACGCGCACTCCGGGGACCCGGATCTCTTCCAGCAGGAGTTCCCGCGTTACCCCTGGCAAACAGCCCGACGAAAGCGGAGGCGTGAGCGCCTCGCCTCCGGACACAACGAAGATGTTCGCCGACGTGCACTCGCTCACCTCGTTGCGTTCGTTGAGCAGGATTACTTCATCCTGTCCCCGCAGGTGCGCTTCCTCGTACCACACCAGGTTCATCGCCCAGGAGAGGACCTTCGTCCCCGCGAAGACGTTTGCCGCATGGCGCGCCTGCGGCACGATCCCCAGCCGGACCGCGCTGCCCCACTGGCTGCGCTCCGCGGTAAAGGCGATGAGGTCTGAATCCCGCTCCACGCCCGGCCCCTCCCAAAGGTTTCCCCGGTTGCGGATCACCGCGACGCGCAGCGTCGAGTTCAGCGCGCCGTTCGCGGCGACCAGGTCGAGCAGCATCGACTCCATCTCGTCCGGCTCCCAGGGGAACGGAACCCGCAGCAGCTCCGCATCGCGTCTCATGCGCGCCCAGTGGCGGTGGAACGCGAACAGCACGCCCTCCACAACCTTGATCGTCGAGAAGACTCCCCATCCGTTCAACACCCCAACCTGGCCGGGAGAAAGGAAGAGGTCGGTGGACGGCCGCACCCGCCCGTTTGCCAACAGCAGCGAATGAATCACCTCACCATCTTAATCCGGGCCATAGCCTACTTCCACGCTGGGAACAACGATGGCCGCGCCGCCCTCACCGCCAGTATCAACTGGGGAATCCGCTTCCGGCGCGCGTAAAGCTGCTCCAGCAAGCGCTCGAGCTCCCCCTCGTCCTCCTCCAGCCAGCGCGCCGGCGCCGACCTCAATACCTCGTCCAGCGTCCGCGCCGGAAACTCCACCGCTCGCGTCAGCCACGGCTCGAAGTCGCGCAAACCCCGGATCTGCTCCATCACCATCGGCCTGAAATAAAGCCCTTGCAGCGGCGAATCGTGAAAGCCCCAGTTCGGCCCGTCGAAGATATACCCGTGATCCACCATCTGCGCGATGAATCCCTTCTGCGTGGGCCCGGCGGATTCCCGATCCAGCCAGTCCCGGATGTGCCGGCGAAAGAAGATCGCCTGGCGCGAATCCGAGTTGCCCGTCCACTTGTCGAACACCAGGGCGCCGCGGAAGTCCTCCAGGTTCACCACCGACGAGAGCAGCGTGTCGGGGAGGTAATCGTAGACGGCCTCCTTCAGAGGATTGCCCGGGAACCGCGACCCGAAATGCCAGCCCGGCGGAACCGGAATCGTCTGGTTCGCTAGCTGAATCCGGATCGCCGGCTCGCTGGCGAGCAGTTCCGGCGGGACTTCGATGACGCGCGTTTCAGGGGCGGAGATCTTCAGCTCGCGCAGCAGATGCGCGCCAATCCACTCGTTCACCAGGATGCGCCGGTGCTGCGGATTGTTGACGTACTTTGTGACATACCAGTGGCCGTCCTCGGCGGCAAGCAGTTGCGCCTGGGCGCCGCCGCGCATCGCGCGCAGCAGGCGCGTGGCCTTCACCGGCATGAGTTCCCCGGCATAAGTTTCTAGGATAAGCTAGAGGTTCGAAAGGCCGCGGCCTCTGCGGCCCGGCTCTCAAAAGCCCTTTCGAGGAGATTCCGCAATTATGGCCGACCAGGACACGGGCGTCGCGCAGGAAAAGCCTGCCGCCGGCAAAGGCCCTGATGAGATCGCGCTCGAGTTGATGAAGTTCATCGCAACCGAAACCGGCTATGCGCGCGGACAACAAGCCGTGGGTTTCACCGGAAAGTCCGCCCGTACGCCCGACGAGCAGGCCGAGGCGCTGCTCGATCTATTCGCCCGCTGCCGCAAAGCCGTCGCTGAGCGCTGAATCCGGACAAACCAAGGGCGCCCCGCGAAGGGCGCCCTCCACAGATCCGCCGGTTTGCGGCGAACCAAACCCTACCTGCGCTTCTTGGCGGCCTTCTTCACCGCCTTTTTGGCTGCCTTCTTCGGCGCCGTTTTCATGACAGCCTTCTTCGCGGCCTTCTTCGGCGCGACCTTAGGAGCGGCCTTCTTGGCGGCTTTTTTCACCGCCTTCTTCGGCGCTGCCTTCTTGGCTGCCTTCTTGGCAGCCGCCTTTCTGTCGGCCTTCTTGGCCGCGGCTTTTTTTGCCGGGGCCTTCTTGGCGGCTTTCTTCGCCGGCGGCTTCGGCGCGGGCTTCACCACCGGCGCTGGCGCCGGCGGCGCGGCCGCGGGCTCGGGTGCTGGCGCTGGCTCCGCTGCTGCGGGCGCCGGCTGCTCGGCGGCGGGTTCTACCGCGGCCGCAGCCGCTGCGGGAGCGCTGGATTCTAGGGGCTGGCTCGTCACGAGATCCTCCTCGAGTTCTTCGTCGAATTCTTCCTCAATGTCGGTCACTCCGTCATCGCTGAAGGCGGAGTCGAAATCGGAATCGTCCGGCTCATAGGAGTCGAACGGCTTGCTCTCCCAAACTGTCATGCTGGGCGCAACTCCTTTTTCACAGGGTCCGAACGCGATCGGCACGGCTTGTTTTACTACGCAAGCGTGCCGCTCTGCGGTCAGATTATCACCATGCGTGACAAAGTTGAAGAGAGGAACCGCTGAAACCGCGTGAAAATGTGCGGATCAGCGCGCCACCGCGCGCGTGGGACGCCTCGAGGAAGCCACCGCTGTCCGCCCGCGCCCCGTGCTCCGGCCCGCTTTCGCCCGGCCCGGCGCCGCCCGCATCGACTTGGACACCGCTTTTGTCCATCGGGACTTCGACGTCACCTTCTTCGCCGGCTCCTTCGCGCTGGCCGGGATGAGCAGAAACTCGCCTGACTCCGGCGCTTCGAAAAACGAGGGGTCCAACTGAGCGTTGGCCGCAACGATCGACGCCTTTGCCGTCGCGTAGCGCTTGGCGATCGCCGTCAGCGTGTCGCCGTTCGCCACCCGGTGCAGCCGCCACGACGCCCTCTTCTCCTCCGGAACGACATCGAGCGCCGCCAGCACAGCCTCGCCCTTCCCCTTCGGCACCTTCACCTCGGAGTTGGCCGGGGCTACGTTCTTCAGCAGCCACGGGTTCAGCTCCCGTACGTCGGCCGAGGGAACATCCGCCGCATCCGCGATCAGGCCCAGGTTCGTGTCCGCCGAGATCTTCAACGTGTCGTAGTCGAGCGGTGGCTCCGGTTCCGGCGCCGCGATTCCGTAACTCGCCAGGTCGCGCGAAACGATCGCCATCGCCAGAATCGCAGGCACGTAGTTCATCGTCTCCCGCGGCAGCGCGCTGCGCCTGCGCAACTCCCAGTAATCCGCATATCCGGTCCGCTGCACCGCCCGCTCCACGCAATAAGGACCGCAGTTGTACGCCGCCATCGCCAGGTGCCAGTCGCCCGTCTGCTGGTACAGGTCCCGCAGATGCCGCGCCGCAGCGCGCGTGGCTTTCTCCGGATCCAGGCGGTCGTCGTGCAGCTTCGAAGCGCCCAGGCCGTACTCTTTCCCGGTCTGCCGCATGAACTGCCACATCCCCGCGGCCGACTTCCTCGACAACGCCCGCGGCATGAAGCCCGATTCGGCCTGCGCCAGGAAGATCAGCTCAGCCGGCAATCCTTCTTCCAACAGGATTCGCGTGATCATCTCCCTGTACCGGCCCGCGCGGCGCAAGCCGCTGAGCAAGATCTTCTGTCCCCGCGGGCTCGTGAAGTAGTTGATGTAACTGAGGACCGCGTCATTCACCGTCAGCGGCAACTGCGAGGCGCCGGAATGAATGCTCGCCTCCACGCGGTCCTTCAGGCCGGGGTCCACCGGAAAAGTGAGATTCAGGATTTCGTCCACCGGCGCCTGGGTGAAAACGGCCGGATCGCGCTGGTCGCCTGCGCCGAGCCCTTCAACGTCGTAGCGGTGGATCTGGCGCGCCATCTCCTCCAGTTTGCGTTCAACGGACGCGCGGTCGGCTACGTCCTCGGGAACCGCAAGCAGCGTGTCGATCGCCTGGTCGAATTCGCGCCGGGCCTCCGACGGCTTTCCCTCATGAAGGAAGAATTTGCCGTACTGGAAATGCTTCTCGGCCTCACGAATCGCCTTCAGAGCGGCCGAAAGGACCGCGCCGGCAGGCTGGTTGGGAATCAGCAAGGTCGGCTGCTGGAGGTACGGGTTTGCCGGCTCGAAGCGCGGCGGCTCGGCCGCTTCGTAAGACTTCTCCCCGGCGCCAAGCTCTTCGCCGCTCGTCAGATTGCGGAAGACGGGACGCAGTTTGGGCGGCTGCTGCGCCAGGAGAGGGGAGACAAAGGCAAGCGTGAGAACGAGCGCCGCGGAACGCTGGGGATGAGGTCGCGATGAATTCATTAGAACCTGAATCGATGAACAGGGTCTTGGTCTATTTCGCTTACATGACTATCGAAAAAACGACTGTATCCCAATAGGCCCCCCTGGGTCAACTGGAAACGTCGGGTGACGCCGAAAGATACACCGCTGTGCTATGCTGCGCGACGATGAGCAGGTTCTTTGCCTTCATTGCGTTGGCCGCGATTTCTGCCCTCATCCGCGGCCAGCAGATCCCCGAGGACCGCGGCGCCGCCGGCCTCCGCCACCTCCTCAAGAAACTGGAGTCCGGGGTCCGAATCCTGTACGTCGTCGCCCACCCCGACGACGAAGATGCCGGAACTCTCACCCTGCTCTCGCGCGGACTCGGCGCCGGCGTCACGCTTCTCTCCATCACCCGCGGCGAATCCGGGGCCAACCTGATCACCCGCGATTTCTTCGACCGCCTCGGAGCGCTCCGCACCCTGGAGCACGCCCGCGCCGCGCAGTCCTACGGAGTCCAGGTGCGCTACACCCGCTTCACCGATTTCGGTTACTCGAAGTCGGTTGAGGAAACATGGCGTAACTGGAAGCAAGAAGAAGTGTTGTCCGATGTCGTCCGCCACGTCCGGACGCTCCGCCCGCACATCATCATGAGCCGCTGGCAGGGCACGGCGCGCGACGGCCACGGCCATCACCAGGCCGCTGGAATCCTGGCTATCGAGGCCTTCGCGGCCGCAGCCGACCCGGCCCGTTTCCCGGAGCTCGGACTCCCGGCATGGCAGGCTCTCAAGCTCTACACCGGCAACTGGCGGCGCGACGATCCAGGCGTCATCCCCGTCGACTCCGGTCTCTACGACCCCATCTACGGACGCAGCTACGCCGAGATCGGCCGGGAAGGATATCGCTTCCAGCGATCGCAGGCGATGGGCGCGGTTCTGGTCCGACCCGGGCCCTCCGTCTCGTTCTACAAACTGGCCGCCTCCCGCCTTCCATCGTCCGCACCCGGGCAATCCCTGCTGGAAGGCCTCGAGGATGCGGCGCGCCCCCCTGCCGCCATCGGGCAGATCCTGAGCGAGACCGTGCGGCGCTACGATCCGGAGGCCCCGCACGCCATCGCTTCCGGCCTCGCCAAAGCTCTTGCCGGTGTTCGGCGCCTGCGCGGAGAGCGGGACTCCTTCGACCTCGGCCTCCTCGAGGAGCGCTGCGTCCGCGCGCTTGCCGCCGCTCTTGGCGTTGTCTTCGAGGCGTTCGTCGACTCCGATTCCGCCCCCGGGGGCATGGCGGCGTTTTTCCGCCCCGCCGCCACTTTCCGCGTCGCGATTCCTGGGCAGACGTTCAGAGTGACCGGCACGGTGCACACTCGCGGCGCTGCCCCCGCCGAGGTCGTGCGGATCGAACCCGTCTCCGCGCAGGACTGGGCCGCGAAGGAACTGGGTTCGGGCCGCTTCGAGTTCACCGCGCCGCGCAACGCCCGCACCACCGCCGCCCACTGGCGCAGGCTCAGCGTTCGCGACATCGCTTACACCTACACTCCACCCGCCGCCTTCGGCCTGCCCCTGCCCGAGCCCCCTCTCGTTCTTCGCGCCACGCTCCGTTTCGAGGGCGTCGACTTCGCCGTGGAGAAGGCCCCTGAAACCAGCCAGATCGACCCGATCGGCCTTCAGGTGCGCGAGCCGTTGACCGCCGGCCCGCCGGTCGCCGTCGCTTTCGCCACGGAAGGCGGAGTCGTCCCGCTGGAGCGCGGGCCTGTCTCCGTTGAGGTGATGGTCCGCAACATCGGCCATGGCGCCCGCAAGGGGTTGGCGATGATCTCGGCGCCGGACGGCTGGAGGGCCGATCCGCCGCGACAGTTCTACGACTTCTCCCGCGAAGGCGAAGAGGCGCGGCTTCGTTTTCAGATCACCCGGCCCGCCGCCGTCGCGCCCGGCTCGTATCGCATCCTCGCCAGCGCCGTCGACCACGGCGTCTCGCACGGCTTTGAGCGAATCAGTTACCCGGCGCTGGGCGCGCTCTATCTGGATCCGCCAGCGCGGCATCGACTCGAAGTCGTCGATGTCCGTGTCCCCGGGGGCCTGACAGCGGCCTACGTCATGGGCAGCGGCGACGACGTCCCGGAAACCATGCGCCAGTTGGGCGTCGAACCCGTGATGCTTGACTCAAACGCCCTCGCTTCGGCCGATCTTTCGCGCTTCGACGTCATCCTGCTCGGCATCCGCGCCTACGCCGCCCGCGAGGATGTGCGCACCCACAACGCGCGCCTCCTCGACTACGTCCGCCGCGGCGGAGTCCTCATCGTGCAGTACAACACCCAGGAGTACGACAACAACTACGGACCCTACCCCTACACCATGACCATGCGCGCCGAGGAGGTCAGCGAAGAGGACGCCCCGGTCATAGTTCTCGCGCCCGAAGCCCAGGTCTTCAACTGGCCGAACCGTATCACGCCCGACGACTGGAAAGGCTGGTTCGAGCAGCGCGGCTCGAAATTCTGGATGACATGGGACCCGCGCTATACCGCCCTGGTCGAGAGCCACGACACCGGCCAGGCGCCGCAAAAGGGGGGCTGGCTTGAAGCGCGCTACGGCGATGGCCTTTATGTCTACTGCGCCTACGCGTGGTATCGCCAGCTCCCCGTCGCCGTTCCCGGCGCGGTTCGCCTCTTTGCCAACCTGATCTCCCTCGGAGCGAAGGACGCTCCCTGGCGCAAGCGCTGACAGGCATCCTCGCCGCGCGCCTTCAGCCCGGCCGCCTCCATCGCCAGGCGCCGCTCGTTGAGATCGCGAGTGATCGGCGCGACGAGCCCGCCGAGGAGTCCCTCGAACTGAATCGACAGCGTGGCCTTGCTCCCGCCAGGGGGCGGTTCCACCCAATGACGAGCCGTTACCCCCCGGGTTCTTCGTCACCCAAGTAATCCCGCGCCTGTCGTCCAACTCAAGTGACAGTCCATACTGCCGGCAGAAGCTTCTGTCGGCGAACGACGGCCCGCCGCCCCACGGCCAGCGGCCCCTCATCCGGCAGCCGCACACTCGTCACGCTCGAAGTCCACTCCGGCCGCCTCACAACATCCCGCAACACCGCCCACACCCGCTCCGGCGTCGCTTGACTCGTAACGCTGATGCGGAACTCCTTCATGCTCGCTACTACAGCTCATCATCGGACGCCAACGTCCGCCGCCTCAACACGCTGTCACAGCTTTCGCGACAGCCAGTGGAGGATGTTCAGGGCCAGTTGCTGGTTATCGCATCCTGGCGTGTTCATCCCGAACGGCGCCCCGTTGGCGACCTGCGCCGTCAGCATCGCTGCCTCCCCCAGCACAACAACCCGGCCTTTGCCCCATTGGAGAGCGATGCCCTGCGCTCTCCCCGCGGCGCGCTGCTTCGATTCCCCCGTCTCCGAGATTCCGATCTCGACCGCATTTGGCGGCAGTCGCAGCAGGACGCTCGCCTCCGCCGGCCCGTCCAGCGATTGCCCCGTGAACGTCATCACGCGTCTGACCGCGCTCTGCGGTCCGTCTCCCGCGATAATCGGATGATCGCCCAACCGCCCGTTCTCCGCCGTGAACAGCAGCGGATCGGACTGCTCGCCCGGGACCTCCAGGAATCCCTTGTACATGCGAACGCCGAAGACCGAAGCAAGGCCCTCCGCGGCGGCCCCGAATGGCGCGTGATCCGCAATCAGGAGCAGCGAACCGCCGCCCCTCACCCACGCCTCAACCACGCGAATCTCAGCGGCGGTGAACGCTGCGTTTCCGCGATCTCCTCCGCCGCCGACAGGGATGTTGATCCCCATGAACTGCGGTTTCGGCGCGCCCGAAGCATTCGCGATGATGAGCACGGCATTCCCCGTCAGGCTCTCCGCTGCGAACGCTTCTCCGCCGCGCCGCACATCGTAGCCGTCCTTCCGGAGTAAACGTCCCAAGGGCCAGTATCTGCCGCCGATGCCCGCCGTGGAGGCATTGTTGTGCGCCTCGTCGATCACTACGACAGGACCGGCGGTTGTGTAAGCGGCTCTCCTCACCACCGGATTCCATCCGTAGTCCGCCCGCTGCGCGTTGTACACTGCGTACCCCAATCCCAGCACCGCCGCAAGCACCGAAGCCGCAGCAGCCCTGACAAGCCACTTCTTCATCATGCCGGCAGGATCCCCCTCTCAAAAGATCAGGACGCTCCTCGCGCCGGTTTATTTCACTCCACTTGGCCCGACTCGGGGTTCCCACCGGCGCGGCCGGCGTCCTTCCGCGACTGCCCGTTGCTCTCCCGGCGCCGCCTGAGGCCCGGCCGGTCCGGCTGCGTTTGGGTTCGAACCCTCAACCTTGTCACAACGGCAAGCAGAGCCTCGTCTTCGGGGCAGGGGACACTGAAGGATGCAAGCCAGTGCGGAGCGTATCGTGATTGCGGGCGCTGGCGGTACGCTCGGCCTGCCGCTCACACGCAGGCTGGTTGTGGCCGGCTACGCGGCGGCCTTGTTGCCGGCATCGACTTCTCCCCCACCATGGTCGCGATGGCGGGACGGCGCAATCGCGGCCTGATCAGCCGGGCCTCACCGACCTCAGGGAAGGGAACAGCCTCCAGCTCCTCTTCGACAACCATTGCTTCGACAAAGCATGGTCCGCCCACATGGTGTACTTTTGGGAGGACCCCGCCGCTCACTTGTGCAAGATCCGGCGCGTGCTCAAGGACGGCGGCCGTTTCGTGCTGGGCTGCAAACCTCACAGCGAGCGATCGCAGCGCGCATTCCCCTCGTCCGTATACGCGTTCCGCAGCCACCGGAGAATCAGCGGCCGGCTTCTCTCGCGTCGATCTCGTCGATCGAGGCCTGGCCGCCCGCGGAGTGTTGTTCGCCGCCGCCTTAATCGAGAACAGCGCCTCCTTCACCGCTCCCGCAGACGTCGCCGGCCCGCGCGTGCCATCGCCTTGAGAATCTCGAATCCAAACTCGTGCGTCCCCTTGTTGAACTGATCCTCCGGCGAATGTTCAATGCCGTTGGTCACATGCGCGACAACGCCGCACGGGACCCCGCGCGCGGCGCCGAACGCAAACAACGACGCCGCCTGCATCTCCACGGCCAGCATGCCGCTCGCCGCGTGCCGCTCCAACCGCGCGGCGGTTTCGCGGCAAGGCGCATCCGTTGTCCACGCCGTCCCCGCCCGCACGCGCAGGCCGAGCCCGCCGAGCTCCTCCGCGAGCGCAGACGCCAGCGCCGCATCCCGGTCTTCGAGCTCTTCCGGCGGCAGATCGTGAAGCGGAGTTCCTTTGTCCCGCAGCGCCCGCGCCGCGACAACGAGGGTGGGAACCGGCAGCGTCAACGAAACCCGGCCCGCCGAAGTCAGTCCCAGGACTACGCGTGCTCCCGGCGCCGCCAACTGTTCCGCCACCAACACCGCATACGGGCCGCCGATTGTCCGCGCAATCACGCCGCAGCGGACGCCGTCCGTCTCCCCCAGCTCCATAGCCGTGTGGAAGCACGCCTACGGAGCCCACTTCTTGGCCCGGCCCGTTGCGGCGATCCAGTCGGTCGGGTCGCCGTCAAACTCGAGGCTGCACACCTCCGGCGCAGGTTCCCGCGGGAGCCCGCGCTCAGCGCGAACCGCCTCGATCAGGCTCTCCGGCGTGAACGCGCTCGAGGCGTCCAGATCGTGCTGGAAGAGTGGAAGCTCGGGCAATTCCTGCGGCATTGTTGACAACACTATAGGAAATTGTAAACTCTCCATCGTACATTGGGATGGTTCCATGAATGCGCCGGCGAAGCCCGTCTACCTCGACTACAACGCGACCACGCCGCTGCACGCCGAAGTGATCGCCGCGATGCGCCCCTATCTTGAAGAGCGCTTCGGCAATCCTTCCAGCTCGCACTGGTACGGCCGTCTGGCCCGGGAAGCCGTCGAAACCGCGCGCGCGCAAGTCGCCGCGCTTTTACATTGCGCTCCGCGCGAAATCGTTTTCACGAGCGGCGGCACCGAATCCAACAACTACGCCATCCGCGGCATCGCGCATGCACGCCAGAGCCGCGGACGCCACATCGTCACCAGCCAGGTTGAGCACCCCGCGGTCACCGCCGTCTGCAAGAAACTCGAGCAGGACGGCTTTCCAATCACCTGGCTGCCCGTCGACGAGCACGGCCTTGTGAGTGTCGCCGATCTCGAAAAGTCCATCCGCCGCGACACGATCCTGATCACGCTGATGCACGCCAACAACGAGGTCGGAACGATCCAGCCCATCGCAGAAGCGGCCCGCTTGGCGCACTCGCGCGGGATTGTCTTTCACACCGACGCCGCCCAGTCCGCCGGCAAGATCCCCGTCGCCGTTCCCGATCTCGGAGTGGACCTGCTGACCCTCGCCGGTCACAAGCTCTACGCGCCGAAAGGCATCGGCGCGCTGTTCATCCGCGAAGGGATAACGCTCGAGCCGCTGATGCTCGGCGCGGGACAGGAGCACGGCATGCGGCCCGGCACAGAGAATGTTTTGGAAATCGCCGGCCTCGGAAAAGCCTGCGAAATCGCGCTCCGCGACCTCGATGCGAACTGCGGCCACATGCGCCGCATGAGAGACCTCCTCGAAACCGGTCTCCTGGAGCGCATCCCGCGCATCCGCGTGAACGGCCACCCCGCCAGGCGCCTTCCCAACACTCTCAGCGTGAGCGTGCATGGGCTTGACGCCGGTGCGATCCTCGCCGCCATCGATCAGGAAGTCGCCGCATCCGCCGGAGCCGCCTGCCACTCGGGCGAGGTCCGCATCTCTCAAGTCCTCCAGGCCATGCGCGTCCCCGAGGACTGGGCGCGGGGAGCCCTGCGCTTCTCCACCGGCAGGCATACGACGGAAGCCGAAATCGCCGCCGCTGTGAGCGCGCTTGCGCGCGCCACGGCCGCATTGCGCCGCATGATCCGAACCCGCTGAACGCGGGGCGTAATAATCCCCTTGTGCTCGACCCGGGATCGTGCTAATCGACGAATGCCGGAGGGAACTCGTCTCCGGCAACCTCGCCCCAAACAACTACGAGCACCTCTTCGTCGGCGCCCGGCGCGGCCGCTGGCGCGTCCGTGCGCGCATCGCCGGACGCATATGCCCGTGGCCCGACTGGCGCTACTTCCGCTTCACCGTCTGACTTCGGAGGGGGCGTGGCGCTGTTGCCGCGTCCTCTACTCTTCCTCTTCCTCCTCGCCCGCCATCGCCGCCCTGGCGGATGCAATGATCTTTTCCGCCTGCTGTTGCGGCACGTAGTCGTAATGCGAGAACTCCATCGTGAACGAACCGCGCCCCTGCGTCATCGACGTCAGGTCGTTCTGGTACGTCAGCATCTCGGCCATCGGCACCAGCGCGCGGATTATCTGCGACCCGCCCTTCGTGTCCATGCCCGAAATGCGGCCCCGCCGCCCGTTCATGTCGCCCATCAGGTCGCCCGCGAACTCCACCGGCGCGATCACTTCCACCTTCATGACCGGCTCCAGGAGCGCCGCTTTAGCCTGCTCCATCGCCAGCTTGAACGCCTTGCGCGCCGCCAGCTTGAACGACATTTCCGACGAATCGACATCGTGGTACTGCCCGTCATAGAGCGTCACCCTGAAATCGACAACCGGGTACCCCGCAAGATACCCGCGCTCTGCCGCCTCCAGGATGCCCTTCTCCACCGCCGGTATGTACTGCTTTGGAACCGAGCCGCCGAAGATCTCATTCACAAACTCGAAGTGCTGCCCCCGCTCCAGCGGGTCCATCTTGATCTTGATGTCGCCGAACTGCCCGTGCCCGCCCGTCTGCTTCTTGTGCCGCCCATGCACGTCGGCGTGTCCGCGAATTGTCTCGCGATACGGGATCTTCGGCGCCTTCAGCTCAACATCCACGTTGTAGCGCTTCTTCAGCTTCGAGACGACGATCTCCACGTGCTGCCCGCCGGAGCCGGCCAGCAGAAACTCCTTCGTCTGCGCGTCGCGGTAGAACCTCAGGCCCGGATCTTCTTCCAGAATCCGTTGCACCGCGTTGCCCATGCGGTCTTCGTCGTTGCGCGACTTCGCCGAGATGGCGTACGCGATCGACGGCTCCGGCACGCTCACCTTCGGAAACGCGATCGAATCGCCCTTCTCGCACAGCGTGTCGCCCGTCAGCACATCCTTCAGCTTCGCCACCACGCCGATGTCGCCGGCGTGCAGCTCGTTCACCGCGATCATCTGCTTGCCGAACGGCGCAGACAGATGCGACAGCCGCTCCGTCGACCCCGACCGGATCGACACCAGCGTCGCATCGTTCTTCATCACGCCCGAGCAGACCTTGAAGTACGACAGCCTTCCCGCGAACGGATCGGCCACCGTCTTGAAGACGTACGCCGTCACGTGGCCCTTGTCCGTGATCGGCCGCTCCACCTCCTTGTCGCCGGCCATCGCCTTCAACGCCGCATGTTCGGTCGGGTTCGGCGCGAATTCCAGCAGGAAGTCCAGCACCAGGTCTGTTCCGATATTCCGCAGCGCCGAGCCGCACAGGATTGGAAACAGCTTGTCGTCCTTCACCGCGTCGTGCAGTCCGGAGTAGATGTGCTCGGCCGGCAGCGTGCCTGTGGCGAAGAACTCTTCCATCAGCTCGTCCTTGCCCTCGGCGATCATCTCGATCAACTGCTCGTGCAGCTCCTTCGCCCGGTCGGCCACCTCCGGCGGAATCGGAATCTCCCGGCCCTTCCCGCTTCCATCCGGCGTGTAGCTGTACGCCTTCATGTGGACGAGATCGACAACGCCGCTGAAATCGCGCTCGGAGCCGATCGGGAGCTGCACCGGCACGCAGCTCCTGCCGAAAAACTCGTGGATCGTCCCCAGCGTGCGGTCGAAGTCGCTCCGCTCGCGGTCCAGCTTGTTGATGAAGAACGCCCGCGGCTGCCGGAACTCCTCGGCGTACTCCCACACCTTCTCCGTCTGCACCTCGACGCCCGCAACGCCGTCGACGACGATCAGCGCGCAGTCCGCCGCCGCCATCGACATCTTCGTGTCGTACATGAACAGGTTGTAGCCCGGCGTGTCGAGCAGGTTGATCTTGCCCTTCTTCCACTCCATCGCCGCCACCGAAGTCGAGATGGTGATCTTGCGCGCAACCTCCTCATCGTCGTAATCCGTGATCGTGTTGCCCTCGTCAACCCGCGTCAGCCGGTTCGTCGCTCCCGCCGCAAACAGCATTCCCGCGGCCAGCGATGTCTTCCCGCTGTTGCCGTGGCCGACAAGGGCCACATTATGGACGTCAATGCTTTCGTAGATTCTCACCTGTGCGCTCCCGGTTTGGAGATGGACGCCGTGCCTGCTCGCATGGCGACCGCTAAGCCATGAGTGTACTACAAACGGCCTAAATCCAGAGTTCTGAGTCCGGTAGCGAAGTTCCCCTCCAGGCCGCCGCTGACATAGAATCAGGCCGGTACCATGCGTTTTCTTTTCCCTCTTCTCCTTTGCCTCCCGCTCAGCGCCGCGCCGCCGGAATTGAAGCCCTTTACAATGGCCTGGCCCGTCAACGGCCCCGTCGGCCTGGACCTCTCCTTCCTGCTCGACGCCCCCGCCGGCCGTCACGGGTTCGTCCGCATCGACCGCGGCCATCTCGTCCGCGGCGACGGCCAACGCCTCCGCCTCTGGGGCGTCAACTTCAGTTTCGTCGCCAGCCTCCCCGCGAAAGAGGACGCGCCCGCCGTCGCCGCCTACCTCGCCCGTTTCGGCGTCAACTCGATCCGCGTCCACCACCTCGACTGGCGCGTCCCCCGCGGCATCATCGACTCCCGCTTCCCCGATAGCCGCCACCTCGATCCCGAAAAGCTCGACCGCCTCGACTTCTTCATCGCTGCGCTCAAAAAGCGCGGCATTTACACCAACCTCAACCTTAACGTCGCCCGCGCCTTTCAGGAAGCAGACGGCGTGAAGGACGCCGGCCAGGTCGGCTACGCCAAAGCCCTCACCATCTTCGACCCACGCATGATCGAGCTCCAACAGGAGTACGCCCGCGCGTTGCTCGCTCACCGCAACCCTTACACCGGCGCCGAGTACCGCCACGAGCCCGCCATCGCCATCGTCGAGCTGATCAACGAGAACTCCCTCGTCGAAAGCTGGGCCCGCGACCGCCTCCTCGGCAAAGGCCTCACCAAGCTCGCCGACAAAACCTGGACCGACATCCCCGCCAGCTACGAGCGCGACCTCACCGCGCTTTGGCGCGACTACCTCAGGCGCAACCTGAAACCCGCCGATCTGGAAGCCCTGCGCCGCGAAGCCGGAGATCCCGTGCCCCGCCTCGGCTCCGCCGGCTTCAAAACCGCCAGCAAGCTCCGCTTCCACACCGAGGCCGCCTTCTACATGGATCTCGAAGACCGCTTCTTTCAGCGCATGGCCGCTTTCCTCAAGAAGGACCTCGGCGTGAAAGCGCCGATCACCGGCACCAGCGTGCACAACGGCGGTCTCACCCCCTACCCGCTGCTCGCCTCGACCTCGAAGCTCGACATCGTCGACGCCCACACCTACTGGCAGCACCCCCGCTATCTTTACGACCCCGCCGGCAAGCGCACCGGATTCGAAATCCCCAACACCCCGATGGTGAACGACCCCGCCCGCTCCACTCTCTGGACGTTGGGCCGCGCCGCCGTCGCCGGCAAGCCGTTCATGGTCTCCGAAATCAACCACCCCTACCCGAACGAGTACGCCGCCGAAGGCATGCCGTTGGCCGCCGCCTTCGCCGCTTTCCAGGATTGGGACGCCGTCTACTGGTACAGCTTCGAACACGGCGAAGCGGCCAACTGGAAGGCCACCCTGCCCAGCCACTTCGACATCCGCCAGGAGCCGGTGAAAATGTCGCAGCTCGCCGCCTCGGCGCTTCTCTTTCTGCGCGGCGATGTCGCCCCCGCACGGCGCACGTTGAACCGCGGCTACACCCGCGATGAAGTCATCGAGTCCCTGCGCATGCCCTCGACGCACGCACCCATCTTCGATCCCGGCTACCCCTTCACCGCCGCCATCCAGCACGCCGTGCGGGTCTCCTTGCTCACATCGAAGCCGCGGACCCCGCCGCCCGCGCTCGCGACTTTCCCAGTCCGCTCTGATACCGGCGAGATCGAATGGTCTCTCTCGAACGGCAAGCGAGGTCTGGTCGCCATCAACGCCCCGCGCGCCCAGGCCCTGGTCGGCTACATCGGCTCCAAAGCGCCTGCGCTCGACCACCTCAGCGCCGATCTCGAGAACGAATTCGCCGCAATCGTCCTCACGTCCCTTGACGGAAAACCGATCTCCAACTCCAGCCGCATGCTCCTCACCGCCGGAGCCCGCGTCGCCGCAACGGGAATGCGCTGGAACGAAAAGCGCACCCAGGTCCTCGACCCGGGAAAGCCGCCGGTTCAGGTCGAAGCGGTGGAAGGCGCGATCACCCTCAGCGATCTCCAAGCCGCGAAGTCCGTCGTGCTGATCCCCCTGGACGGCGCCGGACGAAAGCTGTCCGCGCCGATTCCGTCAACGCCAAGCGGCGGCGGCTGGACCTGCAAGATCGGCGAACCGGCTGCACCCTGGTATCTCGTCTCGGTCGCCCGCTGACCCGCCCGCCATCCATGCGCCCTTTGACAACTATTCAATTGAGTGCTTGAATAGTCACATGGACAGCGGGGCGAAGCGGGACTTCAAGGACCGGCTCTACGAGCAGTTCGCCCGCATCGGCAAGGCCCTCTCGAGCGGACGCCGCCTCGAGCTCATCGAGCTCCTTGCCCAGCGCGAGCGCAGCGTCGAAGAACTCGCGAAGGACACTGCGCTGTCCGTCGCCAACTGCTCGCAGCACCTCCAGATCCTGCGCGCCGCGAAACTGGTCGAGGTCCGTCGCGACGGCCTTTTCGCCCGGTATCGTCTCGCCGATGAGACTGTGTTGCGCCTCTGGCTGGCGCTCCGCGAGATCGGCGAGTCCCGGCTGGCCGAGATCTCCCGGCTGGTGGAGAGCTTCCGGGGCGACCGCCGGGCGCTGGAGGCCATCTCTTTCGATGAACTGCGCCGCCGCCTGAAGGCCCGCAGCATCGTGCTGCTCGACGTGCGGCCGGCGGAGGAATACGACGCTGGCCACATCCCCGGCGCACGCTCGATGCCTGTCAGCGAGCTCAAACGCCGCCTGCGCGAGCTCCCGAAAGCGCGCCAGATCGCCGCCTACTGCCGCGGACCCTACTGCGTCTTAGCCGACGAGGCGGTCGCACTGCTGCGGTCCCGCGGTTTCAGAGCAGTCCGGCTGGAAGGCGGACTCCCCGACTGGAAAGCGCAGGGCCTCCCCGTCGAGCTCTGCGCAAGCACGGAGGTGTCACAATGAATCCCGACATCGATGTCCAAACGCTCGCGGATTGGCTTGCCAATCGACGCCCCATCACCGTGCTCGACGTCCGCACCGCCGAAGACAGAAAAGAGTGGCGGATCCCAGGCAGCCTGCATGTGGACGCCTATGCCGCGCTCCGAGAGAATAACCCCTGCGCGCTCGCCGGCTTCGAGCCTCCCGCCGGCGCCGCGGTCGTCACCGTGTGCGGAATGGGGCGCACCAGCCGCACTGCCGCCGAACAGCTTCGCGCGCGCGGCATTGAAGCCTGGTCGCTCGCCGGCGGGATGAAAGCCTGGAGCCTGGCGTGGAACACCGCCCAGGTCCCGCTCGCGACTACCCAAGCGCGCGTCGTGCAGGTCCGCCGCACGGGCAAAGGCTGTCTCTCCTACCTCATCGGCCGCGGCGCCTCGGCGCTGGTCCTCGATCCATCGCTGCCTCCGGAAATCTACGTGCGCCTCGCCGCCGCACAAGGCTGGAGGATTCACCAGGTGCTCGAAACGCACATCCACGCCGATCACCTGTCCCGTGCCTCGGCCCTGGCTCAAATCACCGGCGCACAAATCCTGCTGCCCGCTAACAACCGCGCGCGCTTTCCCTTCCACCCCGTAGAGGGCGGAGAGGTCATTCACCTCGGCCCCGCGCGCATCACCGCCATCCACACCCCAGGCCACACGCCCGAGAGCGCCTGCTACCTGCTCGACGGGGAAGCGCTCTTCACCGGCGACACGCTCTTTCTCGCCGCGGTGGGCCGGCCCGACCTGCACGCCGGTGAAGCCGAAACGCGCGCGCGTGCAATGGCCCTGCATCGCTCCCTCGAACGGCTCTTCGCACTCGACCCCGGCGTCCTCGTTCTCCCGGGCCACACCAGCGAAGCCGCGCCCTTCGACGGCGTGCCGCTCATGGCGCGCCTCGGCGCCATCCCCGAGCGCCTGAAGGACTGGGGGCTCTTGCCGCACGAGTTTGCTGAGCGGCTTCTCGCACGCATCCCCCCCACGCCTCCCAATTACGCACAAATCACCGGGATCAACGAGTCCGGCGCGCTGCCTGAGATCGATCCGACGGATCTCGAAGCGGGCGCCAATCGCTGCGCCGTCGGCTAGGAAGGTGAGAATGTCCCCTGTCCCGCGTCTCGGCCTGCGCGCCAACTGGCGCCAGTTCACCCTCCTGATCGTCATCAACGCCTTCGTCGGCGCGATGGTTGGCATGGAGCGCGTCGTCGTGCCGCTGCTCGCGGAGCGCGACTTCGGCATCGCCTCGCGCTCTGTGATCCTCTCCTTCATCGTCAGCTTCGGCCTGGTGAAAGCCGCGGCAAACCTGCTCGCCGGCGGTCTTAGCGATCGCGCCGGAAGAAGGCGTGTACTCATCGCGGGATGGCTCTTCGCGCTGCCCATCCCGGCCATGCTGTACTTGGCGCCGGCCTGGGAGTGGGTGGTGGCCGCCAACGTCCTCCTGGGCATCAACCAGGGCCTCGCGTGGTCCACCACGGTGATCATGAAGATCGACCTCGTGGGTCCGGTGCGGCGTGGCTTGGCGATGGGTCTGAACGAAGCCGCGGGCTACCTCGCCGTCTCGCTGGCCGCGTTGTGCTCGGGCTATTTGGCCGCCGTTTACGGACATCGCGATGCGCTGCTCGCGGTAGGCGCGACGGCGGCCGCGGCGGGATTGATCCTGTCCGTGGCGTTCGCCCGCGAATCGCGCCACCACGCAGAAGCGGAGGCGCGCACACAGCAGCCCAGCCGGGCCACTTTCGGCGAAATATTCGCGCGAACAAGCTGGCGCGATCGAACTCTCTTTTCGATCACCCAGGCCGGCTTGGTGAACAACCTCAACGACGGCATGGCTTGGGGACTGCTGCCCCTCTTCTACACATCGCAAGGCTTGCCCCTCGGCCAGGTCGCCTCGCTCAGCGCCCTCTATCCCGCCGTCTGGGGGATCGCCCAGCTCGCCACGGGAGCATGGTCCGACTGCGCCGGAAGAAAGCCGCTGATCGCGGCCGGAATGTGGCTTCAGGGCGCGGCCATCGCGCTGATCCCGCTGTGGCGGTCCTTCAGCGGATGGGCCCTCGCCGCCGTCCTGCTCGGCCTGGGTACGGCGATGGTGTATCCCACTCTGCTCGCGGCCATCGGCGACGTGGCGCACTCCTCCTGGCGCGCCTCCGCGGTCGGCGTGTATCGCCTGTGGCGCGATGCCGGCTACGCGATCGGCGCGCTGCTGTCGGGTCTCGCCGCCGACGCCCTCGGCATGGAGTGGGCCATTTTCCTGGTCGGCGCGCTCACGGCCCTCTCCGGCGTCATCGCCGCCGTGCGAATGAGAGAGACGTCAGCCCGCGCTCGCCGCCCGGCCCCCTCGGCCGTGCTCCCCCTTCCAGCCTCCCGCAGCGCTGGCGAAGCGTAGCCGCTTACACGTTCATCTGGCTGTCCACATCCACCGGCTGCGGCTGGATGTATAGTATCCGCTTGCAGTTCTCGCAGAACATCACTTCCGAGCTGGCCTTCAGCTCCGCATAAAACTGCGGCCGCAAACTCAGATTGCACGCCGTGCACCGCCCCTCCGCCGCCTCCGCGATCGCCATCCCGTCCTTGTACTTCACCCGCAGCCGGTCATAGCTCGCCATGAGCGAAGCCGGCAATGCCCCCGCCAGTCGCGCCCGCTCCGTCTCGCACTCTTTCAGCTCCGCCTGGTCCGCGCTCGTTCGCGCCTTCGCATCCGCCTTGCGAGCCTCCACCACTTTTCGCTCTTCGGCCAGCGACGCCTCAGCCTTCTTGACATTCCCCTCGAGCTTCTCCGCCTCCTCCATCAGCTCCAGAATCCGGTCCTCGTACTTGCGAATCTCGTTCTCGCAATACTGGATCTCGTGCTGGAACGCCCTGTATTGCTCGTTCGTCTTGGCTTGCTGCATCTGGTCTTTGAGCTTCGAGACCTTCTGCTGCTGCGCCTGCACGTCGACATCGAGCTTCTTGCGCTCCTTCTGATTCGCCGCCAGCGCCGCCTTGTCCAGCTCCAGACGCCGCTGGTGGCTTTCCAGAGCCTTCTCGATCTCGGCAATCTGTTTCGGAAGCGTCGCGATCTCACGCCGCAGCGCCGTCATCCGTTGGTCGAGTTCCTGGATTCGCAGCGCTGTGGCAAGCTCAGTGTTCATCAGTTGCCCAGTTTAGCATTCGACGCCGAAAACCGGCTCAAAAGCGGCCCCGCGAGCGCGCGCGTCGCCATCTCCAGCTCCTCCACTTTCATCGCCCGGCACATCCACCACACCAGCGCCGCGCCCACTGGAATCGACACTGCCAGGTCCGCAAGCTGCCCCCATGTCCCGCTCGCCAGCATGTGGATCAAGCGGCTCAAAGCCCACACCGCCGCCGCCATCGCCGCCGACGCCGCCGAGACTTTCAGAATGACGCCCCGCAGCCGCCGCCCATGAACCCCCCCGATCCTGTTGCGCAACACCCAGAACAGCGACAAAAAGCTGAACAGCGCCACGCAAGACGTCGAAAGCGCCAGCCCCGAATGCCCCAAGGCGAACCACCGCACCAGCAGCCACGCCATCCCCGCGTTGATCACAATCGACCCCAGGCTCACGTACATCGGAGTCCGCGAATCCTTCAAGGCATAAAACGCCGGCGTCAGTATTTTTGCCGCCGAATATCCCGCCAGCCCGATCGCATAGAACGACAGCGCCAGCGCCGTCTGCCGCGTGTCGTACGGCGTGAACTTCGCGCCCTCGTAGATCGCGCCGACAATCGAAGGGCCCAGCACAACCAGCCCCGCCGCCGACGGCACCGTCAGCAGAAACACCAGCCCCAGGCTCCTCGCAAGCGTCTCGCGAAACTCTTCGATATCCCCCGACAACGCGCTCCGCCCGATCGCCGGCAGAGTCGCCGTTGCGATCGCCACGCCAAATAACCCCAGCGGAAGCTGCATAAACCGGAACGCATAGCTGAGCCACGCCACCGGACCGTCCAGCCCCCGCACCGGGTCCACGATCGACGCCGCGAAAAACGTGTTCACCAGAACATTGATTTGCACGCTCGCATTGCCGATGATCGCCGGCCCCATAAGTCGCAGAATCTGCCTCAACCCCGGATGATCGAAGTCGAAAGCGAACCGGAAACGAAACCCCTGCCGGTACAGACTCGGAGCCTGCCACAGCAACTGCATCGCCCCGCCGATGACAACCCCGACCGCCATCCCCTCAATTGGCTGCAAGCCCAGCCGCGGGCCCAGCCAGAACCCCAGCGCCACCCCCGCCGCCACGCTCCCGATGTTGAACATCGTCGAGCTGAACGCCGGCACCGCGAACTGGTTCATCGAATTCAGAATCCCCATCGCCTGCGCCGCCAGCGCCACCAGCAGCAGGAACGGGAACATGATCTGCGTCAGCAGCACCGCCTCGCGGTACTTCTCCGGCGCCGTCGCCGACCAGTTGCTCGTCACCAGTTCCACCAGCCACGGGCTCACAAAGATGCCCAGCACGCACACCGCGCCCACGATGAAAATGATCGCCGTCGCCACCAGGTTCGCCAGATGCGCCGCCTCATCTTTGTTCCTGCGCGTCAGGTACTCGACGAACGTCGGCACGAAGGCCGACGACAGCGCTCCTTCCGCGAATAAATCGCGCGTGAGATTGGGTATGCGAAACCCAACGACGAACGCGTCGTACGCCGACCCCGCGCCGAACAGCCGGCTCATCACCCCTTCACGCACGAGCCCGCTGATGCGGCTCATCAGGACCGCAACGCTCGTCACGCCCGCGCGCCGGAACACCTTTTCCGATTGCGTGCCGGGCTCTGTGATTGGATCGGGTTCCAAGTCTTCAGGCGCCGTACTTCTCGAGGAAGTGCGCGACGGTCATGATGCCGAGATAGAAGTTGTCGACCTTGAACTTCTCGTTCGGCGAGTGCAGCCCGTCGTCGGGAAGTCCCAGGCCCAGCAGAATCGTCGGGATGCCGATGTGGCGCGCGAAATCGCCGACGATCGGAATCGATCCTCCCGACCGCGTGAACACGGTCTTCCGCCCCACCACCTCCTTGAACGCTTCCGCCGCAAGGTGAATCGCCGGATGGTCCGGATTGACAACGGTGGCCGGAGCGCCGCTCAGCTTCCTCACCTTCATCTCAACGCCCTTCGGCGCGTTCTCCGCGACGAACTTCTCCCACATCGCCAGCACCTTCGCCGGGTCCTGCTTTGGCACCAACCGGAAGCTCACCTTCGCCGTCGCCGCCGCCGGGATCACCGTCTTCGCCCCGGCGCCCGTGAACCCGCCAGCGATCCCGTGCACCTCCATCGTTGGCCGCGACCACGTCTTCTCGAAGACGCTCCGCCCCGGCTCGCCTGTCAAACATTTCGCCCCGACTTCGTTCTTGAGGAAATCCTCCTCCGAGAACGGCAGCGACTTCCAGCTCTCCAGTTCCGCCGCCGCCGGCTCCTCGACATCGTCGTAGAACCCGGGTATGGTCATCACGCCATCGGAGCTCTTCGCCTTCGCCAGAAGTTCCACCAGCGCAAAGATCGGATTCGGCGCCGCGCCGCCATATAGCCCCGAGTGCAGATCGCGCGACGGCCCCTGGCACTCCACCTCCGTGTACAGCAGCCCGCGCAGCCCGATGCACAGCGTCGGAATCCCCTCGGCGTACATCGCCGTATCGGACACCAGGGCGACATCCGCTTTCAGCTTCTCCGCGTTTTCCGCGACGAACTTCGCGATAGAAGCCCCGCCGACCTCCTCTTCGCCCTCGACGATGAACTTCACGTTCACCGGCAGCCTCCCGTGGAGCGCCATCAAAGCCTCGATCGCCTTGATGTGCATGTACATCTGCCCCTTGTCGTCCACCGCGCCGCGGGCGTAGAGGTTTCCATTGCGGATGGTCGGCTCGAACGGCGGCGACACCCACTGCTCGATCGGATCGGCCGGCTGCACGTCGTAGTGCCCGTAGCAAAGCACGGTCGGCTTGCCCGGAGCGTGCAGCCAGTCGGCGTAGACGAGCGGATGCTTCGCCGTCGGAATGATCTCGATGTTCTCCATCCCCGCCTTCTTCAAAGCGCCGGCCACGAACTGCGCCGCCCGCGCGACGTCGGGCGCGTGCTCCGGAAGCGTGGAAATGCTGGGAATCCGAATGAACTCTTTGAGCTCCTCAAGAAACCGCCCGGCATGATCGCGAACGTAGTCTTGTAACATAGCCTTCAGGCTGTGTCCTTCCTTTCTCCCCTACTGTACTGCTTTCGGTAGCACCGCCTTCAGGCTTGTGCCGCCCCGCGGGCGCAGCGGGCGGGGCCCCTACTTGTCCGGCTTCAAAACCCCAATGAAATCCAGATTCCGATAGAGCTGCTTGTAGTCCAGCCCGAACCCGATCACAAACCGGTCCGGAATCTCAAAGCACCGGTAATCCACCTTGAGCGGCACAATCCGCCGCCCCGTCCGGTCCAGCAAAGTGCAAAGCGCAATCGAGTTCGGACCCCGCCCGGCGAGCGTCTGCAACAGGTACCGCGCCGTGAACCCCGTATCGACGATGTCCTCCACCAGCAGCACATCCTCGCCCTCAATCGAATCGTCCAAATCTTTCGCGATCCGCACCACACCATGCGCCCGCGAATGGTCCGAAAAACTTGAGATCGCAAGAAAGTCAATCTTCACCGGGATCGAAAGCCGCCGCGCCAGCTCCGTCAGGAAGAACACCGACCCCTTCATCACCCCGATCATCTTCAGGTTGCCGTCCTTGTAGCGCTCGGAGATCTCGTCCGCCACTTCCTGAACGCGCTCGCGGATCTGCTCCCTCGTGAAGAGCACGCGCTCCATCATCGGAATGGCCGGCGTCTTCATGCGCTCGCTTTGGCCGGCTCCCCGGCAAGGCCGTACTTGAACACCAGGTCCTGGATGTCCTTCTGGTAGAAGACCTGGAATTTGACGTCGGGGTAGATCTCGCGCAGCAGCCGCATCTTGCGGTTCTTCTTCGTCACCAGCGACTGCTTCATCGTCGTCAGCTCCACGTAGGTATCCGACTCCGGCAGATAGAAGTCCGGCGTGAACGACTCCAGCACGCGCCCCTCCGCGTCCCACTTGATCGGAAAGCTCTTCGGCTCATACTCCCACGCGATCCTGTAAAAATCGAGCAGGTTCGCGAAGATCTGTTCGCTCGGATGCGAAAACGCCGTCTTCCTGAACCGCGCCTCTCCGCGCGGATGGATCCCGTGCTTGGCAAGCTGCAACCGGATGCGAAACTGCAACTGCGCTTCCGCCGCGCGCGAAAGAAATCCTTGCGACCCCAGATCGAGCGCCGCCGCCGCGGCCGCCACCAGCTCCGCCATCTGCGCGCCCTCCAGCGACTCCGCGTTCAATGTCAGATCGAAGCTCTGCGGCGTGGCCGACGCGCGCCCGAACCGCTTCTTGCGCAGCCGCCGGATCTCGTTCTCGCGCACCTCGAGCTGATCCCGCGCCGCCGCCCGCTCCAGCCCGTCGTCGAGCATGACGTTCCCGATCCGCCGGTTGCGCGGAGCCACGATCCGCACACGAAGCAGCGCCGGATAGTTGGCGAAGAGCAGCTCCGCTCCGTCCACGCCGATCACCAGGTGCGCTTCCGTCGCCAATCGAAGCAGAATCGTCGCCGCCATCTGCGGCCAGACTTTTTCGGGAGCCCCGTTGCGCGGCCCGAACTCTTCCTCCATCAGCGAGTCCAGGCGTGGAGCGCTCAAATGCTCGAATCCCAGCCTTTGTGCGGCGAGCCTCGCGACCTCGCCGCTGCGGCAGCCTGGCTCGCCGGAGACCGTGATAAGCGACATCGTCTCGTGAGAGCAGTGCCCTACACCGTCATAATAGCGTAAGGGACCGAAGCCTCATGCACTCCAATCGGCGTTTCTTCCTAAAAACATTCTCAGGCATTTTCGTTTCAAACGCAAACTGGGCCGCCGGTCGCGACCTCAAGTGCGACGTCGCCGTCGTCGGCGGCGGAACCGGAGGCTGCGCCGCCGCCCTCGCCGCCCTGCGTAACGGAATGCGCGTCGTCATGACCGAAGAGACCGATTGGATTGGAGGCCAGTTGACCGCGCAGGCCGTGCCGCCCGACGAGCACCCCTGGATCGAAAGCTTCGGCGCCACCCGCGCCTACCGCGCCTACCGCGAATCCGTCCGCCGCTACTACCGCGACCACTACCCCCTCACCAACGAAGCGCGCGCCAACCCCCGCCTCAACCCCGGCGGAGGCAGCGTCTCCGTCCTCACGCACGATCCCAAGACCTCGCTCGCCGTCCTCGAAGCGATGCTCGCCCCTTACGTCACCGCCGGCCAGCTCGCGGTTCTCCTCCTGCACAAGCCCGTGGCCGCGGACGCCTCCGGCGACTCCGTCCGCGCCGTCACCGTCGAAAGCGTTCACTCGAAGGACCGCCGCACGATCACCGCGCCTTACTTCATCGACGCCACCGAAACCGGCGAACTGCTTCCGCTCACCAAAACCGAGTTCGTCACCGGCTTCGAATCGAACAAGCAGACGGGCGAGCTTCACGCCCCCGACGTCGCCCAACCCGACAACCACCAGGCCTTCACCGTCTGCTTCGCCCTGGGCCACGACAAGGATGCCGACCACACCATCGGCCGCCCCGCCGAATACGGCTTCTGGCGCGGCTACATCCCCAGGTTGACGCCGCCCTGGCCCGGCAAGCTCCTATCGTGGTCGATGAGCGACCCCATCTCGCTGAAAGAGCGCAAAGTGACGTTCGACCCCTCCGCCGACGCCAGCCCCCCGGGCTTGCTGAATCTCTTCATCTACCGCCGCATCGTCCGCGCGCGCAACTTCGAGCCCGGCTTCTGCCGCGGCGACGTCACCCTCGTCAACTGGCCCCAGAACGACTACTGGCTCGGCAACCTCTACGGCAACTCGCCCGATGAGGCCGCCCGCCACCTCCGGCGCGCGAAACAATTGAGCCTCTCATTGGTTTATTGGATGCAGACCGAAGCCCCGCGCCCCGATGGAGGCGCCGGCTGGAAAGGGCTCCACCTCCGCCCCGACATAACCGGAACCGAAGACGGCCTCGCGAAGTACCCTTACATCCGTGAGTCGCGCCGCATCCAGGCCGAGTTCACCGTCCTCGAGCACCACGTCGGAACCGAGGCCCGCATGAAAGCGACGGGGAAGAGCAGGGAAGAGGTGACCGCCGAACCCTTCCCCGACTCGGTGGGCGTGGGCAGCTACCGCATCGACCTCCACCCCAGCTCCGGAGGCGACAACTACATCGACGTGAGCTCACTCCCCTTCCAGATCCCCCTGGGCGCC
Source organism: uncultured Solibacteraceae bacterium (assembly GCA_964472745.1). Taxonomy (GTDB): domain Bacteria; phylum Acidobacteriota; class Terriglobia; order Bryobacterales; family Bryobacteraceae; genus CAYYNC01. The sequence continues at coordinate 46,694 of CAYYNC010000001.1, forward strand.
CTGATCCCCAAGCGAGTCGAGAATCTCCTCCCCGCGTGCAAGAACCTCGGCGTCACCCACATCACCAACGGCTGCTACCGCCTCCACCCTGTGGAGTGGAACATCGGAGAATCGGCCGGAGCCCTGGCCGCCCACTGCGTCAAGAACAACCTGAAACCCCGCCAGGTCCGCAACGACGAAAAGCTCCTCCGCGAATTCCAGGCGCGCCTCACCGCCCAAGGAGTCGAACTCGACTGGCCCCGCCTAAGGCCGAGGTAACATAGCCTTCAGGCTGTGTGTGTTCAGTAACATAGCCTTCAGGCTGTGCGTGTTCAGTAACATAGCCTTCAGGCTGTGGCCGTGTTTTCTTGTGTTCCCCCCTCACCCCGCCACCGAATAACACTCCAAAACCCCCTGGTTCCGAATCCAAAGCATCCCCCCGCAAACCACCGGATAAGCCCAGGAAGGCAATCCCTGGTCCTGCAAGCTGAACCGCCCCTTCTCCTTGTACCCCTGGGGCGAAGCCTCCGCGATCCCCATGACATTCCCCTCTCCCAGCAGGTAGAGTTGTCCATCCGCGTAAGTGACCGACCCCTTCCCCACGGCCCGGTCCCGCCACATGACCTTCCCCGTTTCAAACTCCAGACAAGTGAGAATGGAATTCGAGTACCCGTAGAGATACCCGCCAACCAGAACAACCCCGCCATGATGGTTCATCATGTCGCGGCTGAACCACCCCTCTTGCGCGCTCACCTCGCCGCCCTTGACGGTCAGCCACACCAGCCCGCCGCCTGTGCCGTACGCCGAAGTGTAAAACACCTTCCCGTTCCAATAAACCGGGGCCGCGCAGTTCGCTACCCGGTTCGCCGCGCGCTCATAGCGCCACATCAGCTTGCCGTCCGACGCGCGCACGCCCACGCCCGCCTGCGCCGTGAACTGCATGATCGTGCGAACCTTGTCCGGCCCCAGCGCCTTCCCCGGCCCCACATCGGCGATGATGCACGACGCATACCCCGCATTGTCGCTGAGGTCGCGCGACTGCCACACGTTCTCCCCCGTGGACTTCTTGAGCGCCACGATCCCCGCCCCGCGCCCGCCCGGAGTGACGATGACGTTCGCGCCGTCAAGGAGCGGCGATTCGCTCAGCAGCCAGTGCGGATTGGACCCGCGAAAATCACTGAGCACGTTCCGCTTCCAAACCGCGCTTCCATCCTTGACGCGAAGGCAAGCGAGGTCCCCGTTCTCCGACATCGCCCAGAGGAACTCGCCCTCCACGGTCGGAGTCGACCGCGGCCCGTCCCCGCGATCGTTGGACCCGGAAGCGCCGAGCGGGGTCGTCCAAAGCGGTTTCCCATCCGCGCGGTTCAAGCAATGAACCACGCTCTGCCCTTTGACCCCGCCCTGCACGAATGCCCGCGAACCCGAGATTGAGATCGAACCGTACCCATTCCCCAGCCCCTGCGCCGCCCAGAGCTTCTTGGGCCCGCTCGAAGGCCACTCCTTGAGCAGCCCCGTCTCCGCCGAAATCCCATCCCGGTTCGGTCCCCGAAACTGCGGCCAATCCGCGGCCGCCGCCCGCGCATTCCGCGCCCAAGGCAACGCCGCAAGCACACTTACAGCCCGTCGTCGAGTCAGCATCCGAAAAGCGCCTCCTTCTGGGTAGCATCCTAGCAAGCCCGCCCCGCCGCCCGCTGCGAGCGCCGCGTCTTGCGATTTGTTTCACGCGGCCTCTGAATCGTGCTCGTGCACGTCCGTCTCATTGGCAAACTGTCCCTCGTACAGCATGTGCCGCCGCTCACCTGCCCCCTGTTGAGCCACGTCGGGTTCTCCTGGCGCAGCGGGCAGACCGTCCCCTCGTCCAACTCCCTCGGCGTACCCTCAATCCAGATTCGCCGGCAGGGCGGACCGGCATATGGCCCAGTCGCCCTGATCTGATCAAGGTGTTCTTCATCGCTCACGACGAAACGACCCGACAGACGAAGCGCGGCCCGGCTTCAGGCATCGGCCCTCAACCAGGTCGATCGCCATCTCCTTCGTATTGGCAAGTACGTTCCCAGAAAAGACGATCCCTCCATCGCAGAGAAAGGGCGCAAGAGCAGAGGGCGTGGATCCGCGCGTACTCGGCGCCGAGGATCTGAGACACGAGCGGCGCCCGTCGCCCCCAGGGAACGGCCCACCTTGGGGAGCCGGATTCCGGTCAGCGCGCCGCCTTCGACGCGGCTTTGGGCTTCGATGCGGCCGCCGTGCGCGGGGACGATCGCGGGGCGGATCGTCAGGCCCAGAGCCGCTTGCATGGAGATTCCGCAAAGATGTGGGATCCCGCGGAGCGGCGCTATTCGTCGCGGATGACTTCGAGGAGGTTTGCCCGCGCGGCGCGGCGGGCGGGGCGCCAGCAGCCAAGAAGGGCGGCGGCGGGCAGGAGGAGGAGCGCGGCGGCGTAGCTCCAGGGGTCCCAGGGAGAGACGCCGTAGAGGATCGAGCCCAGGGACTTGCCGGCGGCGATGGACACGGCGAGTCCCGGAGAAAGACCAGGAGTTCCGCACGGTGGCGATGCTCGACAGGCGCGACCGTCCGGACTGGGCCTGATCTCTACACTATTTCTGGCAGCACGTACGGCTCGCGGTATTTGCGGCCGAGCAGGGCATTGGCTTCGGCGTCGCCGGGGAAGGTTTCGGTCGCGGGGTCGAAGGTGAGCTTGCGCCCCGTGCGGAAGGCGATGTTGGCGAGGAGGCAGAGCGCCGTGGACATGTGGCCTTCGAGCATTTCGCAGTTGAGGTCTTCGCGCTTGCGCGAGCGCACGCAGTTGATGAAGTTCTGAAAGTGGCTCACCTGGGGCGCGTCGATGTCGGGGATGGCGGGGCCGGGCTTGTACTCGATCTTCGGGAAACTCAAATTCGCCGCGCGCAGGGAGACGCCGGAGGGCGGGTCGGGCGTGGCCTGAGGAGTGAACTCGCCGAGGACGGCCGCCCAGCCGCGCGCCGAGCTGATGTAGCCCTTCGCGGTGTAGAAGAACTCGCCTTGCTGGACTCCGCCGAACGGCGGGCTGGGCAGCGTGGTGACCTCGATGTCGATCTGCGTGCCGTCGGCGTATTCGAAGATGGCGTTCTGGTAGTTGGGCGTCTCCTGGTCGGTGTCGTCGTCGGCGAAGCGGCCGCCGGCGCAGTGGATCTTCACCGGGTGGACGTCCTTGGCCATGGCCCAGCGGATCAGGTCGAGAGCGTGGACGCCGTTGTTGCCCATTTCAGTGGTGGCGGTGTCCCAGAAGTAATGCCAGCCATAGTGGAAGCGGTTGAGGGTGAAGGCGGTGTAAGGCGCGGGGCCGAGAAAGAGATCCCAATTGACGCCCTGCGGGATCGAGGACTCCTGCACGCGGCCGACGCTGGTGCGGCCGCGGAAGACGACGCCCTTGGCGCGGTAGGCCTTGCCGAACGAGGCTTCGCGGACGAACTTGACGCCGGCCTGGTTGCGGCGCTCGCTGCGGCGGTTGAGGCCGCACTGGACGATGCGATTGTATTTGCGCGCGGCTTCGACCATCTTGCGGCCTTCGCGGATGTTGTGGCAGACGGGCTTCTCGACGTAAACGTCTTTGCCGGCCTGACAGCCCCAGATGGTTTGCAGCGCGTGCCAGTGATCGGGCGTGGCGATGGAGATGGCGTCGAGGTCCTTGCGCTCGAGCAGTTTGCGCAGGTCGATGAAGGTTTCGGGACGGTTGCCTGCGATCGATTCGATCTCTTTCACCGCGCCCGGGAAGAGGCGCTCATCGATGTCGCAGAGGAAGGCGACCTTGACGCCGGGGATTTTGGCGAATTCGCGGTAGTGATCGCGGCCGCGGCTGCGGAATCCGACGACCCCCAGCCTGACCTCGCTGTTTGGGCTTGCCTGGCCCCAAGCGGTCCGCACCGCGGGGGCTGCGACCGCGGCTTTCGCGACAAACGATCTCCGGCTCTCGTTCGACATTTCTTGCCTCCTCATCGATTGTCGCCGTTTTTGGCGGCGGCGTTGATAGAGTAGTGCGAATGAAGCGATTCCTGCTGTTTCTATCGTGCGCGGCGCTGGCGCAGACGCCGCGCGTGGAGCGCGACATCGCGTATGCCGAGCCCAGGAATGAGCGGCAACTGCTCGATGTGTACGCGCCGGCGAGCGGGTCGAACTTACCGGTTGTTGTGTGGGTTCACGGCGGGGGCTGGATGCGCGGCAGCAAAGATGAGATGAACCGCAAGCCGGCGGCGTTTGTCGAGAAGGGTTTTCTTTTTGTGCCCGTCAACTACCGCTTCATTCCGCAGGTGACGATGGAGGTGATCGTGCGTGATGTGGCGAAGGCGGTGGGCTGGGTGTACAAGAACATCGGGCGGTATGGCGGAGACCGCAACCGCATGTTTCTCATGGGGCACTCGGCTGGGGCGCAGCTCGCGGCGCTGATCTGCGTCGATGGCCGCTATCTCAAGGCGGAGGGTGTGCCGCGCGCGAGCATCAAGGGATGCGTGCCGGTGGATGGCGATACATACGATGTGCCTCTCCAGGTGGCCACGGCGGCTGCGCGAAGGAAGAGTCTCAACCAGCCGCCGCCGAAGTGGGGCCACCCGGAGAAGTTCGGCGGCCTCGCGAAGCAGCGCGAGCTGTCGGCTGTGAATCATGTCGCGCCGAACCGCAGGATTCCGCCGTTCCTGCTGCTGCACGTCGCGGATCACACGGACACAACGGCGCAGGCGTACCGGCTGTGGGCGGCGCTGGATCAGGCGGGCTTGCAGGCGAAGCTGTTCGGGGCCGAGGGGACCGATCACGTGAAGCTCGACAGGGACATCGGGGTGGCGGGAGATCCGGCGACGAAGGTGTTGTTCGAGTTCATGGATGAGGTTCTGCGCGCGGCGCGGCGATAAGAGTTCCCCGATGAGGTCATGGGAGAGCCATGCGGGCGTGCGCCGCACGGCCAGGGCCATCGAGAGCGATGAAGGGGCCGGTGACGCTTCCCGTCGTGTAGCGGAGAGCAGGGTGAACGGCCGGCTCGACGGCGGGGACGGCAATCACGCAAGCCCAGGCTCCGTAGATGATCCTGGACGCCGCCGAGGCGCGGACCCAGTCCCAGCGACACCCCAAGGCCCGCGGCCAGGCCGGTCCGTGCCACGGTCCGCGCGTGCGGGCTGTTCACGGTGAAGAGCGCCCAGAGCCCGCAGAGCAGGAAGGCAAGGCCGGGCATGGCGGCCCTGAACAGCCCCTAACCTCGAAGACCGGCGATCGAGATTCTCTAATTCACTCCGCGCTGCTCGCGAGCAACAGGAGGCGCGTCGGGTGCTTGGCCGAGTGGTGGACGCGGTGGCGCTGGGCTTTGTACGCGGAGTCCGGGGCGAACATGATGGACGGCACGAAGGTCTGGGGATTGCGGTCGTAAAGCGGGAACCAGGTGCTCTGGATTTGAACCATCAAACGGTGGCCTTCCATCAGGGTGTGGTTCAGATGCGGGAGGTGGATGGTGTACTCGAGCGGCTGGTTGGGGGCGAGCGGACGGGGTTCGTCGAAGTTCTCGCGGTAGCGGCCGCGGAAGATGTCGGCGCTGATCATCAATTGGTAGCCGGACATCTCGTAGGCGGAGTAGTCGTCAGGATAGGCGTCGATGAGTTTCACCACCCAGTCGGCGTCGGCGCCGGTGGTCTCCGCGAACAGCTTCACCGTGACGGCGCCGCGCAGCGTGAGAGGCCGGATGAGCGGCTCGCTCTCCCACGTCGCGACGTCGGGACGGCCGTCGGCGAAACGCTGGTCCTCCACCAGCCAGCGCCGCCAGGCGGAGATGATGTGCGGGATGCCGTAGTCGTAGCCGAACTGGGGGCGCGGCGAATGCGGGACGGGCCTGGCGGGGTCCGAGACGTATTCGGTGAATCCCGCGGCCGCTCCCGGCTGATCGAATGAGAGGCGGCCGCCGGGGTGAAGATAGAGCTCGCGCTGCTGGCTTGCGGGCGGCCACTGCTGGAAGCGGCGCCAGCGATTCACGCCCGTTTCGAAGACTGTGACCGGGCTGAGCTCGGCGTTCTTCTCGTCTTTCAGGAAACGGCGGAGGAAGACGCTGAGCACGTCTTCGCGAAAACGCTTCGCTGTGTCCTCATCGAAGTGAATGGACCCCAGGCTGGCGCCGTCGGCCCAATGTTGTCCGTGGTACCACGGGCCGCCGGCGAAGAAGTTTTTGTCGTTGGCGCGGTCGTGCTTCTCGAGCGCGGAGTAAACGGCGGGCGATCCATAGATGTCCTCCTGATCCCAGAATCCATGCACGTGCAAGGCGGGGACGAGGCGCTGGGGCGCGTCGAACCAGCGGTCGGCCGCGCAGTCGCGCCAGTAGGGGCCATAGGCCGGCGAATCCATCAGGCGCTTCCACATCTCGTGGCGGTCGTCGAGCCGCGAGCCGAGTCCGCGGCCGGCGGCGCCGAGCGCGAGCATCCACTTGTAGAGATCGCGGGTTTCGTAAGGATAGGGAGACGAGGCTCCCTTGCGCGATTCCATCGAGTAGATGAACTCGAAGGCATAGAGGGCGCGGAAGGCGCCCCAGTGGAACCAGTCGTCTGCCTTCCAGACGTCGACGACGGGGTTGAATGGCACAGCCGCGGCCAGGGCGGGATGAGGATTGCGCATCGCCGCCAGCGTCAGCCAGCCGGGGTAGGAGGTGCCCCAGACTCCGACGCGGCCGTTGTTCGGGATGTTCTTCATCAGCCAGTCGATGGTGTCGTAAGCATCGGTGGACTCGTCGGTCTGCGTGCGGTTGAACTGGCCGCGGGGCACGCGATACATGGCGTAGTCGCCTTCGGACTTGAAGCGCCCGCGAATATCCTGGGCGACGAAGACATAGCCGCCGCCGAGGTATTTCGGTCCCAAAACGATGCCGATCTGTGTCGTGGCGCGATCGCCCAGGATGCGCGTCGCGTCATATGGAGTGCGTTCGAGGAGCAGCGGAAGAGGGCCCGGGACGCCCTTGGGCGTCAGGATCACGGTATAGAGCTTCACCCCGTCGCGCATGGGGATCATCTCCTCGCGGACCGTGAAGTTGTCGCGGGGATGCGCCTCGCGCAGAGGCGCCTGCGCGCGCAGTCCGGGCGGCGCGAGCAGGACTGGCAACGTCAGGAAGTAGAAAAAGCGCCGTGCGTTCATCGCGATCTCCGGTGGGCGGTTCGGACTTCCGCATGATACAGCAGGCCGGGGAGTGCCGATAATCCGCCGGAGTGAGTGATGCCGGGCGGGCGGCAGCCGCATCAAAACAGGTACTTGAGACCGAACTGGATCAGCCGCGGCGCGACGGAGGTCTGGGTGATGACTCCGAAGTTCGCGGTTCCGAGGATTGTGCCGGGGTTGGCGAACTGGGGCATGTTGAGGGCGTTGTAGAACTCGACGCGGAAGGCGAACTCCGCGTCCTCGCGAAGACCTCCGACGCGCGTGCGCTTGCCGAGGGAGAAGTCGGTGTTGATCTGGCCGGGGCCGTTCATGATGCTCTGGCCGGCGTTGCCGTAGCCGGTGGCTCCGTCGGCGCCCAGCGCCGGGGCGGGGCAGATCGCCGCGCGGTTAATCCAATGGCCGAGGCGCTCGCTGATTCCGCCGTGTGTGGCGAGTTCAGCGTAGGTGGATTGCGGACACATCGTCACCGTGGAGACTCCGGCGCGGCCATACACTGCGCCGCCCGCGGGGTCGGTGAGCGTCATCGGCAGGCCGCTCTGCGCAATGACGATGCCGGCGACGGACCAGCCTTCAAGCAACCCTCGCTTCCAGCCTTTGCCCGCCGCGAGTGTGGGCAACTGATAGTTGAAATTTGAGATGAGGCGGTGCGTGCGGTCGAAAGACGCTCGAGCGCGCGCAAGGTCGAGCCGCGTCTGGTCGTTGTAGACCTGCGTGTTGTTCATCGCCTTCGAGAGCGTGTACGCCGATTGAAACGTCAGGGCGCGCGCGATCTGGCCGCGGAACGTGGCCTGCAAGCTGTGATACCAGGATTGGCCGATGAACTCGCTGTTCAACAATGCGGTTGGCGTTTCCCCGAGGATGGGCACGCGCTGTTTCGAGTTCTTCGAAGTGTTCGTGGTGACGCAGTGCGACGGATCGCCGTCGTAGCCGCAGTTGACGGGGTTGGCGGCGCCCGCCAGCCGCGGCTGATTGAGGCCGTGCGCCATCAACAGGCGGTCTCCGTAGGAGCCGACATAGCCGAGGTCGAGCGACGGCGCGCCGGGCAGTTTCAGCTTCGTGGTCAGGTTCCACTGCTGGAGGCGCGGGATGCGATAGATGGGCCCGGCGATGCGATCGGACAACTGCGATTCCGGAGTGCGCGGAACAAAACCGAGCGTCGCCGCCTGGAAGGGCTGCTCGAAGGTGGAGGTGTTATTGCTGGCGTCGGTGTTGGTGAAGCTTTGCGCGAAGGGCGGGGCTGTGAGCAGCGGCGTGGAGCCTGCGTTTCCGCTGAAGAGTGGCGTCTGATAGAACCAGCCGTATCCCCCGCCGATGACGAGGCGGCCGGATGTCCCCAAAGGCTGCCACGCGAATCCGGCGCGCGGCGCGAAGGAATCGCGCGGGGTATTGTTGGCGTAGAAACTCTTGGTGGTGCGGATCAAAACGCCCGCCGGCGGCGGGCCGAAGGGTTTGCCCGTATACGGGTTCACCATGTCCGGGTCGTAGTTCGACGCCAGGGTGTAGCCGGCGAGCGTTCCTTCCCGTGGAGGAAGCGCGGTTTTCGACAGTTCCTCGAACGACATGTTGCCGATCGCTCCGGCGGTGTCGAGCGAGGGTCCGATGTACTCCCAGCGCAGGCCGAGGTTCAGCGTGAAGCGCGTGGTGAGCTTGATGTCGTCCTGAAGGTAACCCGAGCCGTAGTAGCGCCGGTAGCGATAGACGACCTCGCCGAACGGACCAATGCCTTCGCTGGCGTGCACGGTCTGGATGTTGCTGCGTCCGGCGGGACTCGCGTTCTGCGCGGCGTTCAACCCGAGGAGGAAATCGGCGAAGGTCTGGAACGTGATCCTGCCGCGCGCTCCGCCGGTGTCGGCGCGGCCGTTGTACTGGGTGAGAAAGGAGCCGCCCATGCGCAGGCGCTGCCTGCCTTTCACCCACGAGAGGTTGTCGGCCCAGGAGTTGGTGATCGTTTGTAAGTGATTGTCGTTCGGATTGGTGCCGAACAACCGGAAGGCGCCTTGCGGGCCGAGGACGGTGATTTCGGGCGGGTGGGGGAAGAGCGGGTCCACCGGGGTGATGCCGAAGTCGCTCGCCTGCGGAAGATCGGCCGCCACCGCGTCGGTGTTGGTGCGCGTGAAGGCCATCGTCGCTTCGTTGACGACGTTCGCCGAGAGCGCCGTCGTGATCTTGCCGCTGGTGGCGACGTCGGCGGCCTTCAGCGCCTGCGACGCGCCCCATCCCGGCACGACAGGCGCGCCGGGGTAGCCGCCGGGCGAGCCGAATGTGCGCAACTGGTCCACCGCCGCAGTGAAGAGGCGCGCGGAGAGCGTGTTCCTGGAGTTCAGGACGTAGTCGCTGTTCGCGATCCAATGGTTCTCGCGATAGGTGGACGGCATGCTGTAGGCGGAAAAGCCCAGCCCGGCGTTGCTGCCCGAGGTGATGATGGTCTGCGGAGAAGGGATGAGATAGGTTCCGTCCGGCGCCCTCGCCTGGAGAAGCTTGAGGGCGGCCGGATTGATGGGCGAGGTGGCGGCGGCGCTCTGATTGTTGCAGTCCACCTGTTTTCCGCCGGCGAAGCTCAAATAGCGCTCGATCGAGGAGGGGTGATTCGCGGGGCAGAACTGCGCGGCGATGGCGGCGGGCGAGCGATCGGCGCCCAGCGGCGGGAGGATCAGGTTGGCGATGGATGTGGGGTCGAGGCCGTTCACCTGCCGCGTCCCTTGATACGAGCCGAAGAAGAACCACCTGTTCTGTTTCACCGCTCCGCCCAGCGTCGCGCCGAACTGGTTCTGTTTGAGGTTGGGCTTGGGCTGGCCGGTGGCGTTGCGGAAGAAGGCGTTGGCGTTGAAGATGTCGTTGCGCAGGAACTCCCAGAGGTTGCCGTGCAGATCGTTCTGGCCGAAGCGCGTGACCAGGTTGGTGCTGGGCTGCATCGCGCCGAAGCCCGCGTCGTACTGCGAGGTTTGAATCTTGAATTCGGAGATGGCGTCGGGATTCGGCGCCGTGCTGGGCGCGTGCGCGCCGTCGATCGTATAGGAGCCGGCTGTTGTGTTGCCGTTCACGTTGACGTTCGACGTGCCGCGCCCAAGCGTGCCGGCGTTGTTTACGTCCGCCGCGGAGCCCGAGGACATGGAGAGCACCTGCGTGAAGTTGCGCGTGTTCAGAGGGACAGCGGTGATGGTCTTCTGATCCACCAGCGTGCCTGTGGAGGGCGCAGCGGTGTGGACGGTGCACTGGCAGGCGGCCGTTTCCGCGGCGTTGCCGGCCTGAAGGCTCGCGTCGAGCACTGGGACCTCGGACACGCTCACGGTCACGCGGTCCAGGCGCGCGGTCTTATAGCCCGGGGCGGAGAACGTCACTTCGTACGGCGCGGGCGGAAGAAGAGAGAAGCGATAGCCGCCTCGCTTATCGGACTTCGCGCGATACTGTTGTCCGGTCCCGGGGCTGACGAGAGTGACGGCAGCGCCCGCCACCGCGCCGCCCTCCTCATCGCGAACGGTGCCTTCGAGCGCGCCCGTCGTCGCGGATTGGCTCAAGAGCAGCGCGGAGCATCCGGCGGCGAACAGGCCGGCCGCGATACGGCGGGCAAGTGTGGAGGTAGAACTCAAGTGGGACTGTTTCGAATTGCGGATACAAGGATCTTATCATGGGAATGCATCTCCACACGAAGCGAGGCTTTCATGCGACCTGCTCTTTTTGCACTCCTGATGACAGCGAATCTTTTCGCGCAATCGTCCGCTCTTCAATACGCCGAGCCGCTCGACTTCACATTCCGCGCCGCCGAGGCGGAGCCGGAGTTCCGGATTCCAGTGACGCGGCTCTCCTGGCCGCGCGACTGGCGTCCGTGGAAAGCGCTGCGGTTCGAGTTCACCGCTTCGTCGCTCGAGGCGTTTTCGGTGGGCTTCTCGGACGGCGAGAAGGTGAAGTCGATGATCATGGAACCGCTGCCGGGGCTGCGCATCCGCGCCGTCATTCCGTTCGACGCCTTTTATCAGACGCGGCAGATGGTGCCGCAGAACCCGTTGGGCTACAAGGCGTGGCCTCAGCGGCTGTTCACGTTCGAACGGGTGGACGAGATCGTGTTCCGCATGAAGCAGCCCGCGGCGGATTCGCGACTGTCGATCCGCAACCTCGCATTGATTCCGGAGATGGAGGAGGATGCCATCCTGGACCGCCGCGCGGTGATCGACCGCTTCGGGCAGTGGATGGGCGAGGAGTGGCCGGGAAAGGCGCACTCGGCGGAGGAGTTGCGCAAGCTCTGGGATGCGGACAAGCTGCCGCCGATGAAGTACCCGTTCTGCGAGCTGGGCGGAAACCGGAACGTGAAGCGCCGCGCGAGCGGGTACTTCCGCACGGAGCAGATTGACGGGCGGTGGTATCTCGTCGACCCGCACGGGCATCCGTTCTATTCAACCGGAATGGACCTCGTGAATCTGACGCAGGGCAGCTTCGCGACGCGCGTGACGGGGCGCGAGTTTCTCTACGAGCAGCTTCCGCCGCCGGGTCCGGCGTGGCTGACGCCGGGCCGCGATGTGTCGTTCCACCTGAACAACGTCATCGCGCGGCATGGAGCGGACTGGCAAAAACTATGGGGCGAGCACATCGTCAGACGCCTGAAGAACTGGGGGTTCAATACGATCGCGAACTGGCCGGACCAGGAACTGGCGAGGTCGAGCGGGATGCCCTTCGTGCTTCCTCTCTCCGGCTGGACCACGAAAAAGGTCTTTCCGTTTCCGTGGGATTTCCCGGATGTGTTTTCGGCGGAGTTCGAGAGCAATGTCGATCAAGCGGCCCGCCGGCAGTGCGCCCCGCTGAAAGACGATCCGAACTTGATCGGGTGGTTCCTGGGCAATGAGCCGCACTGGGCGCGCGAGTTCGGCTCGCTGAAGCCCTGGGCGGACATGCTTCTGGAAGACCCCGAGGAGTCGGCCACGAAGAGCGAGCTGAAACGGATGCTGGCGGCCGATCCGGCGAACGCGGAGAAGATCAAGCGCGATTTCGTCTTTACCTGCGGGCGGCGATATTTCGAGACGATCGCACGCGCGGTGCGGCGCCACGATCCGAATCACCTCGTGCTCGGCATCCGCTATGCGGGCGTCCCGCACGATGAATGGGTGAAGATGAGCGCCGTCTTCGACGTCTTCAGCATCAACATCTACACGGATCTCTTCGCGCCCGATCACGCGAAGCTCGATCACTTCGCGAAGGTGTCGGGGCGGCCGATCATGATCGGCGAGTTCACGGCGTGCGCGCCTGGACGCGGGTTGCAGGGTTTGTTCTACTGGGTGCACAAGGTGAAAGACCAAATGGAACGCGGCAAGGCGTACCGCTACTACGCCGAAAACGCGGCTGCGCATCCGGCGATGCTGGGCGCGCACTGGTTCCAGCTCGTGGACGATCTGCCGACGGGGCGGCCCTCGGACCAGGAGCGTTTGAACTACGGCTTCCTCAACGTGTTGGATCTGCCGTACGCGGAGTTGACAGAGGCGGCGCGGCGGACGCACCGCCGGATCTATGAGATTAAGGCCGGACGGGTGAAGCCCTACGCGGTGAAGCCCGCGTTCCGGTAAGCGCGCGATTCGGAGGCTTTGTCATGACGCTCGAAAACCGCACAACGAAGACAGTGGAGAGGGGCTCCCCATTTCCTCTTGGGGCCACGCTCTGCGAGGATGGCGTGAACTTCGCCATCTACTCAAAACACGCGGCGGAGGTTTTTCTGCTGCTGTTCGACTCGCCGGCGGGCGAGCCGGCCGACGTGATTCGATTGCGCGAGCGGGATAAGTTCATCTGGCACGCCAAGGTTCATGGAGCCGGCGCCGGCCAGCTTTACGGGTACAAGATTCGCGGCGAATACAGGCCGGAGTTCGGCCTTCGGTTCAACGATGCGAAGCTGATGCTCGATCCGTACGCGAAGGCCGTGACGGGAAAATTCCGCAACGCAGACAACCTGCTGCTGCCCTATGATCCGACGCCCGGCGCGGGGGATCTGATGCCGGACCGGCGCGACAATGCGGCTATCGTCCCCAAGGGCGTCGTAATCGACGATGCGTTCGACTGGCAGGGCGTGCGCTCGCCCGGCGGCCGGCTCGAGGAGCTGGTGATCTACGAGGTCCACGTCAAGGGCTACACTGCTCATCCATCCTCCGGCGTCAGCTCGCCGGGAACGTATCTCGGATTCATTGAGAAGATCCCGCATCTCACGGAACTGGGCGTGAACGCGGTGGAGTTGCTGCCCGTGCACGAGTACTACGTCGACGATTTTCTGATCGCCAGAGGCCTCACCAATTACTGGGGCTACAACTCGATAGGCTTCTTCGCGCCTGAGTGGTCGTACAGCACGCGCAGCACGCCCGGCTGCCAGGTGGCGGAGTTCAAGACGCTGGTGCGCGAGCTGCACCGTGCCGGCATTCACGTGATCCTCGACGTCGTCTACAATCACACGGGCGAAGGCAACGAGATGGGCCCGGCCATGTCGTTGCGCGGGATCGACAATCTCGCCTACTACGCGCTCACCGGGCCGCCGGACGCTCCGCGGCGTTACTACATGAACTGGACCGGCTGCGGAAACAGCCTGAACTTCGACAGCCCGGCCGTAATCCGGCTGGTGATGGATTCATTGCGCTACTGGGTGGAGGTGATGCATGTCGACGGCTTTCGGTTTGACCTGGCGAGCGTGCTGGGCCGCACGGAGGACGGCGCGTTTCGAGGGTCGGCCGGCTTTTTCGATGCGGTGTCGCAGGATCCGGTGTTGAACCGCGCGATCCTGATCGCCGAGCCGTGGGATATCGGGACCTACCAGGTGGGCAACTTCCCGGTGGACTGGTCGGAGTGGAACGGGCGGTTTCGCGACACCTTGCGGCGTTTCGTCAAAAGCGATCCGGGTCAGCTTGCGGAGATGGGGTGGCGGATCACGGGGTCGGCGGATCTCTATGGAGACGACGGGCGCTCGGCGTACAACAGCGTCAACTTCGTCACCTGCCACGATGGGTTCACGCTGAACGACCTGGTCTCCTACAACTCGAAACACAACGAACGTAACGGCGAAAACAACCAGGACGGAACCAACGACAACAACTCGTGGAATTGCGGCGTGGAGGGCGAGACGGACGACGCGGAGGTCCTCGCGCTGCGCCGGCGGTTGATGAAGAACCACGTGTGCGCATTGCTGTTCGCGTGCGGGACGCCCATGATCCTGGGCGGGGATGAATTCGCGCGCTCGCAGCAGGGCAACAACAACGCCTACTGCCAGGACAACGAGATCAGTTGGTTCGATTGGGGGCTTGCCGGCAAGAACGGCGACTTCCTGGAGTTCGTCCGCAAGGCGATCGCGTTTACGCGGCGTTTCCCGGCGCTCCAGCGCCGCAAGTTTCTTCTCGGAAAAGATCTCGACGCGGACGGCATCCCCGACCTGTCGTGGTTTGCGCCGGACGGCGGCCAGCCGGCATGGGGCGACCCCGAGGCGCGCACGCTCTGCTACCAACTCGATACGAGCGAAGACGGAGCGCAGCTCGACGTGGAGCGGCTCTTCTTCATCTTCAATGGGGATTTCAAACCGCAGTGGGTGAAGCTGCCTCTGCTTGTGGCGCCGCGCGCCTGGTATCTCGCGATCGACACAAGCCTGGCGGCGGGCGAGGACTTCGCCGTGGCAGGCCGCGAGATTCGGCTCAATCCGCCCGATCATTACATCGCCAACGCGCGCAGCACGGTGGTGCTGCTGGCGGCGCAGCCGAAGTAACGCGCGCTTGATTCCGCGGTCCTAGCTGGCGCCGTCCGGCCTCTGAACGCCAGCCGGCGCGGGCGAGCTCCGCACTGCACGGTCTTGTCGCGCGCGCATCAGAAACCAGCACAGCAGCGCGGCGACGTTCAAGGCGGCGGCGACCTGAAAATAGGCGGCTGAGCTGCCCGAGAGGCGTTGCAGGAAGGGGAAGGCGTTCGCGCTGACGAAGCCACCGAAGTTTCCAACCATGTTCATCGACGCGGAAACGGCGCCTGAGTTCGTACCGCCGATGTCCAGGCAGAACGCCCAGCTTGGACTGATCGTCATCTCAACTCCGAACAGGGCCACGGCGAAGGCGGCGACGGCGGCCGTGGAGCTGCCGGCGAAGGAAACCGCGAAAACGCCGCTCGCAGCGAGGACGAAGCCGATAATCGCGGGTAATCGCCGCGACCAGGCGCGGTGTCCGGCCTTGTACAGAGCATCCACGAACAGGCCTGAAACCCAGTTCGCACCCGCTCCGCACAGCAGGGGAATCATCGCCAGGCGCGCCGCCTGTCCGTTGGAAATCCCATAATTCGCAATAAGATAGGGATGAAACCATGAAATGCAGATAAAAAACGTGAAATTACCAGCAAAATACTGGAACATATTCAACATCATTACCCGCGAGCGGAACACCTGCCCGAACGAAACCCGGGGCCCCGAAGCCGCCGCCTCGTGAACGACCCTCTCGCGCGGATAATCGCGGAACCAGGTCAGCCAGCAGGCCACCCAGACGAAGCCCGGAATGCCCAGGTAGTAGAAGGCGTGGCGCCAGCCGAAGCTTTCGAGCAGCCAGTTGCAGAAGGGGAAGGCCACGGCTCCTCCCAGCAGGGCGCCGGAGAAAAGGATTCCGTTGGCGATGCCGCGCTCGCCGGCCGGGAGCCAGTTGTAGAACACCCGAGCTGATCCTGGAAAGGCGCCCGCCTCGGCGATGCCGAACAAGAAGCGCACGGCAAGCAGCGGACCCAACGAGTGCATCGCCCCGGTGAGCGAGGTGAGAACGCTCCAGAGCGCGACGACGATCGCGAGCGCGATCCGGGGGCCGAAGCGGTCCGCGAACCAGCCCGAGGGGATTTGCGCCGCCGCGTAACCCAGCGCGAAGGCGCTGAACACGAGCCCCACGGCGCTGTCGGAAAGAGACAACTCGGCGGCCATGGGCCCCTTGGCCGCCGAAATCGCGGCGCGGTCGATGTAGGTGATGAGGGAGAGGACAAAGAGCGACGCAATGACGGCGTATCGTTTCGCCTTCGGGCTCATGCGGTCGCTCCGCCGCCGTGATCGGAGTTTGTTCCGCCCGCGCCTGAGGCTGCCGCCTTCTCCTCTTCGTGCGGGCGGCGGCCGAGATTCCACCGCAGGATGTCGCCGAGCGCGCTGAGAAGATGGTCCTCCATGGCCTTCGCCGCGGCGGCCGTGTCACGCTCCGCGATGAGCTCGATCAGCCGGCCATGCTCTTGAAAGGCGCGCTGCGGCCTGCCGGCGAGGCCGATCGTTCTCACCATGAGAAGCTCGCTCTGGAGCGCAAACTGGCCCATCACCGAGAGCAGATGGGAGTTGCGCGCGGCGCGCAGGATCGCCATGTGCAGGTCGCGATTATAGACGCGATAGGCGTCCATATCGCCCGCTTCCAGGGCCGCCTTGCCGGACGACTGATGATTGCTCAGCCACTCGATCTCTTCAGGGGTGATGCGCTGGCAGGCGAGCCGCACGCTGAAACACTCCATCTCGGCGCGGAACTCGTAAAGGTCCTTGATCTCGTCCACGGTGAACTCGCGGACGAACCAGCCCTGGTACGGCTGCTTAATCAGCAGTCCGTCGTTCTCAAGCCGGTACAGCGCCTCACGCACCGGAGTAGTGCTGACGTCCAATTGCCGGGCGATCGTGTCGGGCCGGAGCTGCGTGCCCAGCTCGATGCGGCCGCTCACGATGCCGTCGAGGATTACTTTGTAGACGCGCGTTCCCAACTGGAGCACTTCGCGCAGGGGCTCCAGCTCATGCGGCTTTGAGCTTACTGATTTGTTACCACTTGACATAGACGCTCTTCAGGTTCGTAAAGAAGTCCCGGGCGGTGGACCCGATTGAATAGGCTCCCTGGCCTGAGTCTTTCACGCCGCCGAACGGAATATGCGCCTGGCTCGCCGTGCCGTGGTTGATGTGGATCATGCCCGCCTGGATGGCGCTCGTAAACCTGTTGACCAGATCGAGGCGCGCCGTGAACACCGAGGCGGCCAGCCCGTAGCGCGTGCCGTTGGCGACGCGGACGGCGTCCTCGACGCTGTTCACGCGGACCACCGGCAGCACCGGCCCGAAGATCTCTTCGAGCGCGAGCGGTGAATCGGGCGGCACGCTGTCGAACACCGTGGGCTCGTGATAGTAGCCCTCGCGATCCGGGTCGTCCACCAGCACGCGCCCGCCCGCCAGCAGCGCGCAGCCGGACTCTTTGCCCTGGCGCACGTAATCCACAACGGTCTCCAGTTGTCCGCGGCTCACCAGCGGGCCCATGGTCGTGCCCTCGGCGAGCCCGTCGCCGACTTTGATGCGCCCCACATAAAAGAGGATACGCTCCACCAGCGCGTCGGCCTGCGCTTCGGAAACGATGACGCGGCTCAGCGCCGTGCATCTCTGGCCGCTGCACAAGAACGCCGCGGCGACGATCTCGCGGGCGGCGCCGTCGAGGTCGTCGTGGTCGAACACGATAGCGGGGTTCTTGCCGCCCAACTCGAGCTGGACCCGCGCCATGCGCCGCGCGGCGGCCTCATAAATGCGCCGGCCCACGCTGGTCGACCCGGTGAATGTGATCCCGCGCACGCGCTCATCGGCGAGGATGCATTCGCCCACCGCTCCGCCCGGCCCCGTGACCAGGTTCGCCACGCCGGGCGGGAGCCCGGCCTTCTCCAGAAGCTGGAACAGGTAGATGGACGACCACGGCGTCAGCGATGCGGGCTTGAGGATGGCCGTGTTGCCGTAGGCCAGCGCCGGGGCCAGCTTGCGCACCGGCGTGACGACGGGAAAGTTCCACGGGCAGATGGCGGCCACCACGCCGAGCGGCTCGAGCACGGTCGAGCACGTGAAGCCCGCGCGCTCGCTGGGAAAGGTTTGCCCGGTGGTCCGGCTGGCCTCGCCGGCCATGAAACGCGCCTCGGCCGCCGCGCGCCCGACTTCGCCCGTCGCTTCTCCGAGCGCCTTGCCCTGCTCGAGCGTGATGATACGGCCCAGTTCGTTCTTGGATTGCTCCAGCAGATCCGCGAAGCGGAAGAGAATGGCCCCGCGCTGCGGTCCCGGCGTGGCGGCCCACGATGGCAGTGCGGCCTCCGCGGCCTCCAGTGCCGCCGC
Source organism: uncultured Solibacteraceae bacterium (assembly GCA_964472745.1). Lineage (GTDB taxonomy): Bacteria > Acidobacteriota > Terriglobia > Bryobacterales > Bryobacteraceae > CAYYNC01. Next base: position 64,890 of record CAYYNC010000001.1, read on the forward strand.
CACGTCCGCATCGCCGGACTTGGGGAACTCACCGAGCGTCTCCAGCGGCCTGGCCGGATTGCGGGTCTCGTAATACTGGCCGCCGCGCGGAGCGCCCCACGCGCCGCCGATGAAATTTGCATGTCTGGTCATCACAAGCATTTCAAAGAGATCTCCTCAGAATTTCCATGAGGTCCTCCGCGGTCGTGAGCCGCGGATTCACCGGGACGTTGCCGCTCTTCATGGCTTCGGCGACGACCGGCCCCACGTGCTGTCCTGTGACGCCGTAGCACGACAGGCCCGCGGGTATGCCGGCATCGGCCGCCAGACGCTTCACCGCTTCCACGGCGCGATGCGCGGCCTCCAGCCTGGGAAGGCCATCCACCGGTTCGCCCAACGCCCGCGCCACATCCACATATCGGTCCGGCTCCGACACGTAGTTGTATTCCATGACGTGCGGAAGCGTGATCGCGATCGCCATGCCGTGGGGAACCTGCAATTCATAACTCCCGAGGGGCATCGCCAGCGCGTGCGCCAGGCCGAGCCGCGTGGGATTCATGGCGATGCCCGCGAGCGTGCTGGCAAGCATCTGCGCGTAACGCGATTCCCGGTTCCGCCCGTTCAGAACGCAGCTTCTAAGATGGCGGCCGATCAGCTCGATCGCCCGCAGCGCGAGCGCGCCGGAGATCGGCTGGCAGGCGTTGTTCGTGTAGCATTCGATCGCGTGTCCGAGCGCGTCCATGCCGGTGGCGGCTGTCAATTGCGGCGGCAGACCCACGGTCAGCTCGGGATCGCAGAGAGCGACGGCGGGAAAGATCAGCACGCTGCCGATCGCCACTTTCAACTTGCGCGCCTCGTCGGTGAAGACCGACCAGAGCGTGACCTCGCTGCCCGTTCCGGCGGTGGTGGGGATGGCGATCATCGGGAGCGGACGCGCCTTCACCTTGTGTAGGCCGATATAATTTAGCGGCGAGCCCGGATTCGTCGCCAGCGCCGCAACCGCCTTGGCTGTATCGAGCGAACTGCCGCCGCCGATTCCGATCACCACGCCCGCGCCGCTGAGCTTCAACTCCGCCGTCGCTTCCTCGATCAGACGAGAGCCGGAGTCGGGCTTCACCTTTTCGTAGCCCGCCGTTCCGATGCCCGCCGCCGCCAGAAGGCGTTCGACCTCATCGAGAATGCCGCAAGCGCGGATCCCCGGATCGGTCACTACGAAGGCGCTGCTGCCGCCGAGCGACTTTACCAGCTCCGGCAGCTTTTTGAGCACCCCGAGCCCGAAGTGGATGTCGGTGGGAACAGGAAGAAAATTGAATGACTGCGAAGCGTCGAAGATCATACGGGAGTCGTCTCCTCTTGCGATTGAGCTGCGCACGCGTCAGGGAAGAGGACGCCCGCCTGGGCGCCCAGCTCCACGAGCTCATTGACAGTCTCCGCCGAAAGAGGGACTCCAGCGGCGCGGTTCCGCCTTGCCATCTCAGCCTCGGGCTCCCCCGGCACGATCACCCGCTCGACGCCCGGAGCCGGCGGCGACGACTTGAGCATCCGCAGGATCTCGTCCATGCGCCGCTCGAACACGGCGCGCGGCAGAAACAGGTCCGTCCGCAGCGCGACGAACGCGTGCCCCAGATTCTGCACCGCGTTGAGATTCTCGAGCGTGTTCAGGTGCAGCGCGAACGAGGCTCCCGTGAGCACGCCGCAGAGGATGTCGATCATGAACGAGATGGCCGAACCCTTCGCGCCGCCGAAGGGAAGCACCGCCCCGGCGAGCGCTTTCGCGGCGTCGGTCGTCGGATTTCCTGCGGGGTCGATGGCCCACCCCTCGGGAATCGGGAGGTTGCGCTGTGCGGCGACTATGATCTTGCCTCGCGCGGTGACGCTGGTGGATGCGTCAAACAGCAAAGGGCGCTCAGCGCCCGCGGGAATTCCGATCGCCAGCGGATTGGTTCCGAGAAACCGCTGCATGCCCCCATAGGGCGCCATGTTCGGAGGCGCATTGGTGAACGCGGCGCCGATGTACTTGCGCCGCAACGCCTCCTCGACGTAATAACCCGCTGCGCCAAAATGATTGCTCCGCAGCACGCCGACGAAAGCGATGCCGCTGGTCTCGGCCATCTCGAGCGCCGTCTCCATGGCGCGAACGCCGGCCGCGGCGCCCAGCCCGTTGTCGGCGTCGAGCAGCGCCGCCGCGCTGAACCGCGATTCCACCTTCATCGCCGGCCGCGGATTGACCACGCCCGCCTGCAACCGCCGCGCGTAAACTGGCAAACGGATGACGCCGTGCGAGTCCACGCCCCGCAAGTCGGCGTACACCAGGCATTCGCTGACATGACGCGCGTCGCCCGGCGGCACGCCGAGACGCTCCAGCACGGCGCTACAGAACGCGAGAAGATCCTCTTCCCGGTACCGGCGGAAACCGTTCGTCTCCGCCGCGGCCGATTGAGCATTCGCCGTCATTCCTTGCCGTTCTCGATCTGTGGATGCCCGGCCAGGCCGAGCAGCTCCACGGTGGTCTTCCCCCTCTCGATCTCCTGCATGATGCGCGTCTCGTTCATCCGCCGGCGCAAAGCGTTTTCATACACCTCTTCCGCCCGCTCGGACTCGACGATGACGATGCCGTCGGAGTTGCCGACGATGATGTCGCCCGGCCGGACAGTCAGCCCGCCGAACTGAATGGGCTGGTTCAGCGTGCCGAGCCTCTCTTTGGTGCAGGCGCCGATCGCGAGGCCGCGGCTGAACACAGGAAAGCGCCGCTCCGCGATCGCATCGACGTCGCGCACCGCCCCATCCACGGCGAGCCCCGCGATGCCGCGCGCCTGCGCCGCCGTGGTCAGAATCTCGCCCCACGCGCCGGCCAGCAGATACGAGCCGATGTTGGCCACGATGATCGAGCCGGGCGGCGCGCACGCCACCGCGTGATGCAGCATCAGGTTGTCCCGCGGAGGACACTCCGCCGTGAAGATCGCCCCGCCGAGCCGCGCGCCCGCCCACGCCGGCTTGATCGAGGGGTCCACCATGCCGCGCTGCCCCGCTGCTTCGTACAACGTCGCCGGATCGAACTCCAGAAGACCCTCAATGACGCTACTCTGTACTTCCCGCATCACACCGATCCTCCTTCCACTTCCGATTGCGCCGCCACTGCGGCCCGATGCAGGTCCACGCCCGCCAGCCCGGCGAGAAACTGCGCCGCCGCCGAGAAATCGAGCTCTCCTTTGCCCGCGGCGCTGGCTGCCGCGAAGATCTGCGCGGCGGTTGACGTCAACATCAATGGAGCGCCCAGGGAGCGCGCTGAATCCACGGCGAGATTTACGTCCTTCTTCATCAGGTCGAGCTTGAAGCCCGGTTGGAACGAGCCCGACAGCAGAAAATCGGTAAGCCGCAGATCCATCATCCGCGAATAGCCCGACGAGGTCTTGATCACGTCGTACAGCGTCTGCGGGCTCGCGCCGCATTTGACGCCAAGGGCGAACGCCTCTCCGATCGCCAGCAAATGCAGCGCCGCGAGACTCTGATTCACCATCTTCACGACCTTGCCCTGCCCAACCGGGCCCACGTGGACAATCCGGCTGCCCATCGTTTCCAGCAATGGCCGGCACTGCGCCAGCAGGTCCTCATCGCCTCCAACCATGATGGTGAGGGTTCCCTGCGCCGCGGCGGGTGTGCCGCCGCTGACCGGGGCATCGAGAACGCGGACGCCGGCGGCGGCAAGCGGCTTCTCCAGTTGCTGGAGGCAGCCCGGCGTCCCGGTGGTCATGTCGACCAGGATCTTCCCCGGCGAGAATCCCTCGATCAGACCGGCGCGGCCCTGCACGATTTCTCTCAGCTCCGCATCGGCCGGCAAGATGGTGATGACCGTGTCTGAGGCCGCGGCGACCTCGGCGGGCGTGGCCAGCACGCGCGCGCCGAGGCCCGCCAGTTCATCCGCCGGCTCTCGTCGCCGATGGAACGTCGTATAGGTCTCGAAGCCCGCACCGGCGACCCGCTTTGCCATGGGCAGTCCCATTGCGCCCAAGCCGATAAAGCCTACTTTCACTCTTCACCTCCGTGCGGCCAGTCGCGGGAAGGGCGAGCCCGGTCAGGGGATCTTCACACCCGGATTGGCTTTCTTGAACCGCTCGAGCTGTACGTTATCGAGGAACTGCATCGATGCTTTCGCAACCTCCTCGGCGTGCTCCCTGGGGACCACGACGACGCCGTCGCCATCGGCCACGACCACGTCGCCGGGCCGCACCAGCACGCCGCCGAGCGTCACCGGGCGGTTGACCGATTCCAGCTCATTGCGCCCCGGCCGGATGCCCCGCGCCAGGCGCTTGTAATAAGCCGGCACCTTGTGGTGAATGATCTCGTCGCTGTCGGCCAGCCCGCCGCCGGTGATCACGGCCCGCATGCCCGCCTTGCGCCACGCCAGGATGTTGCTGGAACCGATGGTGCGCGACTCGCCGTCGCCCTCGGCATCAATGACCAGCACCGAGCCTGGAAACAGCGCCGGCATGAAGGTCTCCGGAGTGATGTCCCTGTACCAGCGGCCGATCTCGGCCGGCTCCATTTTATAGACGCGCTTGTTGGTGGGCACGTAGCGGGCCGTGACGGCGATGCCCACTACGCGGTGCGTGAAGTTGTCCGTATCGCGCCACAGGGCCTTGATCTCCTGATCCACCACTCCCACGTCTTTCAGCCCGACCACGTCCATGCCGTCGCTGACATCCGAGACGCGAAGGAATTCGTACATTTTCAAAATTCGGTTATTATCTTCCTGGGAATATTCCTTATAAGGAATGAACAGCTTCACCTGGTCCGGCAGCGTCTGAGGCGCCATCTGCGCCGGCTGCGGCCGCTGGCCGCCCGGCCTGGCCGGAGGAGCCTGGGCGAAGACGCCGGTTGCCAGACAATTCAAAATGAGAAACGCGCCGATTCTTCCTGTCATCTTCATGCTTCCAATACCTCTCGAGTGATTGTTGGACTTGAGTCGCTTTCACGAAACGGCGGCCGCCCGCGCACTGTGCCGCGCGCGGCCGCTCCTTCACACATACCAGCTACCGCGTCCCCCTCGGGGAACGCGGCCGGACGCAACCCCCTACTGCTTGAGGGTGAAGTCGGGCTTCATGCCGCCCTTCTCGTAGAGTTTGCGCCGCGTCAGGTTATCTCCCGTCCGGATCTCCATCGCGATCTTTGCCACCAGCTCCGCCTTTGCGCGCGGCACCACCGCCACGCCATCCAGATCGGCGACGATGACATCGCCGGGCATCACCAGCGCGCCGCCGACGACCACCGGCGTGTTGTAGGACTCCACCGCGATCGTGCCCTCGTTGATGAAGCGGGTCGAGTCGCGCTGGTAGACCGGGATCTTGGCCTTTTGCATCTCGTCCGAATCACGGCAGCCGGCGTTGGTCACGATGCCGCGGACGCCGCGCAGCTTCCATCCCAGCGCGTTGTTCGATCCGCAAAAGCCGTTGTCCGCCCGGATCGGGGCATCAATCACCAGCACGGTGTCCGGCGCCATGTAGGCGCTGATGCCGCTCTGCATATGGCGCTTGCTCCACGTCCTTTGCCACTGCTGCATCTCGGCGTTCGACTTGAACTCCGTGTTCGGCGGAGTCTCCTGGGGCGGCACCAGCCGCAGCGTGATGGCTACGCCGTAGACGGTGTGGCTGAAGTCCTCGTTGTCGGTCCACATCGGGCCGATCTCGCGGTCCATGACGGTCACCTTGTGCAGCCCCACGGCCTGGAGGGCGTCGTAGACATCCGTGGAACGCAGTCCCTTGAACTTGGCGACAATCGCCTCGTTCTCCGCCTGGGTATATTGCTTCACCTCCAGCATCTGGCGGGAGAACGGGGGTGTGGGCTTGGCAGGCTGCGCGGGGGGTTGACTCCAGGCGGACGTGATGCTGAGCGCCGCGGCGCAGGAAAGAATTTGCATTCTCGTTTTCATCGAGGTTTTACTCCGGAATGATCAGATTATTCTGCAACTGTTTTCCGGCGCGCGGCCCGGAAAACGTTTTTCCGGGCCGCGCGCGGCGAAGGTTTCTAGAAAAGCATTTTCAGGCCGAACTGGACGACCCGCGGCCAGGCGCGTTCGTCGGTCACGCGGCCGAACGCGGTGCTGGTCGGATCGGTGTTCGGTCCGAGGAATTGAGCATGGTTCAGCGCGTTGATCGCCTCCATGCGGAACTGCACCTTCAGCTTCTCGCGGATCTGCGTATTCTTGATCAGCGAAAGGTCCCAGTTGTTCAGCGTGGCCACCCGGACGCCGGAAAACCGGATGGGGAACGTTCGGATGTTCGCGCCGAGCACCCGGCTCGGGTTGCGCTCGAACCCGGCGTCGACGTTGAACCAGCGGTCCACCGTGCGCTCGCCGCGCGGCAGCGGGATGTCCTTCAGGTTGCCCGTGAAGATGGCGTTGCCGAATCCCAGCGGCTCTCCGCTCTGAAGCGTGTAGATGCCCTGCAACTGCCAGCCGCCGATGATGCGCGCCATGCCCCGCCCGGCGCCCGCCCCCAGGGCTTTCCCCGGGCCGAAAGGCAACTCGTAGATGAAGGTCCCCGCCATCCGGTGAGTGCGGTCCTGGTCCGAGATCACCTCGTGCGGCATCGGGTCGACCTCGTTCAGCCGCTCGCGCGCTTCCATCAGCTTGGACCACGTGTAAGAGAATGTCGACGACAGGCCCTGCGCGAAGCGCTTCTCGAAACGCACCTGCATCGAGTGATACCAGGAGTAGCCCTGGTTCACGTCCATGCTGACGCCGGTGAACTGCGGGTACGGGCGCAGCAACTGCGAGCGGGACACGGTGGTGCCCGCCAGGCTTGTCCGCGGCAGCAGCGGGTAGAACGGATTCGGCACCTGCGCGTTGAGGAAGTTGATGGTCTGCTGGTCGCGCACCGGCGACGTGCTGAGATACTGCGCCGGCACGGGGTTCAGGGGCTGACCCATCCGTTGCCGCGTGCCCCTGTTGCCGACATAGGAAACCTCGAGCAGGGTATTCTTGATGAGTTCCCGCTGGACGGCGAACTGCCAGCGCTGCATGTATGGGTTGCGGATGCTCTCGTTGAAGAAGCTGATTCCCTGGCCAAGATTCGTGGCTACGCCGCCGCTGGCCTTGAGCGGGAACAGGAATCCGTCCGGGAACGGATTTGTCAGGTTCGCGATGAATGTCTGGCCGTTGTCAACCGAGGCGACGAAGTCCGTCGAGCGGCTGAAGCCCGTCTGATTGACGTGCACGTTCCGCACGGCGATCGGCTCATAGTAGATGCCGTAGCCGCCGCGAATCACCGTTTTCGGCGTCATCGAATAGGCGAATCCGAAACGCGGCATCAGGTTCTTCGCATCGGTCTTCCAGAGCGTCCGCGGCAGGCCGCCGGCGCCGGCGAACGTCAGGCCGCCGCGCACCTTGAATTGCGACGCCGGCACCTGGTCGATCGGCTGCCGGGCGTAGTTGGCTTCCGCCTGGGCCGAGACGGGAGTGATGGCCGCGGCCTCGAATCCCCGAACGCTGCGGTTGAATCGCTCGGTGAGCGGAGACGCCAGCTCGTAGCGCAAGCCGATGCTGAGCGTCAGCTTCTTGCTGAGCTTCCAATCGTCCTGAAGGTAGAAGGCCCAGGTGGTGCCTTGCTCGGCGTAGGAATCCTGGATCGGGAAGAATCCGCCCGTGGGCAGACCGTAAAGAAAGCTCGCCATCGTCTGCCCCATCGGCGCGCCCGGAGAAGTGTCGAGCGGACCGCGCGTCCAGTTCGTTCCAAAGGCGAAACTGCCGGACGAGTGCCCGAAGTCGTAGCGATTCTCGCGGTAGGTGCGGAACGCAGCGCCGTAGCGCAGCGTGTGCGCGCCGGAGATCGTGGTGAGGTTGGTGGCGGCGTCGTGCGTGTCGTTGTGGAACGGAGCGTTGGTCGCCGTGGATAGCTCCGAATACCCGCCGACCTGAATGCGCGGAAGCCGGATGGCGCGCGGATCGACGGCATTGATCTGGTTGATGTACTGCGGAGAGAAGCCCAATCCGGCGAGGTCCCAGCCGTTCTGAAGCGGCGGGACGTTTTCGATGAACCGGGCGTAGCTGTAGCGCGTGTTGATGAACAGCTTCGGCGAAACCACGTAGACGTGATCGAAGCCCGCGCCGCGATTCCAGCGCAGGTACTTGTTGCCGAACGCCAGATTGTGACGCAAGTTCTCGTCGCGGTCCATTTCGGTGAACATCGTGCGCACGAAGAATCGCTGCTTGTCGGAGATGTTGTGGTCGATGCGCACGATGTGGTTGTAGTAGATGTCCAGAGCGTTCTTGGCCTTCGTGTAGTTGTTCGTGCCGTCGGCCGTGCCCGCCTGGTTCGACAGATCCCACAGCGCCGCGATATTCTTCGCCACGGGATTGATCCGGTTTGCCGGGATGATGTTGCCGGCCAGGGGCAGGCGGCTGAATCGTCCGCCGGCCGCCGGCGTGGTCGTGAACGGATCGTAGATCTGATAGTTCTGCCCGAGCGCCAGCAATTCGGAAAAGTTCCCCTGACGCATGGCCGGACTCGGGACCGCTTCGATCACATAAGGCGTCGGGTCGAGGCTCCAAATCCCCTCGTAGCCATACATCCAGAAGGTTTTGTTGCGGCCCTCGTAAAGCTTCGGGATGTTCACGGGTCCGCTGGCGCTCCCGCCCCACCGGTGCAGCCGGAAATTCGCTTTCTCCGCTCCCACGCGGTTCGAGAAGAACCGGTTCGCGTTGAGCGCGGGGTTTTGCAGGAAGTAGTACATCTGGCCGTTGACGGTGTTTGTGCCCGACTTGAGGCTCATGTTGAGCGCGCCGCCGGCCATGTAGCCGTAACTGGCGTCGAACGTCGCGGTCTGAACTTTGAATTCCTCGACGACGCCCGGCGGCGGCGAATAGGAGACGTTGCCGCGGTGCATGTTTGGCGCGCCGTCCAGCATGAACTCATTGCTGCCGGTGCGCGTGCCGTCGATCGAGATCTGAGACGGCGTTCCTACGTCGAACGGGCGCGTGTAACCCGTTCTCTGCGGGAGGAAGTTGACGCCGGGCGAGAGCGTGGCCAATACGACGACCATGCCGTCCTTCAAAGGCAGGTCCAGAACGGTCCTGCTGTCGATCACCTGGCCCATGGACGCCGTGGACGTGTCGAGGATCGGCGACTCGGCGGTAACGTTGATGCTCTCCGAGGTCGAGCCCACCTCCAGCACCACGTCCACCGCCACGCGGTCGTTGACGCGGATGCTGATGCCGGGCCGCCGGTAGGTTTTGAATCCCGCTACCTCTACCGTCAGCTCATAGGCGCCCGGAATGAGGAAGGGGAACAGATAGTCTCCACTGGAATTCGTCGTCGTCGAAGCGCGCACTCCGGTGGCCGGATTCAATGCATGGACAGCGGCGCCTACCACGGCGCCTTCCGTCTGGTCGGTTACTCGTCCCAGGAGCGTCCCGCGTACTTCCTGCCCCGGCAGCGCCAGGCAGATCAGAAGCAGCAAGACAATCGAAATGCATGTGGTTGTCGTTACTTTCATGGTTCGTCCTCGGTGAGAGTCGTGGGCATCGCCATTGCGAACCGCCCTGGTGGATCATGGCAGGCCGTTCAGCGGCCGGCACAGCCGCCGGTTCCGCGAATTGCACTGCGATTTCGCATTGTCGGAAACTCCCTCGGCGCTGGCGCCCGGCAATTCCGGGATCGCCGAAACTCCTGCACGCCGAAAAACTTCATAGAAACCGATCAGACCGCTGCCGGAGCGATTTCGCCCGAACCGTGCCCCAACAGGGCCCGGCCTCGCGGCGTGCGCAGCAAACCGCCGGCAGCAATCGCATTGTCTCCGGCGATTCGGAAGCACAAGTTCGGGCTCAAAGGTCCGCGCCGGGAAGAATTGGCGGGGAAGATCACCCCTATGCACGATACATAATATATTTTGTCTGATGCATCGCTGAAAGCAGTCTATCGGAAGCACCCCGTCCCGTCAACCGCCCGACAACATTAAAGTTGCTTAATGTTTCGAGCGCCGAGCGCGTGTCGGAGCCCTGAAGACCTCCTCCGCATGGCCCCTGGCGCCCAGATCGGCGACCCATGTCAACCCGGTTTCGGCAGAGAAAGCGGGGCGCCATGGCCGCATTCGAGCACGCGCCCCGGCGGCGGGTGTCGGCTCGCCGAAAGCTGATATCATCTTCGGCCATGGGGAAAGCGCTCCTGATTCTGTGTCTGCTCTTGGCGCCGGCAGCGGCGCAGGAAGAGCGTAAGCTTCGGCCGCCGGATGTGCGCTACGAGCCTTCGACGCCGGCGATCGTGCGGGCAATGCTCGAGCTGGCGGAGGTCAAGAAAGGCGATATCATCTACGACCTCGGCTGCGGCGACGGCCGCGTCGTGATCGAGGCCGCGCGGCGTTACGGCGCGCGCGGCGTCGGGATCGACATCGACCCCGAGCGCATTCGCGAAGCGAAAGAAAACGCGCGTAACGCCGGCGTCGAGGACAAGGTCGAGTTCCGCAACGAAGATCTGTTCGAGGCGAAGATCGGCGAGGCGACGGTTGTGACGCTCTACCTGTGGCCGTGGATCAATCTCAAGCTCAGGCCGAAGCTGCTCGAAGAGCTGAAACCAGGCGCGCGCGTGGTCTCCAACCTTCACGATATGGGCGACTGGACGGCGGAGAAGAAGATCGAAGTGGACTCGCACCCCGTGTATCTCTGGCGGATTCCCTCGCGGCGGGAGAGGCGCGACTGAAAGGCGCGTTACCAGTCGAGCCGGAGCAGGGAGACGGCCTGGCGGGGGAGCCGCAGCGGCATCTCGACCGCGCCGTCCTTCGCGCGCAGCCACTGCGGCGACTCCAGTAACTGAAGCTGTCCGGCGGCTTCGAGCGCGGCGTACTGCTCCGCGGCGGGCTCCTGCGGGCCGCCCATGCTCTTCCACGCCGTGTAGGCGTTCGAGCGGTCCGCATCGATTCGATAGTGATGCAGCAGGACGCGCGCCGCGGCTGGCGGCAGCCCGCGCACGGCGACGCGGACCTCGCTGTCCGGCACGCGCACGTTGTCATCGTCGTGATAGTTCCACACCATCACGGCCGCTTCCTTGTCCGCCCGGGAGGCGAGCGCGCTGATGTCCGGCCGCTCGCGCACCCCCGCGCGCAGGATGTCGTCGATCGCCACCGAACCTGTGCTCTCGGCCACGACGCGATCGCCGCGCATCATGCCTGCCATTCTGAAAAAGTTCAGCACGGGTTTGGCGATGCCGTTCGTCGCCAGCGAGCGGAAGCCGTCGAAATACGGCTGATCCTCGAATTCGAAGGCCCACGTCAACATGCCTTCGATGTTCGACTGATGCCGCTCCGCGAGATCGAGGATGCCTTTTAAGTGAACCGCCGTGTAGCTCGAATACATCGTCCCGTTGCGGTACGCGTTATTGGGATAGAGCCGCGCGGAGCAGGCCGCGCAGCCTTCCGGATCGGACTCCGTGAGGACGATCGGCGTCTTGCGGAACTCGGGGAACGACGCGACGATCTCGAAGCCCTTCGCGACGTCCTGGAGGTTCTTCATCAGGCCCATGCGCACGCGCCCGTCCACCACGCGCGGATTGCCCTTGGCGTGAAAGGCGATGAAGTCGAGCGGAGCGCCTTTGCGCCCCGTCGCGGCGTTCGCGCCGCGCGCGCAGTGGGCGAGGAACTGACGCAGGAACGCGGCGGCTTTCTCGCTCGCCGGACCGGTGGTGGCCGGCCCGCCCACGCGCGCCGTGGGCAGCGCGCGCTTCACGGCGTCCGCGGTGTAGTCGTAGAGCCTGTTGTACTCTTCCGGCGTGCCGCGCCAGTAGGAGATGTCCGGCTCGTTCCACAGCTCCCAGTACCAGGTTTCGACCTCGGCCCTGCCATAGCGCGCGATCGAGTGCAGCACCCACTGGCGCACCAGCTCGGCCCACTTCGCGTAGTCCTTCGGCGGATAGCTCCAGCCGATGCCGTCGTCGGGCTTGGGCCAGATGCGCGTATACGGCCGCGGTTTCACCGACAGCGCCTCGGGCATGAAGCCGATCTCGACGAAGGGCTTCGCGCCGGCGTTGACGTAGGTGTCGAAGATGCGGTCGACGATCGTCCAGTCGTACACCGGGCGGCCGGAGGCGTCCTCGGTGTACGCGTTCGTGGAGCCCCACTTGAGCATCGGCTTGCCGTCGCCGGTGCACAGCAGATGGTGCGCGCGGAAGTAGACCGGCACGCTCGCGAGCGCCGCGAGGTCGGCCACGAGCTTGCGCCCATACTTCATGTAGGTGTAGTTCGGCTCGTCGTAGCCGAAGTAGGCCCAGATGGGTTTCATCGGCCCGGTGCGCGCGCTGAGATCGACGCGGACCTCGACGCGCTCCTGAGCGCAGAGCGGCGCTGCGATCAGTGTGGCGAAGAAGAAAAAGACCGCGCGGCTCATCGCGAGGCTACTTGCCCTCGCGGTAGGCGGCCCACTGCGCGGCCATGCGGGCGGCCTGGTCCCCGGTGAACTCGAACATGCATGCGTCGTCGGTGTAGTCCATGAAGTTGTGGATCGGATCGAGGCCCGGCGCGGTGGGCATGGTGCAGGTGTCGCGGCCTGGAGTGCATTCATAAGCTGGCCATTTCTCTGCGGGCGTGTCGGCGATGTAGTCGTTGAACCGGCTGCACCCGTTCTGGAACGTATGATACAGCCCCATCCAGTGGCCCACCTCGTGCGTGCCTGTGTCGCCCTGGTTGTACGGTTCGGCGTCGCCTCCGGGGACCGAGGAGTAGAGGATCACCACTCCGTCGTCGTACGGACGCTTCTCGTACGACGACGGGAAGGTCGCCCAGCCGAGCAGCCCGCCGCCTGGATTGCTCGAGTAGATATTGAGGTCGTCCGCGCTTCCCTGGCGCAGCGCGCGCTTCATCTCGGCCTCAGCCTTCGAGCCGGGGCCGGCAGTGTACCAGGCCGCGTTGGTCGTGCGGTCCACCGAGGCCAGGTTGAAGCTGAATCCGGCGGAGGCGTAGGCTGCATTCAGCACCGAGATCTGCGCATTGATCTGCGACGCCGGGATGTCGCCGTTTGCAATGCCGCTGCCGTTGTTGATCACGTGCCAGTAAACGTTGATGACAGCGGCCGCCGGCGGCGAGTGTCCGCGACGCAGCCAGTTCCTGAGACCCTCTTCGGCCTCTTCGGTCTCGTCCAGCGTGGGTTGCCGCGTGGCGCAACGCGCGCCGCTGTCGATGAAGGCCTTCTTGCTGGCCCAGGTGACGCCGTTCAGCTTGAAGGGAGTCTCAATGGTTTGTGCGGGAGCGAGAGAGCCCAGAGAGAACGTCGCCAGGATGAGGATCGAGTAGCGCATTTGCATCCTCCAGAGGTCGGTTTTCTGGAGTGTACATCAAAAGCAAAGAGCACGGGCATCTGCCCGTGCTCTCCGTAACATAGCCTTCAGGCTGTGGGACTACTTGCCGTAGCGGTAGGTGGTGAACTGCGCGTCCATGCGCGCATCCTGGCCGGCAGAGAACCGATCCATGCACGCGTCGTCGGTGTAATCCATGAAGTTGGTGATTGGATCGAGACCGGCGATGTTCCGGCACGAATCCCGCCCGACCGGACACCCATAAGCCGGCGACTTCTCTGCCGGAGTATCGGCTACCAGATCGCCTCCATTTGTGGCATTCCTCGCGCATCCGCCCTGGAACGTGTGGTAAAGCCCCATCCAGTGGCCGACTTCATGCGTTCCGGTGTCTCCCATATTATACGGAGCTGCCGTGCCGCCGGGGACAGAGGAGTATAGGATCACGACGCCATCCATCTTCGGCTGACTTGCGTACGACGAGGGAAACGTCGCCCAACCGAGCAGCCCGCCACCCATGTTGTTCGAGTAGATGTTGAGATCATCGGCCGAGCCTTGACGAAGGGCGTTCTTCATATCCTTTTCAGCCTGGGATCCAGGACCGGCGGTGTACCAAACGGAATTGGTCGTTCGGGTGGTGGCAGCGAGGTTGAAGCTCCAGCCCCAAGGCCCGTATGCCGCATTCAGCACGTTAATTTGTGATTGGATCTGCGAATCCGGTATGTTTCCCTGCGAGAGCGTTGGCCCATTGTTGATCACGTGCCAGTAGACGTTGATCGTTCCTCCGGTCACGTTGATCACGGCGCCTTCCGAGACCTTTTTCTGGTAGTCGACGAACCAGGCTTCAAGTTCTTCCACTTCCTCGTCGGTCAGGCGCTTGGTGGCGCATCGGGCGCCACTGTCGATGAACGCCTGCTTGTTCGCCCACGTCACCCCGTTCAAAGTGAACGGCGCGTTGTCATTCGCGCTCTCCAATGCTGGGGGCGCTTGCGCGAAGGCAGGCGCCGCGATCAAGACCGCCACAGCCAGGGCCAGAGTCCACCGGCCGGTAGTGCTCATGTTCATTGATTGATCCTCCGTTTCCCGCGGCTTCCAGCGCGGGGCCAGTGGCAAGTTTACAGTGATTACGTCCTCATTTGCAACAAGTCTCACCATTTTTGGTACTGGCCCATCCTGCGATATGCTGCTCCCATCCCCATGCTCCGGACAACGCTCGGATTCGTCCTCGGCGCAGCGGCGCTCGCCCAGCCCGCCGCGCTCCATCCCGCGAACCCCCACTACTTTCAATACAGAGGCAAGCCCACGGTTCTTGTCTCCAACAGCGAGCATTACGGCGCGGTGCTTAACGCGAAGTTCCAGTACGCCAGGTACCTCGACGCCCTGGCCGCCGACGGCCTCAACTACACGCGCATCTTCGCCGGCACGTACGTCGAGGAGCCCGGAGCGTTCGGCATCGCGCGCAACAACCTCGCGCCCGCGCCGGCGGAATTCATCGCACCGTGGCCGCGCAGCGGACCCGGACTCGCCCCCGACGGCCTCCCTAAGTACGACCTCGCCCGCATCGACGAGAGCTACCTCGCGCGGCTCAACGACTTCCTCCGCGAAGCCGCGCGGCGCGGCATCGTTGTCGAAGTGACCCTGTTCTCCTCGCATTACGGCGAGCCGCAGTGGAAGCGCAGCCCGCTTCACCCGTTGAACAACATCAACGGCACGACGCTCGCGGACTTCCGCAGGCTGCACACTCTCGACAACGGCGGCGCGCTCCCGCACCAGGAAACGTTTGTGCGGCGGCTCGCGCGTGAACTCAACTCGCACGACAACCTCATCTGGGAGATCCAGAACGAGCCCTGGGCGGACCGCCACACGATGGGCCCGCGCCTGCACCAGTACGCGATCGCGCCCGCGCTTCAGCGCTGGCCGCACCGCGTCGAAATCCCGGCGCAGGATTCACTCGAGTGGCAGGCGCGCGTGGCGCAATGGATCGCGGAAGAGGAGCGCAAGCTGGGCCGGCGTCATCTGGTGGCGCTCAACTACGCGAACTTTCAGCTCGCCGTGCCCGCGGTTCCGCCCAATATCGACATTCTCAATTTCCACTACGCCTACCCCGGCGCCGTCCGGCTCAATTACGGCTGGAACATGCCGATCGCGTACGACGAATCGGGCTTTCTGGGGCCTGACGACGCCGAATACCTGCGCGAGGCGTGGCGCTTCATGCTCGCGGGAGGCGCGGTCTTCAACGGCCTCGACTACTCGTTCACCGTGGGCTTCGAGGATGGCACGGATACGGCGGCGAACGGACCTGGCGGCGGCAGCCCGGCCTTTCGCAGGCAGCTCGGCTTTCTGCGCCGTTTCCTGATGGAGTTGCCGCTGGCCGGCATGAAGCCCGACACAACGACGCTGCGGCACGCGCCGGGACTTGAAGTGCAGATGCTCTCCGCGCCGGGCCGCGTGTGGGCGGCGTACGTGGAAGGTCCGGAGCGAACGCGACTTGAGATGGACCTCGCGCGCGGCCGCTATGAGGCCGAGTGGTTTCACCCCGCGACGGGCGAGAGCGCGGGCCGCGAGGTCCTCCAACATGCCGGCGGGGTGAGAAGCATTCATCTCCGGCCCAACAGCGGCGCTCTCGCATTCCGCTTGCGAAAACAATAAGCTGGCAGTTCGGGAGGTACACGCCGTGGCCCTGTTCAGCCGGGCGCTTTTCATCGCCGCCATGACGACATCCGCACTCTCCGCGCAGGGGCGCACTCAGGCGCGCTCGATGACTGTCACGCAGCAGGGCATCGTGGCCGCCAGCCACACGCTGGCCTCGCAGGCGGGCGCCATGATCCTCGCCAGGGGCGGCTCGGCGGTGGACGCCGCCATCGCCGCCAACGCCGTGCTCGCCGTCACCGAGCCGATGATGTGCGGAATCGGCGGAGACATGTTCATGATCTACCGCGAGGCGCGCACGGGGAAACTCCACGGTCTCAACTCGAGCGGCTGGTCGCCGCAGGCGTTGACGCCGGAGTTGGTCGCGCGCGCCGGCCATCGCAGAATGCCCAGCGAGGGGATTCTCCCAGTCACGGTTCCGGGCGCGGTAGAGGGCTGGGCGCAGGCGCACGCGCGCTTCGGCCGCCTGCCCTGGAAAGATCTCTTCGCTTCCGCCATCGCGTACGCCGAGCAGGGATTTCCGGTGCCCGAGATCATCCAGGATTATTGGGCCGGCGGAACGCGCCGCGCGTCGATCACTCCCGAGGCGAAGGCGGTGTTCCTGCCGGGAGGACGCGCGCCCGAGGTCGGCGAGATCTTTAAGAACCTGGGCATGGCGAAGGCGCTGCGACTGATCGCCGGGCAAGGCCGCGACGCCTTCTACAAGGGCGAGATCGCACGCGCCATCGTCGCCACGTCGAAGAAACTCGGCGGCGTGTTGGCGCCCCAGGACCTCGCTGAGTTCCAGGCCGAGTGGGTGACGCCGATTTCAACCGACTATCGCGGCTGGCGCGTCTATCAGCTCCCGCCAAACGGCCAGGGCATGGCCGCGCTCATGATGCTCAACATCATGGAGACCTCGCCGCCGTCGCCCGACGGGCCGCACTCCACGGCCGAGATGCACAAGAAGATCGAGGCCATGAAGCTGGCCTACTCCGACCTGGTGAAGTACAACGCCGACCCGCGCTTCGCTCAGCCGCCGGTGGCCGGGCTGCTGTCGAAGGAGTATGCGCGCAAGCGCGCCGCGCTGATCGATCCCGCGCGCGCCAACTGCAATGTCGCGGCGGGCGAGCCCATCGGCAGCGATACGACCTACCTCTCCGCGGTGGACCGCGAAGGCAACGTCGTCTCCTGGATTCAGAGCATCTATCTGTCCTTCGGCTCCGGCGTGGGCGTCGATGGATTTGGGTTCGTTTTGCAAAATCGCGGGGCGGGCTTCTCGCTCGATCCAAAACACCCCAACGTGCTGGCGCCGCGCAAGCGCCCGTTCCACACGATCATTCCCGGCTACATGGAGCGCGACCGCTTGCACATGGCCTTCGGGATCATGGGCGGCCCGAACCAGCCGCTGGCGCACGCGCAGTTCGTCTCGCACCACGTCGACTACGGCATGAACATCCAGGCGGCGATGGAAGCGCCGCGCTTCACCAAGTCCTCCGCCGCCGGCTGCGACGCGATGATCGAAACGCGCGTGCCCCCCGCCGTGCGCGACGCATTAGGCCGCATGGGCCACCAGTTGAAAGAGGTCGGAGTGTTCTCCACCGAGATGGGCCGCGGCCAGGCGGTCCTGCACGACGCGCGCACCAGGGTCAACTACGGCGCCTCCGACCCCAGGGCCGACGGCTCGGCCGAGCCCGAGCCGGTGGTGCGCTGAACGCGCCTGAAGCGGAGCCCCGGACGTGAGTGCGCTTGTATCTCAGAAAGGCCGTGTCACCATCCCTAAGGCTTTGCGGGAACCCCTCGGCATTCGGGCCGGCGACATCCTGGACTTTCGCGAGAAAAGGGGGCGCCGGGCGGCCGCCAGGCGGATCATCGGCGATCCGGTCGCGAGAGTCTTCGGCATCCTGAAGACCGGCGTGAGTACGGGTGCGATCATGCGCATGCTTCGGCGGCCGTTCAGGGCTTCCTCGCGGCGGGGCCGGTAGATTTCGGAAAAGGCGGGATCCGAGGTCCCGCCCGGGGGAATCGACATGAAAGAACTGCCTGACTCGCGAAACCGCTGGCTGGCGCGCGCGGCTCGGAGGCGCATTCGAGGAGAGGCGGCCGTCAGGTAGGTTTCCAGTCGGCCGCGAACGGCTCGGCCCGGCGGGTCGTCCGAATACAGACGCTTGACGCCGCACTCGAGCCATGCTGCGACGAGCTCGCATGCGACCTGCCGAAAGAGCACGCCATCGCCGGCGCTCGCAAGGAGATTCAGCGCCGCTCGCCGCCGGTATCCTCCATGGCGATCACCGCCAGTGTGCCACAGCCGATCTCACTGCCCGGATGCAACCCGCACCGGCAGGTTGGCCGTCCCCGCGCTGCCCTTGCCGTCACGGGCGTAGGCGAACACGCGATAGTTGCCGGGCTTTTCGGGCAGGCGGATGCGGGCCTTCGAGCCTGATCTTTCAATGACCGCGCCGGGTATCGGCGGCTGGTCGGGCTCCCAGTCGCCCCCGACCCTCGGGTCGTCGGCGGCATCCACGCGCACGTCCCACGTCACATCCACTGCGTCGCCGTCGGGATCGGACGCCTCGATCCCGCATTCAATCGCCACGCCCGGCCGGTACACATGCCGCGGCTCGCCCTCGGGCGTCGCGCGCACCCGGCTCACCCGCGGCGCGCGATTGGCCGGCCAGGCGCCCGTCCACAACCGCGTCATCACGTCGATCGCCTGCGTGCGGCTGCCGTCCGGCAAAAACATTCCGTACCAGGTATGTGTCTTCTCCATCTTCTGGCCCCAGTAGAAGACGAAGCTGCCCAGACAGTTCGGCTGGCCCTCGACGGCGTGCCGGTAGGCCTTCTCATAAAACTCCGCCTTTTCCGTGCTCGTGTCCTCGATCGGGATCTTCCACGGCGTCTTCGGAACCTGCCAGTGACCGCGCGGGCCGAACTCGGTCACGACATAGGCGCGCTTCCACCCCTGGCGCGCGATGTCCTCCGGCATCGTGAGCATGTCCTGGTAAGCGTTCAACCCGATAGCGTCGATCTCCGGAACCTGTTCCACCAGCTCATGAAGCATCTGCTTGTATTGCCCGCCGACAACCGTGATCACCGGATGGTGCGGATCGATCCGCCTGATCATCGCCGCAATGCGGTTCACCTCGCGCCACAACGGCCGTCTCTGCTCGGGCGTCGTCTGGATCTCGGGCTCGTTGCCGATCGCCCACATCAGCACCGCGGGATGATCCTTGAATCTCGTGACGATCTCGCGGATGCGCGCCCGCTGCGCCTCCACCGCTTGCGCGTCTCCGTAATCGAACCCGCGCCTTTGTATGCCCAGCGGCAATCCGGTGAGCGCCATCAGCCCCAGCGAGTGAATGCGGTCAAGCTCGCCCGCGGCGGCATACGTGCGGATTGCATTCGCGCCCGACTCCTTCAACAGCTCGAATCGCGACGCCGCCACCGCCCCCTTCACGTAAAACGGCTTGCCGTCCACCAGCAGGCGGCGCCCCCCGCCCTGTTGCTCGATCCGCACTTGGGCGCACCACGCGGCCGCCGCTGCGCCGAGAAACACAAAAACGCCTCGCATCGCCTGCACTATATCTCCCCCAGGCAGGCGATTGCGAGGCGTCCGCGCTTACCGCGTCCGGCGGAGCAATCCCAGTCCGATCAAACCCGCGCCGATCAGCGTCACGGTAGAAGGTTCGGGAGTCTGGGAGAGCGGCCCCCCAAACTCGCCTTGCGGGACCTCAGGGTCCATGATTAAGTCCGGTGGAAAATCAAATCCTTGCGGCCGCCCGACGACAAAAATCGGCGGCGGGTCGTTCTTGGCCCACGTGACTACCAGCCCGTTCGGCCCCAGGCCGGTCATCTCGCCGGTGACCGGATCCTCGAAGATTACCCAATCATCGGGATGGGGCAACAGATTCAGAAGCCAAACCGGCGGTCCGGGTGACTGCGCCGTCTGGCCTTGCGCTGCTCCTATCGGCGCGCCTGCGGCGAGGCCCGCCAACAGAAGCAGAATCGTCAGAGCTTTCAATCAACTCCTCCTGACAACCCAATTCTGCATCGGGATGCATATCCTTTCAACTTTTTCTGTACTAGTCAGGGAGTCCTATGGCGCTAATGACGCGCCTGTTCTCGCAAATAGCCCGCTATACCCCGGCCGGGATAGTAGACATAGCCCGCCGGCACAGCCGGATCAAGTTCGGCCGATCCACAGGCACTGCCTTCTGGGGATCGCACGGATCGCAGCCGCACATCAGGCAAGAGATACCCGAGCGCGCGCGTGGCGCTGAGCGGGCGCCTGGAACAATAAGCGGGCTGCTGGCCGCCGGGCAAGCCGGCCGCCGGCCGGGACCGCCCGGAATTTCGCGCGCCGGATGCTAACATCGAATTGACTCCCTATGGCTACTCCGCTGAAGACGTATCTGTTACGAGCGCTGTGTCTCTGCGCCGCCCTGTTGATCTGCACTCCCGCCTGGACCCAGGCGCTGCCGCCCGGCGTTCAAAAGGTGACCAGCGTCGAGGGCATCACCGAGTACCGCCTTCAGAACGGCCTGCGCGTGCTGCTGTTCCCCGATCCCACGAAGTCCAACATCACCGTTAACGTCACCTACATGGTCGGCTCGCGGCACGAGGACTATGGCGAGACCGGGATGGCGCACCTGCTCGAACATCTGATGTTCAAGGGTTCGAAGAACCACCCCAATATCCCCAAAGAGCTTCAGGACCACGGCACGCGGCCGAACGGCACCACATGGTTCGACCGCACAAACTACTTCGAAACATTCGCCGCCACGGACGAGAACCTCGAGTGGGCGCTATCGATGGAAGCCGACCGCATGGTGAACTCCTTCATTTCGAAGCAGGACCTCGACAGCGAGATGACCGTCGTTCGCAACGAACTGGAAGCGGGCGAAAACTCCCCGGAGGCGATCCTCGAAGAGCGGATCTTCTCCACGGCCTACCTGTGGCACAACTATGGCAAGTCCACGATTGGCGCGCGGTCGGACCTCGAAAACGTGCCGATCGAGCGCCTGCAAGCCTTCTACCGGCACTTCTATCAGCCCGACAACGCCGTCCTCGTGGTGGCTGGCAAGATTGACGAACCCAAGACGCTGGCCCTCGTGCAAAAGCACTTCGGCCCGATTCCCAAGCCCTCACGTCAGCTTCGCCGCACCTACACCGCCGAGCCGGTCCAGGACGGCGAGCGCACGGTGACGCTGCGTCGCGTCGGCGACGTTCAAGCCGTCGGGGTGCTGTGGCACGTGCCTCCCGGTTCGCACGAGGAGTTTCCCGCTGTCGACATGGCGATGGACATCCTCGGCGACGCGCCCTCGGGCCGCCTCTACAAAGCGTTGATCGACACGAAGAAGGCGGCTGAAGTGAGCGCCTCCTCCTACCAGTTGAAGGAGCCCGGCGCCGTGCTCGTGATGGCGAAGGTGCGCATGGAGCAGTCGCTCGAAGCGGCGAAGAAAGCCATCCTCGACACCATCGACGAGATCCGGACAAAACCCTTCACCGGGGAAGAGCTGGAGCGCCAGCGCACGAAGTGGCTCAAGAATTACGACCTCATGCTGAACAACTCCGAGCGCGTCGCGCTGAACCTCTCCGAGTGGCAGGCGATGGGCGACTGGCGGCTGATGTTCGTGCAGCGCGACCGCATGAAGAAGCTCACCCTCGCTCAAGTGCAGAAGGCCGCCGAAAAGTACCTCATCGAATCCAACCGCACCGTCGGCGTGTTCATTCCCGACAAGGCGCCGCTGCGCGCCGAGGTCCCGCCGCCGCCCGATGTCGACGCGCTCGTGAAGGACTACAAGGGCGAGGCCACCATCTCGCAGGGCGAGGCCTTCGACGCCAGCCCGGACAATATCGACAAGCGCACCATCCGCGCCGACCTGGAAGGCGGCCTCAAGCTCTCCTTCATTGTCAAAAAGACGCGCGGAAATCAGGTGAACGCCACGCTCGCCCTGCACTTCGGCGACGAGAACTCGCTGAAGGGGCAGGACGCGGCGGCGTCGTTCGCCGGCATGTTGCTGATGCGCGGCACTGCGAAGAAGACGCGCCAGCAGATCCGCGACGAGATCGACCGGCTGAAGGCGCAGGTGATGGTGAACGGCGGCGCCACCGCCGCGTCGGCCCGCATTACGACCACGCGTGAAAACCTGCCCGCCGTCATCGCGCTCGTGGCGGAGATCCTCAAGGAGCCCTCGTTCCCCGCCGACGAGTTCGAAAAGGCGAAACAGGAGCGCCTGGCGCAGCTCGAAAGCATGAAGAGCGAGCCGCAGATGCGCGCCATTGAGGCGATCCAGCGCCATCTCATGCCCTATCCCAAGGGCGACGTGCGTCACGTCGAGACGGTCGAAGAGCAAATCGAAGCGATCCAGGCCCTGACCCTGGACCAGGTGCGGAGTTTCTACAGGAACTTCTACGGCGCATCCGCCGCCGAGCTCACCATCATCGGCGACTTCGACCCCGAAACGACGCAGAAGCAGATCTCCGGCCTGTTCAACGATTGGAAGAGCCCGCGGCCCTTCACGCGCGTCGCGCGCTCCTACCAGAAGATCGCGCCGAAGGCCGAGACCCTCGACTACACCGACAAGGCCAACGCCATGTGGGTGGCGGGTACGCAGGTCAAGATGAACGACACCGGCCCCGACTACCCCGCACTGCTTCTCGGCAACTACATCCTGGGCGGCAGCGGCCTCAATTCACGCCTGTTCGCGCGCATCCGCGGCAAGGAGGGGTTGAGCTACGGTGTCGGCTCGAGTCTTCAGGTGAACCCGGAGGACGACCTGTCGATCTTCTTCGCCTACGCCATCTGCGCGCCGGAAAACGCGCCGAAGGTGGAAGCCTCGTTCAAGGACGAATTGAAGAACGTGCTCGAAAAGGGCTTCACCGCCGAAGAGGTGGAGGCGGCGAAGAAGAGCTGGCTCCAGAGCCGCCAGGTCTCGCGCGCCAACGACGGCGAGCTGATGGGCCGCATCAATTCATACCGCTTCTGGAACCGCACCATGGCCTTCGACTCCGAGCTCGAGGCCAAAGTGATGGCTCTCACCCCGGAGCAGATCCGCGCGGCGCTGAACAAGTACATCGACCCCGCGGCGCTGTCCTTCGTGCGCGCCGGCGATTTCAAGAAGAAGAACGTCGCCTTCTGACCGTGCTCACTGACCTCGTTCAGATCCGGCGCCTGGGCGAGAAGAAGCGCCCCGAAAACGAGCGCTTCCGGCGCTGGATCAAAACCCACGATTACTCCGACAGCCGCCTCCGCCGCCGCGCCGCCGGGATTCAGGAGCAGATCGACTGCACTGTGTGCGGCAACTGCTGCCGGGTGGCTACGGCGAAGGTCACTCCCCGCGACGTGGAACGCCTGGCGAAGCACCTGGGGATGACTCAGGGCGGGTTCGTGCGCGACTGCACGATGGAGGACCAAACCGACGGCCGGATCCTCCGCCGCACCGGTGAATCCGGCTGCGTCTTTCTCTCCGGCACGCAGTGCACCGTGTACGAGGCCCGGCCGAACGCCTGCGAGCTTTTCCCGCACACGGTGAAAGGCGAAGGCTCCCTCGCGTCGCGCATGTGGCAGTTCATCGACCGCGCCACGTATTGCCCCATCGTCTACAACACGCTGGAAGCGTGGAAGGAAGAAACCGGCTTCTCAGCCCGCCCGCGATAGGAAGCAGTCGCGGCGTTCCCAAAGGTTCGCTTCCCGCCCGGCGGGGCCTGGCCGCCGGCCGCCACGAGCCGTTGTCAGGGCTTCGCCGCTCCTTGCCCGCGTTCAGCTTGACCGAGCACCGCCACGTGCTTGCCCAGCTTACCCAAAGCCTTGTTGAACGTCACCAGGCGCCCTTTGTTCTTCACCGCCAGCCCGATCGGGTAAATGTCCGTTACCTGCTGATAACTCTCGATCCCGATACCGGAGAGCCGCAGGGCCTCCGGCCGGCTTAGGTCCATTGCCCAAGTCCTGTGCCCGGGCCGGCGCAAATTTTGTTCCAGCACCTCGGTGACCCTGAGCGGTGTCAGAGTTCCCTGACTCACGGCCGGATTTGAAAGCGCCCTCACAAAACCCATCCGTCTCGGTCAGGGCGCAAGTCGCGCATGCGCCCTTCAACCCCGTATGATGTCGAAACCAGTTCCTGGCGGCCGGATGCAGCACGTGGCGCGGCCAAAGCGGGGCTCCAAGCACGTTCACGTCGAGCAGGCTGGCGGTCCTCACTGCTCCTCCGCCAGCCGCCTCACCTGCTCCGTCGTAATCCTGGGCAGGAGCTCCGGCGGGTCGAACACAAGCAGTCCGTTCTCCTCCTTCGTCGGGATCTCCGCCTTGGCGCCCCTGACGATCAACTCCGTCTGGATCCGCCTGAGCCGTTGCCCAAGACCAGGGATGTCGAACCGATGCGGCCGCTGGCGGGCGGGGAGCATGTTCGCCCTGCTGGCGCAGTCATCGCCTGCGCCCTTCAGCCGCTCAGTCCTTCAGCTTCTCGGTAAGCGTCACCGGCTCCTTCAGGCTGAACGTGAGCCGCGTCTCGCTGGGGATCTTGGCCTCTTCGCCGCGCGTGGCCAGCACCGTGCCCGCGCCGCCCGCGCCGCCGACCGCGCCGCCAATCGCCGCGCCCTTCCCGCCTCCGACAATCGCGCCGATCGCCGCGCCGATGCCCGCCGCGACGCCGACCTTGGCCGCATCCTTTTTCGTGCCGGACTCCGCCTCGCGCACGAACGTGTCGGTCTTGATGTCCACTTTTTGCCCGTCGCTGGAATTCAACTGCATCAGCTCGACGCCCAGAGTGGCGCGGCCCTTCACCCGCCCCGCGCGCACCGCATTCACCACCCGTCCGCGCACCAGCGCGCCGCGCTCCGCGATCACGAAACCGTCGATCACCAGCGGCTGATCGAGCGTCGCCTGAAACGGATCGCCATCGGATTGTTTTTCGCTGCTCAACGCCTCGCGGAGTCGGACTGTGATCATCGTACCCGCCGGTATCGTCACGGTGTGCGGCTCGCGTTTCTCCACTGCGAGGTCGGGCCGCAGAATCTTGGGAGGAGCGCCTTGCGCCGCTTCCGCCGGCGCGGGGGCCGCTTCTTTCGCCTCAGCCTGCGGCGGTGGCGGCGGCGCTTCCGCTGTCTCCGCTTTCTCAACCGGTCTCGCAGCGGGGGCTTCCCTCTCGCTGGGCGCCGCTGCGGCCGGCGCGCGCTTTACCGCCGGCGTCGAAACCCGCTTCATCACAGGCGCCGGCTTGGGCGGCTCCTGCTCGGCTGGAGGCGCCGGTTCCGGCGCTTTCGGCTCGGCCTGCGCCGTCGATTCAGGCAGCGGGGACAAGGCAGGCTCGCTCGCGCGCTGCACCACCACCTGCGGAGCCTCTCCCGAACGGCCGCGCGTCAGGAAAACCGCCACTCCGGCGGCCGCCACAACGCCCAGCACGAATGCCACGATCGCCTTCGCGTTCATCCCAGGTACCTCACACTTAAGCATACGCGCTCCAATCGCTTATGGTTTCCACCCGCCCCTCGCTACAATAGGATGAGAGATGGCGAACTTCCCGGCCGGCTTCAGCATAGGACCCCTGCGCATCGCGCCGGCTACCGTCCTTGCGCCCATGGCCGGCGTCACCGATACCGTCTTCCGCCGCCTCATCCGCGCCCAGGGCGGCTGCGGCCTTCTGATGACCGAGTTCACCAGCTCGCACGGCGTCGTCGCCAGCGTCAAAAAGACCAGGCCCGACAAGAGCTTCCACTATCTCTACTTCGAGCCCGGCGAGCGCCCCATCTCCGCCCAACTGTTCGGCGCCGACCCCGCCGTCCTCGCCGAAGCCGCCCGCATCTGCGAAGCCAGCGGCTTCGACGCCGTCGACATCAACTTCGGCTGCCCGGTGAAGAAAGTGGTCTCCTGCAACGGCGGCTCGGGACTCCTGCGCAACCTCCCGCTGGTGGCCCATATCCTCCGCCAGGTGCGCGCGGCCATCACGATCCCGCTCACCATGAAGTTCCGCGCCGGCTGGAACGACAAAGAGCTTGTGCACGTGCACATGGCGAAGATGGCCGAGGACTGCGGCCTCCACGCCGTAGCCCTCCACCCGCGCACGCGCGAACAGGGCTACAGCGGCCATGCCGACTGGAACCGCATCGCTGAAGTCAAAGCCGCGGTGAAGATCCCCGTCATCGGCAACGGCGATGTCCTCACGCCCGAAGACGCCGTGCGCATGGTTCAGGAAACCGGCTGCGACGCCGTCATGATCGGGCGCGCCGCATCCTCCAATCCCTGGATCTTCCGCCAGATCGCCGAGTATCTCGATCGCGGCGAATACTTCCATCCCGCCGAACACGACCGTTGGGAAGTGATGCGCACCTACTACAGCATGCTGATCCGCCAGGGCGGCCTCGACGTCGTTGGCAAGATGAAGCAGTTCGCGACGTACTTCACCCACGGCGTCCGCAACGGCGCGAAGCTGCGCGCCGCCATCTACCACGAGCGCGAAGCCGCGGCCATACTCGACCTGGTGGATGCGCACTTCTCGCGCGAGGCCGTTCCCTTGGCCGCCCAGGCATGAAGCGCGTCCACGCGATCACCGACGGAGCCTGTCTCGGAAATCCGGGACCCGGCGGCTGGGCTTTCGTTCTCCGCTACGGCAATCACCGGAAGGAAAACAGCGGCCACGAGCCCCGCGCCACCAACAACCGCATGGAGCTCACCGCCGCCATCCGCGCCCTCGCCGCGTTGAAAGAACCCTGCACGGTCGAAATCACCACCGATTCCAAATACCTCCAGAACGGCGTTGAACAATGGATGCGCAAGTGGAAGCGCAACGGCTGGCTGACCGCGGAGAAGAAACCCGTGCTCAACCAGGACCTCTGGCTGGCGCTCGACAAGGAGCTCGCGCGCCACCGCGTCACCTGGCGGTGGACCAAAGGTCACGCCGGCCACCAGGACAACAACCGCTGCGACGAGCTCGCCCGCAAGGCCGCGCTGAACGGGGCGGGCAGGTAAGGAGGCAGAAAGGCACACCTCTTGCGACTGGCCATCTACGGCGGAACCTTCGACCCCATCCACACGGCCCACATCACCGTCGCCCGCGAGGCCGCGGATGCATTCAACCTGGATCGCGTGTTGTTTATCACCGCCGCGAATCCTCCGCACAAACGCGACGGCATCGCGACGCCATACGAACACCGCCACCGCATGGTGGAGCTCGCCTGCCAGGCCGACCCGCGCTTCGCCGCCTCCCGCCTCGAAGACCGCCCCGCCAAGAGCTACTCCATCGACACCATCGAGCGCGTCAAAGCGGCGCTCGCGCCGCACGACGCCCTCTATTTCCTCATCGGCGCCGACGCCTTCGCCGAAATCGAGACGTGGCATCGCGCGCAAGACGTTCTCGCCGCAGTCGATTTCATCGTCGTCTCGCGCCCCGGCTATCAATACCCCGTGCCCGCCGGCGCGCGCGTCCACCGCCTCGAAACCCTCGCCCTGCCCGTCTCCTCCTCCGAAATCCGCCGCAAACTGGAAAACGGCGAGCCGTGCCCCGAGCTCCCTCCCGCCGTGGCCAGCTACGTCGCCGAAAACGGATTGTACCGATGACCGCTCGCATCTTCCTCAGGATCATCCTCGCCGTCCTTATCCTGCTCGCCGTCGCGCTGGCGACCATCGACTTTCTTGCCTCGCGCATGGCGGAAAAAGCCTATGTCGACGGCCTCACACTCGAGATGGTCGAGAAAACGCGCATGCTCGGCGTCATGTCCAGGCAGAAGCTCCTCGCCATGGATCGCCAGCATGTGCGCGACATGGCCGCCGCGGCCGGCGCCCGCATTACGATCGTCGACCCCTCCGGCAAGGTCCTGCTCGACTCCGAGGCCGACCCCGCCAAAATGGAAAACCACGCCGGCAGGCCGGAAGTCCGGGCCGCGCTCCAGGGACGCACTGGCACCAGCATCCGCATGAGCCCGACCGTCGGCCTCAATTTCCTCTACGTCGCCGGCCCCGTGCCCGAGGGCGCCGCCCGGCTGGCGCTGCCGCTCAGGGCCGTCGACGAGCAGTTGACGCTCATCCGCAAGCGGCTGCTCGGCTACACCGCGCTCGCGTTCCTGCCCGCCATCCTGCTCGCCGCCCTCTTTGCCCGCCGCGTCTCGCGCCGCCTCGGCGCCATCATCGACTTCGCCTCGCGCCTCTCGCAGGGCGACTTCTCCGCGCGTCTCGAAAAAACCGGCAACGACGAGCTCGGCATCCTCGCCCGCCAACTCAACGAGACCGGCGCCAAGCTGCAAGCCATGTTCGAAGAACTCGAGCGCGAGCACTCCGAGCTCGAAAAGCTCGAGCGGGTCCGCAAAGACTTCGTCGTCAACGTCTCCCACGAGCTGCGCACCCCGCTGGCATCCATTCAGGGCTACGCCGAAACGCTGCTCGACGGCGCCATCGACGACGAAGAAAACAATATCCGCTTCCTGAACATCATCCGCCAGAACGCCGAACGCCTCACGCGTCTCACTGCTGACCTGCTCACCCTCTCCCGCATCGAGCTCAAGAGCGAGCGCCTCCAGCCCGCCGCCTACCGCCTTCAGCCGCTGCTCGAGGATTGCGTCGGCGCCATGCTCCCGATCGCCGACAAGCGCAATATCCTCCTCGCCATTGAACCGATGGATGAAAACGCGGAGGTCTTCTGTGACGCCGAGGCCGTCCGCCAGATCGTTTCCAATCTCCTCGACAACGCCATCAAGTACACGCCCGAGGACGGCACCGTCACCGTCACTGCCGTGCGGCTCCCGGCCGCGCCGCCTCGGCCGGAGCTCTTTGAGGTCTCCGTCACCGACACCGGAATCGGTATCCCCGCCGAAGAGCTACCGCGGCTCTTCGAGCGTTTCTATCGCGTCGACAAAGCCCGCTCCCGCGAACTCGGCGGCACCGGACTGGGCCTGGCCATCGTGAAGCACCTCGTCCGCGCCCACGGCGGCGATGTGCACGTCCGAAGTACCCCCAACGCCGGCTCTACTTTCTCCTTCACCCTCCCCGTCGCCCCTGGCGCGCTCAATCTTCAGAATGAATTCACTGAAATGTAATCGAATCGCAACACTTCTACGTTCTCCTAGTAACATAGCCTTCAGGCTGTGTTCTTTCTCGCCGGTACATCACAAATGAAAAAGATCCTCCTCATCGAAGACGACGCCGACCTCTTCGCCCTCCTGAAGTACAACCTCGAAAAAGAAGGCTTCCAAATGGTCGGAGCCCAAACCGGCAAAGGCGCCGTCGACTTCTGCCGCCGCGAGCGCCCCGATCTGATCCTCCTCGACATCATGCTCCCGGACTCCGACGGCCTCGATATCTGCAAAGGCATCCGCAGCCACCCCGAGCTGGCGCACATCCCGGTCATCTTCCTCACCGCGCGAGCCTCCGAAACCGACCGCATTGTCGGCCTCGAACTCGGCGCGAACGACTACATCGTGAAGCCCTTCTTCGTCCGCGAGCTCATCGCACGAGTCAAAATCCAATTCCGCCAGCAATCCCAACCCGTGCGAACGTTGCAGGCCGGCCCGCTCTTCCTCGACCGCACAAGCTGCCGCGTGAAACTCCGCAGCGAGCCGGTCTCCCTTACCGCCACCGAATTCCGCCTGCTGGAGTTCCTGATGAGCCGCCCCGGAGTCGTCTTCAGCCGCGAGCAATTGCTCGATGCCGTCTGGGGTCACGACCGCGCCGTCACCGACCGCACTGTCGACGTCTACATCCTCCGATTGCGCCAAAAAATCGAAGACGATCCCGCCAACCCCCTCTTCATCCGCTCCGTCCGCGGCTTCGGCTACAGCTTCAACGAGCAGGTCTCCGAGATCGCCCAAACAAGCGCATCGGCCTGATCGCCTCTCCGGCCGTTCCATGCCGTAGAAATCCCTTTTTCATCGATTCACCAAGACGTAATCCTGCGGAAATCGTTCTGTTAATCGCGTTTGATACCTCTGGTGTAAGCCTGCCTTGGGCCGGCTCGCACACAGATGTCTCTCCTCTTTCGAAGCCTCCTGCTCGCCGCCACGTCGATCGCGCTGTTTGGGTTTCAGGATTCCATCCAGGGCTCCATCAGCGGCTCAGTTTACGATTCCTCGAACGGACAACCCGTGCGCGGCGCCGCCGTCGGGGTGAAGGAGCTGCCGGCGCTCTCCGTGTCCACCGATCTCGACGGCAAGTACATGCTGAAGCTCCCCCCAGGGAAGTACACGGTTGTGGTCCGCGCCGAAAACTACCTGGTCACGGAGATCGGCGATGTCCTCGTCCAGGCTGAAGCCAATACCGAAACGAGCACGGTTCTCGTTTCTTCCACGAGCGTGACAAAGGTGGATGTCGTTGAAAAGATTGGCGCCCTTGCCGCTACGGAAGAAGCCGTTCTCGCCGAGCGCAAGCTCGCCGCCTCTGTCAGCGACTCCGTTTCCACCGAAGAGATCCGCAAGTCGATCGCCTCGGATGCCGCCGGTGTGCTCGAGCGCGTCACCGGAGTCTCCGTGGTGGACAACCAGTTTGTCTATGTTCGCGGCCTCGGCGAGCGCTACTCGGCCACCATGCTCAACAGCGCGATGATCCCTACCACCGAGCCCGAAAAACGCGTGGTCCCTCTCGACCTCTTCCCCGCCGAGCTCATCGACAACATCCGCATCCTGAAAACATACTCGCCCGACTTGCCCGGCGAGTTCTCCGGCGGCCTCGTCCAGATGACAACAGTCGAGTTCCCCTCCGTGAACACCCTCCGCGTTTCCGCCAGTTACGGCTATAACACCGCTACGACGCGCAAGCCTTTTCTCAGCTACCCGGGCGGAGACCGGGACTTCTTCGGCTTCGACGGCGGCTCGCGCGGTCTGCCCGCCGCGATCCCTGACGGCAAGCGCGTCTTCCCCGGCGCCTTCTCCCAGGCCGACACGCAAGCGATGGGCCGCGCTTTCTCCAACAATTGGGAACCCGTCGAGATTTCGAAGATGCGCCCCCAGCAGTCCTACGCGATGGTTGGCGGGGGGACTTTCGGCCGCTTCGGCCTCGTCGGGGCGCTCACCTTCGCCAACCGGCCCCAGTTCCAGAACGAATTGCAGCGCTACATCCGCCAGGCCGGCAATCGCCCGTTCATCTTTACTAACTACGAGGACTTCCGCTCTTACACCGAATCGGCTCGCCTCGGAGGCGTCCTCAACGTCGCGGTTCGCCTGACGCCCGCCAACAAGCTGGTCTTCCGCAACACCCTGACGCGCGACACCGACAAAGAGGCGCGCGAATTCTCCGGCTACGACGGCGGCGCCGATACCTATCTGAACTCGCAGCGCCTGCGGTGGGTGGAGCGCGGACTGCTCTCCTCGAGCGTCGAAGGCGAGCACGCGCTCGCCCGCCTCGGCAACAGCCTTTTCAAGTGGCAGCTCACTTACTCCAGCTCCACGCGCGACGAGCCGGACATGCGTGAAGTCTTCCGCGGCCGCCTCGACGACGGGCGCTACATCTTTGCCGCGTTCAGCAGCTCCGGACTGCGCTTTTTCAACAACCTGCAAGACCGCATCTGGGAGCCCCAGGCCGAGTTCGTGAAGCCCTTCTTCACGGGCGCTTTGACAGGTCTCTGGAAAACCGGGTTCCGCGCCACCCTCCGCAACCGCGGCTTTCAGGCCCGCCGCTTCTACTTCGCTCCCATCAACCCCTCAACCCTCAATCTCTTCCTGCCGTCCAACCAACTGTTCGCCCCCGACAACATCCGCCCCAACGGTTTCCGCTTGACCGAGTTCACCCGCGCCACCGACCGCTACGACGCCTCGATGGACATCTACGCCGGTTACTCCATGGTCGACCTCGGCCTCGGATCGAAATGGCGGATCGTCGGCGGACTCCGCTTCGAGGACGCGGACATTAACGTAACCACGCTCGACCCGCTTGTCCCCAATGCGAAGCCCATCGCCGCCCTGCTTCAGAACCGCGATCCGGTACCCGGCGTGAACGTGATCTACTCCGTCACCCCGCGCCAGAATTTTCGCTTCAGCGCCAGCCGCACGCTGTCCCGGCCCGACTTCCGCGAGCTTTCGCCCTTCGACTTCAACAATGTGCTCGGCGGCTTCGTCGCCCAAGGGAATCCAAACCTCTTGCGCGCCACAGTGACCAACTTCGACGCCCGCTGGGAGTGGTTCGGCGCCCGCGGACAGTTATTCGCTGTCAGCTACTTCGAGAAGAGATTCAAGGATCCGGTGGAGGTCACCATCCTCCCTGCCAACGACCTGCGCCAGACCTACGTCAACGCGAAGGGCGCGCACAATCGCGGCATCGAGATCGAGCTCCGGCGCAACTTCGCCGCGCTAGCCCGCGCACTGAGGCATTTCTCCGTGCAGTCCAACATGACCTTGGTGGACTCCGACATCCTCATCCGCGACAACGACGCACTGCTGCTCACCTCCAAGAACCGTCCGCTGCTCGGCCAGTCGCGCTTCATCTTCAATGCGCTGATCGATTGGGCGCGGCCTTCCTGGCGCAGCAGTTCGCGCTTCACCGTGAACACCGTTTCTCGGCGGCTCTCCGATGTCGGAACCTTCGGCCTGCCCGACATCTTCCAGGAGCGCAACGTCTTCCTCGACTTCACCTATCAGTTCTACGTCACCGAAAACGGCAAGTGGACCCTCCGCTTTAACGCCGAGAATCTCGGCGACAATCAGTACCGCTGGACCCAGGGCGATTTTCTCCAGCGGGCGTTCCGCCTGGGCCGGACTTATTCGGCCGGCCTCAGCTACGCCATCTTCTGATAATTCACAACCACGCCAATTCACGCAATTGAAAGGACCAGCATGAAACTTACAACCATCTGGCTTGCATCCGCTCTGTCGGCGGCCCTCGCGGCGCCCGCCGGGGCCGCCTCTCCCTTCGAGCCGCTTCGGGCGGCGGACGCCGCGCGTGCGGCTTCCACCATCGGGCCTTCCTACGAGAGCAAAGTCGCCATGTGGATTTGGAGCGACAAGTATGTCTATCAGCCCGGCCAGCGCCTCACTCTGCGCTGGACCGTGAAGACGAACGGGGACCTGTATCCCTACACCGTCGTGGCTTTCCGGCAGAATAACCAGAACGGGAAGAAATACTACCTCCCGGCTGGCGACGAGAGCCCTACCGACATCTTCCGCAACTCGCCGGAGCAGGGTTTCCAGCCGGCGCGCCTCGTCGATACCGCCAAGGGCGTCCTGATCGGCGACGGCGGCCTGTTCAGCGCGGATGCGGGCCTCATCCCGGAAGAGTACGGCATGCATACCATCGCCGTGCAACTCCGCGACTACACCGGCACGCAAGTGCTCAAGACGTCCTACATGAAAATCGGCGTCGTCCGCGAATTCGTCGACGTCAGCGGCAACATCGAATCCAATCTCACCTTCACCAGCGACAAGGCTTACCGCTTCAGTGGAGTAGTCGCCGTCCGCAACAACGCCACGCTCACCATCGAGCCCGGAACGTTCGTCCTCGGCATGCCCGGCTCGCAGCCTCCGTCGGTGCTTCTCATCACTCGCAACGGTAAGATCCGCGCGGAAGGCACGCGCAGCCGCCCGATCATCATGACCAGTTCGCTGCCCTTCGGCGAACGCGCGCGCGGCGATTGGGGCGGGCTCATCCTACTGGGGCGCGCGCCGGTCAACGTCGATGGCGGCGAGTTCAACATCGAAGGCTTGACCGCCGGCGAAGACACCCGCTACGGCGGCGGCGATTCCGAGCATGACTGCGGAACCCTCGCGTATGTGCGCGTCGAATACTCCGGCTCCATCTTCGCCCCCAACAATGAATCCAACTCCTTCACCTGGGGCGGCTGCGGAACCAAGACCGTCGCCCACCATCTTCAAGCCGTCTACGGACTGGACGACTCCTTCGAGTGGTTCGGCGGCACGATGAACGCGAAATACCTCGTGGGAGGACTCGGCGCCGACGACTACATCGACTTCCAGTTGGGCTACACCGGCAAGATCCAGTTCGGCGTCTTCTACCAGAGCCCGGAATTCAAGGGTAACCGCGGCATCGAGGGCGACAACAGCGAATACAATCAGGGCGCCTCGCCGCTCTCCAAACCGAAGATGTTCAACCTGACTTTCCTCGGCAGCGGCGCGGCCGGATTCGATGAGGCCAACTCTCCCGGCATCTACCTCCGTCGTGGCGCCGGCGGCGAGGTCAACAACACCATCGTCACCAACTTCTTCTCCGCCGCCATGTTCATTGACGGATCGACCACCCAGGCTCAGATCGACAACGGCAACATCACGGCCAACGGCCTGCTCTTCTGGCGCAACAATCTCCAGAACGCCGGTGCATCCTCGCTGGACGGGCAGGTGACCGACGCCGTGACGCGGGCCTTCGCCCAGGGCCAGCGAGGTAATGCCAGGCAGGTGACGGTGCTGGATCCCATGTTCCGCCGGCCATTCGAGCTCGCCGACCCTGACTGGCGCGGCCTCTTTGGCTCGCCTCTGTTCCGCACCGGCTGGATTGCGCCGCCCGACGACGGCTTCTTCGATCAGTCCGCACACTTCATCGGCGCCTTCGGCAACCAGGACTGGACCGAAGAGTGGTGCACCTTCCTCCTCGAATCCGAGATCAAGCCGTAGCATAGCCTTCAGGCTGTGCTCCTCCGGGGCGCAACCCTCCCGTTGCGCCCACGCCTCCCCAAACCGGATAAATTGTTTCTGTCCACCTCCCCGTGGATCGAAACAACAGACAACCCCGGAGGGAATCCAAATGAAAACACGAACGGGCATTTCTGTTCTGGCCCTGCTCGCGGCCGTCTCCATCGGCCTTCTCCTCGGAACGATCCTGAACGACGGCCTGCCCAAAGTCGCCCTGGCCTCAGCGAGCGCCGCCGCTGCGCAGCCCCCCGCCGACGGCAAGCTCCGCATCATCATCTTCGGCGCTCACCCCGACGACGCCGAGTACCGCGGCGCGGGCGTCGCCATGAAATGGGCCAGGCAAGGCCACCACGTCAAGCTCGTCTCCGCCACCAACGGCGACATCGGCCACTGGCGGATCGCCGGCGGCCCCCTCGCCCAGCGCCGCACCAAAGAGGTCCAGGAAGTCGCGCGCCGTCTCGGCGTGACGGTCGAAGTCCTTGACATCCACGACGGCGAGATCATGCCCACCCTCGAGAACCGCCGCACCTTCACGCGGCTCATCCGCCAGTGGAACGCCGATGTCGTCATCACCAACCGCCCCAACGACTACCACCCCGACCACCGTTACACCTCGATCCTCGTGCAGGACTCGGCCTACATGGTCACCGTCCCCTTCTTCGCCCCCGACGTGCCTCATCTCAAGCGCAACCCGGTCTTCTTCTACACGGCGGACCGCTTCCAGAAGCCGAACCCATTCACCGCCGATCTCGCCGTCTCCATCGACGATGTCATCGAGCCCACCCTCGACGCTCTGCTCGTCATGGAGTCCCAGATCCACGAAGGCGGAGCCAACGGCGACGAGACGCTCTACCCCGCCGACCCCGCCGCGCGCAAGCGCCGCCAGGAACAGGTGCGCAAGAGCCTTGCCGGACGCTACGCCAGCGCCGCCGACACCTACCGCGACGCGCTCATTAAATTCTACGGGCCCGAAAAGGGAAAGCAGGTGCGTTACGCGCAGGCCTTCGAAATCTGCGAGTACGGCCGCCGCCCCAACATGGACGAGCTCCGCAAGCTCTTCCCCTTCTGACGGCCTTCACTCCAGAACAACCACCTCGTGGTCGAGCACGGAGGCCAGCTCGAACAATCCGGACGCCTGAACCGGGACGCTGCCCCCGCGAACCAGCAGCCGGGCCTTCTTCCCGGCAGCCCCGCGCACCGAAATCCGGAGCGGCCCGACGGGAATCAACTCCTCGAGCGGCGCCCGCCAGGTGCCCGCGCTCGTCAGGTTGACGATGTGCAGGATCAAGCGCGACTGCTGCTTGTACAGATGGCAGTCCAGGAATCCCGGACCCTCCACTGACAGCGGAATCGAACCGCCGGCCGCCCACCGCACAATGTTCGCCAGCAGGTCCCCATGATCGGGCAGATGCTCGCGCTCGTACCTGCGGTCGAGATCCGCCGGCATGAAAGCAATGCGCGCGTTCCCGCGCTCTGACAGCACAAGCCCTGGAACATCAGTCTTCGGCTCGCGCATCCAGGCCGTCTCCGGGGGAAACGTCGGGAACGGCGGGACGAACGTCAGCGGCACAACCGCGCCCGCATCGACGCGCAGCGGCGAAAGCATTCCGCCGAAGGCGAGGATGTCGGTCTCGTCGAACCCTTTGAGCACCGCATGGCGCACACCCGTCGCCGGCGGTTCGTCGCCGGCCTTCGGACCATCGACCCGCGCCCGCAGCTCCGGACTCAGCCGCAGATACGTATGCGCCGCCTGCCCCGCCCGCTGGCCCGCGCGCGGAGCGCCTTCGATCCGGTGCGCCCGGAACAGATCGCCCAGCGCGTAGTCCGGACGCGCATCGCCCCACTCGTCGTAGAGCGACGTCAGCCCCGTGGCAACCAGCGAACCGCCCGCTTCGACAAACTTCCGCACCGCCGCGCACTGCGACTCCGGCATCGCCCCCACGTTCGGCAGGATCAACAGCGAAAACCGCCCCGCCGCGTTCGCGACGTCGTCCAGATGAACCGGCAGATACGGAATCCGCGCCCGCACCAGCGCATGCATGAACCCCGTATACGGCGCATCCACGATCTCGCCCGCGTTGTCCCGACCGAAGAAATCGGTGTTCCTCTGCGACCACGCCAGACCAACGGACGCCACAGGCTCCCTCGAGTGCAAATACGCCTCGTTCGCCTTGGCCCACTTCATCACCGGCTCCGCGGTGCGATACATGCGCCGGTCCTCGTGATACGCCGCGACGTGATGCCACCACGGCTGAATCCCGCCCGCAAGGCCCGCGATCATCCACATCCGCGCCTCGGCCGGCGTCTGGCTCGCCACCCTGTAATAGCCGGGCCGCGACAGGTACATCGCCATGCTCTCCGGCGCCAGCTTGTCCCACCCCATCAGCTCGTGCACGCGCTTGCCCGTGTCGCCGTTCTGCTGGAAGCCCGTGTTGTCGTCGCGCCGCTGGTGGTCGAGCATCATGATGTGCGCGCGCTTCGAGATCTCGCGCAGATCGCGGAACGACCGCGCCTGCGCGGTCACCGACCCGCTGTTCATCCCCGACCAGATGCAGTCCTCGCCGCCCGCGGCCTGCGTCGTGCGGTTATTCAGCTCCCAGATCTCGATGCGCCGCTGGTAGTTCCACATGATCCACTTGCGGTACGCCGGATCGTCCCAGTTGGCCGCGCGAGGCAGCGCCGTCCCCGCATAAGCCTCGAACTTGCGCTCGCAGTTGGCGCAGTAGCAGATGTTCTCGCGGCCCATCCCGGCCCAACTGTTGTCGGTGACGCCCTCCGGGTGCGAGCGCTCGATGATCTCGCGCAGCACGCCGGGCAGATACTCGTCGTAATACGCGCTGTTGATGCACGTGATGTACTTGTCCGCCGCGCGGTACGGATTCCCGTTGCGGTCGCGCGTGAACCAGTCGGGATGCGCCTTGTAGAAATCCTCCGCCGTGCGGTTGGAATCCATCCGCGCCATGACAATCAGGCCGTCCTTGTGCGCGGCCTCGGTCAGTTCGCCGAACAGGTCGCGCCCGTTCAGAAACTGCGCCCGGTAGTGCAGCGGGAACTTGCTCGGATAGTAGGCGACGATGCCGCCCGCGTTGATGATGACGGCCTGCGTCTCCGTGCGCTTCCAGAATTTGCGCCACCAGTCGATGTCGTAGCGCACCGGGTCCTTCTCCGTGATGTTGGTCTGGCCCCAGCGATAGGCGCGCCGGTACCACGGCACGCGCCCGGACTGCGCCGCGAAGCTCATCGCCGCCGCTCCGCCCAGCATCAATTCCCGCCGCGTGAGCTGCGTCATCTCAAGCTCCAAATTCCCTGATCGCCTCGCCCGCCGCGGCCAGGTTCGCCAGCCGCATCTCCGAGTACTTGCGCGACAGCAGCACTCCGTGCGCCCCCGCCTTCAACGCCGCCAGCACCGCGGCCTTCGTCCCCGGCGGCGTCGAGCGCGAATGGTTCAGATTGGTCGGAATGTCGATGTCGATCCCCGGCCAGATCTTCGTCTTTGTTCCGGCGGCGCCTTCCACGGCGCGCTTCGCCTCGCGGTAGACGTAGTCGCTCGACAACCCCGTGAACGGAATCTGCTCGTAACCGCGTTCCGCGAAATTCAGCACGTCGTAGTTGAACGCCAGCGCCTCCTCTTTGCTCAGATCGCCGAAGATGTGCTGCTGCACGCTGTCAATATAGGTGGCCATCCGCTCGCCGCCGCAATTGTGATACATCACCATCTTCAGAAAGTCCGAGAACTTCGCCATCTCCTGAAGATCCTGCTGAGCGCGATAAAACGGGCTGAACGAATTGGTGTGCCAGATGTGCCAGCCCACCTCCACCGCGGGCTTCGCCGATTTCACGCGTTTGTAGATGAGGTCGTAGCACTCGCGCAAGCTGTCGTGCCAGAACTGCTCCCAGGCGAAGATCTCTGGATACCGCATCGCGATGCGCAGAAACGTGACGAAGTGACCGTCCACCGGCCGCACGCCCTTGCGCGCCGCGCGAACGTACTTCTCCAGCTCCATGAATCCCTTCTTCGCCCGTTCGGCGGAGATTCCGCGCTCTTTGGCCTTCTTCTCGCAATGCGGGCAGAAGCACCCCACGCGCCCGGGATCGCTGCCGCGCCCGCCGTGGCTCGCGCCGAGCGCCGTCCCTAGCGCCCCGTGCCGCTCCGAACCCCACATGATGCCGTCGATCTCGTAGCTGCGCGTCCAGTCCTCCGCGATGCCGGCCAGAAACGCGCGGTGATCCGGATTGTTCATGCAGGTGCGGTTGGTCCGCCGCCCGTAGAGATCGATCTCCTGGACCTTGTCGAGGTTCGGCACGTCGTTGCGCCACACGTCCTCGTACCAGCAGATCGTCTTCATCCCCCGCTTGCGGGCCGCGGGCAGCACCGCTTCCAGCACGTCGTAGTCGCCGTGATCCCGCGCGCGCGTGTCCTTCAGAACCGTGTCCTTGTAGAACTCCGGCCGCTGCCGCGTGAAGCACCCGCCCCGGAAATCGGTGTCGTACTCCTGCTTGCCGTGATCCGGCAGCGGCTGCCCAGGCACCTGCCGCCCCGCGATCCCTCGCCCGTACGTGAACGTGGCGACGAACAGCGTGTTGATCAGCGCCTTCTGTTGAAAGACATCGAGCACCGGCTCGACTCCCTCATCCAGGAACGACACCGCGCCCACCTGGATGCCGATCATTTTGCTGCTTGCCGCGGCCTGTGCCGCGCTCAGCGCGGCCGCGGATGCCGCCGCGGTCTTCAAGAACGTCCGCCGGGGAATCGTCATGTTGCATTCTCCTTGGTCAAAGACACACTATATCTGCACTTCACCCTTCTGAACGGCCGGCTCCGGCTTCGCCCTTCAGAACACCAGCCTCAACCCCAACTGCACGTTGCGCGGGAAGTTGCTCTGCCCGTTGTCGCGGAAGATCCGTCCGAAATTCGGCGACGTGGGGTCGAGGTTCGGGTCCGAAGAAAACACCGCTGTGTTGAACGCATTGAACGCGTCCACCCGAAGCTGAAGATTCCACCCTTCGAGCAGCCGCGTGTTCTTGATCAGCGATAGATCCACGGTGTTCGCCCACTGGTTGCGAAGGTTCCCGTAGCGCGTCGGGGTCACCCGCAGTGAGAACGGCGGACGCACCATGAACGCCGGTTGCTCTCCAGGCGCCACGTTGCGAATGGTGCCGTTCACGTCGATCACGCCCGTGTTGAACAGCCGGTCCCACGTCGGATTCTCGATCCGCGGATCGCGCAGCAGGTAGACGTTGCCGGGGATCGACATCGGGTCCCCCGATTGCAGCACCGTCGACGCCACCAACTGCCATCCGCCCGCCATCCGCTCTATCACTCCGTGAGAATCCGACAACCAACGCCGCCCCTTGCCGAAGGGCAGCGAGTAGCTTGGTGCGATCACCCAGCGATGAGTGCGGTCCCAATCCGTCAGGCTCCGCGTCGGCGCCGGGTCCTGCGCGTTCAGATAATCGATCGCTTCAATGTTCTTCGAGTACGTGTAGGTCGTCGTGAAGAAGAACCCTCTCGCGTACCGCTTGATCGCCGTCACTTGCAGCGAGTTGTACCAGATCCGCCCGGTGTTGAGCGCTTCCACGTTGAAGCCCGTAAATTGCGGGAATGGACGCAGGAGCTGCTGGCGCGGAACGGTCGGGTTGTTCAATCCGGTCCCGGGAATCAGCCCCTCGAACGGATTCGGCACGGCCTGATTCAAATAATTCGGATCGCCCCCCAGCCAGGGGTTGCCCCTGTTGAGAACCTCCACCGGGACCTCGTTGTATCCCCTGTTCGTCGTCTGCGCCATGGAGCGCGATCCGACGTAGGCGGCCTCGAGCATGATGTTAAGAGGAAGCTGCCGCTGGATCGCGAGGGAAAACTGGTGTACGTAAGGCGTCTTCGAATTCGGATCGGTGAACGTGGGCCCCTGTCCGAGAAACGTCATCAGCCCCAGCGAGGAGCGAGGCGGCACGCGTACCCCCGTGGGGAAAGGATCGGACAGGTTCGACGCCGGAGTCCGCCCGGCATCGGTCGACGCGACATACGGAGTCGACTGGCTGTAGCCGTTCAGATTGCCCGGGATCACCGGGTTCAAGTAAAACGTGCCCCATCCGCCGCGCAGAACGGTTTTGTCGTTCAGCGAGAATGCCGCCCCGGCGCGCGGTTGCAGATTGTTCCAGTCCGTGTCCACGGGAGAGCGAGGCAGACCGTTCACACCCGCGAAGCCGATTCCCCCGCGGGCGACGAAACCCGGAAACCTGGTCTTGTCGATCTTCTCCGAGATCGGATTCACCTGGTCGGCGAAGAACCCGCGATTGATCTGGTTGTAGCGTTCGGTCGCCGGCAGGTTGATGTCCCAGCGGAATCCCAGGTTCACCGTCAGGCGGCGCGTGATCTTCCAGTCGTCCTGGATCCAGGGCGAATAGTAGATCCACTGCCAGAACGGTTCCGCGACGTAGTTGACCGAACCCGACGCCGGAAAGCCGAGCAGGAACGACGCCATGCCGACGCCGGACACCGCGTCCTGCACCAGGTAATCCGCTCGCGTGAAAGCGCGGTTGAACGAAAAAGTGCCGCCCCCGGGCCCGGGACGCACTTGCGTGTAGCGCGAGATCCTGTAGTCCAGGCCGGCCTTGATCGTGTGCCTGGATCGCATGTGCACGATGTTCGGCTGGAGCGACAGCGTCGTCGTCGGCTCGAAGGTGAGGTTGCCTGAGCTCATCCCCAGCGACCGCGCCCCGTCGATGCTGATCTGCGGGAACAGGTCCGGGCGCGGGAACTGCGAAACCAGCGACTGCGGCCAGCCCAGCTTCGCGCTGGTGAACCCTTCGTTCGCATACGGCCCGAGCGCCTCCTCCCACCGGTTCAGCGCGGCGCGCAGGTTCAGGATCGTGCTCGGCGTGAGCGTCGTGATCGAGTCGATCACGCCGCCGTTGGCGAACTTGCCGCCGTTGCGGTAATCGCCCGCCACCCCGGGAATCCCCGTCGTCAGGCGAAGCTGCGTGAAGTCGCTCCACGACCAGCGGCCGTACATCCGCCAGCGCTGCGAAAAAGTGTGGTCCACACGCGCCGTCAGGTTGATGAAGTCGAATCGCCCCGTGTTCGGGTTCAGGAAAAAATTGTTCTGCCAGTCCACCGACCCCGGCGTCGTCGTGTTCGGCAGCGGATACTCTTTCACGACGTTCGCGGCGACGGGATTGATGCGATTCGCAGGGATCGCGTTTCCCGCGAAAGGCGAGCGGACCCAGCGGGTCCCCTCCAGCCGCCCGCTCAGCGGGTCGTAGATCTGGAGCAGCCGGTTTGAATTGTCGAACGTGCGCGAAAAGTCGCCCTGGCGTTGCAGCGCCGTCGGCGCCGACGAGATCGACTCGCTCGGATAATAGGTGTCCTCGCGGTATTTCTCAAACGCGAAGAAGAAGAAGGTGCGGTCTTTGCCCTTGTAGACCTTGGGCAGCCACACCGGGCCGCCCAGCGAGAAGCCGTACTGATCGAGCGCGTTTCCCTGCCGCGGGGCGTTCTTCGAATTGTTCGCGAACGTGTTGGCGTTGAGCCACGTCCGCTTCAGAAATTCGTAGGCCGAGCCGTGGAACTGGTTCGTCCCGCTCTTGATGGAAACGTTCACCACGCCGCCGCCGGTCCGCCCGTACTGCGCGTCGTAGGAGTTCGCCATCACCTTGAACTCTTCCACCGCGTCCACCGAAGGCACGTATGCGACGTTATTCGCCCGGTTGTACAGCGTGTTGTTCGGCGCGCCGTCCAGCAGGAATTCGTTGTTCGACCCCCGCCCCCCGTTGATCGACCAGGATGAGATCCCGTTGTTCGAGAACGGATTCAAATGCTGCGTCCCCGAAGTGTGGATGATGCCGGGCGAAAGCGCCGCCAGCATGATCGGATTGCGGATGTTCAGCGGCATGTCAACAACGGTTTTGTTGTCGATCACCAGCCCGCGATCCGCCCTCTCGGACTCGAGCAGCGGCGCCTCGCTCGAGACCGTGATGCTCTCCGCGCTCTGCCCGACCGTCAGCGTCACGTCCACCACGGCCGACTGGCTCACGTTGAGGATCAGGTTCTCCCGGACGAACGTCCGGAACCCCGGCTGTTCCACCGTCAACTTGTATGTCCCGGGATTCAAAAACAGAAAGCGGTAGTAGCCGCTCTCGTTGCTTGTTGCCGTCAGCGCGACGCCCGTTTCAACGTTCGTCAGCTTCAGGCTCGCTCCCACCACGACCGCGCCCGACTGGTCGATCACGGTCCCGCTCACCGTGGCGCGCGTCTCTTGCGCCGGCAGAACCGGGATCAGCCCTGCGAGCACGATAAGCCAAATCGCCGGCAATGCCCGTCCCATAGCTCGCTCCTTCCGTGATTTCCACAGTCCCCTGCCTCTGCCCCCGAAGACCCCGGGGCGCGAGACTCAGCATCTACCTATCACAGCATCCGGATTCTGTCAATGACCTTCCGCACGGCTTTCCGCGGACTTGTCGCGAAAGTTCCTCCCCATCCGGCCGCATCTTTTTTCTTGCACGCCCTCGCCGGCCGGAGTTATCGGAGCCGCCCTCTATCCCCGGCGCGTCGCTGCGACGTTGCTCAGTGTGCTCGGCATGCTCTCGCTCCTGCTCGCCTCCGTCGGCCTCTACAGCGTGATGAGCTACTCCGTCTCCCGGCGCACGCCCGTGATCGGCCTGCGCATGGCCCTCGGCGCAAAGCCCGGCGGCATCGTCGCCATGGTCCTGCGCCAGTGCTTCGTCCTGCTCATCCCCGGCCTCATCCTCGGCCTCGCCGCCGGTTCCGTCCTCTCCCGCTTCCTCACCTCGATCCTCTGCCGCGTGGCGCCCGCCGACCCCCTCGCCTACGCCGCGGCCGCAGCATGCCTCACCGTCTGCGCCATACCGGCCTGCTGCGTCCCGGCCCTCCGCGCTACGCCAGTGAGCCCCGTCGAGTCCCTCCGCGCGGAATAATCCTGGCCGCTCGCGATCGCGCGCCCGGCCTGTGTTATCGTGATATCGTGAAAAATCTCACGGTCTCACTGCCCGATGATGTCTACCGGAAGGCCCGTGTCCGGGCCGCGGAGGAAGACTCCTCGATGAGCGCGCTCGTGCAACGCTTGCTGATCTCATACACCCAGCAGGAATCCGGCTTCGAGCGGCGCAAGCGCCTCCAGGATGAAGTCCTCAAGTCAATCGGCCGGTTCACTGCCGGCGGCCGGCTGACGAGAGATGCGGTCCACACCCGGGTGAGTCGCAAGAAATAGGGAACCGGCGTGAGATTCATCGATACGAATGTCCTGCTCTACCTGGTGAGCAAGGACCCTGCTGAGGCTGCAAAACAGCGGGTCGCGGCTCGAATCCTCGATTCCGTTGACCTCGCCCTGTCGGTCCAGGTGCTCCAGGAGTTCTATGTGCAGGCGACCCGGCCCAGGGCATCCGGGCGCGGGACTCTGACGCACGCGCAAGCTGCCCATCTGATCGACGCGTTCCTCCGATTCCCCGTGCAGGAGATGACGCTGGCGCTTCTCGAAGCTGCGCTCGCGACCGCGCACAGATACCGTATTTCCCTTTGGGACGCGTCTGTGATCGAGGCGGCGCGCCTCCAAGGCTGCGACCGCGTCCTCTCCGAAGACCTCGCGCACAGCCAGCGCTACGGCTCCATCAAAGTTGAAAACCCATTTCGCTGATCGTACCTCGCCAGCTTCAATGCGGATCTGCGCTCGAAAGGCTTCGCCGTGGCGAGGCGTCCCGCGCCGCTACCTGCCCTTTGCCTGAAACAGCAGCGGAGCCAGCTCCGCCAGATTCCGTCGCCACACCGCCCATGTGTGTCCGCCGGGATGCTCCACCTCTTTCAACTGAATCCCCTTCGACTTCAGATACTCCCAGAACTGCCGGTTCACAACCATCATGCGGTCCTCCGTTCCGCATGAAATCCACAACAAACGCAGTTGGGCGTTGGCCCTGGAATCCAGCGCCGGGAATTTCATCGGGAAGACATCGGCCTCCAGCGGCATGGGCGCCGGCCGCCCGCCGCCCGGCGGAGGCGGCGGCGGACGCGACCACCACGCATTCGACCACATCATGAAAGCCCCGCTGAACGACGCCACCCACGCGAAACGGTCCAAGTGATTCAGCCCCGCGAACAGAG
Organism: uncultured Solibacteraceae bacterium; assembly: GCA_964472745.1. GTDB lineage: Bacteria > Acidobacteriota > Terriglobia > Bryobacterales > Bryobacteraceae > CAYYNC01. The sequence continues at coordinate 109,428 of CAYYNC010000001.1, forward strand.
CCTGCGCGCCGCCCATCGAAAGCCCCGCGATCGCGCGTTCCTCGCGCTTGCGTGAAACGTTGTAGCGCTTCTCCACCAGCGGTATCACCTCTTCGACGAGTGACTTGGCGAACAGCTCGACGTTCTTCTCCATCATCTCCGGGCCGCCGCCGCGCCCTGTCGCCAAGCCCTGCATCATCTCGCGCGCTCCGTATCCGAGAGGAGCGGCCACGATCATGGGCCGTGCTTCCCCTCGGGCGATCAGATTGTCGAGAATTACGTTGGCGCTTCCCGTAGCGATCCATCCCGCGGCTTCGTCGCCGTGGCCATGCAGGAGGTACAGCACCGGGTAAGCCGTGCGGCCGCGGGGATTGTAGCCCGGCGGCGTGTACACGTAGAGATCGCGATCGTCGCCCACAACGGCCGACTTGAAGAAGTGCCGGGTGACGGCGCCGCGGGGAACGTCGGCAGGCTCCCAAATCACCGGCCCCGGCACACGCACCAGGCTCTGGCCGCCGGCTTCGTACGCAGGCTTCCGGAGCGGATTCCCTGGATCCTGAAACGTGGCGCCATCCACGAGGAACGAATAGGAGTAGATGTCCGGCTCCAGCGGCGGCGTGGTCGCCGTCCAAACGCCCCGCGCGTCCTTCTGCATCGCGAACCTCCCCGCCTCGCCCGTCACGACCACCTCTTTCGCGTTCGGGGCGCTCAGGCGGAAAGTGACCCTGCGGTCCGCGGAAACCTCGCGAGAAATGACGCGCCCCCCGGCCTGCGCCGCCGCCGCGCCCGCCGCCGATTGCCCCCAAGCCTCCGCCCCTGCCAGGACAAGAGTAAGTACTGCCAGACTGATTCTCACGCCTCCTCCATACCCGCCAATCATCGGTCCGATTGTCCCATGACGTCAATTCGCCCCCGGCGTACTCCGTGCGGAGGACCGGCCGCGTACCGATTCATCGGGTGCGCCGGACTGGCTTCCTGCCAGCCCTTCCTTCGCGCACTGTCTCCTCTGACCCGGCGAAATCCGAGGCGGGAACACCCCGCCTGACGTCCAAAAACCGCGATTTCGCAGATTGGCCGGTTAAGCCGTTCACAACATTTACTAATTTTAATAATCGCTCCTAACTCATTGATTCAAAACGATCGACTCTCGAAGCCCGGACTCGCGCGGAGCAAAAACGCTTGCGCCCTCCCGCGACATTTCGGGCGGAGATTTGAGCTATCCCATGTTGTCTCCTCTAGAACCCGGAATCATCCAGCAAAATGGCGTAGGCGCTGCCTGCGAACCGGAAAGGTCCTTTGGCATTCAGGACCTCATGTCCCCCACCGTCCGTCCGGACGAGATCGAGTGGTTTGAGCGGACCAGGGCCGCGCTGTTCGCCCGAATCCAGCCCCGCAATGCAATCGAAAAGAACCTCGCCGCTAACATATTGCAGGACCGCCTGCGCATTCACCGGCTCGACCGCCTGGACCGCCAGATCCTCGGCGAGGACGAACGCGGCGCCGGCCGTCTCCAATCCGACGGCGACATCCAGGCCTGGCTCCGCTACAGCAACAGCGCCCGGCTCGCCGCCGAAACGAGCGCCCGCAACTTCACCGAGCTGCTCGCTTCCATGCAGGAAGCCAGGAATCTGAGGAGCGATTCGGCTTCCCGGTGAATCGGCATGCTCAACCACGCCGCAACCCCTCAGCCGCTTTCAGCCCTTCGGCCGGTCTGCGGGGCCCTCACTCCGCCGCACACCGCCACCCCACGGCAACCCGAAAAAGCGTCCCCGGCAAACAAACCCATAACTCCTTTTCCCTCAACAAATCCGCTCACAGCTTCCCCCTCTTGGCCGGCCTGCGCGGCCCTCAGTCCGCATTCCACCGCCACCCCACGGCAACCCGAAAAAGCGTCCCCGGCAAACAAACCCATAACTCCTTTTCCCTCAACAAATCCGCTCACAGCTTCCCCCTCTTGGCCGGCCTGCGCGGCCCTCAGTCCGCATTCCACCGCCACCCCACGGCAACCCGAAAAAGCGTCCCCGGCAAACAAACCCATAACTCCTTTTCCCTCAACAAATCCGCTCACAGCTTCCCCCTCTTGGCCGGCCTGCGCGGCCCTCAGTCCGCATTCCACCGCCACCCCACGGCAACCCGAAAAAGCCTCCCCGGCAAACAAACCCATAACTCCTTTGCCCTCAACAAATCGGCCCACAGCTCCCCCCTCTTGGCCGGCCTGCGCGGCCCTCAGTCCGCGTTCCACCGCCACCCCACGGCAACCCGAAAAAACGTCCCCGGCAAACAAACCCATAACTCCTTTGCCCCCAACAAATCGGCTCACAGCTTCACCCTCTTGGCCGGCCTGCGCGGCCCTCAGTCCGCATTCCACCGCAACCCCACGGCGACCCGAAAAAACGTCCCCGGCAAACAAACCCATAACTCATTTGCCCTCAACAAATCGGCCCGCAACTTCACCCTCTTGGCCGGCCTGCGCGGCCCTCAGTCCGCGTTCCACCGCCACCCCACGGCAACCCGAAAAAACGTCCCCGGCAAACAAACCCATAACTCCTTTGCTCTCAACAAATCGGCTCACGGCTTCACCCTCTTGGCCGGCCTCCGCGGTCCTCAGTCCGCATTCCACCGCCGCCCCACGGCAACCCGAAAAAACGTCCCCGGCAAACAAACCCATAACTCCTTTGCCCTCAACAAATCGGCCCACAACTTCACCCTCTTGGCCGGCCTGCGCGGCCCTCAGTCCGCATTCCGCCGCCACCTCCAGGCAACCCGAAAAAACGTCCCAGGCAATCGACAAACTTGTCCCCGCCGCTCGAACGTCAACGAGGATGGAATCTCCCACCGATCTCCGGTTCCCCCCGCAACCGCGGAGAGCCGGGACGCATTCGCCTCGCTCTACCCCAAAACGCATTTTGAACGAACGAACCCAATCCCGGTCGCATCGCCCGCGCCGCTCGCGAAAGACCCCAAACCGCGCCACCAAACAGGCCGCTTCAACACCCGCCGCTATACTGAAAGGAAAGCCTTCAACTCCACGATGACATCCCGCGAAGAACGCAAGCAGGCGCTGCTGGAAGCCCTCGACACGCGCATTCTCGTCCTGGACGGCGCCATGGGCACCATGATCCAGCAGCTCAACCCTACCATCGACGACTGGGGTGGGCCGAAATTCGAAAACTGCCCGGAAAACCTGCTCTTCACCCGACCCGAATGGATCACCGGCATCCACCGCGCGTACCTCGAAGCCGGCGCCGACATCGTCGAAACCAACTCCTTCGGCGGACACCCGGTGACTCTCGCCGAGTTCGGCCTCGCCGGCCGCTGCCTCGAAGTCAATCGCATCGCCGCCCAGCTCGCCCGCCGCGCCTGCGACGATTTCGACGGCGGCCGCCCGCGCTTCGTCGCCGGCTCGCTCGGCCCCACCACGAAAGCCATCACCGTCACCGGCGGCATCACCTTCAACGATCTCCGCGATGGCTACTACCAGCAGGCCAAGGGCCTCTGGGAAGGCGGCGCCGACATTCTCCTCGTGGAAACCTGCCAGGACACGCGCAACGTCAAGGCCGCCCTGCTCGCAATCCAGCGGCTGTGCGGGGAGAACGGCTTCGAGATTCCCGTCATGGTCTCGGGCACCATCGAGCCGATGGGCACGATGCTCGCCGGCCAGACCGCCGACGCGCTCTGGGTCTCCATCGCACACCGGCCGCTGCTCTCCGTCGGACTGAACTGCGCCACCGGCCCCGAGTTCATGACCGACCACATCCGCACGCTGCACGAGATGGCCTCCACACGCATCTCCTGCTACCCCAACGCCGGTCTGCCCAACGAAGAGCTGAAATACACCGAAACGCCGGACTCCCTTGCCCGCCAGCTCGAAAAGTTCGTCGCCCACGGCTGGCTCAACATGGTCGGCGGCTGCTGCGGGACCACGCCCGCCCACATCCGCGCCATCGCTCAGATGGCCGACGGCCGCGCCCCGCGCCCGCGGCAGGACCGCCCCCACCGCACCTGGTTCAGCGGCATCGAAGCCCTCGAGGCCGAAGAGTCCAACCGCCCGCTGCTCGTCGGCGAGCGCACCAACGTCATCGGCTCGCGCGCCTTCAAGCAACTGGTCGCCGAAGAGAAGTGGGAAGAGGCATCCGAGATCGCGCGCCGCCAGGTCCGCAACGGCGCCCACATCGTCGACGTCTGCCTCCAGTCCTCCGACCGCGACGAGATCAGCGACATCCCGCCCTTCTACGAAAAGCTCATCCGCAAGATCAAGGCGCCGCTGATGATCGACACCACCGACGCGCGCGGCCTCGAGCTGGCCCTGACGTACTGCCAGGGCAAGTCGATCATCAACTCCATCAACCTCGAGGACGGCGAGGAGAAATTCGAGCGCATCTGCCCCATCGCGCGCGCCTACGGCGCCGCGCTCGTCGTCGGAACCATCGACGAAGACCCTGTCCAGGCCCAGGCCTTCACCCGCGAGCGCAAGCTCGAGGTCGCCCGCCGCTCGGTGGACCTCCTGGTGAACAAGTACCGCATCCCGCCCGAAGACATCATCATCGACCCGCTCGTCTTCCCCTGCGCCACCGGCGACGAAAACTACATCGGCGGCGCCGTCGAAACCATCGAAGCGATTCGCCTGGTCAAGCAGAACATCCCGCACGTCAAGACCATCCTCGGCGTCTCCAACATCAGCTTCGGCCTGCCGCCCGCCGCGCGCGAAGTCGTTAACTCCGTCTTCCTCTATTACGCCACCAAGGCCGGACTCGACCTCGCCATCGTCAACACAGAGAAGCTCGAGCGCTTCGCGTCGATCCCCGTCGAGGAGCGCCGGCTCGCAGAGTACCTCCTCTTCAACACGCCGCCCGCCGATGTCCCCGCCGGGCACCCGCAGGCCGATCTCCTCAAGACCGCGCCTCAGGACTGGAGCGAGCAGTCGCGCGAAGAGAAGATCGCTGTCAACCAGTTCCACATCGCGGCCATCACCGAGCGCTTCCGCGGAGCTGCTGTCCGCCAGAAGGTGCGCCCCGAAGAGCTGCCCCTCGACAAGCGCCTGGCCAACTACATCGTCGAAGGCTCGAAAGACGGCCTGATCGCCGACCTCGACCGCAAGCTCGCCGAAGGCGCCGCCCCTCTCGACGTCGTCAACGGGCCGCTCATGGAGGGCATGGGCGAGGTCGGCCGCCTCTTCAACAACAACGAATTGATCGTCGCGGAGGTGCTCCAGTCGGCCGAGGCGATGAAGGCCGCCGTCAGCTATCTCGAGCGGTTCATGGAGAAGGCCGAATCGTCCAATCGGGCGCGGCTCATCCTTGCGACGGTGAAGGGCGACGTCCACGACATTGGCAAGAACCTCGTTGAGATCATCCTCGCCAATAACGGCTACCAGGTGATCAATCTCGGCATCAAGGTCACGCCCGAGGAGCTGATCCACGCATACCGCGAGCACTCCCCCGACGCGATCGGCCTCTCCGGGCTGCTGGTGAAGAGCGCTCAGCAGATGGTGATCACCGGCGAGGACCTGCGCGACGCCGGCATCGCCGTGCCGCTGCTGGTCGGCGGCGCCGCGCTCAGCGAGAAGTTCACGATGACCAGGATCGCGCCCGCCTACGGCGGGCCCACGTTCTATTGCCGCGACGCGATGACCGGCCTGGCGACGATGAACTCCATCATGGACCCGGCCGCGCGCGCCGCGCTGCTCGATTCACACACCGTGCGCGACGCCGCCGCGACCGCCGCCGCCCAAGCGCCGCCCCCCGCGCCGGCGGGCGAACGCCGCAGCCCCAAGGTGCGCGTCGGCATTCCCATTCCCGCCGCGCCATACCTCGACCGCCGCGTGCGCGACGTGCCGCACCTCGCCGAGGTCTGGAGCTACATCAACCCGCACATGCTCTATGGCCGCCACCTCGGCTACAAGGGCAACTTCGAGAAGAACTTGCACGAGCGCGAGCCGAAGGCATTGGCTTTGTTCCACGATGTCGAGAACGTGAAAAATCGCGCCGCCTCGTTCATGCGCGTGCGCGCCGTCTGGCGCTTCTTCGAAGCCGGGCGCGGCGGCAACGCCATTCACCTCTTCGAGCCTGGCGCCAGCGAGCCCGCGCACACCTTCCGCTTCGGCCGCCAGGCGAAGAGCGGCGGCCTCTGCCTGAGCGACTACATCCTCGACCCCGGCCCCAACGGCGAGCGCGATCACCTCTGTCTGTTCGTTGTCACCGCCGGAGAAGGCATCCGCGAGCACAGCGAAGCCGCCAAGCAGCGCGGCGAGTTCTTCCTGGCCCACGCCCTGCAAGCCCTCGCCATCGAAACCGCCGAAGCCTGCGCCGAGTGGCTCCACCGCCGCATCCGCGAGGACTGGGGCTTCCCCGATCCCCCCACGATGACCATGCAGGAGCGCTTCACGTCGCGCTATCGCGGCAAACGCTACAGCTTCGGCTACCCCGCCTGCCCCAACCTCGACGACCAGCAGGGCCTCTGGAAACTCCTCCGCCCCGAAGAGATCGGAGTCCGCCTCACCGAAGGCATGATGATGGACCCCGAAGCCTCCGTCAGCGCGCTGGTCTTCCACCACCCCGACTGCGCCTACTTCTCCATCGACGCCACGGATTAGCAAGAGGATGGAGTCCCGCCTCCGCCCTCGAGATCTTCAGGGGTCCGGTCGGGGCGCCACAGGGGTGTAGCTGATGTAGGTGGCCCGGTTCGCGCCAGGGAAGGCCGTGCCGCTCCCCCCGCCCGGTGGTGAGGAATGCGGTCTGCGCCTCAAGCAGGTATATGCAGGCGCCTGGATTTGTATTTGCGTCGCCATCCCGGCGAGCGTTGGCTGCGTCGATCTTCAGCGTATTCGCGCTGTCAGCCAGCAGTAACGCGGTCACATCCGTGACCTGGACGTTCGACCAGTCGTCCGGACCGCCGTTGGTCACGAACTGCGCTGCGACAAGACAAGAGGCCGCTGAGCCGCAGAGATTGCTGAGCCACGGGGCGCCGTGCCCGCTGCCGCCGGGCGTAGAACTTCGAGCGCGGCTGGCCCCAGAGGGCCGGCACGCGAGCCCGCCCATACTTACCGGTGGAGGGCGGCTGGGCCTGGCTCATCGCTTCGACCTCCACTTCAAGGGTTGGCATTCTCCAGTTGCTGGATGCGCTCGCGGAGAAGCTCGTTGGCCATCGCCAACTCCGCGATGACGGATTTCATGGCCGGCCATTCGCGTCGGCCAGATCCTCCTCACGGATCTTCAGACCCGCCTCGCCGCCGGCCAGAAAGGCGTCGCGCCAGGCCGGCAGAGTGGCGGCCGTGACGGCTTACTTCCGGCTCAGGCTCTCCAGATCCTCGCCGCGGAGGAGTTCCAGGACAACGGCCATCTTGCGCCTGGCCGGCCAGCAGCCCTTGCCGTGGCGGCCGGCGCCGGGGGCCTCTCCGCTCGCCCTCCGGGCTCCCTCCGCGGCCCCAGGCGCCGCCTGCTTGTTCGTGGACTTGCTGACTCTCCTTAGCTCAAATCAGTGTCCAAGAAAATCGTGGGGCGGGGGAGTGTAAGGCTCAAACTGGATAGCGAAACTTGGAATGAGTGGACGAATTGTATCTCACAGCACGTGGGGTGCAAATACTGCCGGTGAAGGTCCTCGTACGTGGCTCGACTATCGACGATGGCTGCTTCACCGCGCCAAAGTCGGGTAATTCGGACTGCGCAGCATGCTCTCGGGGCGGGGAACCAGCTTCCCCCCGCGCACCCACCTCTCCCCGCGCGGCTCCAGATGCGTGATCATCCGCCCGCGCCAGAGCCGCAGCGGCTCCTCGTGCGCCGGCGACGAAGCGAGGTCCTCCAATTCGTGCGGGTCGCGAACGAGGTCGAACAACTGCTCGCTGCCGTCGTAGGCGTGGTAGATGTACTTCCACTTGCCGTCGGTGACCGCGGTCCAGTGGTTCGTCTTGTCGTAGCAGACGTCGTGCTCGAGGTCGATCCACTCGCGCCTAGCCGCCAGCATGTTCTGCCCGTCGCACTGCTCGGGCGCTGTGATTCCAGCCGCCGCGCAAAACGCCGGCAGCACGTCGCGAATCTCGACTGGCGTCTCGTTGACAACACCCTGCGGCGCTCCAGGCCCGCGCACCAGCATCGGAATGCGCGCCGACGCCTCGTAGGCGTAAGACTTGCGCCACAAGTGATGATCGCCAGTCATGTCGCCGTGGTCCGAACAATAGATGATGAACGTCTCGTCCAGCATCTTCCGCTCCTCGAGCGTTTCCAGAATGCGGCCGATCTGCTCGTCGATGAATGTCACCGATCCTGCGTAGCCCTGCCGCGAATGCCGCACGACATCAGGCCCCATGTCGCCGTGCCAGATGTCGTCGCGCGGCCCGCTGCGCGGAACGTACTTGGCGGCCCACTTGCCCGCCGCGCGCCCGGGCAGCCTCGCGCTTTCGTAACGCCCGATGAAGCGGGCCGGCGGATCGTATGGGCTGTGCGGCCGCGCGAAGCTCACCTTCAGGAAGAACGGCTCGGGCCGCTCGTATCGCTCGAGGAAGTTCACCGCCGTGTCGCCCGTCCAGCGCGTCGGATGGAGACGCTCGGGCAGCTTGTAGGCGCCGGCCTTGTAGTCGTTCCAGCCGATGCCGGTCTCGTCCGGATTGAGATGCGGCGCCTGCGAGTAGAACCACGCGCGGTAATCGCTACGGAAGTCCTTCGACTCCGCCCGCCCGCTCTCGTCGAGCACGGTCTGATGAAAGCCGTGCAGGTTGCGCTGCGGCGACCAGTGCATCTTGCCGATGCCAAGCGTGTAGTAGCCGGCGTTTCGCAACACCTGCGGCATCTCCACCGGGTACTTCTCCGCGACGCGGAAGTAGCCCAGCATGCCGTGCTTCCATGGCGACATCCCCGTGAGCAGCGCCGCACGCGCCGGAGTGCACGTCGGCGTCGTCGAATAGGCGTGACGGAAACGCACGCCCTCGCGCGCGATGCGGTCGAGGTTCGGAGTGTGGACCGCTCCGCCGCTCTCGTAGCCGGTGAAGTCCGGGCGGTGCTGATCGCTCATCACGATCATCAGGTTCGGCCTTGACCGCGTGAGTCCTTTGAGGATGGCGGGAGCGCCCGCGGCTGTCTTCAGGAATGTCCGGCGCTGCACGATGAAGCCGTCCTACCAGCGCGCCGGCTGGCCCGGCTCCAATGCCCAGATCTCGATGCCGGGCAGGTCTTTCAAGCGCGACGCCACCTGCTCCGGACGCCCGGTGAGCGCGGGGAACGTCCCATAGTGCATCGGGATCATCTTGCGCGCGTTGATCAGCCGGCAGGCCATCGCCGCTTCCTCCGGCCCCATCGTGTAGAAGTCCCCGATCGGCAGAAACGCAAGCTCGGGCTTGTAGAGCTGTCCGTACAGCGCCATGTCGCCGAATACCGCCGTGTCGCCCGCGAAGTACGCCTTGCGCCCGTCGGCGAAGTGCAGGATGTAGCCGCCCGCCTCGCCGCCGTAGACAAAGCTGCCGCCGTCGGCGATGCCGCTCGAGTGCAGCGCGTGCGTCAGCGTCACCTTGATCGGCCCGGCCTCCTGCGTCCCGCCCTTGTTCATGCCGCTCGCGTTCTCAACGCCCTTCGATTCGAGCCAGGTACAGATCTCATAGTTCGAAATCACCTTGGGCTTGAAGCGTTTCGCCAGCTCCACCGCATCGGCGATGTGATCGAAGTGGCCGTGCGTGATCAGCATCGCATCGATGCGCTTGATCTCGAAGCCCGCGGGGTACTTCGGATTGCCGTTCACCCACGGATCGATGAGAACCGTCTCACCGCCCTCCGCTTTGAGTTGAAACGTGCCGTGCCCGAGCCAGGTGATCTCGATCATGTCAGGATTCCTCCGTCCTCATTCTACCCGCGCCGGCTTCAGGTCGAGCCCGTGGCCCAACCCGGCGATGCCGGGGATCGACACAGGCAGCCGGCCCGAGACCCCGATCTCTCCGAACAGCGCCCGCGCCGCTGCCTGCGCGGAGTGCGCCGACGTGCTGAACGCCGCGAGATACGCCCGCACATTTGGAAAGCTCCGCAGCAGGTACGGGTTGCCGAACGACACGAACACCGCGGGCGGCCCCGCCGCGATCACCTTCTCGACAAATGCCGGGTAATTGCCCGCCAACGCGACATCGCCGCGATATGCAGCCGCGGTGACGTAGGCGGCGATCACATTCGCCGCGCAGTTCGCCGCATCGCGCGCCAGCGTATCCAACTCGTTCGCGGGCAGTTCGGGATCGAGCAGATACGTGCGCGCGTTCTGCGCGCGCCGCTTCACCGCATCCTGGAAGTCGCGGCCCAGCGTCGAGAAGCGGCTGCCGCCGAGGATCATGTAGCACGCCGCCGCCGGCTCTTTCAGCGGCAGCGCGCCGCCGTCGTTCTTCACCAGCGTCAGCGCTCTCTGCGCGACACGGCCGGCAAGCTCGAGGTCTTCCGGCTTACCCACAAGATCCTCGATCGCTTCCAGGTCCACGGTGCGCCGGCGATGCAGTCCGGTCCTCACCTTCGCTTCGAGGATCCGGCGCACGCTCCGGTCGATGCGCTCCTTCGAGATTCGCCCTTGTTTCACCGCTTCCACCACTGCGCGGACCGCTTCCTGCGGGGCGGCCGGAATCAGCAGCAGATCGGCGCCCGCCTCGATCGCGCGCACTGCCGCCTCGCCGGGACGGTAGAGGCTCGTTAGCCCCTGCATGTCCATCGCGTCCGTGCTGATCAAACCCTTGAAGCCAAGCTGTTCGCGCAGCGCCCCGGTGAGTGTCTTCGCCGACACCGTCGCCGGGATCTCCTCCGGCTCCAGCGCGGCGACGGCAAGATGCGCGGTCATCACCGAGTCGACGCCCGCCCCGATCGCCGCCTTGAACGGCACGAGCTCAACCTCGTCGAGCCGCTCGCGCGCGGCCGTCACGCGGCCCAGTCCGAGGTGCGAGTCGGTGGCGGTGTCGCCGTGGCCCGGGAAGTGCTTCACCGCCAGCAGCACAGGGAACTTCGGGTCGCTGCGCGCGCCCTCAATGAACGCGGTGACGTGGCGCGCGACATCCCGCGGGCTCTCGCTGAACGCGCGGATGTTGATGATCGGGTTGTCCGGGTTGTTGTTGACGTCGGCGACGGGCGCGAACACCCAGTGCACGCCCAGCGCCCGCGACTCGCGCGCTGTGATGCGGCCCAGCGCGCGCGTCGCTTCGACATCCCCCGCCGCGCCGAACGCCATCGCGTGCGGAAACTGCGGCGTCCCGTTGATTCTCATGGACGCGCCGCGCTCGAAGTCGCCGCCCACGATCAGCGGCAGCCGCGAGAGCCGCTGCATTCGGTTCAGAAATGCCGCCATCTCGTAGGGATCGGCCTTCTTCACAACGCCGTCCTGCACGCGGTTGAGAATGATCAGCCCGCCGATGCGCAAATCGCGCACGAGCGAAGTGAAGCGTCTCCACTCCTGCGACTGCGTATTGGGCGCCTCTCCATAGAAAGGCGCCATGACAAGCTGCGCCGCCTTCTCGCTCAACGTGAGCCGCGCCATCCATCTGCGCGCCTGTTCACCAGCTTTCGGCGGCGCCGCGGCGGCATAAGAGACTGCGGACGAGAGCAGGAGGACGACACGGACGGAGACCATCAGCTCCAGGCTAACTCAGCCTGCGCCTTGTTCCTTGGCCTTCGCCGCGGGCGTAACCGGAGCCTTCTCCGAGACGGCCGGCTTGCGCTTCGGCGGCATGTTCAGAAGCCGGTTCGCGGTGCGCACCAGATGATGCACTTCGTTCGAGCTCTTCATGATCACCGCGTCCGCGCCCGTCGACTTCTCGGTAAGCCCGAGCGCCTCGACGTAGCCGGAAAGCATGATCACCGGGACCTTCGGGTCCCGCGTGCGCAGCTCTCTGATGAACTCAATGCCGTTCATCCCCGGAAGGCGATAGTCGGTGACGATCAAATCGAAGCTGCCCGGCTCGCACGCCTCGAGCGCCTCGTGCGGACAGGAGAGCCCTTTGGTCGTGTATCCGAGTTCCTCGAGAACAGCCCGCCGCGCCATCAGGCCGGAGCGGTTGTCGTCGATCAGGAGGATCTTTGCGCCCTGACGCGCCTTTGATACAAAGCGAGTCGCCATCTGAAACCTGTGTGAAGCTAACAGACGCAGGGCGCGGGTGTCAACGAATTTCTATCGCGATCATATTCGGGGAGATGTTTTGCTTGACATCGAGCGCGGATCGTGTTGCGGGAAGCAGCGGACCTTCTACTCGACCTCGCGCGGCGCATTGTAGCCCGCTTTGGCGATGATCTGATACTTGATGTTCTTGCCCTTCTCGTCGGTGATGCGCAGCGGCTCGCCGGTCGCGGGGTTCACGAGCTCGACCTTGATCTTGCGGTACTTGCCGTCCCGCGCGGTGTTCGTCGGCGCGTACGCGAGCGAGTAGGTATTGCGTAATGCTTCCGCGATCTGACGAAAGATAGCAGGGTACTCCCCCAGGAATCGCGGGAACCACGCCTGGCCGCCGGTCTCGCGCGCGAAGGTGCGGAGCTGGTTGTCCGCCTGGAGAAAGTCGAGCCGCGCGATTGAACCCATGTAGCCGCGCGAGTCGTACCACTCGCGCAGCGCCTGCAACGTGCCGAGCGCGTAGATCGGCACGCCGGCCGTCTGAAGCTGGCGCCGCGCCTGATCGAAGGTGATCTTCGAGAAAGTGTCCATCCCGCTGCCGATGTAAAAGATCGCCTTACGGCCTTCGATGTCGCTCATGCGCTCGGCGGTGAAGGTCAGAGCGTCATAGAGGTTCGACTCGGAGAATGCCGGGATGCGCAGCCGCGCCATCGCCTCGTAGGCGTCGCGCTTGTTCTCGGAGAAGTCGGCGAGGATCTCCGGGCGCAGGTCGAAGGCCACCACCGCCACCATGTCCTCGGGCTTCAGCGTCTCGAGGAATCCGTAGCACGCCTGCAACGTCTCCTGCCAGCCCCACGACCAGTACTGCTGGAACAGGTTGGAGAACTCGATCACCATTGCGATGGTCATCGGCGACTCGCCGGTGGAGAAGCCTGTCAGCTTCTGGGGCACGCCGTCTTCGAGAACCCGGAAGTTGCCCGCGGGAATGCCGGGGATGAAGCGGCCGCGGTTATCGAGCACGGCGACATCGACGTTCACGGTTGTCGTGTCGGCGCGGAAAGTGGGCCCTTCGGCGGTCTCGCCCTCTTTCTTCTTGAGCTTCGACGGGATCTTCTGTTGATCCTTGACCTGCTCCTCCACCGTCTCGCCCTTCTTGCGCGGGCGCGCGACGGTGTCCCCGCTTTCCTTCTTGGGCCCCTGCTGGCCGAACATGAAGCCTCCGGCCACAAGCAGAACCGCCAGCAGCAGTCGCAGATTCCGGTTACCCACTCGCATTCTCAAGCCTCTCTTCCTATTGACGCCGCGGGAAGCGCACTCGTTGCTAATGCACCCACCGGTCGTCACGGTCCTGTTGTTTCTTCATGTAGACCTGGAACTTCTTCCTCGCACGCCGGACCCTCCAGTCCCGGTAGCCGCGTTGCAGGTCCTCCATTGGATTCCATCGCCGGCGCCGCGGCCGGTATTCCGTGTTCCCCAGCCGGGACTTCAGCCAGATCCAGCCGAACAGCATTCCGCCGAGGTGCGCCACGTGGCTCACCGCCCCGCCCGTATCGGCGATCGTGCTCAGGAACAGGATGACGCCCATGATCATGACGTAGTAGCGCGCCTTGAGCGGGAAGAGGAACGAGAAGAAGATCGTCGCGTCGGGGAACAGGACGCCGAAAGCGAGCAACAGGCCGAAGATGGCGCCCGAGGCGCCGATGGTCCGCGTGTCCATCGACCCGAACAGCGCGTTCCCGGCCACCACGCAGACGCCGGCTCCCGCGCCGCAGAAGAAGTAGAACTGAAGAAACCGCCGCGTGCCCCACGTCCCTTCGAGCGTCGTGCCGAACATCCAAAGCGTGAGCATGTTCATCAGGATGTGGCCAAAGCCGAGCGGGCTGTGAATGAACAGGTAGGTGAAGAGCTGCCAGAGGGCGAACTCCTGAAGGACGCCCCGTGGCGAAAGCGCGAAGGGCCCGTACCAGAGCGATCCCGCCATGCGCACGGTTAAAAAGAGAATGACGAAGAGCGCGCAGTTCGTGATCAGCAGCCACTTGACGCCGGGCGTCATCATGCCGGAGATCGGTCCCGGCCCGTAGCCGCGGTCGCGAATGGGGAAACCCATTGAAAAGAAGCGCCTCTGCTTCAACAATAACACTATGCCCTGTCGCGTCCTCCTCTTCGCCGTCTCGTTGTGCACAATCGCGTCGCCGCCGGATCTGATCGTCGTCAATGCGCGCATCCGGACGCTGGACGAACGCGGAACGGTGGCTGCCGGGTTGGCCGTTCACGGGGAGCGTATCACCGCCGTGGGGTTGACCACGGCGATGCGCGCCCTGGCAGGACCGTCGACGCGCGTGATCGACGCCCAGGGCCGCATTGTGGTTCCCGGCTTCAACGATGCGCACGTGCACTTCCTGAGCGGCGGTTTCCAGCTTTCAAGCGTCGACCTGCGCGACGCCGCCACGCCGGAGGAGTTCAGACGCCGCATCCGCGACTTTGCCGCGAAGACGCCGCGCGGCAGATGGGTGACGGGCGGCGACTGGGACCATGAGCTGTGGCCCGGCGCGCCGCTGCCGCGAAAGGAGTGGATCGACCGCGATACACCTTCAATCCCCGTCTTCGTGAGCCGCCTCGATGGCCACATGGCGCTGGCCAACTCGGTCGCCCTCAAACTCGCCGGAGTCACGCGCGAAACGAAGGACCCGCCCGGCGGCGTCATCGTGCGCGACCCGAAGACGGGCGAACCGGCCGGCGTGCTAAAGGACGCCGCGATGGATCTTGTCTACCGCTCAATCCCCGCGCCGTCGTTCGAAGACAAGCTGGCCGCGGCGCGCGCCGCCACGCGCCACGCCGCTTCGCTCGGCGTGACGAGCGTGCAGGACGTGTCGGCTGGAACGGATGTCGGGGTCTACCAGACGCTGCTGGAACGCGGCGAATTGCTGACGCGCGTCTATGCGATCCGGCCGTTGCCGCAGTGGCGGACGCTCGCCGCCACCGGAGTGCGGCGCGCGTTCGGCTCGCCGATGTTGCGCATCGGCGGATTGAAAGGCTTCGCCGACGGCAGCCTCGGCTCAACCACGGCGCTGTTTTACGAGCCCTACTCCGACGCGCCGTCGACGAGCGGGATTCCAGCGAAGGAGATGATCCCCGCATCGGCGATGCTCGAGCGCATCCGCGGCGCCGATCGCGCCGGGCTGCAAGTGATGGTGCACGCCATCGGCGACCGCGCCAACGACGAGGTCCTCAACATGTTCGAACAGGCGGCGCGGGAAAATGGTCCGGCCGGGCGCCGCTTCCGCATCGAGCACGCACAGCATCTCACGACAGCCGCGATCGCCCGCTTCAAGGCGCTCGGCGTGGTCGCCTCGATGCAGCCCTATCACGCCGCCGACGACGGCCGCTGGGCCGAAAAGCGCATCGGCCCGCGGCGCATCGAAACGGCGTACGCCTTCCGCTCGCTGCTTGACGCGGGAGCGACGCTGGCCTTCGGTTCCGACTGGACTGTCGCGCCGCTCGATCCGCTGCTCGGCATCCACGCCGCAGTGACTCGCCGCACCATCGACGGCCGCAACCCCGGCGGTTGGACGCCGCGCCAGAAGATTACGGTCGAAGAGGCCGTGCAAGCCTACACTCACGGCTCGGCTTTCGCCGAGTTCGCCGAAAAGGAGAAGGGCTCGCTCGAAGCGGGCAAGCTGGCGGACTTCGTGATCCTCTCGCGCGACATCTTCACCATCGACCCGGCGGAGATCGAAAAGGTCCGCGTTGTGACGACCGTGATGGGCGGCCGCGTGGTCTACGAGCGCCGCGAATAGGACTCCGCTATCCGAATGCGATAGACTGCTGGATGAAGGCGTATGCACGAAACCGGCATCGCTGACGAGATTCTGCGCCGTGCGGAAGGCATTCTGGCGGGCCATCCGGGCGCGCGGATCGAGACCGTGCACGTTCGCATCGGCGACCTCTCGGGAGTGGTGTGCGAAGCTCTGGAGTTCGCCTTTGAATGCCTCAAGCCGCGCACGGCCGCATCGGAGGCGAGCCTGGCGATCGAGCGCGTTCCCGTGACGGCGCGCTGCCCTTTGTGCGAGACCGTGTCCCAACCCGGCGTCGATCTCGTGCTGTGGTGCGGCGGCTGCGAGGTCCCGCTGGATATCATCTCCGGAGAGGAGCTCGACCTGGTGGCCATCGATCTCTCCTCGCCCGGGATTGAAGAGGAGGCGCCATGCCCCGAGTCGCTGTTGAATCTCCCGTACTGAAGAAGAACAGCGAGATCGCGGAGGAGAACCGCGCGCTGTTCGACGCCGCCGGCGTCGCCGTGATCAACATCATGTCGGCGCCCGGGGCGGGGAAGACCACGCTGCTTGAACGGACTCTGCCGCTTCTCGCGGCGCGCTGGCGCGCCGCCGTCATCGAAGGCGATCTCAGGACCGATCTCGACGCGGAGCGCATCCGGCGCGTCGGCGTCGCGGCGCACCAGATCAACACCACATGCTGCCATCTCGACGCCAACATGGTTCGCGGCGCCTACGATCAGCTCGAAACGCCGCAAGTGCTCTTCATCGAGAACATCGGCAACCTGGTGTGTCCGGCGTCGTACGATCTCGGCGAGCACTTGCGCGTCACCGTCTTCAGCGTCGTCGAAGGCGCGGACAAGCCGAAGAAGTACCCGAGGATGTTTCTCCAGTCCGACGCCGTGGTGCTGAACAAGGTGGACCTCCTTCCGTATTGCGACGTGGCCCTGGATGAGCTGATCGGCAACGTGCGCGACGTCAGCCCGCGCTCCGCGGTGTTCCCGCTCTCCTGCCGCACCGGCGCCGGCCTCGCGGAGTGGGTCGAATGGCTGGGCGCGCAGATCGCAGCGCGCCGCATGGAGCAATGAAAGCGCATGTGCCTCGCCGTTCCCGGACGCATCGAATCGACCGAAGGAGAGATCCCCGAGTTCCGCCAGGGAACCGTCGACTTCTCGGGGCTACGCCGCAAGGTGAGTCTGGCATTCACGCCCGAAGCGCGCGAGGGCGATTATGTTTTGGTGCACGCGGGCTTCGCGCTTTCGGTCGTGGATGAAGAGGAAGCGCGGAAGATCTTTGAAGAGCTGCGGCGGCTGGATGAAGCGTCGCTCGAGGGCGGATAGGTGAAGTTTGTCGACGAATACCGCGACCGCGCGGCCGTCGAGCGGCTGAGCGCGGCGATACGGGCCGCAGTAACGCGCGGGTGGACGCTGATGGAGATCTGCGGCGGCCAGACCCACACGATCGTGAAGAGCGGCCTGGAGGAGATGCTCCCGCCCGCCGTGCAGTTGGTGCACGGGCCGGGCTGCCCCGTGTGCGTGACGCCGGTGGAGCTGATCGACGCGGCGGCGGCGCTCGCGCGCCGGCCGGAGATCGTCTTCACGTCCTTCGGCGACATGTTGCGCGTGCCGGGCTCGCGCGAGAGCCTGATGGAAGCGCGCGCCGCGGGCGGCGATGTGCGCATTGTGTACTCTCCGCTCGACGCGTTGGAGATCGCGCGCAAGAACCCGGAGCGCGAAGTGGTCTTCTTCGCGGTAGGCTTCGAGACCACCGCGCCGGGCAACGCGATGGCCGTGTGGCAGGCGGCGCAGGAGGGCATCGCGAACTTCTCCGTGCTCGTCGCCCATGTGCTGGTGCCGCCGGCGATCGAGGTGATTCTGTCGTCGCCTTCGTGCCGCGTTCAAGGCTTTCTGGCGCCGGGGCACGTCTGCACGGTGGAGGGCTTCGCGGACTACGAGCGTTTAGCGGCGCGGTGGCGCGTGCCGATCGTCGTCACCGGTTTCGAGCCTGTTGATTTGCTGGAGGGCGTCCTGCGCTGCGTGCGCATGCTCGAAGATGGGCGCAGCGGAGTGGAGAATCAATACGCCCGCGCAGTCCAGCGCGACGGCAACGCGCGAGCGCGGCGCATCGTCAACGAAGTCTTCGAAGTATCCGACCGCCCGTGGCGCGGCCTCGGCACGATTTCCTCGAGCGGGCTGCGGCTGCGCGAAGCGTACCGCCGCTTTGATGCTTCGGAGCGTTTCCCGATCGCGATCGAAGGCGCGCCGCCGCGCGGAGAGTGCCTGAGCGGCGAGGTCCTTCAAGGTCTCTTGAAACCGGTTGCGTGCCCGTCCTTCGGGACGGCCTGCACGCCCGATCATCCGCTCGGCGCACCGATGGTGTCGAGCGAGGGCGCTTGCGCGGCGTATTACAACTATGGCCGGCGGCCCTGATCGCGAGCTCAACCTCAACTGCCCGATCCCTTCGGACGGCGGCGGGCGCGTCATGCTCGCGCACGGCGGCGGGATGCGGCTGACATCGCGTCTGCTCGATGAGATCTTCCTGCCCGCGTTCGCGAACGAAGCGCTGGCGCAAAGACACGACGGCGCGCTGCTCGCGCTCGACGGGCGGCCGCTGGCGTTCACCACCGACAGCTATGTCGTGAGGCCGCTGTTCTTCCCCGGAGGCGACATCGGCGATCTCGCCGTCTACGGCACGGTGAACGATCTCGCGATGTGCGGCGCGCGCCCGCTGTGGCTGAGTGCGAGCTTCATCCTCGAGGAGGGTTTCGCGATCGAGGCCCTGCGCACGATTGCGGAATCGATGCGCCGCGCCGCCGCGCGCGCTGGAGTCGCGATCGTCACCGGCGACACGAAGGTGGTGGAGCGCGGCCGCGGCGACGGAGTCTTCATCACGACATCGGGCGTCGGCGCGGTGGAGATCGGCGGCATCGGCCCGGCGCGTGTCGAACCAGGCGACGCGATTCTCGTCTCGGGCGATCTCGGAGCGCACGGCATCACGATCCTGGCGGCGCGTGAAGGGCTGGGGCTGGAGACGACGCTTCAATCCGACGCAGCGCCGCTGTGGGAGCCCGTCGAGGCGCTCATTCGCGAGGGACTCGAGATTCATTGCCTGCGCGACCTGACGCGAGGAGGACTCGCGGCGGCCCTGCATGAGATCTCCGCCGCCCGCGGACTGGAGTTGCACGCCGACGAAGCGGCGATCCCGGTGTCCGATCCCGTGCGCGGCGCCTGCGAGTTGTTGGGTCTCGATCCGCTCTACGTCGCGAACGAAGGCCGCTTCTGCGTGATTCTCCCTGAACTGCAAGCCGCTCGCGCGCTCGACCTGCTGCGTTCGCACGAGGTCTCACGCGGCGCGGTGCGGGCCGGCACGGTCACCGCCGAAACAAAGCCGCGTGTCATCCTGCACTCCCGCATCGGCGGACGGCGCGTGCTCGACCTCCCCTCGGGCGAGCAGCTTCCCCGCATCTGCTGAGCGTCATCCGTCAACGCACTGTTCCGTGAAGTGGATGCGGGTGAAGCATTCGGGCACGTGCGTGTCGTAGACGCCGTGCTTGTTCCAGGCCCAGGCGGGGTGCGGCTGCAACTCGACGCCGCCGGGCATCAGCTTTTGGAAACGCCCGAAGAACATGCGCCACACATCGCCCTCCTTCGGCGGAAGCGAGCGGCCGTTGGCAAGCCACTTCATCCCCTTCCACGGGAATGCGAGCTCCACGGTCCACCCGTTATCCACCGTGGTTGGATCGTTGATCTTGCCGTCCACGTGAACCGCGGAGCGCATGCCCGGGAAGTCCCAATCGAGAAAGGCCCAACGCAAGCCGCGCGGGTGGCGGCCACGCCAGAACGTCTCGCCGGCGCGGTCGTAGTCGCCGCCGAAGGAGAGAGCTTTGCGATCGAGGAGGTCGAACCCGGCGACGTCAAAGCGGGACCCGCGCTTGTAGGCATCCTGCCAGATGAAGAAGACCTCGTACACCGTGCCGAGCGCGTTGATCTCGAATTCGTAGTAGCAGTCTCCGCCGTCGATGAAGACCTCGACGTCGTTCTCCAGGAAGACCAGCGAGTCGCGCTCGGCCAGGTGCGCCTCGACGAACGGCTCCTCGATCTCAAAGGCGACGTAGAAATTCTCGTCGTCCCAGAGCGCCGCGGCGCGCGTGTCGAAGAAGCCCGGGTGGCCGGTCACCATGTCGACGAACCGCGGCGACCGCTGCGCCCGCGCCCATGCGTCTTCCTCCAACCGCCCGTCGACAACAATCGGCGTCCGCGTCCGATAGCACGTGTAGTGCGCGATCTCCTCGTCCCTGCATCCGTAGCGCCGGCTCATTTCGCTTCCTCCCCGTACGCTGCCTAAGGCAGCTCAATCAGAATACTACCGGGGGGACGATGCAGCCGCATTCCGGGCGCACTGTGCGTATTACAATTGAAGCAAATGCGTAACACACTGACAGTACGGCTCTCGGACGATCTCGCGGAATGGCTCGATCAGACTGCCCGGAAGTCGGGAGTCCCTCGCGGACGAATCGTGCGGCAGGAGTTGGAGCGGGCGCGCAGCGCGACGCAGAAGCCGTTTATGCGTCTGGCTGGCGCGGTGGATGGCCCGCCTGATCTCTCGACGCGAAAGGGATTCTCCAGAAAATGAAAGCTCTCGCCGACACGGGCTTTCTCGTTGCGTTCGGCAACCGGAGAGACCGCCATCACGGCTGGGCGCTCGAGATCGCCCAGCGAGTTTCAGAACCGCTGTTGACATGCGAGGCGGTGCTGGCGGAAGCAGCATTTCAATTGGGTAGCGCAGGGCTTGTTTTCGGTTTTGTGCGCGAAGGACTGGTGAGGCCACAATTCATCGTGAACGACCATCTGAACCGCCTTTCTGAACTTGCCGCGCGCTGGGTTGGCAGGAGGCCGGATCTCGCGGATCTGTGTCTGATCAGAATGAGCGAGCTTCATCCCGCGTTCCCGTTGATTACAACAGACGTGCGCGATTTTGGAGTTTACCGGCGCGGGCGCCGCGAGGCGATCCCGCTGATTCACCCTCCGCTTCTTTAGAGCGGGAGAGCGCGGCCTCGCCAACACCTCGAGCGGGCGGGCGGGTGAGGCCCCGCCGGCGCGGTCCAATGCTGTCAAAATAGCTCTCACTGAGCCATGAACAGACGAGCGTTTCTCTCCACCCTGGGCGCGCTGCCGCTGGCCGGACAACCACGGCGCCCGAACATCGTCTTCATCTTCTCGGACGACCACGCCTACCAGGCGATCTCGGCGTACGGCCACAAGTTGAACCACACGCCGAACATCGACCGCCTCGCGCGCGAGGGCGTGCGCTTCGACAACGCGCTGGTGACCAACTCCATCTGCGCGCCGAGCCGCGCCGTCATCCTCACCGGCAAATACAGCCACATCAACGGCGTGCTTGACAACCGGCAGACCTTCGACGGGGCGCAACAGACTTTCCCCAAGCTGCTGCGCGCGGCCGGCTATCAGACCGCGCTGTTCGGCAAGTGGCATCTGAAGTCCGACCCCACCGGCTTCGATACATGGGAAGTGCTTCCGGGTCAGGGAAATTACTACAACCCCGACTTCCTCACGCCCGCGGGGCGCAAGCGGCGCGAAGGCTATTGCACCGAAATCCTCGCGGACCTCAGCCTCGACTGGCTCGAAAACGGCCGCGACAAAACGAAGCCGTTTCTGCTCATGTGCCAGCACAAGGCGCCGCACCGCAACTGGATGCCCGCGCCCTCGAAGCTGCACATGTATGACGGCGTGACGTTCCCCGAGCCGCCCAACCTGTTCGACAACTACGAGCACCGCGCCTCGCCGGCTCACAAGCAGGAGATGGAGATCGGCCGGCACATGACGCTGCTCGCGGATCTCAAGATCGTGCCCACCGACGGTTCGGCCGGGAAAAATCCCGACTACAAGCGCTTTCTCGGCGAGTACGGCCGCATGAGCGAAGCGCAGCGCCGTATGTGGGACGCCGCCTACCGGCCGCGCAACGAAGCATTTTTCAAGGCCGCGCCGCAGGGCCGCGAGCTGGTGCGCTACAAGTATCAGCGCTACATGCAGGACTACCTGCGCTGCATCGCGTCGGTGGACGACAGCGTGGGCCGGATACTCAATTGGCTCGACGCCACGGGCGAAGCGGACAACACGCTGGTGGTCTACGCCTCCGACCAGGGCTTCTACCTTGGGGAGCACGGCTGGTTCGACAAGCGCTGGATCTACGAGGAGTCGATCCGCACGCCGATGCTCGCGCGCTTCCCCGGCCGCGCGCAACGCGGGCTCGCGTGCAAAGACATGGTGGCGAACCTCGACCTGCCGGAGACGTTCCTCGAAGCCGCCGGCGCGCCCGTGCCTTCAGACATGCAGGGGCGCAGCCTGATGCCGCTGCTGCGCGGCGAGCGCCCGCCGGACTGGCGCAAGTCGTTCTACTACCACTACTACGAGGGCGGCGAGCACAACGTCGCGCGGCATTGCGGCGTGCGCACGGATCGCTACACGCTATCGCACTTCTACGAAACCGGCGAGTGGGAGCTCTTCGACCGCGACAAGGACCCGATGCAGATGCGCAGCGTCTACACGGATCCCGCTTACGCGGCGACGGTGAGGGACCTCAAGGCCGAGATGGCGCGCCTGCGCCGCGAACTCAAGGTCCCCGACGTCGATCCCGACCGCGCGGGTTGACGCACGCTCCGGGGTGACGACCACGACAGCGCCGCCGCCCGGCACGATGCCGAAGTTCGTGACGTCGAGCTTACCGTCGGCGCCCATCGCCATGCCGCCGGGCGAGACAGCCCGCCGGGCACGACGATTTCGGTCTTCACGCCGCCGGGCGTGACTTTGTAGAGGCCGCCGGTCCAATCGCCGCCGCCGGATGCGGCCAGCAGCCCGTGCTTGGCGATCTCCAGGACGTACAACGAACCATGGGGCCCGAACAGGATGTCGGCGGCGGCCGTGAACCCGCTGCGGAAGATCGCCGGCGTTCCACCCCCGGCGGGGACGCGGCAGATGCATGCACCGCCCACGGGGAATGGGAATCCCGTGAGCGGGCCAACGTAGCAGTCGCCGTCTCGCCCTTGCGTCACCGTCGCCGGCACGGCATCCATCGGGATCATGCTGAACGGCGCAAACGGAAGCGGCGCGAGGCGGTTTGAAAAGACCCCAAGCGTCGAGATCGCGCCATTGGCTTCGATCTCGGGCAGTGCGTTTGCACCCGCGTCGGCCACGATCCGCTTGCCAGGCAGCGCCAGAACGCCGTATGGTTGGAGCCCTCTTCCTCGCCCGGCGGATTGTTGGCGCTCGCGCAGGCGCCGAGGTCCTCGAGCCATTGAATGCCTCCGCTGGCCGGCATCTTGACCATTCGCGCCAGGGTCATGCCCGCCTCGCCGCACAGCGGTTCGCGCGTGCCGGGATCGGCGCCCAGACCCGTCGGGATGCGAGCTTCGCCCCTTCCATTGAAGGAGATGTCGCGCGGGCCGAGAGCGCCGAAGCCGTCCGGCCCGGCGATGGAGGGCCGCTCCGTGGCGACGCGCTCCTGTGTGCCCCTCCGCAAATTGATGCGGGTGATCGATCCCGTCCTCCCGTAAAATTGCTGCCCCTCCGGCCCGAAGACGCAGGGCAGCGAGCCGCCCGTGCCCGCCTCGGCGACATACAGAGCGACCTCCGGGCCGAAGGCGATTCCGCGTGGATGATTGAGGCCCCAGGCGATCACCTGCGCGGCTGCGGTCGAAGCCACAATCATCACTACTCACATGACGGCCAAGCGCCGCCCGCGAAACTGGTAGTACACACATCCTCCAATCCGCCCCAAAGTCTCGCCAGAGATTCAGGGCGATACTGCACTTTAAGAGGCATGCCAAGGCCGGATGCAAGCTAATTCCGCAGGCCTGGCGATTTTACTCGATGCGGATGCCGCCCGAGTCGGCGCGCAGGTCCACCAGCGGGCCGCCGCCGCGGGCCTTTCCGCGCGCGCTGCGCGCTTTCGTCTCGCCGCTCAGCGCAATCCCGGAGCCGATGGCGAGCCTGCCGCTGTCGCATGCCGCGTCGACATCGTAGCCGGCGCCGGGCGCGAGCCGCACGGTGATGCCGCCCGAGTCGGCGCGTGCGCGGATCGGCGACGCCTTCGCCTGCTCGATGCGGATGCCGCCGGAGTCCGCGGTCGCCTCCACGGGACCGCCCGCATTGAGAATCCGAATACCTCCTGAATCGGCGTTCGCCACGATGCGCTCAGCGACGTTGCTGATTTCGATTCCGCCCGAGTCCGCTGCCGCTTCGACGGGGCCGCGAATCCCCTCCACCCTGATTCCGCCGGAGTCGGTCACGCACTTGATCCGCGTATCGTGCGGCACTGTGATCTCGTAACGGATGTTGACGCCGCGCGTGGCCTCGCGTTCGCTGAAGCGCCCGATGCGAATCGAATTGCCGCTCTGCTCGACGGGCGGATGCGCTTCGATCTTGCGAATCCGGTCGAGCGCGGCCTGGCGGCTGCCCCAGTTGCGCTGAGCGCGCATCTCGGCGCGAACCACGACTTCTCCCCCCGGTCCGGCCTTCACGGAGATGAGGCCGGAATCGTTCACCACGTCGAGATCCACCGGACCGCTCACTTTGAGCCGCCGATTGAAACTGCCATCGCTCTCCGGGTCGACGGCCGCCGCCGCAACGGCGAGCGCGAACAGACACACAAACAGCTTGCGCATGGAAACCTCCAATACACTCACTTACGCAGTTGCGCGGCGAAGGTTCCGGCGAAACTCAGACTTCCAGCCTCCACGGCGCCCGGTACCGCGCTTTGAGGTATGGCCGCGCCTGCGCCTGGAGAACGGTTCCGGCGGCGTCGTCCCAATCGAGCCGCATCTTCAGCCGCATGGAGAGGTTGCCCAGAATACAGACGGTGGTGGACTTGACGCACGTCTCAATCTCGCTGGCGGGCCGCGTGCGCGTGCGGATGCACTCGATGAAGTTCTTCCAGTGCGGCACGTTCATCTCGCGCAATTCAGGGTCCTTCTCCCAGAAAGCAGGTTGCAGATCGGACTTCTCGGTCGGCGTCACCCACACGCCGCCGCGGTTCACCACCAGCGTGCCGCGCGTGCCGTGGATCGCCGTGCCGTGCGTCTGGCCGAACATCGGCATCGAGTTGAACGACCGCGCTTCGTACGACGCGATGAACTTCGGATAGTGGAAGGTCGCAAGCATCGTGTCGGGCATCTCGGTGTTGTCTTCGATGAGAAAGCGGCCGCCTGCCGCAAGCACCGCCTTCACCATCGGCTCGCCGAGGCACTGGTGCATGGGATCGATCAGGTGGATGCCCCAGTCGGTGAGCGAGCCGCCGGCGTAATCCCAGAACTGCCGGAACGTGCCGCGCATCGGCGTCACGCCGGCGCGGTTCTGGTTGTAGGGCCGCTTCGGGGCGGGTCCGAGCCAGAGGTCCCAATCGAAGCCCGGGGGCGGATCGGAGTCGGGCGGCTTGCCCAGCCCTTCGGTCTTCGACATTCCGGTGAGCCAGTAGTGGCACATGGTGACATCGCCGAGCTGCCCGCTTTGCACGATTTCGGCGGCCTTTTTGAAGTAGCCGCCCGAGCGCTGCATGGTGCCCGCCTGCACGACGCGATTGTACTTGCGCGCCGCGGCCACCATCTTCTGGCCCTCCTCGACATACACGCAGGCGGGCTTCTCGACGTACACGTCCTTGCCCGCCTTGCAGGCCTCGACGGTCATGTAGGCGTGCCAGTGGTCGGGCGTCGAAATGCAGACCGCGTCTATCGACTTGTCGGCGAGGATCTCCCTGAAGTCCTTCACGGCCTTCACCTCGAAGCCCCTGCGGCGCGCCGCTGCCTGCGCGCTTTCAAGGTGCGGCTGGTAGACATCGCACACCGCGACAGGCTGCGCCTCCGACACCCGCATCGCATAGCTGAGGTTGCCGCTGCCCATCGTGCCCATGCCGATGAAGCCGACCGCGATGCGGTCGTTCGCCCCGCGCACCCGGCCCGTGAACAGGTTCGCCGTCAGGCCCGCGGCGGCGGTCTTCAGGAAAGCTCTTCTCTCGCTCTGAGGCATTCGTTCGACTCCTCCCAGACAGCGTATTTCATTTGCCGGAGCGGCGGCGGGTGGTAACCGCGCGCCGCGCCGATGCACCTATTCAGACATGCGTGTCTTCTTCCTGTTGTTCTGCGGCGCTGCGCTGTTCGCTCAGGCGCCCGTTGTCGACATCAAGGTGGACCAGGCGGGCTACGCGCCGCGCGCTCCCAAGATCGCGCTGGTCGTGGCGAAAGAGCCTGCGGCGGAGTTCAGCGTCCGCGACGCGGGCGGCAAAGTCGCGTTCCGCGGCAAGCTCGCGGCCGCTGTGGAGGGCCCCGATTCCGGCGACCGCGTGCAGGCGGCCGATTTCACCAAGCTCACCAAACCCGGCAAGTATTCCATCGACGTCCCCGGTGTTGGGCGGAGCTGGGAGTTTGCGATCGCGCCCGATGTCTACCAGCGCGCCTACTACCTCGCAATGCGCTCGTTCTACGGGCAGCGCTGCGGAACGGCGGTGGACCTGGGGCCGGAGTTCCCCGGTTACAGCTACGGCGCCTGCCATCCCGCGGGCGCGTGGCACGCATCGTCGGGAAAGTCGGGACCGCGCGCGTCGATGAAGGGCTGGCACGACGCCGGCGATTACGGCCGCTACATCGTCAACAGCGGCATCACGACGGGCACGTTGCTCTGGGCCTGGGAGATGTTCGGACCGCGCGTGAAGAACGTGAGCCTGAAGATTCCCGAGTCCGGCAACGGAACGCCTGACATGCTGAACGAGATCCGCTGGAACCTCGAGTGGATGCTCACGATGCAGGACACCGACGGAGGCGTCTGGCATAAACAGACCAGCGAGCGCTTCGCCGGATTTGTCATGCCCGACAAGGACGCCTCCCTGAGTTATGTCATCGGCGTGGGCAATGAGCCGTGGAAGGGTTCGTGCGCGACGGCGGATTTCGCGGCGGTGATGGCGATCGCCGGGCGCGTGTACAGGCCTTATGACCGAGCGTTCGCAGGCAAGGCTCTCGAAGCCGCGCAGCGGGCATGGTCTTGGGTGGAGAAGAACCCGAACGCCCTCTATACGAATCCGCCGGGTGTCGCGACGGGCGCCTATGGCGATCGCGATTGCCGCGACGAAAGGTTGTGGGCCGCCGCGGAGCTGTATCGCACCGCCGGCGATGACGCCTACCATCGCTACTTCCTCGACAACTACGCCGCGTTTCGTTCAACGATTCGCGCCGCCGGACCGATGGCCTGGCCCAACGTCGCTCCGATGGGTCTTTGGACGTACGCGCTCGGCAAGGGCAAGGACGCCGCGGCGCTGGCCGCCATTCGCGAGGATTCGCTTCGCGCCGCGCGCGAGATCGTTCAGCGCACTTCGCAGCACGGCTATCGCACGAGCATGACGACGAAGGACTACGTGTGGGGCTCGAACGGCGTGGTGGCCAATTACGGTGTGCAATTGCTCGTGGCGCACGCGTTGCAGCCCGGCGCGGCGTTTCTCAACGCGGCCATCGACAACCTGCACTACCTGCTCGGGCGGAATCCGTTCTCGCTGTCCTACGTCACGCAAGTCGGCGCGAATCCTTTCAGACATCCGCACCACCGTCCCAGCGGCGCGGACTCGAACCCCGAGCCCTGGCCGGGGATGCTCTCCGGCGGGCCCAATCAGCGCAAACAGGATGCGGCGATGCGCAAGCTGCCCGACCTGCCGCCGATGAAGATGTTCGTCGATGCGCAGGAGTCCTACGCGAGCAACGAGATCGCGATCAACTGGAATGCGCCGCTGGTGTTTCTGCTGGCCGGGGCGATGCAGGCGAAGTGAGCGCTATCGATTGCGCGGCTGCGTGCGGCTGAGGTAGCGTGCGAGTCCCTCGGGGTCGTATCCGGCTCGGGCGGCGATTTCGGCCGCGCGCTGGTCGGCTTCTTCTTCGAAGGCCTGCCAGTTTACTGCGAGGTTCTTCGGCAACATCCCCGTTGTGCCGTTGAAAACAATCAGCGAGATTCCCGTTCCCGGCGATGCCAACTTGACGCCGTGCCGTTTCTCGACGTGCGCCATTGCGTGAGCGATCAGGCCGGCAAGCTCCGCCTCATCCCACGCGGAGCGGATCATCTTCACCGAGATCATGATTGTTCCATCGGGAAGGGCGATGGGCTCAATAATGCCGTCGCCTCTGAATGATGTGGAGAACCGCAGAACTTCGAAGCGCCACTGAACGCCGGAATCCGGCATCGCCGCCGCAAGCTTGCGTCCGATGCGCTCGACCAGGTTTTTGACCTCCGGCCGGTCTTCCACAACGCTCTCGCTCAGGATTCTCTCCGCCATCCGCGCGCCCAGCAGCGCTTCTTTATCTCGCGAGAGATCCTGGCCCGGCGCGGCGGCGGCGACCAGCAGGCACAGGCCGGCCCGCGCCACGGCGGCGAACGCAAAGCGGTCCGCAAGCAGCCAGTTCAGCGCGTAACACGCCGCGATCGCCATCAGATTCGCGATGAGCGGCGGAATCCGCAGCAGGCCCGTGAACACCCACATCAGCGCGGCGTTCCCAACAAGCGAGACAATTCCGTTGCCGAGATGAAACCGCCACAGGCTGCGCTGGAGCGTGAAGCCCGGTTTACCGCGGCGGTGCGCCCAGCTCCAGCGCCAGTGCCAGAAAAAGTTGTGCAGCACGGCGGCCTCGACGGCGAGCAGCGTCGCCGCGAGATAGTGCATGCGCAGCACATGAATGGCTAGCGCCAGCACGCCCATCTGCACGCCCACGCCCGCCGCGCTCACCGCGTTGAACCGGAGAAACGTGCGCATGGCTCACACCCTCTCGAGGTTGTAAAGTCGCCGCGCGTGCCGCGCGATCGACGCGATGGCCACAATCAACATTGCCGGAATCGCGATGGCCGCGCCGGCGTCGAGCAGCAGCCAGTCGCCGCCCGCGAATTGCACCACGGGCCGGTAGTAGACGTAAATCAGCCCGATCGCGAGCACGATGCGCAGCTCGGTCGGGCCGAACATGAAGTAGGAAATCTTGAACTTGCCGATCGTGTAGGTGGCCAGGTAGCTGTCGATCGAGAGCAGGTAGAAAGCCAGCAGCAGGCCCAGCGCGTAGAGCGGGCTCATCAGGCCCGACAGCGCCAGCCCGCCCAGCAGAAACAGCGCGCTGAAGGCGTCGACGATGTGGTCCACATAGAATCCATAGCGCGGACGCTGCTTGCCGCGCACGCGCGCCAGCGTGCCGTCGAGGCTGTCGCCGAACCAGTTGAGAAGCAGGAAGACGGGCACGGTCAGCGGCGCCCACGGCAGCGTCCGGGCCGCGGCGAGCGCGCAGCCCGCGCCCAGCATCGACAGCAATCCGAGCAGCGTCAGGTGATCGGAGTTCACCCAGCGCGGCATGCGCCCCGCCATCCACACGAGCGCCTTCTTTTCGGGGCCCGAAAGAAGGCTTTCGAGGTGGCGCCTGGCCTCGTGGAAAGACGCCTGTTGATCAGCCATCGGCACCTCCATCCGGCTCAGACGCGCCTCGCCGCACGCGCGTTTCGCCCTTACGGGCGCCAGCGCGAGGCGAAGGCCTCATACGCATCCGGCCGCTGCTTCTCCATGTAGCTCTTTCCGAGCGCCGCGGCGGCTTCCAGATTCCTCCAGTAAGCCGGCTGTTTGCGCATCTCGCGGATCGGTCCGGCGAGGTGCGCGATGCGCTCCCAGACGGTCATGAACTCCAGCGAATTGTGGATAAACAGCTCCGGATGCAGCACGCCGCTCGCTACGAAGCTGCAAGCCATCTCCCAGTAGCTCGTCACCATTCGGAAGTTGGCGTCCTCCTCCGAGCCGGGCGGGCACAGCGCCTGCCACTCTTCAAGCGACTTTGCCTTGAAGTTCGCACTGAACCAGGCGCGCGCTGTTCTCATGCGCTCGTCGCGCCGCAGCTCGTACAGGCGCAGCAACAGGTTCGCATCGTCGTATGTAGGGGGCCTGTTCGACATAACCCTTCGATTTTAGCGCCGCCGCACTTTACGCCCCGCGCCGTTCCGTGATACACCAGTCACTCGGACGGAGGTCCGGCTGGTGGGCAACGTTGACCGAAGGGTCTATCGCTTTGGCGAGTTCGTGGTCGAGCCGTCCACCGCTCAGCTTTGGCGTAACGGGCAACGGCTCGAGATTGATCCCGAGGCGCTGCGGCTCCTGGCTTATCTTGTGGAGAATCCGGAAACGGATCTCGCCTCCGCCGACCTGCGGTTGCGCCTCTGGCCTGCCGCCAATTTCCTCGACGGGGAGCGCAGCCTGACGACAGCAGCGGACCGGCTTCGCGAAACGCTCAACGACTCCCGCGCCAATCCGCGCTATCTTGCGCGTCTCGAAGGCGGCGGCTACCGCTTCGTCCATCCTGTGCGCGCCGGAATGAACGAACCCGATCTCGCGCTGCTTTCACGCGGCGCGACGATGCAGTCCGCGCCGCTGCTGACCGCTCCAAAGTTCGCCCCGCGCGTGAAAAAGGTCATCTTCATCGCGCTCGCAATTCAATTGCTTGTCATGCTGGCGATGTTTGTTTTCGTCTGGCGGCGCTTTAATCCCTGACGCCGCTCAATCGATCCTGCCGTCGAAATACTCCATGTGGCTCTTGCAGTGGCAGCGGCCGTCCCAGGGCGTGCCGCATCCCCGCATGAGCTTCAGGATCCCGGCCGCGCGCTCGCGCGTCAGGCGCTGTCCTCCACCGCGCCGCTCTTCGCCGCAAAAAACGTCGCGGTCCACTGTGAGGGTGTGCTCTCCGCACGCCGGGCAAACAAAAACTGTCTCCGTGTACTCGTCGCCCATGATCCTGGCGGACATCGAGGCGGCGCGGTCCGCTGCGCTCAGCTCTTGCCCGCAATGAGAGCAGTCGAGCATGAGGGCTCAAATCCGGATGTACAGCTTGCGCCTGTCCATCCAAATGCAGACCCACCAAAGGATGCACCACGCGATGAAGTACGTCGTGAAGGTGAGCCAGACGCCCTGCACCGGCTTCAGAACATTCCAGCCGAAGTTCGTTTTGACGCTGTCGGCCAGGAACCGGTCCCAGAGGTGGGCCATGCAGTACATCGCGATGGAGTTCATTCCGACCGCGCGCAGCGCGTAGCCCCAGCCCGGCTTGCCGCGCAGGTCCGCTGCCCAATAAAACGCGGCGAGAATCAGCATCACCCAGCCGCCGCTGAACAGCACCCAGCTCGGCGTCCAGATGCGCTTCACCACCGGACAAACGCCCGTAAAGCCCAGCAGCCAGCCAACGGCGATGCCGGAGACTCCGGCCACCACGAGCCACTTCAACTTTTCCATGCCCGGCCGCGTGCTGCGCAGCAATTCGCCCGCCAGCAGCCCGAATATCATCGTCGCCAGCGAAGGCACGAAGTTCAGCGTCAAATAGCCGCCGCGGTTGAACAGGAACGGCTTCTCGCGCGGGAACAGGTTGAGGAACCACTGGTCGAACCACGAGGCGAAGTTCGCGTTCTTCCACCAGTGCGACGTCCACTCCGGTCCCGCCGCGGGCCACAGCGCGAACGCCGCCCAGTAACCCAGCAGGATGACGCCGGCCGCGATCGCCTGCACTCTCGGACGCCGCCACGCCAGCCAGAACAGGATCGGATAGCCGAGGCCGATCTGCGTCAGCACGTCCTCGAAGGTGAAGTTCGTCATCGTGCGGCCCACCGACCGCAGAAAAATGCCGAGCAGCACCAGGATCAGCGAGCGCCACAGCGCGTGCGCCCAGAGGTCCTTCAACCCCTGGCCGCGCGCGCGCCGGTTGGCCACGCTCCACGGCAGCGCCACGCCCACCATGAACATGAACGCCGGCTGGATGAGGTCCCAAGCCGAACCCCACTCCCACTCCACGTGCGACGTATGGAAGTACACCGCCTGCCAGAACGCGTTGTCGGGAAATAGTTTCGCCACCGCCGGCAGCCGGAAGATCTCCGACGCCATGTAAAGCATCGTCGCCCCGCGAAACGCGTCCAAAGAACTCAGGCGCTCGCTCATAGACCTCTCCTATCTTCCGTCGAATTGCGGCACCTTCAATTGCTCGCCGCCCTTCAGCGCCGACTGGTGCGCCACAATCCCCGGCGCGGTGTAGGCCACCGCTTCGTAGACGTCCACCGCGGGCTTGCGCCCGCTCAACACCGCGTCCACGAACTCATGCGTCAGAAACGTGTGCGATCCCTCGTGCCCGCTGTTATGCCTCAGCGGCGCGGGCAGCATCTCCGTTGACCACCACTTCGGATCTTCGTACTTGTCGATCTCGGCCTTCCCGGTCCAGCGCACGATCGCCGCGCTCATCCCATTCGGGTGATTGAAGAAAAAGCTCATCCTATCGCCAAACCACTGCGCCCGCTCAGTGCCGCGATGGGCGCCCTTCCACCACACCGCGACGCGGAACGAAGTTCCGCGATTTGTTTTGAACAGCGCCGTCTCGTTCCAGAAGGGATTGCGATAGACGTTGTCTTTCAGCACCGGGTCGCCGTCGCCCCAGCCGAGGCACATCACTTCGGTGAGCCGCTCACCCGTCACGCTGATGAGGTGGGCGGTGCAGTGCGTCGGGTAGTGCATCGGCGGAAAGCCGTAGCGCCACGTCCGTTGTCCGCCGTCGAAGAACAGCGACTCCAGGCCCGCGTGGTGATATTCGCTCTCGCACGCGTACACATGTCCGAACGCGCCTTCGCGATAGAACTTCCGCGCCGAGATCGTCAACTGCTGGTAGTGGCTCGTCTCCGCCATCATGTAGGTAAGCCCGCTGCGTTTCACGCCCTCGATGAGCCGCTCGCACTCTTCGAGGGACATCGCCGCCGGGACCGCGCTCAGCACGTGCTTGCCGGCTTTCAGGCACTCGAGCGCGTGCCGCGCGTGATCCGGGGCCGGGGTGAACAGGCCCACCGCCTCCACCGCGCGGTCTTTCAACAATTCCGTGAGCGAGCCGTACGCCTTGCCGCAGCCGTACGTCTTCATCAACCGCGCGCGCCTGTCTTCGCGCAGGTCGCTCACCGCCTCCACCACGCAATTGGGATGCTCGTGATACTGGAACGACGTCCCGAATCCGCCGCCCACCACGCCCACGCGCAGCTTGCGGTCCGGCGCGAACGCCGCGCCCAGCACCGTCCCGCCGAACTCTCTGCGGTTCATCGGCTCACCTCCAGAAATGTTTCAGCGTTCCACGCAGCGCCGGCGCGCACAACGACATTTGCGCCCGCGTAGATGCGCTTCACGTCTTCGACGCCCGGTGCGCGCTGCGCTGCGTTCACAGCGCCCGCAATCGTCACGCGCCGCGGCGCCATCGAAGCCGCGAGTTGGGGAAAGTCCGCGCGCTCCAGCATGCGCGGCGCGATGTTCGCCAGCGGATAGTTGTAGTCCTCGGTCTCGACGAGATTGCGATACGAGACCAGCCCGCCCGCGAGATACGCGGTTTGGATTCGGGCGTCCAGCGCAGCCGCGAACAGCGCCGGCGCGGTCATCGTGCCCCGCGCCGCGATCGCCACCCCTCGCGCCGCGACATCGGGCCGCTGGAGCAGCGCATCCACCAGCGCTGACACATCCGCCACGCGCTGGCCGAGCAGCGGCCGGCCGAAGATCAGAGACGACCAGGCGTAGTGCTCCTCGTTCTGGTGATCCGCTCCGTGCTGCACCGCGCCGCGCGGATACTCCGGCCGCATGTCGCCGATGCCGCGCACGTCCGCCGCGCATACGATCGCGCCGCGCGAGGCCGCGATGGCGCACATCTCGTCCTCGCGCCAGGCGGCGTTGCGGCCGCGCGGATCGAGCACGATCAGCGCACGTCCCGCGGCCGCCTTGCGCGGCAAATAGAGCCACGCAGGAACCCATACGCCGCGCTCGCTCTCGACTTCCAGCGCTTCGACATCGACGTCGCCCATGCGCGTCTTGCCCAGCACCGCGGCCGCGGCGCCGATGCGCCGGGGCAGCCGCAGCAGCTCCGCGAGCCCAGCGGGCTGCTCAGGCGTGCGCACCTGCGCCGCCCGCTTCGCGTTCATGCTGAACGGCGTCTCGCTTTTGAGATCACGCACGACGCTGCCGGTTTTCGTCACCCACAGCGTCTCGTCGCTCTCCGGCGCAGTCGGCGGCTCTTCAGTCACCGCCTTCTTCTCGTCCGTCAACCACCGCGAGAACCAGTTGTAGATCGCCATCCTCACCGGATACGACATGCTGTGCGGCAGCGGCGTCTCGGTCCACTCCAGTTTCCCGCCGCCGCCGAGCAGTTCATAGAAGCGCTTCAGCTTGTCGAACTCCTCGCGCCCGCTCGAAACATAATTCGGCGAGTACGTTCCAAAGAAGTCCTTCGCGCTGGCCAGCGCCAGCAGCGGCTTGGGCGCCATGGGATAAAGCGTGTCCCAGCGGTCGAACCCTCGCGGCGGCGACGCCAGGAAGTTCTGCTCCGCGTCGTCGGTGGAGCCCGGCGGATTGAAATTCGCGCACGCGACGTTCTCCGTGTTGCCGCACGCCACCGCCGCGCACGCCAGCCGCGCGTCCACCGCCGCGAGGAACATCGTCAGCGTGCCGCCGCCGGACTGCCCGGTCGACGCCAGCCGCTTCGCGTCCGCCAGCGGATGCTCCGCCAGATAATCGAGCGCCCGCACCGCGTCCCACGTCTGCAATCGCGTGCTCGTGTCGCCGCACAGCAGCATCTGCTTGCCCGGCACGGTGTGCTCGTCGTCGGCCGAGCCCAGCCTCGTCAGCCAGCCTCCCGCGCGCGGATAATACGTCCGCTCGCCCTGTCCCATCGGATCGATCGCCAGCACCAGGAATCCCAACTGCGCGAGCCCCTGGCAGCAACGCTGATACGTCACCGCGCCCTTGCCGTTCAGCGAATGGCCCATCTGGAACAGCACCGCCGGATAAGGCGCCCGCCCCGACTTTGGAATGTAGAGGTTCGCCGGCACGATGAAACCCGGCCTGCTCTCGAACACCACCTTCTCCACCGCGTACGCAGCGCGCTCGAACTTTCCAACGACGCGCGCGTTGAGCGGAGTGCGTTCCGGCATCCCGCCCGCCAGTTCCCAGAACGTCGCGCTGGCCCATTTCTGCCGCGCCCGCGCCTGGTCCGCCGTCCTGATCGCCGCCAGCGCTGCATTGCGCTTGTTGTACGAATCCGCCGCCAGTCCGCGCAGGAAATCGGGCAGCACGCGCGAATAATCGCGATAGTCCACCCCCGCGAGCGCGGCGCCGCTCGCCGCCATGATCCACTCACGCCGTGTCAGTGTCGCCATGTCAGTTCCACATCATCTTGTATCACCTTCGCCGCCGTCCGATTTTCTCCAGCCGGCGCGAATCCGGCCGCATCTCTTGTACTGAAGCAGCACCCGGCTCACTGCGGCGCACCAAACTCCGCGCCTCGCGAGCCACTGATCTCAACAAAGACAACTTGAAAGGAATTTGAAGATGCTCACTCGAACTGTGTTCGCACTTGCGCTCTCTGCCGCCGTTTTTACCGGCGCCGCCTCCGCCGAATCGCTTCAGTCCAAGGCGGTGCTGACGTTTGACGCCCCGGTCGCCGTCGGCGACGTGGTCCTGCCCCCGGGCAAGTACATGTTCCGCCGGGTCGAGAACCTCAGTCACCGGAACATTCTGAAGGTGGAATCGCTGGACCGGATCTCTCAGGCCATGTTCATTCGCGTCCAGGCCAACTACAGCGTTGATACGGATGGCAAGGTCCGCGCCGAATTGATGGACCGTGGAGCGAGCGCCCCGCCCGCTCTCAAGACGCTGCGCTTCCCGAACGACACCTTCGGCGTGTCATTCATGAGCCCGCGTGCGATGCCCGAAGAGCGGCTTGCCAAGACGCCGGCGCCTTCTCAAACGATCTCTGACTGATCGCGCCTCATAGCTCACCGGGCGAGATCGTCCAGGCCGACGGATGCTTCGTGAAACCGATGCGCGGATAGTAGTCCACCGCCTTCGGCGCTGCCAGCAGCACCACGCGGCATCCGCCGGCCTCGAGCGTTTTGCGCAACAGCTCTTTGCCGATCCCCAAACGCTGGTGCGACTCCCGCACGCACAGGTCGCTGCAATAGGTCACATACGAGAAATCAGAGAGGCAGCGCGACGCGCCCACCAGCACTTCGCCATCCCACGCCGTTACCAGCAGGTTTGCGTTTTCGATCATCTTTGCGATCCGCGCCGGCTCACCCACCGGACGCCTTTCGCCGAGAGACGTCGCGTTCAGCAAATCGATGTACTGCTGCGCGGTGATCATCGCGTCCGTGCGATAAACGATTCGGTCCGTCACTTCACCCTCACTGGTTTCTCGAATTCACGCTTCATCTCCGCAGGCAGTACGAAGACTTCACCCTTCCTGTTCGCGAAATAGATCCGCGACTCCGAGGGCTTGAACGCGTCGCCGTCCGCCCACAGCGCGTAGAAATCCGGGTGCGCGTTCAGCGGACGCCGCACGTAGGTGTGATTGCGCGCGCTGCCGCGCGTCATCTCGCGCGTCTTGAGCCACGTGGCGCCCTGGTCGCGCGACTCCCACATCTCGATCTCTCCGCCCGTTGCGTACGCCTGCGGCCCCGCGCCTGTCGGGGCGATGACGCGCCACACGCCGCGCTCGACGTACAGCGAGCCGTGATCGTAGTTGTGATCCGCCTCGAACGCGCGTCTGAACTCCCACTTCCCGCCCGTCCAGCGCGCCGTATGGAACACATGCGGGCCGCCGTCCGGCCCCGGGCGGAAGCTGCGGCTTGTCAGATAGAGAATCACGGGATTGCCCGCGTCGTATTGAAGGTCCTTCAGGTAGACGAGCGATTTCTCGCCGCGGTAGTCGCGCACCAGCGCCGGATTCTTCGACTCTGTGAGCGGCAGGGCGAGCTCCCTGCGGTCTACCGACAACCAGCTCCGCCCGAAGTCGCGCGTCTCGGCGTAGTAGAGGTTCGTCCGCTCGTTCAGTCCCACAGGCGACGGATGAAAGTCGAACGCCGTTCCCACGCGCTCCCCGTCGGGCCAACTGATCTGGTAGTCGCCCATCTCAATGAATGCGAGCCGGCGCGGATCCTCCCAATTGAGCCCGTCGCGGCTTGTCATCCAGTGCAGCATCCGCCCGCTCGACCGCGAGCCCGGCGCCTGGCCGTAGCGTGTGTGGAGGAACAGGAAACCCCGCCCGGGAAGATACCACGGCTGCGGATACGAGAAGTTGGTCGTCCACACGCGCTCGAATTCGTCTATCGAATACGGCTTCACACTGCGGCTCAAGTACGACGGCCGCGACGTCCCATGCGCAGGAGAAAACACCCACAAATAGCCATCGCCGCCGATCGACAGCACCGGATTGTCGTGCGCATCGTCCGTCTCCTTGTCGAGCAGAATCACCGGACGCGGCACGCGCCCCGTCGCGTGGTCGTAGTAGGACACCATGTGCAGCAGCCGGTTGTGCAGGCCCTTCTGCGTGCCGCCGTAAACGAAGAACGTCTTGCGCGCCTTTTCCGAGTAGATCGCGATCGGCGCGTGCTGCTGCGGATACGTGGCGAACCCGCCGCTGTACTTGTACACGTACTGGTTCTTCAGCGGCTCGTTGAAGTACCAGATGCCGCGATACCCCTCGTCCCGCTCGGCAGCGCAAATTGATGCCGCGCAAGCGGCGGCCCACAGGATCCAGCGCGCTCTCATCTTTGCAGGTTAGTCCGAAAAGCCTCACCATGGGAACAGACGCTGCATGCCCGAGCTCCCGGAAGTTGAAGCCGTCGTCCGCAAGCTGCGCGCCGCCGCGGCCGGCGCCGAAATTCTCTCCGTGCAACTCTGCCGCGCGCGGATGACGGCGCCGCAAGAGCCCGCGACGCTGAAGCGCCTCGCCCTCGGCCGCCGCATCGATGCCGTCGACCGGCGCGGCAAGAACATCCTCGTCCACCTCTCCGGCGGCGTCTCGCTTCGCGTTCACCTGCGCATGACCGGCAACCTCGCGGTCTTCCCCGACTCGCGCCTGCTCCCCCTCACCGTGCGCCTCTGGTTCGGGCTCGACAACGGCCGCGCCCTCGCGCTCGACGATCCGCGCGCCCTCGGCCGCGTCACCGCGCACAGCACTGCGGAACTCCCCGCGCTCTTCAAGGACATCGGCCCCGAGCCGCTCTCCCCGCACTTCACCCTCGACCGCTTTCTGAAATCCGCGAAAACCCCCAAGCCCACAAAGATCTTCCTCATGGACCAGAAAGCCGTCGCCGGCCTGGGCAACATCTACGCCGCCGAGGCGCTCTTCCAGGCGCGCATCCACCCCGCGCGCCCCGCGCGCAAAGTCTCGCGCGCCCGCCTCGCCGCGCTTCACGCCGCGATTGTCGATGTCCTCCGAACTGCGCTAGACTCGGCAATAACTGCATACGAGAAACCCAACGGCTTCTCAGAGGGCGAGTTTTTTCCCGTCGCCGTGTATGGCCGCGAAGGCGAACCCTGCTTCGCCTGCGGCGCCGCCATCCGGCGCATTCGGCAAGGGGGGCGTTCTACATATTACTGCCCCCGTTGCCAGAAGTAGTGAACTGAATGAGTTCGACACCCGTCAGAATCTCCCGCGCCGCTGAATTCCGCGAGCGCGTGCGGAATCGCGTCATGGTCGCCGACGGCGCCATGGGCACGATGCTCTATTCGAAGGGCGTCTTCATCAACCGCTCCTTCGACGAGCTCAATCTCTCCTCGCCCGACCTCGTGCGCGGCATCCACCAGGAATACGTCCGCGCCGGCGCTGAAATCCTCGAAACAAACACCTTCGGCGCGACTCGCCCGCATCTGGCAGGCTACGGTCTCGCCGATCGCGTCGCCGACATCAACCGCGCCGCCGTGCGCATCGCCCGCGAAGCCGCCAGCGAAAACCCCAACGTCTTCGTCGCCGGCGCGGCCGGACCCCTCGGCGTCCACATCGAGCCCCTGGGCCCCACTTCGTTCGCCGAAGCGCGCCAGGCTTTCCGCGAGCAGTTCGCCGCGCTCGTCGAAACCGGAGTCGATCTCCTGATCCTCGAAACCTTCGGCAACCTGAGCGAGCTGCGCGAAGCCATCGCGGCCGCGCGCGAAGTGGCCGGACCGGACCTCGTGATTGTCGCCCAGGTGACGATCAACGACGACGGCTGCATGCTCGATGGGACGGACGTCGAAACCTACACGCGCTTCCTCGATTCCTCCGCGGCCGATGTCGTCGGACTCAACTGTTCAGTCGGCCCCAAGGTCACTCTCGACACGCTCGAACGCATGCTGCCGCTGCTCACCAAGCCCACGTCGGCCATGCCCAACGCAGGCTTGCCCGCCAAGGTCGAGAACCGCAACATCTACCTCTGCTCGCCCGAATACATGGCGCAGTACGCGCGGCGCATGCTCTGGGCCGGAGTCAAGATCGTGGGCGGCTGCTGCGGCACAACGCCCGATCACATCAAGAGCATCAAGAGCGAAGCGCGCAGCCTCCAGCCCGGCGTGCGCTCCATCGAAGCCACGGTGGAAGAGCCGCGCGTCAAGGCCAAGGCGATGGCGCCCGTTCCCGTCGCGGCAAAGTCGCAACTCGGCGCGAAGCTCGCCGCCGGCAAATTCGTCGCCTTCGTCGAGATCCTGCCGCCGCGCGGCGTCGACGCCTCCCGCGAAATCGCCGGCGCCAAGCTCTGTAAGGACCACGGCATCGACGCCATCAACGTCCCCGACGGACCGCGCGCCAGCGCGCGCATGAGCGCCCAGGTCACCTGCCAGCTCATCGAGCGCGGCGCCGGCATCGAGACCGTTCTCCACTTCTGCTGCCGCGACCGCAACATCCTCGGCATTCAAAGCGAACTGCTGGGCGCGCACGCCGCCGGAGTCCGCAACCTCATCTGCATCACCGGCGACCCCCCGCGCATGGGCGCCTACCCCGACGCCACCGCCGTCTTCGATGTCGATGCCATCGGCCTCACCAACATCGTCAACAATCTGAATCACGGGCTCGACATCGGCGGCAACCCTATGGGCTCGCAGACCGCGCTGCTCATCGGAGTCGGCGCCAACCCCGGCGCCGTGAATCTCGACGACGAGGTCCGCCGCACGCATTGGAAAGTCCAGGCCGGCGCCGAGTACATCGTCACGCAGCCCGTCTTCGATCTCACGCTGCTGGAGCGGTTCCTCGAGCGCATTGAGAAATTCCGCATTCCCGTCATCGCCGGCATCTGGCCGCTGACGAGCCTGCGCAACGCCGAGTTCATGGTGAACGAGCTGCGCGTCCCCGTTCCGGCTGAGTTCATGGAGCGGATGAAAAGCGCCGACAGCCCCGAAAGGGCCCGCGCCGAAGGCGTCGCCATCGCGCAGCAGATGGTGCGCCGCGTGCGCCCCCTCGTCCAGGGCGTGCAGCTCAGCGCGCCGTTCGGCCGTTACGAAATGGCCGTCGAGGTTGCCGCCGCAATCGGACCGCGATAGACTGGCCATTTAATTGGCCACCGACCTCATCGAAATCGATCCTGAGTCACCATCCGTCGAAGCCATCGAGCGCGCTGCCGTGGCCATCCGCCGGGGCGAAGTCATTGCGATCCCCACCGACGCTCTCTACACGTTGGTGGCGGACCCCTTCAACCTCCGCGCCGTCGGCAAGGTCTTCGCCGCGAAAGGACGCGAGCCCCACCGCTCGCTCCCGCTGCTGGTCTCCGACTACCTGATGGCCGAGGACCTCGTCGCCGAAACGCCCAAGCGCTTCTACCTCCTCGCGCGCCGCTACTGGCCCGGCCCGCTCACCATCATCATGCCGGCCTCGGCCAAGATCCCGTTAAAGGTCACCGGCAACACGGGCCGCCTCGCCGTCCGCCAGTCGCGCTCCCGGGTCGCCCAGGCTCTGCTCGACTGGCTCGGCCAGCCCCTGATCTCCACCTCGGCCAACGTCTCCGGCTCGCCCACCTGCCACACAGGCATCGAGGTCTTCGGCGTGATGGACTCGCGCATCGACCTCGTCCTCGACGGCGGCCTCTGCACCGGAGCCGGCGCCACCACCGTCGATATCACCGAGCCCTACTGGCGCCTGATCAAGGAAGGTTCCATCGCCGAGTCCGAGATCGCCGAGATACTGAAGGGCTCGTAACATAGCCTTTAGGCTGTGTTGTTTGCGCCTCCCCGCCGTGGGTCTTTGACCTGCGCCGGAATAAGAGACACTCGCCGGGCGACCTCCATCCCGACCGGCGCAGAGCACCGGATGATCAGTGCGTGGCGCCGAATCGCGCCGGAGTCAAAGCGGCAATTGTTGCCCGACTCAGCGGCACTCGATCGCCGCCGCCTGCCCGCCGCAAACCCTGTTCCTGCCTCCGCGCTTCGCCGCATATAAAGCGTTGTCGGCATCTTCGACGAGCTCCTGCGGCGTATGATGCTTGGCGGGCTCGAGCAGCGCCCATCCCAGCGATGCCGTGAGCCTCACCGTCCGTCCATGACCCACCGAGTGCGGACGCTCCGCGATCGTCGACCGGATGCGCTCCGCCACCGCCTCCACCTCCTGCGCATCGTCGGCCCGCAGGATGATCACAAACTCGTCTCCCCCGTACCGGCTCAAATAGTCCCCGCCCCGCACGCTGGCGCGCAGGCAGAGGGCGATGGACTTCAACACCAGGTCGCCGGCTGCGTGCCCGAATGAATCGTTCACGTTCTTGAAATCGTCGAGATCGACGTAGATGACGCCGATCATCCGGGACGACTCCACGGCCGCCTCGAACACCTGGGCCAGGTAGCTGTCCGTGTACCAGCGGTTGGCCAGCCCCGTCAGCGGATCGGCGTGCGCCTCCGCCAGCAGCGCCGCAGTCCGCGATTCCAGCCGCGTCAACGCCTCGTGAATGTGCTGGACCTCCTTCGTCGTCCGCACGCTCAGCGCCAGCAGCGCCTCCTGCGCCTGATCCAGAACCAAAGCCATCTCCCTCGCGTCAAGGTCCACGTCGAACAGGCCCGCAAGCTGCGGACCCTGCTCGAGCAACGCGCCGCTGACGGCCTTGATGTCGACCGCGCCGGACCCCCACCGTTCGTCGAGCTCTTTCCTCAGCGCCAGCGCGGCCACCCGCTGGTCCCCCGCCCACAGGTCTGCGAGCCGCCCCGACAGGCTGACGATGGCGGCCAGCGCGCGCACGTCCTCCTGGCCCGCGGCCCCAAGCCGGCCCGGTTCGTGGCTTGCCCCCACAACCTGCGCCAGCCTGCGCGGCAGCTTCCATCGCTCCATCAGCCACGCCCCGGCTTCGGCGTGATCGGCCCCGAACGCCTCCACCTCCAACTTGCTCAGCAGGTCATGATCCGGCCCGGCCGCCGCCAGGATCCCCGCGTACTCGCCGCCCATGCCGCGCGCGAAGGCCAGCATCCCGATGTCCTGAAGCAGTGCGCTGAGGAACGCCTCCTCCTTATCGGCCGCGGCCGCCGCGCACATCTCCCGCGCCGCCACCGCGGCAAGCAGCGACCGCCTCCAGTATCCGTGCAGCCCCGCCTGGTTCTTCGCCCCGCACTCTCTCGCCAACGAAAAACTCAGCACCAGCGTCCGCACCGCGTTCACGCCCAGCAACGCCACCGCGCCGGAGATCGAGGTGATCTCCCCGCGCACCGCGAACAGCGGCGAGTTGGCGGTCCGGACAAGCTTGGCCGCCAGCGCCGGATCCCTCTCGATCACCTCCGAGACCTGCCCCAGGTCCAGGTCCTCGAGCTGGCACAGCTCCAGAATCCGCAGCGCCGCCCACGGCAGGCTCGGCAGATTCGTGCAGCGCTCCAGCCTTCTCTGCGTTTCAGCCTTCATCGCACCTACCCACGCATCGGCAGAATCCCCGATGACGTTTAGTATCATAGCCTTCAGGCTGTGCGTGGCCGGTCAAATCCTGCTGTGGCCCGGGTCCTCTTCCTGGCTGCACTCTGCGTGCTCGCATACGCTCCGTCCTTGACCATCCCCCTCGTCGAAGACGACTACCCCCACATCGCCATGTCGCGCCACTACGGTTCGCTCGCCGGCCTGGGAACGCTCTGCTCCGACCCGACTTTCCGTCTCCGCGCCACCAGCTTCTGGATCATGCGCGCCGTGTGGTCCCACGCCGGAGTGGCGCCGCTGCCCTATCACATCGTCAGCCTGCTCCTGCACTTCGCCGCGACGCTCGCGCTCTACCTCCTGGCCTCCCGCTGGGAGCCGCTGCGCGGAGGCGCCCTTTGGGCCGC
The DNA here is from genome assembly GCA_964472745.1 of uncultured Solibacteraceae bacterium. Taxonomy (GTDB): domain Bacteria; phylum Acidobacteriota; class Terriglobia; order Bryobacterales; family Bryobacteraceae; genus CAYYNC01. The sequence continues at coordinate 152,321 of CAYYNC010000001.1, forward strand.
CGCGTTCTTCGCCCTGCACGAAGGCCACCAGGAAGCCGTGATGTGGTTCTCCGCGATCAACGAGCTGCTGGTTTTCCTGTTCGGTCTGTCGGCCATCTACTGCTGGGTCCGCGCGGAGCAATCGCCCCGCTGGCACGCGCCGGGCGTGGCGCTTCTCGCATTGGCGCTGCTGTCCAAGGAGCCGGCCTTCATCCTGCTTCCGCTCTTCCTCCTGGTGCGTCCCCGGCTGACCTGGTCCTTCGCCCCATACTGCGCCGTGACAATGCTGGCACTGGCCTCCGTAATGCAGTCCCGCGCCGCCTCCTTCCGCTTCGCCGACGGCAGCTTCTCGCTCTCCGCCCCCTTCTGGATCACGCTCCCCAACGGAGTGTTCCGCCTCCTCTGGATCTGGGGCGTCCTCGCCCTGATCTTCTGGTTCGTCCGCGGACTCCCCGCTCGGCCGTTACTGCTTGTTTTCGCCTGGATGGGCCTGGCGCTGCTGCCGTACTGCTTCCTGACCTACTCCCGCGAGATCCCGAGCCGGCAGACCTACCTCGCCAGCGCCGGGCTCGCCCTGCTCGTCGGGTTCGCCTTCTCCCATCTCCCGGCGTGGCCCGGGCGGCGGATTGCGGCGCTCCTCGCCTGCGCGGTCCTGATTCACAATGCGGGCCTCCTCTGGACCAAAAAGCGCCGCCAGTTCCTCGAGCGCGCCGCACCCACCGAGCGCCTCCTCGCCGAGATCCGCTCCACGGCCGGCCCAGTCCGCGTCCGCTGCTTCCCCCGCCAGAGGATCATTGCCGAGGACGCCGTCCGCCTGGCCGCCCCCGAGGCCCTCCCGCGCCTGGTCTGGGACGACTCCGGCCCCTGCCCGTGACCGGCTCCCCGCTCGCTCCTCCCGGCCGCCAAAACGCTTTTTGACGCCTCCCGAATTGGCCGTTCACACAAAATGAAAAAAAACTTTTTCGGACTTTTCTCGCGTCTTTTCTTTAACTTCCGCAAAACGCCCCCCCTCGCGAAAAGCAAATTCAGTTGACGCCGCCCTGTATCCTTTCGTCTCGGCGCGCACTCCGCCCGGCCGCGCCCGAAAGGAGACCCAACATGGCGACAATCGCTCAAATCGAAGCCAACCGCGAAAACGCGCGGCATTCCACCGGACCACGAACCGAGGAAGGCAAAGCAGCCTCCTCGCAAAACGCCCTCAAGCACGGCCTGCGCTCGGATTCAGTCATCGTCCTCCCCGGCGAAGAGCAGGAGTTTGAGGTCTTCCGCAACGACCTCTTCGAGGACCTCAACCCCCACGGCGCCTTCGAAGGCGCCCTCTACGACGAGATCCTCATCCATGCCTGGAACCTGAGGCGCTGCCACATACTCTCAGGCCAGCTCGTCGACGATGCCGGCGGCGACCCCCGCGCCCTGATCTCCGACGAAAACGACGCCAGGCTGCGCCGGCTCGATATCTATGTCCGCCGCACCGAGCGTGCCTTTTACAGAGCCATCAACGAGCTCCGCCGCGTTCAGACCGAGCGCGCCTACCGCGAGGAATCCTCCTTCAACCTCGCCATCGCTCCGGAAGGCGCCCAGGTCCAGCTCCCCTCGCCGCTGCGCGAGTACAGCCGCGCCATCGGCGATTTTATCCGCATAGAAACAAACGGGATCCGCATGTTCAAGCTGAAGTCGGAGAACCCTCACCTGAACTGGCTTTTCGAGCCCAAAAGCAAAAATGAATGAACGAAGCCAATTCGCCAAGGGCTCTGGGCCAAAAAGCGCCGCGCGAAGGACGGCTGACCCCTATGGACTCACTTCCCGTGCCGGTCAAACCACCCGATGATGTGGGCGATCTTCGAAACGTGATGGCTGGGGTGCGTCTGGATTCCGTGCGGCTCGTCCGGCACGCGCACCAGGACGCTCTCCACCCCCAGCAGCTTCAGCGCCTGATAGTACTGCTCGGAGTCCGACATCGGCGTGCGCCAGTCGGCTTCGCCGGTCAGCACCATCGTCGGCGTCCTGACGTTCTTCACCACCGACAGCAGCGACCGTTTCTCGTAATGCTCCACGTGGTCCCAGGGCAGCCCCGGAAACCAGCGCTTGCTCGTCCAGTTGCCGATGTCGGAGGTCAGCACGAAGCTGTACCAGTTGATCACCGGGTACACCGTCACCGCGGCGCGGAAGCGCGTCGTGCGCCCGATCATCCAGCACGTCAGCACGCCCCCGCCGCTGCCGCCTGTCACATACAGCCGCGACGGATCGATGTATCCCTTCGCCACAACGGCATCGACGCCGCTGTCGAGGTCGAAGAAGTCCTCCCCCGGATACGCGTGATGAATCAGGTTGCCGAACTCGCCCCCGTAGCTCGTCGAGCCGCGCGGGTTCGTGTAGACGACGACATAGCCCGCCGCGGCCATCAACTGCTTTTCGAGATCGAAGCGGTCGCCGTAATTCGCGAACGGCCCGCCGTGAATCTCCAGGATCAGCGGATACTTCTTCGACGCGTCGAAGTCCGGCGGCTTGATGATCCAGCCCTGGATCCTCCGCTTGTCCTTCTTCGATTCATACCAGAACATCTCCACCGCGCCCGGTTTCTTCCCCGCGAACAGGTCGTCGTTCAAAGCCGTCAGACGGCGCAGCGGCCCGCCCGCCAGGCTCCCGGCCGCGACGTCCCCTGGAACATCCGGCCGCGTCACGACAGTCGCGTACGCTCCTCCCGCGCCCATTGTGAACGACCCGCCCCCGCCGTAGGCGCTCCGCGTCGAGCCGATGTCTGCCGCCAGCTTCACGATCTTGCCGTCCGCCGGCGTCAGTTTGTGCAGCCCGGTGTTGCCTTCGTTGTCGCTCAGGAAGTAAACCGCGCTTCCATCCGGAGAGAACCGCGGGCTTTGAACGTCGCGGTCGTAGGATTCCGTCAGCGCGCGCTTCCCGCTGCCGTCGCGGTTCATCACGTACAGCCGCGTCACCTGGTAGCCCTGCAACCGGTCGTCGAAGCCCGTGTACGCGATCAGCTTGCCATCGGGCGAAATCGCCGGATCGTTGTCCGGACCGCGCCGGTCCGTCAAAGCCTTCGGCGCGCTGCCGTCGAGCGGGAACTCGTAGATCTCGGTGTCGACCGGATCTTGCTCGAAGTTGTCGTGCCGGTTCGCCGACAGCAGAATCGACTTCCCATCCGGAGACCACACCGGCGCCGACGCGCGCCACGCCCCGCCGCCATGATGAAAATTGCCCTTCGAGATCTGCCGCGGCGTTCCGCCTTCGGCCGGCAAAACAAACAGGTGCTCGTAGCCGGGCTTGAGATAACCGACGCCGTTGAACCGGTACACCAGCTTGTCGATCACGCGCGCCGGTTCGGCCCACTTCGCCCCCTCGGGAGCCGCGGGCGCTTGAGCCGCCTGCGCCCCCTTCTCCGGCACAAGCGCGATGAAGGCGATCTGCTTCCCGTCGGGAGACCACTCCGCCCGCGCCGGCGCTTCGGTCAGGTTGGTGAGCTTCGCCTCCATCCCGCTGTCCATCCAGCGCCGCCAGATCTGCGCCTTCCCATCGCGATCGGAGATGTAGAGCAGACAAGCGCCGTCGGGCGACCACCGCGGCGAAGCGTCGGAGAAGTTCCCTGTGGTCAACGGCCGGTGTCCGGTCCCGTCGGTATTGACCATCCAGAGGTTCGAATACCGCTTGTCGGTCATCACCTCCGCGAACTGCCGCACGTACACGATCCGCTTCCCATCCGGCGAAATCTGCGGATCGGAAGCTGTCTCCACCTGGAAGACATCCATCAACGTCAGCCGGTCCTGCCCGGACGCGGCGGAAAGGAGCAGAAGGGAAACACAAAGCGCTCTCGTCATATTCCGAGATTGTACTCGTGATCGCCTGGGGAAGTTCGGCGATCGGCGTCTTCTCTCTTCCGGAATCACTCGTTTCTACGCTATCCTGACCCAAGGAGCGTTCCTGCGAAGCAGGTGTCCGGCCCATAAATTGATCCGATGTAGATAGAATCGGAGTCCGGCTCGGAAGAACGCGCTGGTGTGCAAGCTCCGGTCCGGATCCCCGGAAATGGAGAAGCCTGAAGGCGCTCGGCGGATTCCCCCTTGGTTGAGTACCGGGGTCGATTCTCGGCCGGGGACAGCCAAGTGGTGCGCTCCTGTCCCCCTCCTGTCAAATGAACATCCTTTTCATTGGAGACATCTTCGCGAGCGCCGGACGGCGCATGGTCGGCCATCACCTGCAACGCATCATCACGGAAGAGAAGATCGACCTCGCCATCGCCAACGCGGAAAACGCGGCCGGCGGCTTCGGCGCGACGCCCGCCGTTGTGCAGGAGCTCTTCTCGCTCGGATTCGATGTCCTCACCAGCGGAAACCACATCTGGGACAAACGCGAGCTCTACGACTTCTTCGCGCGCGAACCGCGCCTGCTGCGGCCCGCAAACTATGCCGAGGGACTTCCTGGCGCGGGCGTCTGCACAGGGAAGGCCCGCAACGGACAGCCCTACGCCGTGATCAACCTCCAGGGCCGCGTCTATATGCCCACGACCGATTGCCCGTTCCGCAAAGCGGACCGCATCCTGGAATCATTGCCGGCCGAAATCAAGGTCCGCTTCGTCGACTTCCACGCCGAAGTCACCAGCGAGAAGATGGCCATGGGCTGGTACCTCGACGGCCGCGTCACCGCGGTGATCGGAACGCACACCCACATCCCCACCGCCGACGCCCGCATCCTCCCGCGCGGCACGGCCTACCAGACGGACTCCGGCATGACCGGCCCGTACGATTCAGTCATCGGCGTGGAGCGTGACGCCGTCCTCCACCGCTTCCTGACGCAGATGCCCGTCCGCTTCGAAGCGGCCAAGGGCAACGTCCAACTGCGCGGCGTCATCGTCGGCGTGAACGAAGCCACCGGCCTCGCCACCTCCATCAAGCCGCTGGCGGTGTTCCCGTAACATAGCCTTCAGGCTGTGTGCTTTTTCCGCCCTCACTCCTCATCGTGCTGCGCAGCGAGCTTGGTCACCACGCCAAGGTCTTCAAGCGTCGTGACATCCCCAGTCACGGTGTGCGTGGTGACGATCTCGCGCAGCAGCCGCCGCATGATCTTGCCGCTGCGCGTCTTCGGCAGCGACTCGGTGAACCGGATCTCGTCCGGCCGAGCGAACGCGCCGATCTCGTGCGTCACCCACTTCCGCAGATCCTGCGCCAGCTCGTGGTGGTCCCAGTCGCCCTTCTTGAGTGTGACGAAGCAGCACACCGCCTGCCCGCTGATCTCGTGCGGCTTGCCCACCACGGCCGCCTCCGCCACCGCCGGATGCCGCACCAGCGCCGACTCCACCTCCATCGTCGAAAGCCGGTGCCCGCTGACGTTCATCACATCGTCGACGCGCCCCAGAATCCAGAAGTACCCATCCTTGTCGCGCCGCGCTGCGTCGCCCGTGAAGTACATCCCCGGCAGCCGTGAGAAGTACTGCTGCTCGAAGCGCTGCGGATCGCCCCAGATCGTGCGGATCATCGCCGGCCACGGGCGCTTGATGATGAGGAACCCCTCGGCGTCGTCCGCCACCGGCTTGCCGTAGAAATCGACGACCTCGGCCAGCACGCCCGGCATCGGCATCGTCCCCGACCCCGGCTTCAGCGGCATCGCGCCCGGCAGCGGCGAGATCAGCACCCCGCCCGTCTCCGTCTGCCACCACGTATCGACGATCGGACAACGGCCCTTGCCGATCACGCGGTGATACCACTCCCACGCCGCCGGGTTGATCGGCTCGCCGACGCTGCCCAGCAACCGCAGCGACGAAAGATCGTGCCGGTTCGGCAGCTCCTCGCCCTGCTTGATCAGCGCGCGGATCGCCGTCGGCGACGTGTAGAGAATCGTCGCCTTGTGACGCGCCACAATCTGCCACCAGCGGTCCCACGCCGGCGTGTCCGGCGCGCCCTCGTAGATCAACACCGTAGCGCCCGCCGACAGCGGCCCATAGACCACGTAGCTGTGCCCCGTCACCCAGCCGATATCGGCCGTGCACCAGTAGACATCGTCCTCCTTCAGATCGAAGACCCACTTCGTCGTTTGCGTGACATAGGTCATGTAACCGCCGGTCGTGTGCAGGATGCCTTTCGGCTTGCCCGTCGTCCCCGAGGTATAGAGCACATACAGCGGGTGCTCGCTGTCCAGCGCCTCCGCCTCGCACTCGCTCGAAACGCCCGCCTCCAGCTCGTGCCACCAGTGGTCGCGGCCCTCCCGCATGTTCACCGCCGAGCCGGTGCGCCGGTAGACGATGACGTCGCGCACCCCCGGGCACTCCGCGAGCGCCTCATCGACGGCGTCCTTCAACCGGATCTCTTTCCCGCGCCGCCAGCCGCCGTCCGCCGCCAGCACCAGGTGCGCGTCCAGGTCGAGGATGCGCGCCTTCAGCGCCTCCGCCGAGAAGCCGCCGAACACCACGCTGTGCGTCACCCCCAGGCGCGCGCACGCCAGCATCGCTACCGCCGCCTCCGGAATCATCGGCATGTAGATGATGGCCCGGTCGCCCGCCTTGTATCCGCGCGCCTTCAGCACGTTCGCGAACCGGCACACCTCCGCGTGCAGCTCCCGATAGGTCAGCGTCCTCACATCCCCGGGCTCGCCTTCGAACACGATCGCGGTCTTGTCGCCGCGAGCCGCTAGTTGGCGGTCCAGGCAATTGTACGACGCGTTGGTCTTCGCGCCGACGAACCACTTCACGAACGGCGGATGCCACTCGAAGACGTGAGTCCACTTCTCGAACCAGTGGACCTCGCGCCCGGCGATCTCTCCCCAGAACTCTTCCGGAGTCTCCTCCGCGCGCCGGTACAGCTCGCGGTACTCGTCAAGATTCTTCACATGCGCCCGCGCCGAGAAATCGGGCGGCGGCGGATAGATCGCTGATTCAGACATGAGGATTGGGACCCAGTAATCCACAGAGTTTACCAAAGCCCCGCCATGCTACACTGGCGAACCCGGAGGTACTCATGCGCGCGCTGCTGTTCGTCCTTGGCTCACTGGCCTTCGCACAGTCCCAGGCGGACGACGACGCCGTCCGCGCCGTCGTCGCGAAATACGTCGACGCCCGCGAGCGCATCGATCCCGAAGCCGTCGCCGCCCTGTTCACCGCCGACGCCGACCAGCTTGTCTCGTCCGGCGAATGGCGCAAGGGCCTCGACGCGGTGGTGAAAGGCGCCATGGCCAGCTCGAAGTCGAACGCGGGCAGGCGCACCATCGCGGTTGAGAGCGTCCGCTTTATCACGCCCGGCGTCGCCATCGCCGACGGCCGCTACGAGCTCGCCGGCCAGGCCGGAACCCGCCTCATGTGGACCACGCTGGTCCTCAAACGAACGTCGGACGGCTGGCGCATCGCCGCCATCCGCAACATGCTCCCCGCCCGGTAACGTTCCGGGAGCGCAGCCTTCAGGCTGTGCCTGCTCTCCTCCACAGCCATCCTGCGGCATGTTCCGTAACATAGCCTTCAGGCTGTGCGTGGTCAGCCTGTGTCGTCTTCAGAGGATCTCCAGCTCAACCGGAGACCCCGCCGCCAACCCCAGCTTCTTCGCCGCCGAGCCCTGATTCACCGCCACCTCGAGGTTCCCGCTCGAGCCCACCAGCAGAATCGCCTCCCCCGGCTGTCCCGAGGCGTAGTTCGGAGCGAGCGCGCTCAAATTGGAGAATCCGGCTTTCAGATTGAACGGCCGGTGATAGATTTGAGCGAACTCGGCGATCGGAAAGTTCGTGATCAGGTTCCCGAAGCGGTCCACCCAGGCGATCTCGCCCAGCCAGAAACGTTTCCCCGTGCGCATCGGAACGCCCGTCGTGATCCGCACCGCATCATCGATGCGCGGCCCGAGCTTCGACAGCGGAACGCCCGCCGCAATATGCGCCGCCACGGGCGCGAAGATGTCGCGCCCATGAAAGGTGGAGCTCACTTGCTTCAAGTGGTACTTCTCGTTCGAAAGATGCCGCGCCCACGAGCCGGGCATGAGCACGAGATCGCTGAAGATGCCGTTATCCGGCCCGACGAACAGGTGGCCCTCCGCGCCGACGACAATCGGACGCCGCGCGCTCCCGACGCCCGGATCGACCACGCAGACGTGAATCGTGCCCGGCGGGCTGTACTTCCACGACTGCGCCAGAGCGAACCGCGCCGGGCCGATCTCGTAGGGATCGAGATCATGGGTGATGTCGATGACGCGTGCGCGCGGCGCGATCGAGTGGATCACCGCCTTCATCACGCCGGCGAAGTAGTCGCGCGTGCCAAAATCGGTCAACAATGTAATGGCGCGAGGCCGTGGTGCTGTCGGCATGGCTTGGTAAACTCAGAATAGCGGCCTTCCAGCGGCACTGGGCATTTCCCCCATGGCCCACTACTTCGACTACAACGCGAGCACGCCCGTTTCGCCCGAGGTCCTGGCGGTCCTCGCCGGGACGCAGGCCGAAGTGTGGGGCAACCCGTCGAGCATCCACCGGATCGGACAGCAGGCGCGCGCCCGCGTCGAGGCCGCTCGCGCCAGCGTCGCGCGGCTGCTTGGCTGCGCCGCGAAGGAGATCGTTTTCACGAGCGGCGGCACCGAGAGCGACAACCTCGCCCTTCTCGGCGCGATGCGCGCGGTTGGAGTCGCCGGGCGCCACGTCATCACATCGGCCATCGAGCACCCGGCGGTGCTGAACGCCTGCTCGCAACTCGAGCGTGAAGGCGCGCTGGTGACTTACATCGCTCCCGGCAAAGATGGCGCCATCGCCCCTGATGACGTCCGCCGCGCGCTGCGCCCCGAGACCGCGCTCGTCTCAGTCATGCACGCCAACAACGAGACCGGCGTCGTGCAGCCCATCGCGGAGATCGCGCGAATCGCGCATGCGGCCGGCGCTCTTTTCCACTCCGACGGGGTGCAGGCCGCCGCGCGCATGAGAGTCGATGTCCGCGCGCTCGGCGTCGACCTGTACGCCGTCACCGGGCACAAGTTCTATGCGCCGAAGGGCGCGGGCGCGCTCTATGTCCGCGAGGGCGTCAAGCTCCAGCCGCTCCAGTTCGGAGGCCGCCACGAGCGTGAGCGCCGGCCGGGCACGGAGAACGTCCCCGCCATCGCCGCGCTCGGAGCCGCCGCGGAGTGGCTGCTGGCCAACGTCGACGAGGAGGCCGCGCGCCTCTCCGCGTTGCGCGATCGCCTCGAACAACTGATCCTCGATCGCGTGCCCCGCGCCGCCGTCAACGGCGCGGGCTCGCCGCGTACGGCCAACACCACCAACATCCGCTTCGACGGCGTCGAAGGCGACGCCCTCGTGATCGCGCTCGACCTAGCCGGTTTCGCTGTCTCCACCGGCGCTGCATGCTCCAGCGGAGCCGTTCAAGCCTCGCACGTCCTCACGGCGATGGGCCTCGGCGGCGAGCAGGCCAAGTCGAGCCTGCGCTTCTCGCTCGGCCGTGGCAACGACGAGGCGCAGGTGGACGCGCTCGCCGCCGCCGTCGAAGCCGCGGTCGCGCGCCTGCGCAACCTCTCGCCGGTGTACCCCCATGCGTGAGATCGAGCCCGGATCGCTGATCGCCGTCGCCATGTCCGGCGGAGTCGACTCCTCCACCGTCGCCGCGCTGCTCAAGCGCGAGGGCCACTCCATCGCCGGGATGACGATGCAGTTGTGGAACCAGCGCCGCCTGCCCGAGCTTGTCCCCGACTCACCGGCCGGCCGCTGCTGCTCGCTCGACGACGTTTACGACGCCCGCGCCGTCGCCAGCGCCCTGGGCGTGCCCTACTACGTCGTGAACTTCGAGGAGCGCTTCGAACAGACCGTCGTGCAGCCGTTCATCGACGAGTACCTCGCCGGCCGCACTCCCATCCCGTGCACGCTCTGCAACAACCACGTCAAGTTCGACCAGTTCCTCGAAATGGCCGGCGCCGTGGGCGCGCGCTACATCGCCACCGGCCACTACGCGCGTCTCGACTTCAATGAGGAGTCGGGCCGCTGGGAGATGCGCCGCGGCGTCGACGAAGCGAAGGACCAGACGTACTTTCTCTGGGGCATCCGCCAGGAGCAGCTCGCGCGCACGCTCTTCCCGCTCGGCGGGATGACCAAGCCCGAGGTTCGCGGCCTGGCTGAGAAACTCGGCATCCACATCGCGCGCAAGAGCGACAGCCAGGAGATCTGCTTCGTCCCCAACGGCGACTACGCCGCGTTCATCCACGCCTACTTCCGCGAGAAGGGCATCGAGCGCGAGCGGGTCCGCGGCGAGATCGTCGACGCCGCGGGCCGCGTCCTCGGCGAGCACGAGGGCGTGCACAACTTCACCGTCGGCCAGCGCAAGGGCCTGCGCATCGCCGCCGGCGAGCCGCTCTACGTCATCGAGACGCAGCCCGCCGCGCAGCGCGTCATCGTAGGATCGAACAGCGATCTGCTGCGCTCCGGCCTCCGCGCGAAGGACGTCAACTGGGTGTCTGTCCCGCCCATCGCCGCGCCGCGCCGCGCGCAGGTGAAGATCCGCAACAAGCACGTCGCGGCGGATGCGACGCTGATCCCCGCCGGCGATGCCGTCGAAGTCCGCTTCGACGAGCCGCAGCGCGCCGTGACGCCCGGCCAGGCCGCGGTCTTCTACGACGGCGGTCTCGTCCTCGGCGGCGGCTGGATAGAATAGCCCTTTGCCCCAGCGCACCCCATTCCGCAACAGTCTTGAATACTGGTTCGTACGGGCGCTGATTCTGCCCCTCCGCTTCCTGCCGCGCGCCCTCGCCAACGGCCTCTCGCGCCTCTACGTCGTGTGCCTCGACGCCGCCATTCCGCGCCTGCGGAGTGTAGCCCGCCGCAACCTCGAGCTGGCGATGCCGCACCTCGGCGCCGATGAGCGCGACGCCATCATCGCCGGTTGCTTCGCCAACATCGCGCGGCTGCTCGTTACCGTCGCGCGCTTCCCCGACATCAACAGGCGCAACGTGCACCAGTGGATCCGTTACGAGGGATTCTCGCACTTCGAGAAGGCGCTCGAACACGGCAAAGGCGTGCTCTTCGCCACCGGCCACTTGGGCAATTGGGAGCTCAGCGCCTACGCTCACGCGCTGATGTCGAAGCCGATGAGCGTCGTCGTGCGCCCGCTGGACAATCCTCTGCTCGACGACCTCGCGATGAGCTACCGGTCGCTCTCCGGCAACCGCATCCTCGGCCGCCGCGACTTCCTCCGCCCGCTCGTCGCGGCGCTGCGCCGGAACGAAGCGGTCGGCATCCTCGTCGACCAGAACACGACGGCGGACCGCGGCGTCTTCATCGACTTCTTCGGTGTGAAGGCTTGCGTCGACGCCGGCTTCGCGCGTCTCGCCGCGCGCACCGGAGCGGCCGTGATCCCGGGCTTCGCCGTCTGGCGCGAAACCGAGCGCCGCTACGTGCTCAAGTTCTACGAGCCGGTCGTCATGACGGGCGACGCCTTCGCCGACACGCAGGCCGTCCACTCCGCGCTCGAGCGCGCCATCCGCGAGCATCCCGACCAGTGGCTCTGGATCCACCGCCGCTGGAAGACGCGTCCCGAAGGCGAGGCGCCCATTTACTGACCGCTCATTCAACGCGCCGCGCCGGAGCCGACGCCGCGATCACTGCGACCACCGCGAGCAGCGCGCGCGAAGCCGGCAACGGCATCACCCCGCCCCGCCGCGACCCACAGCGGCGCGCGACAGCGGGACTCCCAGCGCCATGCGCACGCCGAACCCGCGCGTCCGCCGCCTCACCTGAAAACCGGGGACGCCATACAAGCCGAGGGCCGCCAGCGTCACACCGATGAACGCGGTCAGCCCGGGCAGCGCCGCGTTGAACCTGGGCCGCATCCAGGCTTGCCTCACGCGCGACTCCACACTCGCGACGCTCACCGGCGGCAGCGGCTCGGCCTCGGCGGCCATCGCGCGCAGCGCCCGCGCCATCAGCTCCGGGTGCAGCCGGCTGCGCACGGCCACTGCGACGCGCCGCGGCGGCGGGATCAGCACTCGTTTGCGGACGACGTAAGACTCGGGCTCCTGCGACGGGCCAGCCACGCCCGCCGCTGTCATCCACAGGCCGCTTCTTCCGGGCCGCAGCAGCTCACCCAGCGGGCTGCGTCCCGGAAACCGTGAAGCCGCGCCCTTCGACGATCGGGATGCCGGGCGTCTCGAAGCAGCCCGGCGACGCCACGCGCCAGGTCGCCATGCCGCCCGTGCCCTCGCGCGATTGCTCGCGCCCGCGCACGTCGATTGCGGCGTAGATCCTCGTGCGCCGGTCGTCCACGGGAGGCAGCGTATCCGCGACCGCGAGGCGCTCCACGCCCGGAAGCCGCGCCAGCCGCTCCGCGAGATCGTTCAGGAATGCAGCCTGATCCGGCCGGTACGGATTCAAGACGCCACAGCCCGCGCGGCAGAATCCCGCGGCGAAGAGCAGAACGGCGGATGCCGCCACCTGTGCGGCTACGAGCAACCGCCGCGCGGCGCCGCGGCCCTTGCTGATCCGCGACGCGTGCAGCCCCGCCGGCAGCCCGCCCGTGCGCGACGTCGCCAGCGCGAACGCCGGCACGCGCCGGTCGATCGCAGCCTGCTCCAGCCGCAGCATGCCTTGAGGCGGGAGCGCGACAACAACGCGCAACATCCCCCGCGCCAGAGCGCACCCCGCCGCTCCGCACGCGCCGTCGCGCGCCTGGAGATCGCGCAGCGGCCTCAGTTGCTGCCGCGCCTGCGCGATCGTCACCCGGTCGCTGAGCCGCGCGGAGGCGCGCAGCAAACGCATCGAGCGCCGCCCGAACTGCCGCCGCGGCGTCGAGCCTGTGCGGCACAGGCAGATCGGCGCGCGGCCCGCTGGGGACATCCTCCTCCGCGCTGAACGAGCCGCCCCGGGCGGCGTTGACGCCGAGCGTTGCGAGGAAATTCGCCTAAACCGCGGCGCACGAGAGCCGCGCGGACTCGCCCTCGGTGAGATCGCAAGCCGAAGCTCCGTTCCAGGAGGTGATCGAGGAGAACGGCAGCCGCTCGCGCCGCCATTCCACGGAATCGCCGTCGAGCATGAGCTCGACAGGCTCGATCGGCGCCGTCATGCCCACCGGCGCCAGCCGCTCCGAGTCGGCGTAGGGCAGGCTGCGGAACAGGATGCGGTCGGCGACGCTGAAGACCGCCGTGCACGCGTCCGAACCGGGCGCGATCGCGACGATCACCGCGAGAGAAAGCTCCGGCGCGCGGCGCGGCGCCCGCGCTGCCCGCCTGAGGTCCTGCATCAGAGCCGGATCGTGCCGGCCAGGAAGAGCGCCGCCTCTCCGGCGATCTTCACCCGGTCGCCCAACAGTTCGCACCACAGGTCGCCGCCGCGCTTCGAGATCTGGCGCGCGAAGAGCTTCGTCTTGCCGAGCCGCTCCGCCCAGAACGGAATCAGCGTGCAGTGGGCCGAGCCTGTGACGGGATCTTCATCGACGCCGCGTGCCGGGGCGAAAAAGCGCGACACGAAGTCGCAGTCGTCACCCGGCGCGGTGGCGATCACCGCGAAACGATCCACCTTCGAGAGCAGCTTCATGTCGGGATCGAGAGCGCGCACTTCGGCCTCCGATCCGAACAGCGCCATGTAGTCGCGCGCGGCGAAGACCGCATGCGGCTGCCCCTTCAAACCATCCAGCAGCTTCGTCGGCGGGTAGACTTCCTGTGGCGGCCGCGACGGGAAATCCAGCGCCAGGCGTGTTCCCTCGCGCGCGACACGCAGCACGCCGCTGCGCGTGTGGAACTCGAGGACCTCATCCGTCGCGCCAAGACGGTTGTAGAGCACCCACGCCGATGCCAGCGTCGCGTGCCCGCACAGGTCCACCTCCACCCACGGCGTGAACCAGCGCAGGCGGTAGTGCCCGTCTTCCCGAACGAAGAACGCCGTCTCGCTCAGGTTGTTCTCCATCGCGATCGCCTGGAGCGTCTCGTCGGGCAGCCAGCTTTCGAGCGGGCACACAGCCGCGGGGTTCCCCTTGAAAACACCGGACGCGAACGCGTCGACCTGATAGAGCGGAATCTCCATGGATGCCAGTGTACGCCCTAAGGGCGCTCCAGAATCAAGCGCACATCGCCGCACGCCCGCGCCAGCCGCGCCGCCGCGAGCGCCTCGTCGTAGCGCGTGCGGATCTCGTCCTCTTCCGCTTCGGCGAGCGAGCCCTGCGCGGCGACGACGTCGAGGTTCGTCGTCAGCCCCGCGCCGTAGCGCAGCCGCGCCAGTTCGAGCGTCTCGCGCGCCGCGTCGCGCGCCCGGGCGGCGGACTCGCGCGCTCTCCGCGCCGCATCCAATTCGACCAGCGACGACTCGATCTCTTGCCGGATCGCGAGCACGACGCGCTTCCGCTCCTGTTCCCACTGCTCCAGGCGCAACCGCGCCGCTTTGACCTCCGACGCGATCCGTCCGCTCGTGAACAGCGGCACGCTGGCGCTTGCGCCGATGGCCCACGTCGAAACCGCGTTCGCGGGATCCCGCCCCAATGCGCCGTAGTCGGCGAACGCGGCAATCTTCGGCCAGCGCTCGCGTCGCGCTTTCTCGTATTCCTGTTCCAGCGCGGCGCGCCGCGCAGCGAGCATCCGCATCTCCGGCCGGCGCTCGAGCGCCGTCTCGAAGCCGGCCTGCGGGGCGCGCGGCGTCGCGATCCCGGCAAGCTCGATCTCGCGCGCGTCTTCCAGCCCGATAGTCTGCTTCAGCGCCGCGCGCAGCGTGCCCGCATCGCGCGCGGCGAGGATCATCACCGTGCGTTCGCGCTCGGCCTGGCGCTCAGCGCGCGCGACGTCGAGCTTGTTCGCGGTTCCCGCCTGTTCAGCGTCGCGAACTTGCCCGAGCAACGCTTCCGCCGTGGCCAGCCGCGCCGCCGCCGCGCGCTCCGAAGACGACGCCGCCAGCGCGCGGATGTACAGCTCGACGACGGCGAGCCGCGTGCGTTCCGCGATCGCGTGCGCGTCCTCCTCCGCGGCCTGAACGCGCGCTCTCGCCGCGCGCCAATCGGCGAGAAGAGAGAGGTCGAGGATGTTCTGCGTCACGCGCGGCCGCGCGTCGAGCACGCCATACGGGCCGATGCGCGACGGAATGCCGGGGAAGGTCAGCCCGATGCCTTGCAGGTTGGAGGTTTGGTATGTCGCCGCGATGCTCGCGACTACTTGCGGTCCAAGCGCCGGGCGAACCGCATCCGCCTGCGCCCGGCTCTCCAGCGCGCGCAACCGCGCCAATTGCACATCCGGGCTCTGCTTGCCCGCGAGGTCAAGCGCATCGGCCAGCGTCAATCGGACGGGCGCACTCTGCCCGAGGGCGGCCGCCGCTGCCCAGAAAACCATCCATTTCATGTGATCCTCCGTTACGCTCCCGGATCGAGATACGCATCGACGCGCAGTCCGACGGGCAGCGCCTGGCCGGGGTCGAGCTCCACCAGCGTCTCGAGGATCTTGCGGTCCACGCGCTCGCTGGGCTCGTCGGTGCGGACGTTCTTGCGCCCGAGCGCCTGGCCGATGCGAACGACGCGCCCGCTGAATCGCCGCTCCCCGTACGCTTCGGCGCGGACAAAGGCCCGCTGCCCGATCCGCAGCCGCGACACGTCGGCCTCATCGACATCCACGCGCACGTGCAGCCTTGCCGTATTGCCGATTGCCACGATCGGCTGATCGCCGTTGGCCGAAACGGACTCACCCGACTTGCGATACCGCCTCAGCACGCGCCCGCCGATCGGCGAGCGGATGAGCGTCTTCGCCAGCATCGCCTCGGCTTCAGCGAGCGATGCGCGCGCGCTTTCGACTTCGGCCTCGGCGCGCCGCATGTCTTCCGCGCGGGTCTGCGACCGCGCCACGGCCAGCCGCTCGCGCGCCGCCTCCACGCGCGCCCTGGCCATCTCGGCGTCGCGCACCGTGAGGTCGTACTCGGAGTGCGACACCGCGCCGCGCTCGCGCAGCGCGCGCCGCCGGCCGCGCTCGGCCTCCGCGACGCGGAGCTGCGCCTCGGCCTCGCGCAACCGCGCTTCCGCCTCGCGCTTCTCTTCCTCGCGCGCGCCGTTGCGCAGGCGCTCCAGCGTTGCTTCACGCTCCGCCAGCGCCGCGCGCGCCAGCTTCACGCGCGCGTGAAAGTCGCCGTTGTCGACGATCGCGATCACCTGTCCCGCGCGGACCGCGTCGCCCTCGTCCACCAGCACGCGTTCGAGCCGGCCGTCCAATTGCGAACCGATGCGCACCTCCTCGCCCGCCGGCTCCACACGGCCCGCGGCCACGATCGGCGCAGCCGGCTTCGAAGCCGCCGGGCTCGCCGCCGGACGCTCACGCTTCGCATTCACTGCCAGTGAAAGCGCTGCTCCTAGGAGAACCAGCGCCACAATCCAAATCCTCCGAACGGCCTTCATGCCGCAACCTCCTCTTCAACAGAGTCCTGAACGATCAGTCCGTCTTCGATGCGCACGATGCGGCCGGCATAATGCAGCACGCGGCTGTCGTGCGTGACAATCACTACGGCCCGGCCGCGCTCGCGCGCCAGCGAAGCGAGAATCTCCATCACGGTTTTTCCCGAGTGCGAATCGAGCGCCGCGGTCGGCTCGTCGGCGAGCAGCACGGGCGGATCGCCGGCCAGAGCGCGGGCGATCGCGATGCGCTGTTTCTGCCCGCCGCTCAGGTCGGCCGGATAGGAATTGAGTTTCTCGCCGAGCCCGACGCTCTCAAGCAGCTCCGCCGCTTTCCGCCGCGCCGCCCGCCCCTTCACGCCTTTCAACTTGAGAGCGATCTCCACGTTCTCGCGCGCCGTCAGGGCAGGGAAGAGATTGAAGCCCTGGAAGACGAATCCGAAGTTCTTGAGCCGCACCTCGGGCAGCGCCTTCTCCGGCAGCCCAACCGTCTCCACGCCCCCCACGCGCACGCTGCCCGAAGTCGCCTGGAGGATGCAGCCCATCACCGACAGCAGCGTCGTCTTGCCGCTGCCCGACGGGCCCATCAGCATCAGGACCTCGCCCGCGGCCACATCGAGATCGACGCCGCGCAGCGCGTGCACCTGCGCGCCGCCCTTGCCGTACGTCTTCACCAGATTGCGGATTTCGATCATCGCGGCTACCCTCTGAAAACCATCGCCGGCTCGATGCTCGTCGCTTTGCGGATTGAGATCAGCGCCGCGCCCGTGCACATCGCCAGCGCAAGCAGCAGCGCCCCGCCGGCCACCTCCGGCGGCAGATAGATCGGCGCGTTCGACTTCGAGCTCGCGTGCGAGACCGGCCAGGCGATGGCGATCGCCACGATGTAGCCCATCACCGCGCTGATCGCCGCCTGCGCCATGATCACGGCGTAGATGCGGCCGTTGGACGCCCCCATCGCCTTGAGCGTGCCGAACTCGCGGATGTGGTCCACCGTGGCCGCATAGATCGTCTGCGCCACCACCACCACTCCCACGATCAGGCCCAGAACTGCGCCCAGCAAAGTCGTGACGCCCGCACCCGTTTCGAGCACCCAGTAACGCTGCGTCCGCGCGTGCAACTCATCGTTCGTCACAACTTCCACTTCCCCGAGCGCTGCGAGCAGGTCCTGCCTCACCGTCTCCGGCTCGGCGCCGCGCTTCAATCTGACCAGGAAGTAGATCGTCTGGTCTTCGGCGAGCCGCATGTAGTTCAGCGAATTCTTGAAAGTGCAGAAGACATAGGGCGTCGTCGTAAAGCTCCGGATGCCGCGCGTGAACCCCACGATGCGCGCTCGCCGCCCCGCGATCTCCGCGGTCTGCCCGAGACGCGTCACGCCGAGCTTTTCCTTGTACAGCTCGTCGATCACCACGGTGTCCTCGCCGCGCAGGTCCGCGACAGCGCCCGCGACGACGTTCCACGGACCGCCCATCCCCGAACCCGGATCGAACCCCACCACCTGCACCGCCTCCTGCGCACCGGAGGGCAGCTTCCAGTTGACGAACAGAACGGCATGGCGCTCCACACGCTCCACGCCCGGCGCGGCCAGCGCCCGCCAGCGCTTCGATTCCGGCAGCACCGATCCGCCGTTGACGTGCGGCGTCTTCGGCGCCGTGATCCAGAGGTCGGCGCCGCTGTGCGCCACGATGTTGGCGCTGGTGTCCAGAAAGCTGAGGAAGAGCCCGAACTGGATCAGGATCAGGACAAGCGCGAACACGATTCCCACCAGCGTCACGACAAGGCGGACTTTATCGTGGACCAGGTTCTTCCAAGCCAGGGTGGTCATCCGTTTCGGCCTCTCCTCTTCGATGAATATTGCTCACTCAGCGGTCAGTCATTCTAGACTGAACAATGTTCATCATAAGGCCAATGTTCCAGGTTGTCAATACCCTTGTGTGCTTTTTTACCGGCCGGTGGCCTGGGCGGTCTCCGCACCAAGGCCGCGCAGGATCTTGTCGACCGCGGAGTTGATCAGAACTTCATGGTCGACAAACGGGAAAGTCCTTCCGGTTGTTACCAGTAGGCTGGTCACGCCATGGATCAACATCCACACCGACTGGGTGCAGGCATCGAGGTCTTCCTGGCGGATGAGAGCCGCCTCCATCGAAAGCCGGAGACCCTCGCGGAGCCGCCCCAAGCTCTGAAGGCCGGCTTGGAGGATGCTGTCAACCTTGCACTGACCCGCATTCGGATACTGCTTCTCCGGCAGAAGAAAGGCGACAGTGTAGTGGTTGGGATGGGAGATTCCGAAGCGGATGTACTCGAGAAGGCAGCGCCGGAGCTTCTCGATGCCTGGGAGAGGCCGCGCTGTAATCGCGTCGATTCTCTCGTTGAGCTTCTCGAATGTTTCGTAACAGATAGCGGCGGTCAGCGCGTGCTTGTCCTCGAAGTAGAGGTAGATGGTCGACGGCGCGTATTCGATCTTCTCCGCGATCCGCCGCATCGAGACGTTGGCGAAGCCCTCCTCGACAAAGAGTTCGGACGCGGCGTCGAGGATCTTGCGGCGAAGCTCCTCCTTCTCCCGAGCACGTCGTTCTGCGATTCCCATGGCTGTACAGCTTAACAATACTGAACACCGTTCATGAAATCAAGATCGTGCGCGCACGGCGGTTCGGCCTCAGGCGCTGCGCGGCGCAGGCCTGGCCGGGACGCTCATCATTCCGGACGCCAGCGCCGCATGGAGCCGCTTGTGGCGGGGTGAGGATTGGAGAGATGATGTTCGTGAACCCTCAGGGAGCAACAGGTTATGATCAGAAAACTCTGCGTTCTCATCACTATCTCTTCAGCAGCGGCGTTCGCCGTCGACATCCCCGCGGCCAGGCTCAAGCTGTTCGGGCCGCTGCCCGCGAACAT
Organism: uncultured Solibacteraceae bacterium; assembly: GCA_964472745.1. Lineage (GTDB taxonomy): Bacteria > Acidobacteriota > Terriglobia > Bryobacterales > Bryobacteraceae > CAYYNC01. Next base: position 171,486 of record CAYYNC010000001.1, read on the forward strand.
GGATTCACAAGCCAATCCCCCGACCCCGGCGAAGGTCGACCTGGGCTGGAGGCTTTACTACGAGAACCGGCTTTCCAAGAGCCACAAGTTTTCGTGCAACTCGTGCCACATGCTGGACAAGTACGGTGTGGACAACGAGCCGACCAGCGAAGGGCACAAGGGGCAACGCGGCAACCGCAACTCGCCGACGGTCTGCAACGCGGCCGGACACATCGCGCAGTTCTGGGACGGCCGCGCCGCCGATGTCGAGGAGCAAGCCAAGGGTCCCGTCATGAACCCGGTGGAGATGGCGATGCCGGACGAAAAGACGGTCATCGCGACGCTGAAATCGATGCCGGAATACGTCGCCATGTTCCAGAAGGCGTTCCCCGGCGAGAAGGATCCCGTCACCTACGACAACATGGCGAAGGCGATCGGAGCGTTCGAACGCAAGCTGGTCACCCACTCGCGCTGGGACAAGTTCCTCAAGGGCGACAAGACGGCGCTCACCGGCGCGGAGAAGGAAGGCTTCCTGAAGTTCGTCAACGCAGGATGCGCGACATGCCATGCCGGAGTCTACGTCGGCGGATCTTCCTTTCAGAAGCTCGGCATCGCAAAGCCCTGGCCCGACACCAAGGATCCCGGCCGGTACGCCGTGACGAAGAACGAAGCCGACAAGATGATGTTCAAGGTCCCGTCGCTCCGCAACATCGAGAAGACCTGGCCCTACTTCCACGACGGCAAGACGGCCAAGCTGGAAGACGCGGTGCGGCTGATGGCCGAGTATGAGGTGGGGAAGAAACTTCAACCGGCCGAGATCGCCGGCATCGTCACATGGCTCAAGAGCCTGACCGGCGAGCTCCCGGCGGACTACATCAAGCTGCCGAAACTGCCGGCCTCAACGGCCAAGACGCCGAAACCCAGCCTGTAAGGGTTCGTGCGGAGGTAATCTCCAGGGTCCAGCAGGAGCTCGCGGAAAGCCAACTGGAACTGTCGAGGAACCACGAGGAACACTCCGGGCGCATGCTGGAACTCGACAAGCGAGTCGAGGGCGTCGCCATGCGCCAGGAGGAGATGACCGCGCGGCAGCAGTATCATGCACAGGCTTTCGAGCGGCACGGCGCGGAGATGAAGCGGATCAGGGAAGCCGGCGCGGCCGGCGCCGGGAACATCCGCGCACCGGCGGGCATCGCTGAGCTCCGGCGACGACGCCTGGACCGGTTGGAGGGCGGGGAGCCGCTCTAGGGTTTTGGAGCGGGAGGGGCTTGCTTGGGGCGTCGAGACTCGACGTCGCAGTGGGTGGACATTCAGGTGGGCACGCCGAGACGCGGCAGGACAAACTTCAACAGGACCACGTAGCCTGCGAAGACGAGCACCGGTGCGATCCAATCCATGACTCTACTTCACCAGATGCAGCCGCGCGGCGGAAGTGACATCAGCGTAGCCTGATCACGCGCACGTCGAGAGGCTGAAGCGTCAGTTGGGCGGGGACCGGTTCGCCCGCGGCCAGGTCGAGGGGCGCCTTCGCGCCTTCCAACTCCCAGCGCACCTGCCGCGGCTGCTTGCCGTGATTGAAGAGGAACAGCAGCCGATCGGAGCCGCTCTCCAGCCAGCGGGCTTCGACATCGCCCTCGACACGCAGCGGATTCCGAACGCCGGCCCAGCCGATAAGGCCCTCGAAGAAGCGCCGCGCGGCGCCGGACGGCGCCGAATGATACGCCGCCGCGACGAAGCTGCCGAGGAGCAGCGTTTTGCCCTTGCCGTATTCGGCGGCCACGGCGGCCGGGGAGCCGTCGGCGAAGCGCGCGACGATGCGGCCGCGGTCGCCGAGCGGCTCGAGATTCTCCTTGTACCAGCGCGCGGGAAGGCGCGCGCCGCGCTCGAGGCCGCGCAGCATGTTCGAGTCCCAAACGATCTCGCTGCGGCCCTGAGGCGCGGTCTCCACGGCCGTCTCGCGAGCGCAGAAGACCTCGGAGAGCCCCATTCCGGGAATCACATCCGATGCACGCCCGCGCTCGCTGCTCCAGCCCGCGCGCGCCTCCGAGACCAGCGCGCCCCCGGCGGCCACGTACTTCGCGATGACTCCGACCGAGCGTTCCGGCAGCATGATCGGGTACGGCAGAATCACCAGCTTGTACTGCGCAAGCTCCTCCGCCGTGACGAAGCTCGCGTGCACGAAGTCCAGGGGGAGATTGCTGGGGAAGAGCGCCTCGTAGGCGCCGAGGAGCGAATCGCGCTCGATTCCGGCGGCTTCGCCCTGCGGTCCGCCATACGCCGTCGCGCGCTGGCGTCCGCCGGCGAAATGCGAGAGCGGATTGTAGACGATGGCCACCTGCGCCTTCGGCGGCCGCGCCTGGAGGAAAAGCTGTTGATTGCGGCCGACCAGCGCCGCAATGCGCCCGATCTCGCGCGAGCGCACGGTCAGCTTTCCGTCGAGCTCGATGAGGCCGAATCCGCCTGATTCGTACCCTGTGCTCATCGGGTAGAAGGCATAGCAGAAAATCCCCTTTGCGCCGCGCGCCAGCGCGCTCCACGACCAGATGCGGAGGTCCTCCGGCGTCACCGTGGGGCTGACGTTGAGCGCGATGGTTCCGAAGCCCCCCTGAAGCTCGCCGATGTGGAATCCGCCGCGCCCGCCCGCGAAGCCGAAGCTGCGCGTGAAGTCGAGCAGGGCGGCGCGCCATTGCGGATCGCGATCGACGAAGGCGGAGTGCTTGGGATAGAACGATGTGCCGTAGTAGTCCACCTGCGCGGCCATCGTCCAGTCGTCGCTTTGCCCCTCCCAGTAGTGCGGCGAAGCGAACAGGCCGACGCCGGCGGCGTGGCTGGCGGCGATGACCCGCGGCGACGCCGCCTTCACCGAGTCGCGGCGCTCGCGCAGGTCCTCGCCGAGCTTGTCCACGATGAACGCCTTCCAATCGATGTAGCCGGTGTAGCTCAGAATCGTACTGAGGCGGTTGGGCTCGATCTCCTCCCAGCTTTCGTAACGCCGGTACCAGGCCTCGTTCAGCGCATCGAGGGTTGTGTACTTCTTTTTCAGCCAGTCGCGATAGCGGCGCTGCGTATTCGTGCAAAAGCAGAACTCGGGATTGGGAATGTAGGCGGGGTTTGCCCAGTTGATGACGTGAGGCTCACTCCACAGGTCGAAGCCCAGGAACGCTTTGCTCTTTGCCAGGTGCGCCGAGAGAGCGCGATAGAAGGCGTTGTCGGCTTTGCGCACCGCCGGGTGGTCGCGGCAGTAGCCGGGCGAGCTCTCGGGCTTCACCGCCAAACCATTGGATGAAACAAAAAGCGAGTCGGGGTGCTTGCGTCCCACCCATTCCGGCGCGGAGTCCATGTAAACCTGCACGAATACGCGCAGCCCTTCCTGCTCGGCGAGCTCCACAATGACGTCGAGCGTGTCGAAGCGATAGGAACCCTCGCGGGGCTCGGCGCTGGCCCAATCGATCCACGCGCGCACGGTGTTGAACCCGAGCGCGCGGATCTTCTTCAAGTCCCCGCGCCACAGCTCTTTTTTGGCGCGCGGATCGCGCTCGAGCATCGGCGCGCGCGCCTTGCCGCCGCCGTACCAGACGCCCACGGGGAAGAAATCATGCTGCGCGGACGCCGCCGCGGCCAGCAGAAGGAGAATCCCAATCTTCATGGCTTGACGCTGAACAACGCGCAGCCGGACGGCTCGATGCGTTCCGCGAAGCCGCCGTGCACTTTGCCCCGCTCCTCCCCTTTCAGGAGATCGCGGACGCGCGGCGAACCGCGCAGTCCGATCTCTTTCCATATCACGTCCACCTGGAGCGGGCGCTTGCCGCGGTTGAAGAGAGCCACGGCCAGGCGGCCTTTCTTCAGCTTGCGCACCCAGACCTCGCCGCCCGCGCCGTCCTCGACGGCGAGGCGGCCGCGCGGCTCGTCGGCATCGGCCAGCAACGCGCCGTCCTCACCGCCGATGGCCTTCATCACCTGAGCGCAGCGCTCGGGCGAAGTTTCGGCCGCCGGCAGCAGCGGCATGAGGCAGGCGAGCCAGAACGCGCGCGGCACGAGGAGTCCTCAACCCGGTTTCGCGCCCGAGCGCATCTTGCGCGCGACGAGCAGCGCAATCTCCAGCGCCTGCTCGCAGTTGAGCCGCGGATCCACCTCGGTTTCGTACTTCAGGCGCAGGTCGGCCTCGTTGAGCCCGCGCGCTCCGCCGGTGCACTCGGTGACGTTCTCGCCCGTCAGTTCGACGTGCACGCCGCCGAGGATGGCGCCGCAGGCGGCATGAATGTCGAAGCTCTGGCTCAGCTCGCTCTCGATCTCTTCAAGCGAGCGCGTCTTCAGCCCGTCCGCCGTAATGTGCGTGTTGCCGTGCATCGGATCGCAGATCCAGAGCACCTGCCGGCCCGCGCGCTGAACCGTCTCGATCAGCGCGGGCAAGCCGTCGCCGACGCGATCGGCGCCGAAGCGGTGGATCAGCGTGAGCCGCCCCGGCTCGTTCTGCGGATCAAGCACATCGCACACGCGCAGCAGCGTTTCGGGCGTCGTCGTCGGGCCGACCTTCACAGCGATCGGATTCCGGATGCCGCGCAAGTACTCGATGTGCGCGCCCTCGGGGTCCGCCGTGCGGATGCCGCACCAGGGAAAGTGCGTCGACAGGTTGTAGTAGCCGGGGCGATGCGGCACCGTGCGCGTCTGGGCTTCCTCGTAGCCCAGGTGCAGGGCCTCGTGCGAGGTGTAGAAGTCGATGCGGTCGGTCTCGCCGGCGCGGATGCCAAGAATGTTCTCCATGAACCGCAGGGATTCGGTGATCCCGGCCACTACGGCGTGATACTCGTCGGCCTGCGGCGAATGCTGCGCCCAGTCGAGGTCCCAATACTCGGGGTGGTGCAGATCGGCGAACCCGCCTTTCACCAGCGCGCGGACGAAATTGAGCGTGAGGGCGGCGCGCTCGTATCCGCGCAGAATCAGTTGCGGGTCGGGGCGGCGCGCTGCGGCGGTGAACTCCGGACGATTGATGATGTCGCCGCGATAGCTCGGCAGGCTCACGCCTCCGCGCTCCTCGAAGTCGGACGAGCGCGGCTTGGCGTACTGCCCGGCAAAGCGTCCGATGCGGATGACAGGCTTCCGCGATCCCTGCACGAGCACGAGGCTCATTTGCAGCAGCACCTTGAGCTTGTTGACCACGCGCCGGGGCGTGCAGTCGGAGAAGCGTTCCGCGCAATCGCCGCCCTGGAGAACGAAGCGCTCGCCGCGCGCGGCTTCCGCAAGCTGCTCGCGCAGGCGCACGATCTCCCAGCTTGTCACCAGCGGCGGCAACTGCGAGATCTCCGCGAGGACGCTCTGGAGCTCGGCCGGGTCGTCGTAGACCGGCTGCTGGAGCGCGGGACGCGTCCGCCACGACGACGGGCTCCAGGCTTCCAAGTGAGACTCAACCGGCATGGACCCTCACGGTAACATGGAGAATTCCGGTCATAAGAATATCCTCCCATGCGACCGACCCTGCTGCTGTTCTTGACGGTGCTTCCCGCTCAGGGACAGGCGAGCAGCTCCGCCGGCGAGCCCGGCCGGCCCAAGGTCTGCGTTGCGCTGTCGGGCGGCGGGGCGCTGGGGCTGGCGCATGTCGGCGTTTTGCGGTGGCTTGATGATAACCGCATTCCAGTCGATTGCGTCGCGGGGACGAGCATGGGCGGGTTGATCGGCGGCCTGTTCGCCACCGGCCACACTCCGGACGACATCACGGCCTTTCTCGAGCGAGTGGACTGGAACATGGCGCTGGCGCCGGCCCCGCCGTTCCCGCAGCTCGCATTCCGGCGCAAGGAGGACGCGCGCGACTTCCCCAATCAGATCGAGTTCGGCTACAAGAAGGGCGTCCAACTGCCCAGCGGGCTCTCGCCGGGGCACTATGTGGGCCTGGTCTTGAATCGCTTCGCCGCGCCGTGGAGCGACCTGGGCCATTTCGACGAACTGCCCACGCCGCTGCGCACCGTTGCGACCGACCTGGTTTCGGGGAAAGAGGTCTTGTTCGACCGCGGACCGCTGTTCGATGCGCTGCGCGCGACGATGTCGCTGCCCGCGCTCTTCGCCCCCGTGCGCAGCGGAGAGAAGCTGCTGGTGGACGGCGGGCTGGTGAACAACATCCCGGTGGACCTGGCGCGCGGCATGGGCGCGGACATCGTCATCGCCGTCGCGTTGCAGAAGCCGCCGTCGCCCGGCGACTTCAAATCGCTGCTCGGTACGGCGCGGCGCAGTATTGCGGTGATGGTGGAGGCGAACGAGCGGGTGAGCCTTGGCAAGGCCGACCTCGTCATCATGCCGGACCTCAGCGGTTTCAGCGCCACCGACTACCCGCGCCACAACGAACTGGCCGGCCGGGGCTACAGCGCCACCGAGAGCAAGCGCAAGATGCTCGCTCCGTTGGCGATGCCCGCCGATGAATACGACGCCTGGCGAAGGCGCCGCGCGGGGTTGCGCCGGCGTGATGAGTTCAGGCCGGAGGTCTTCGAATTGGACCCTTCGATCCCAGGCCGGCTGCGGGCCGCGCTGATCGAGAACCTGCAACTCAGTCCGGCAAAGACGCTCGACCGGCAGAGGCTCGAAGATCAGCTTACGAAGCTGACCGGCACCGGACGGTATTCATCGGCGAGCTACAGCTTCGCTACGCGCGACGGCAAGCAGGCATTGCGCATTACGGCCGCTGAAAGGGACCACGGCCCTCCCTTCCTGCGGATCGGCTTCGACCTCGACGCGACCCCCGATTACGGCCTGCGTTTCGGCGTCGGGGGGAGGCTCACATTTCTGGACGCCGGCGGGCCTGCGTCGGAGTGGCGCACCGATTTCTCGATCGGAACTCTGAACTACATCGGCACCGAATACTACTACCGCCTGCGTGGCGGGAAATGGTTCCTCGCGCCCCGCCTGGGCCATCTGGCGGAATCACAGCGCATCTACGAAGAGGGCCGGGAGATCGCGAGCCTGAACGAGCGAACCAGCGGCGGCGCCGTGGACCTCGGGTACGCGTTCGGCCGGTTTCAGGAGTTGCGCCTGGGATATGGCCTGAGCAATCGCGAGCTTTCGCTCACGCGTGGCGTGCCAGTCTTCGAGGACCGCTCAGGACGCTACTCGGACCTCCACGCGCGCTGGATCTACGAGGGGCAGGACGCGGCGATTATTCCCCAGCGCGGTATTCGCGCGCAGGCCAACGCGTCCTGGGTCCTGGATCAGCCGGCCGTCAACTCGCAGTATCCCGTGCTGGAGGGGCAGTTCGGATGGGCGCGGCAACTGAGAGGACGCCAGTTGATGCTCCTGCGCGCGGCGGGAGGATCGACAGTTCGCGAGACGGGATCTCCGCTGACGTTCAGCGTCGGCGGGCCCGGGCGCATCGCGGCGCTGGCGCGGAATGAGCTGTTCGGGAGCAACTACTACTTCGGTTCCGCTTCGCTGTTGCGGTCCATCACCAGCCAATCGCTCTCCCTGTTTGGACGCTTCTACCTGTCGGCCTCTTATGAAGTAGGGACGGCGTGGTATGCGGAAGGATCCCGCATGCCCCGGCATTCGGGGGCGCTCGGGCTCATCGGCGAGACGCCGCTGGGAGTTGTTTACTTCGGCGGAGCGATTGGGGACCGTGGACATCGGAAGGTGTTCTTCCGGTTGGGGCGGTTTTTCTAGCCGGCCGGCGCGGAAGCCTGTGTTACTCTTCTGCCATGAACAGCAACAGGCGCCAGACGCTTCTTGGGGCGGGGGCCGCGGCGCTGGGCGCGGCGCTTCCGCGCGCGGCGGCGGCGCAGGGCGCCTCGCGGCATCAGACACGGCTGGCCGTGTCGTCCTACTCCTACTGGCATCTCCGCGGGCCGAAGTATCCGCTTGACAAGATCATCGACGATGCGGCGCGCATCGGCTTCGAGGGCGTCGAAGTGCTGCACCGCCAGATGGAGAGCGAAGAGGCGGCCTACATCAACAAGCTGCGGCGGCAGGCGTTTCTCAACGGCGTCGACCTGATGTTCCTGTCGATCCACCAGAGCTTCGTCTCGCCCAAGGCCGAGGAGCGGAAGCAGAACGTCGCTCATACGATCCACTGCCTGGAGCTCGCGGCGCGGCTGGGCATCCCCGCGATCCGGCTGAACTCGGGACGCTGGGGCACCGCGGGCAGCTTCGACGACCTGATGAAGGTGAAGGGCGAGGAGAAGCCGCTCCCGGGCTACACGGAAGACGACGGCCTGAAGTGGTGCATCGACTGCATCCAGCAGTGCCTGCCCGCCTGCGAGCGGCTGGGGGTGATGATGTGCCTCGAGAACCACTGGGGCCTGACGACGAAGGTGGAAAACGTCCTGCGCATTTACAGGGGCGTCAATTCGCCGTGGCTCGGAGTGAACGTGGACACGGGCAACTATCCGGGCGATCCGTACGAAGGCCTGGCGCAGCTTGCGCCGCACGCCAGCATCGTCCAGGCGAAGACCTACTACGGCGGGGGCGAATGGTACACGCTGGACCTCGACTATCCGCGCATCGCGGGCATCCTGCGCAAAGCCGGCTTCAGGGGCTGGGTGTCGCTGGAGATGGAAGGCAAGGAAGACCCCGCCACGGCGGTGCCGAAGAGCTACGAGGTCTTGCGCACGGCGTTCGGCTGATCAGCGTCCGAGGCCGAGGCGGCAATCGTGCTGGAGGACTTCCAGCTCCATGTCGCGGTAGGCGCGGTTGCGGCGCGCGAGCTCGTCGAAGTCCACTAGGTGGGCGTCGAACTCAGGCCCGTCCACGCAGGCGAATTTCACCTGGCCGCCGACGCTGACGCGGCAGCCGCCGCACATGCCCGTGCCGTCGATCATGATCGGATTGAGGCTCGCATGGAGTTTGAGGCCCCAGCCGCGGGTGGCCTCGGCCGCGGCCTTCATCATCGGGATCGGCCCGATGACATGGCCTTCCTCGAACGTCCCCGGCCCGGCGACGCTGAGCAGAAGCTGCACGACGTTGCCGTGAAAGCCGTACGTGCCGTCGTCGGTGGCCCAGCGCAGCTCGTCGACCGCGTCTTTCAATTCCCGGTCGAGAATGCGGTAACTGTCCGAGCGCGCGCCGCAGAGAGCGACGGTGTGGTTGCCCGCGTCGCGAAAAGCCCTGGCGACAGGCAGCAGCTCGGCCACGCCGACGCCGCCGGCCATGCACACCACCTTGCGGCCCGTACCGATTGTCGCGGGCTCGCCGAGCGGTCCGACGAGATCGGCGAGGAACTGGCCTTCCTCCAGCGCGACAGCTTCCTTTGTGGTCTTGCCGACGGCCTGGATGACCATGGTGATCGACTGCCGCTCAACGCTCGAATCGACGATGGTGAGCGGGATACGCTCGCTCTCCGGAGTGGGACGGATGATGATGAAGTTTCCCGGCTTCCAGCGCCTCTGGATGCGGGGCGCTTCGACTTCGAGCAGGACAATCTCGGGCGCGAGCTGCCGCTTCTTCAGAATCCGGTTCACTGCGCCACCTCCTCGGCCTCGGCCGCCGGAGCCGCGTGCCTGGCTTGGATCATCCTGTCTATCGCAGCGGCTGCGGCGCGGCCGTCCTTCATCGCGAGAATGACGGTGGAGCCGCCGCGCACGACGTCGCCGCCGGCGAAGACGCCCTCCATCGAGGTCATGCCCCAATCGTCGATCACGATCTTGCCGCGCCTGGTGAGCAGTTGCGGCGTCACCTTCTGGAGCGTCGGGTTCGGCGCCTGGCCGATGGCGGCGACGACGGTGTCTACCGGGATGCGGTGCTCGCTCCCTGGGATGGGCACGGGTGAGCGACGTCCGCTCTCATCGGGCTCTCCGAGCTCCATGCGGATGCACTCCATCTCTTTCACGTGGCCGTCCTCGTCGCCAAAAAGGGCCACTGGTGCGGCCAGAAACTCGAAGACAATGCCTTCTTCCTCCGCGTGCTCGATCTCTTCGAGACGCGCCTTCAGTTCGGCGCGGCCGCGGCGGTACAGGATCGTCGTCTCGGAGCCGAAGCGCTTCGCCCAGCGCGCGGCGTCCATCGCCGAATTGCCGCCGCCGACCACGACGGTACGCTTACCCACCCGCACGGGGGTGTGAGCCTCCGGGAACCTGTAGGCCTCCATGAGGTTGATGCGCGTCAGAAACTCATTCGCCGTGTACACGCCGATCAGGTTCTCGCCGGGGATGCCCATCATGTAGGGCAGTCCGGCGCCCGTGCCGACGAAGATCGCCTCGAAGCCCTCTTCGAACAGCTCTTCGAGGGACGCCGTTTTGCCGACGATGAAATCGGTGACGAATTCCACGCCCAGGTTCTGAAGGCGCGCGATCTCTTCGTGGAGGATCTCGCGGGGCAGGCGGAAATTGGGGATGCCGTAGGCGAGCACGCCGCCCAGGCGGTGGAGCGCCTCGAAGATAGTGACGCGATAGTTCTTGCGGGCCAGGTCGTAGGCCGCGATGAGCGAGGCGGGCCCGCTGCCGACCAGCGCGACTTTTGGGCCTGTCGGCTGAGCCGGGGCGTCCCTGGCCAGCTCTTGCATGCGCAGCCGGGCGTGGTCGGCGGCAAAACGCTCGAGCGAGCCGATGGCCACGGGTTCCCATTTGCGGCCCACTTTGCAGGACGCCTCGCAGAAGAGCTCGTGCTGGCAGACTCGCCCGCAAACGCCGGGGAAGGGGCTCTCTTCGCTGATGACGTCGTGGGCGCCCTGGTAATCCCCCTGGGCCAGCCTGAGGATAAACCGCTTGACGTCGATGTGCAGGGGACAGGCTTCAATGCAGGTGGCGTCTGCGCACTGGAGACACCGCTGCGCCTCAATGCGCACCTGCTCGGGCGTAAAACCCTGCGCCACTTCCTGCGCGGAAGTCGCCCTAAGCTGTGCATCTAAAAGGGGTAAGAGCTGCCGCGGGGCCTTGGGGTTGGGCTTGTACGGGAGAGGTTGTGCGGGCATCTGCACTTCGATTATGCAAACAAAGGGCCATCCTGCACAAATAAAGTCTGTACAAAAGAGGGCGGAAACACCCAAATCGGGGAGGGGCGGCAGGCGATTCGGATATTGTGCTGTCCCTTGCCAGAAAGCGGGCCTATACTCGGTGTGAGCGGGATTGCGGGCGGTTCCCGCCGGGAGAGTAAGGATATGGGAACAATCAGCGGTCGGCGCGTCCAGGCAGCGGTGTGCGCCTTGTGCTGTAACATCGCCCTGGCGGAAACGGCGCCTCCGGTTGTGCTGGAGGTGCAACTCGAGAATGTAGTGAACTACGTGAGGGATGTCGCTGATCCGGCGAAGTTGGCGACGAGCGCCCTCCCCGTGAATGTCGCCCCGGGGCTCTGGACATTCAGCAGCTCGGTGATCCTGGCCGATGTTGTGGCGGTGAATGGAGTCCGCGTAAAGGGAACAGCCACGGTAAATTTGCGGCTGTTAAACGTGCGGCCGGGCGCGGCGCCCGGCGCGGCCGTGGGAGATACGGTGCGGACTTCGATCAGCGACTATGCGGTGGAGATACTGCACGAGGACGGCACGCCGATCGGCAGCATTTACGCGGCCGGATACAGCGGCGGTCCAGCCCCGCCCGGCGCGTGCGGAGCGGCCGTGGGCTCGAACAACGCCGTGGCGGGTGGGACGGGGGCCTTCCTGGGCGTGCGAGGGCAGCTCGGCGCAGGACGGGCGGCTTTCTATTACAGAAATGCGTCAGCCGCTGAAGATCCCTTCTACCGCCGGGTGAACGGCGGGGGCAAGTTCCCGATGATCATCCACCTTCTCCCCGCCGTGCGGCCGGAGATCGACAAAGCGAAAGGCGGGCCCGCGATCTTACACGCTGAGGATTGGGCGCCTCTGTCCCATTGGCGGCCCGCGAGGGCGGGTGAGTTGTTGGTGATCCTCGCCTCAGGGCTTGGCCCGACGAGGCCGGCGGTGGAGCCAGGTGCGGCCTTTCCGTCCGAGCCGCTCGCGGTAGTCAACTCTCCGGTGGAAGTCCTGTGGAATGGCACTCCGGCGGAGGTCGTGAACGCGATCGGCTATCCGGGCAAGACCGACGGCTACCGCGTGGACTTCCGGGTTCCCTCGGACGCGGGGCCCGGGACAGCATCTGTTCAGTTGCGCGTCGCCTGGATCCCCGGATCAGCGGTCACGATCAATGTGAAATAGAGGCGGGGAGGCATCGAGTCGTCATATACTGACGACGAAATGCGCTTCGTTGTATTGTTGACCCTCGTGGCCGCGACCTTGGGCGGCGCGGCGAAAAAGCACGTTGTGTTTGTGCTCGGCGACCATGAGTACTCCGGCGAGGTCACGCTGCCGCTGGTGGCGGCGGAACTGGAGAAGAACTACGGGTTAAAGTGCACGGTGCTGAAGTCGGCGCCGGATCAGAACGGGGAGACCGACATCCCCGGGCTGGAGGCGTTGAAGACCGCGGATCTGGCCGTGTTCTATCTGCGCTGGCGGCGGCTTCCGGCCGTGCAGGTGGCGCACATCGAGGCGTACATGAAGTCGGGCAAGCCGATGATGGGCTATCGCACAACTTCACATGCGTTCAACTATCCGAAGGGACACGAGCTCGAGGCCTGGAACCGCTGGGCGGCGGAGGCGTTCGGCGCGCCGCCGGGGTGGGGCGCCGACGGGCATACGCACTACGGCCACAACGCGAGCACGGATGTCACAGTGATACCGGAGGCGGCCAAGCACGACATCCTTCGCGGGGTCGCGCCGTCGTTTCATGTGCGCAGTTGGATGTACCGCGTCGGGCCGAAGTGGCCGCCGGCGGACGCGACTCCGCTGTTGATGGGCAAAGTAGTGAACCCGAACAAGCCGGGTCCGGACAATCCGGTGGCCTGGACGTGGAAAAACCCACACGGCGGGCGCGTGTTCTTCACAACGATGGGACATCCCGAGGACTTCTCAGTGGAGGCGGTGCAGAGGGTGACCGTGAACGCGATTCACTGGTGCCTGGGGCTGAAGCCGCCGAAGTGGAGAGGTCCGATCGCGATCAACGTGCCGTATCGCGGGATGGTGAAGTCGGCGCCCCCCCAATAGTTGTCGCGGGAACCGGGCAAAGGACGCTATTTTAGTAACTAATGCGTCCTTCTGGGATTCTGCTCTGCATCCTGGCGTGTTCGTCCCAACTTCCGGCGGCGCCGCCGGCGATCGAATTCCAGCGCGACGTGCGGCCGATTCTGTCCGACGCGTGCTTTCACTGCCACGGGCCGGACAAAGAGACGCGGATGGCGGGTCTGCGGCTCGACCGCCGCGACGAGGCGACCGCGCAGCGCAAGGACGGCGCGGCGATTGTCCCGAAAGATCCGGACAAGAGCCTGTTGTGGCAACGGGTCACACACGCCAGTCCGGCGAAGCGGATGCCGCCGGCGTATTCGCATAAAGTCCTGACGGACGAGCAGAAGGAGATTCTGAAGCGCTGGATCGAGCAGGGCGCGCCGTGGAGAGAGCACTGGGCGTTCGCGGCGCCTGTGCGGCCCGCGCCGCCGGCGGTGAAGAATACCGCGTGGCCGCGCAGTCCGCTGGACCGTTTCATCCTTGCGCGTTTGGAAGCGGCGGGACTTCAGCCGGCGCAAGAAGCGGACCGCCGCACGCTGGCGCGCCGCGCCGCGCTCGACATCACGGGCCTGCCGCCGAAGCCTGAGGACGTCGATGCGTTTGTGAACGATCCCGCGCCGGATGCTTACGAGCGGCTGGTGGACAAGTATCTGGCGTCGCCGCACTACGGCGAGCACCGCGCGCGATACTGGCTCGACGCCGCGCGCTACGCCGACACGCACGGCATCCATATCGACAACTACCGCGAGATGTGGGCCTACCGCGACTGGGTGATCAACGCCTACAACCGCAACCTGCCGTTCGACCGCTTCACGATCGAGCAGCTTGCCGGCGACATGCTCCCCAACCGGACCATCGAGCAACAGATCGCCAGCGGCTTCCAGCGATGCAACGCAACGACGAACGAAGCGGGCGTGATCATCGAAGAGATCGAAGCGATGTACGCGAAGGACCGCGTGGACACCACCGCCGCGGTCTGGCTGGGTCTCACGCTCGGCTGCGCCACCTGCCACGATCACAAGTTCGATCCGCTCACGCAGCGCGACTTCTACTCGCTGGCGGCGTTCTACCGCAACACGACGCAGCACGTGATGGACGGCAATATTCCCGACAGCGCGCCCGTCATCGCGGTGCCGGCTGGCGCGGATCGCACGCGCTGGGAACAGCTCGAGAAGAGCCGCACGACCTTGCTGGCGAGCCTGCGCAAAATGGAGGCGGCGCGCGATCCGGCGTTCTCGGCGTGGGTGAGGTCGGCCCCGCGGAGGCGGATTGCGAGGCCGCTCGATCTGAAATCGCAGGTGTTCGACCTGATGGGGAAGCCTCTCGATTTGCCCGAGGGCGTGACGCGGGGCGAGAGCGGCATCCCCGGCATTCCCGCGCTGCACTTCAAGGAGAAGGCCTCGCTCGAGCTGCCCAACCTGAAGGCCATTGATGCCGATCAGCCGTTCACGATCGCGGTGTGGTTCTACTATCCGAAGGCCGAGGAGCGCTACGTTCTTGCGAGCCAGTCCGATCCGGAGGACAAGAACCGCGGCCTGGTGATGTGGGTGAGCGGACGGAATCCGCAGTTCCGCCTGACGGCGGATGAGGGCAAGTCGATTACCGCTTCGGCCGGGCATCTCGACCAGATCAGGATGGGCGCGTGGAATCATGTCGTGTACACCTACGACGGTTCGCGCGTGCAGTCCGGCATGGGGATCCACATCAATGGCCGCGCGGTGAACACGCAGGGACGCGACGTGAAGAACACGCTGGCCGGCAGCGTCAACACGGGCAAGCCGCTGTTGATCGGACGCGAGAACAAGAGCTTCTTCCCGGACGGCGCGATTGCGGAGTTCAGAGTGTACGATCGCGTCGTCACCGAGCAGGAGGTGCGGGCGCTGGCGTCGTGGCCGCTCGCCTACGCTGCCCGGCGCAAACCGACCCCGAAGCTGAGCGTGGAGGAACGCTCCGCTCTCCAGGCTTATTACCTGAACCGCTGGAATCAGCCATACCGGACGCTCGCGGCGAAGCTGCACGGCGTCAACATGGAGCGCAGCGAGATCGCGCGGCGCAGCCCCGTCACGCACGTACAGGAGGAGCGAACGGACCAGAAGCCCTTCGCGCACATCCTGTATCGCGGCATGTACGACCAGCCGCGCGACCGCGTGGCGCCCGATGTCCCGGCGGTGCTGCCGAGGATGAAGCCGGGCATGCCGCGGAACCGGCTCGGACTTGCGCAGTGGCTTGTGGCGCCGGAGAATCCGCTGACCGCGCGCGTCATTGTGAACCGCTTCTGGCAGGAGGTCTTCGGCACGGGGCTGGTGAAGACGGCGGAGGATTTCGGTTCGCAGGGCGAAGTGCCCTCGCATCCGGAGTTGCTCGACTGGCTGGCGGTGGAGTTCCGCGAGTCGGGCTGGGACATGAAGAAGTTCATCCGCATGCTGGTGACGAGCGCGACCTACCGGCAGTCGGCTCAGGTGACGCCGGAGAAGCTGCGCGCCGATCCGGAGAACCGTCTGCTCTCGCGCGGGCCGAGGTTCCGCATGGACGCGGAGATGGTGCGCGATTACGCGCTCGCCGCGAGCGGCTTGTTGAACCCCCAGATCGGCGGCCCGAGCGTGAAGCCGTATCAGCCTGATGGGATCTGGGAGGCGGTGGCCATGCTCGGCTCCAACACGCGTTTCTACAAGCGCGATGCGGGCGATAAGCTCTATCGGCGGAGCCTGTACTGGTTCTGGAAACGCAGCGCGCCCCCGGCGTCGATGGACATCTTCAATGCGCCGACGCGCGAGCTGTGCACCGTGCGGCGCGAGCGCACCAACACGCCGCTTCAGGCGCTGGTGACGATGAACGATACGCAGTTCGTAGAAGCCGCGCGGATGCTCGCTCAGCGCGCGATGATCAGGGGCGGCAGCGACGCGGGAAAGCGGTTTGAGTTTCTGGCGCGCAGCCTGCTGGCGCGCGATCTCGACCAGCGCGAGGTCGAGATCGTCCGCAGGGCTTGGCGCGACTATCTGAACTACTACGACTCGAATCCCGGGGACGCGAAGAAGCTGCTCGCGGTCGGGGAGTCAAAGGCCGATGAGAGCCTGAACAAGGCGGAATTCGCGGCGCTGACGATGGTGGCGAACCAGATGATGAATCTGGACGAGGTCCTGAACAAGTAGGAGAGGCGCGCATGCACCCGGAGCAGGAAAACGTCTTGATGGAAACGCGGCGGCAGTTGCTGTCGCGGACGGCGCGCGGATTCGGCGGGCTGGCGCTGGCGACTCTGCTCGGCGAGGCCAATGAAAGGCCCGCCGTGGGAGGCGCGCCCGGTCTGCCTCATTTCGCTCCGAAGGCGAAGCGCGCGATCTATTTGCATATGGTGGGCGCGCCGCCGCAGCAGGAGACGTTCGACTACAAGCCGAAGATGGCGGAGTTCTTCGACAAAGAGCTGCCCGATTCGATCCGCATGGGCCAGCGGCTGACGACGATGACATCGGGGCAGAGCCGGTTTCCGATCGCGCCGTCGGTGTTCAAGTTCGCCCAGCATGGCAAGTCGGGCGCGTGGGTGAGCGAGCTGCTGCCGTACACCGCGAAGATGGTGGACGACATCGCCATCATCCGCTCGATGCACACGGAGGCGATCAACCACGAGCCGGCGATCACATTCATCCAGACGGGCTTCATGATTCCGGGGAAGCCTTGCATCGGTTCGTGGCTGGCCTACGGACTGGGGAGCATGAACCAGGACCTGCCGGCGTTCGTCGTGATGAACGCGAGCCATTCGAATCCGAAGGCCAACGTACAGGCGATCTCGGCGCGGCTGTGGAGCTCGGGATTCCTGTCGGGACAGTATGCGGGCGTCGCGCTGCGCTCCGGCGCCGATCCTGTGCTGTATATCAATAATCCCGACGGCGTGCCGCCGAAGATGCGCCGCCGGATGCTGGACGCGCTGGGGGAGATGAACCAGCATCAGTTCGAGAAGCTCGGCGATCCGGAAACGCGCACGCGCATCGCGCAGTACGAGATGGCGTTCCGGATGCAGAGTTCGGTGCCTGAGCTGACCGATCTCTCGCAGGAACCCGCGCCGGTGTGGCAGATGTACGGCGACGACGCGAAGAAGCCGGGGACGTTCGCTTACACCTGCCTGATGGCGCGGCGGCTGGTGGAGCGCGGCGTTCGTTTTGTGCAGATCTATCACCGCGGCTGGGACGTGCACGGCAATCTCCCTGAAGTGCTGCCGAGCCAGTGTAAAGACGTGGATCAGGGCGCCTGGGCGCTGGTGCAGGATCTCAAGCAGCGCGGCATGCTCGACGACACGCTGGTGATCTGGGGCGGGGAATTCGGGCGCACGATTTACTCGCAGGGCAAGCTGACGCCGGCCGATTACGGGCGCGACCACCACCCCCGCTGCTTCAGCCTGTGGCTCGCCGGCGGCGGCGTCAAGGGCGGCGTGGTGCACGGGGAGACGGACGAGTTCTCCTACAACATCACGCAGGACCCGGTGCACGTGCGCGATTTGCAGGCCACGATCCTGCACGTCTTCGGCATCAACCACGAGAAGTTCACGTACAAGTACCAGGGGCTGGATCAGAAGCTCACCGGCGTGGAGAAGGCGTCGGTGGTATACGCGATTCTGGCGTAGCTACCGGAATCGCTCGATCAGCATCAGCTCCGTCGCTTCCTGATCGTACTGCGTGCAGAGGACCACGCTGTCGCCGGGCGCCGCGGCGACGCCGAAGGATGTGCGGGGAGAAAGCTGAGCGGGCGGGATGTCGCCGCCGGCGAAGCGGCGGCTTCCGGATGGACCCGCAGAAGCGCCCTTCGCGTTTGGAGTAACAGAGCGTCTTGCCGTCAGGCGATTCGATGGCGCCGAAACCGCCCTTGCGCGTCACGCGCACAGGCGTCGCGCTGGGATCCGGCGGCATCTCCCACGCCTTCACCAGAGTGCGCCACTGTGGTGCGAACGAGCCGCGCGGAAGCTCCAAGGCGTTCCCGAAGTCCGATTCCCGGCTCTTGTTGAAGCGCTGGCGCCGGGGAAACCGCCGGCGAACTCACGATGGGACGTACTTACCCGTGAATCTTCTTGAAGTTCTCCAGGCACTTCTGGATGGTTTCGAACGGCGGCAGGTCGTAGCCTTCCTGCTCGATCAGATAGAACTCGACGCCACCCGTCTTCTCCGCTGCTTCGAAGATCTGCTTCCATGGCGCGTCGCCTTCGCCGAACAGCACGCGGTAGCCCTTGCCCGGCTGCCGCGAGTAGTCCTTGCAGTGGATGCTGCGGATGCGTCCGGGGTTCTGGTTGATCCAGGCGACGGGGTCTTCGCCCACCTCGACGCAGGTGCCGACGTCGAGCTGGAGAATCACATCCTTGCTCGTGTTCTGAGCCAGGACGTCCATCGGACGCGTGCCTTCGATCCGCCGGAATTCGACCTGGTGATTGTGGAAGCCCGCCTTCAGCCTGGCCTTCTTCATCTTCTCGGCGCCGGCGTTGAGTTTCTCGGCAACCTTTTTCCATCCGTCGAGTCCTTCCACGCGCCCGGCGCTGGCCATCACGATGTACCGGCTGCCGAGGATCGAGTTGAGCTCGATGGCCTTGTCGATGTTGGCCGGGTCGAAAACGGTATTGCCGTTGTGCGTCGAATAGCACTTGATCTTGTTGTCGTCGAGCAGCTTGCGGATTTCCTTGGCGAAGTCGGTTGTCCACTTGATGTAGTCGCCGTAGAACTCGACGCCTTCGTAGCCCATCTTCGCCGCGGCGACGACGCAGGGAGGCACGCTCTTGGCCATCTCCGTGCGCACCGAGTACAACTCGACGCCGACCGGGATTTTCTTCGTGCCGAAGGCGGATTGGACAAGAGTGGCCGAGGAGGCCGCTGTAAGGAAAGAACGTCGGGAAACCGTTGTGGTCATGACAATATCATATGCCGTCCGAATCGGACCATTCGAAGCAGCCGGCGTCGGGGGCGCGCCCCAGCGGGCGCGGACGGCCTTCGATGTCGGCCGGGACAATGTCGAGCCACGCGCCGCGGTCGATGGCGGGGGAGCCGGATCGCAGCCGGAGGTCGGCGTTGTCGGCGTCGGCGAAGATCTCGCTTGCTGCGGCAGCCGCCGCCGAATGGATGTCGTTGCCGGTGGCCTGCCAGGCCGCAAGATTGATGATCGTGGCGCCGCCGTCGCTGCTGAAGCGGTTCACGGTGACGTTGTTGTCGCTGTCGACGACGCCGGGCACGGCGCTCCACACCAGGACCGAGCCGCGGTTGGCGCGCGGCGTCCAGAGGATGTTGTTGCGCAGGACGTTGCCGGTGGGATTGGGCTTGCCGCTCGACGCCGGGATGTTGATCACCCAGCGCGAGCCCGGCGCCATGACGATGGTGTTGTTGTAGACGAGATTGCGGCTGGAGCCTTCGGCGCCGTCGCCGGCGTAAAGCGAGATGCCGCTGGCGAAGTTGTAATAGAGCAGGTTGTTGCGGATGATGCTGTCGCTGACGCCGTCGCAGTTGATCCCCGACGCGCCGCCCGTTCCGTTGGCCCAGATGACGTTGTCTTCAATCACGGCGCCGGTGATCTGGCCGTCGCCCGGCTGGAGGGTGATGTCGCCGTTCATGTGTACGCCGGCGGCGAAGTTGTGGTGCAGCCAGTTGGCGCGGATCACGGGGTTGTCGGCGCTGTTGCTGTGATAGACGCCGTGCTCGCCGTTCTCCCAGCACTCGTTCCATTCGATCAGCGGGCTTTCGCTGAAGCCGGTGAAGATGCCGGTGCGGCGGTTGCCCCAGACGCGGTTGCCGCGCACGGTGACGAAATCGGCGTTGCGCAGATCGATGCCGTGCAGGCGCGCGCCGGTGACTTCGAAGCCTTCGATCACCCAGTAGTTGGCGCGGCCGGAGAAGTCTTCGATCTCGATGGTGCTGTTGTGGCGGTTTTGCGGGCCCGGCCGGTCGAGGACGACGCGCTCTCCCGCGGCGGCGCGAATGGTCAGGCGCGCATGCGCGCGGCCGGCTGTCGATGCGCGGAAGCCCGCGTAGACGCCGGCCCGCACAATCACCGTGTCGCCCGGCGCGATCCGCGCGACGGCGGCTTGCAGCGTCGCCCACGGCCTCGCGGCGGAGCCGTCGTTGGCGTCATCGCCGCTGGGCGCGACGTAGTAATCGGCGCACCAGGCGGCGCAGCAGAGCAGGAAAAAGGCCAATCGCAGAAGCAACATGGTCAGAGCGCTCGCACGACTCTGAAGCCAGTGTAATCGGGGCGCGCGGGCTTTTGTGATTTCGCGTCGGCGGGGCGATCGGCGCTGCCGCCAAGGACTTTGCCCGCGCCGTCCTTCGCAGTGACCCACTCGGCCGCGTTGCCGCCGAGATCGAAGATTGGATCTTCGCCATTGCCCGGCAGGCTGCCGACAGGCTTCAGCAGCGCGCCGGGGCCGATGCCTTCGATGAGCGAATCGAGGCTGGCCGCGTCGTCGGGGTTCACCGAGTAGCCGGCCCAGTGGTCGAGCGTGTTCTCATCGCGCGAGGCGCGCAACAGCGAGCCGAGCTCTTCTTCCGTGCCGAGACGCCACGTCTGGCCCGTCTGCTTCGAAAGCCACTCTGCGTAAGCTTTCGCCTTGTCGAAGGTGATGTTGTTCGCGGGGTGGTATTCCGTGCCGGCGGGGAACGAGTATGAGGGATCGAAAGCCTTGAACTGAGCTCGCGTCACTTCGAAGCGCGCGATCGCGATGGCGCCGCGCTCCACGGTTTCGGGCACGCCGGACATCTTGCGCACTTTGAGGAGCGCCGAAAGCGGAGACTGTGGTTTGAGGGCCTCATTGACAACCTTCGCCGTCCCGAACAGGTGCTTGTCGAACCACTCGAGCTCGGCTTCCAGCTTCATGCGCTGATGCACATACTTGCGCGGGCCGTGGGCCTCGCCGGGGAAGAGGATGAACTTCACGTCCGTCCGGCCGTGGTGCTGGAGCGCGCGGTAGTGCTGCCAGCCCTGCTCGGTGGGCACCTGTTTGTCCTCGGTCCCGAAAAAGATGATCGTCGGTGTTCTCACCTTGTCCATGCGGAACAGCGGCGACTTGCGGATGTAGAACTCAGGATCGTCCAGCGGCGTTTTGCCGAGGTAGTACTGCTCGAAGGCGTCGCCGAAGACCGCGTTGCCCCAGTCGCTGATCCAGTTGACGTCGCCCGCGCCGGCGCCGGCGGCCTTGTAGCGCGTGGTGCGCGTGGTCAGCTCGATGGTGATGATGGCGCCGTTCGACCAGCCCATCACTCCGAGCTTTTCAGGGTCCGCCAGGCCCTTGGCGATCAGCGAATCGACTCCTCTCTCCACGTCGATCCACTCCAGGTCGTTGTACTTGCCGTTGCTGATCGATTCGCCCCACTTCAGGCCGTAGTTCGACGATCCGTGATAGTTCACTTTCAGGATGAACGCACCGCGTTGAGCCATCAGTTGCACGGGATTGCCCATCGATTCATTGAACGCGTCGGCATCGTGGGCGTGCGGACCGCCATGGATCATCACGACAAGCGGGCGCTTCTGCCCGGCCTGGTGATTGTGCGGATAGTAGAGGATGCCCTCCACCTCCTCATCCAGCGCGCCCTTCCAGCGCACAAGCTCGGATTTCGCGATCGGCTTCTTCTTGAAGCCGGCGTTGGCTTCGATGAGCGGCTTGGGCTCGACGATGCGATTGCCGTCGAGCTTCGCCAGCATCCACACTGGCGGAGTCGAAGCCGTCGAGTAAAGGTAGGCGATCGACTTCGCGTCGTCGCTCAACAGGAGCCCGTGGATATTGGCGGCGTGCTCGCCCTCGATGTCCTGCTTCGTCCACTTGTCCGCGCCGCGCGTGTAGCGCGCGGCTTTGTTGCGGGCGCCGTTGGCAAGGAGCGAAACGAACCCATCCGGCGCGGCTTCGAGGCCGCCGAATCCGCCGGCGAGGCCGTTCTCCCAGGCGAGGTCGATCCTGGTGTGCCGGCCTGAGGCGATGTCATACCGGTAGGCGAGCGAGATCGACGCGTTGTAGAGATAGGGATGCGTCGAGTAGGGCGCGGTGAAATAGAAGCCCTTGCTGTCGGCGGTCCACCTGAAGCCGCGCGCATGGAGCTTCTCGCCCACGAACAACTGCTTCGACGCGCCGCCCTTCAGATCGTGAAGAAACGT
The DNA here is from genome assembly GCA_964472745.1 of uncultured Solibacteraceae bacterium. GTDB lineage: Bacteria > Acidobacteriota > Terriglobia > Bryobacterales > Bryobacteraceae > CAYYNC01. The sequence goes on from CAYYNC010000001.1 coordinate 193,543, forward strand.
TACCGGCTTGATCTTCTGGTTGTAGGTTTCAAGCAGGCTGCGGTTGTGGTTGGTGACAGCCCAGCGGCCGTCGGGCGAAACCGCGACCGTGGTAATGCGGTCGGTGTTTTCAGAGACGCGCGTCACCTTGGAGCCCTTGATCTCGAATTTGAACAGGCGAACGGGAGGCGCGTGCCTCTCGTCGTCGACCACCTGAGAGGTGTCCTTGCGCTCGCGCACCTGCTGGGCGTGGAGGCTGGAGTCCTCCTGCGCGACGAGCAGCAGCGAGTCGTTGTCGAGCCATTCGAAGGCGCGGACGCCGCGCTCCATGCGCGTCAGTTGCCAGGGCTCGCCGCCGCGCACGTCGATGAGCCACACCTGCATTCCGCCGCCCTGCTCGCCGGGCGCGGGCGCCGGAGCGCTGCCCGGCTGCGGAGTCGAAGAGCGCCGGCCCGTGAGAAACGCGATGCGCTTCGAGTCCGGGGAGAACTTCGCCCCGCTCGCCGAATCCTGCCCGCGCGTCAACTGCGCTTCGAAGTTGTCGGCGATGTGCTTGAGGTAGAGATGCGAGACGCTCTCGCCTTTCTCCTTATCCATGCGCGAGCGCGCGTAGACGGCGTACCTGCCGTCTTTCGAGAGCTCGACGCCCGAGACGCGCTCCATCAAGAGCGTGTCATCGATGGTCCACTTCTCGGCCGCCGCGAGCGGCAGCAGCACAGTGAAGGTAGCGATGAAAAGGGTGCGCACATTTTCGAGGATACGATAGCGGCGCGCCGGTGCAGCTAGCGGCGGTTCTTGCCGGTTTTTTTTGCGCGCGTTGTGCAACGTGGAGACGCCGGTTCATTCAGAGTCCGGGGGAGCGTTGCGAAACGGCCCTCTGGGATCTCCGCCCGGCCTCTCCGAATCGCCGCAAGCTCCGCGCGGGTGGGCGTCACCTCGGAGAAGCGGCTTTCGAAATACCGGCGCAAAGCTCCGCGCACCAGCTCCGAGACGGTGCGGTTCTCCGCCTTCCGGACGCGCTCCGCCTGTCTGCGCATTGCCGGCGGCAATGAGATGGTCATGGTTCCTCTTGCCATAAAACTCCGCACTACATTGACTCACAACCGAGCCTCCGCCATTCGACGCGCGGCCCGCAGCCTCGTCATCGCTCCGGCAGGCCGTGGAGTGCGGCTATGTTTGGTCTTCGGGCGCCAGAGGCAGCTCGATTGTCTCGGGCCTGTCCGCCGAGATCCTCACCGCTTTGCCGAAAGACTCCATCTGCCTGCGGACATCGGGCGATCCCCAGTCGAGCTTTCCGTTCCGCGGGACCGCGAACGCGGTATAGGCGCCGGGGGGGATGCCGCTCATCCGAAAACCACCATCCGGGCGGATCCCCGTGGTTTGGGGAGCCAGGTAGGGCGATTCATTGGCGGCGGGAACCAGCAGCAGTATCGCGTCCACTGGCGGGCGCTCGCCGCCCTGCGATGGCCTCGCGACTTGTCCGGACAGCGAGCCGGACTTGAAGGAGACAACAAGCTCGATGGGGGGCGGGGTCGTGTCGCCCGGGATCTCGATCTCGGGCGCCGGCAGTTCGCGGCCTTGCACGCGGACCGTCCGCAAATATCCGCCCTGAGGCGCTTGCTCGAGGAGAACCATGCACGATTCGCACGGCGGATTGATCGCCCTGAACGAGCCGTCGCTTGCCACCCGCGCGCTGACGGCTGTGCCGATTCCATCCGCCGGCCCAAGAATCACTTCCATCGCGATCTGCGGTTTGTCTTGCGCGCTTCCCGGCTCCGCAGGCGGAGGCGATTCCAGGATCACGCGGCCCGTCAGTGTGCGCAGGACCCCCGATACGAGATGCACGCCGGTGAGATCGCGCCTTTCCACCTGGACGGTCCGCGAGGAGACCAGCGTGCGTCCTCCGGATCGCTTTTCCGCAATGATCCGGTAACTCCCCGGCGTCAGGCCCCGGACGCGATAGGAGCCGTCGGCAGCCACAGCGGATTTCGCCATGGAGAGCGAGTAGGACTCGTCGAGGTTCAGTGCGCGGATCGTACACGAATTGCAGGGCCCGCGAGTCTCCGCGTCGGTGACGACGCCGGACACGGAATAGCTCTCGCGTGGCGCAAGCCGGAGATTGATCTCCTGCAACTCCTGGCCGAATCGAAGATCAAGTGCGACTCCGTCCACCGCCCTTTCACCGGAAGGATAGAAGGACTTGCCGGTCCCGAGATCCAGGTCCCCTGAAGCTTGCTCGTCCGGCGCGGGAACCAGAGAGGCGCCGATCACATATCGTCCCGGAGGAAGACCGGCCAGGCGGTACCGGCCGCGGTCGTCGGCCGTCACCGACGGGCCGTGCATGGCGATGCGGCGGCCCTTCACCCAGCGCAACGCGTACGCGGTAACCGTGGCGCCGATCACCGGCTGCCGGTCCCCGTCCTCGACGCGCCCGGAGATCGACGGCTCACGATCCAGCTTGATTTCAAGTCCGGTGCGGCCCTGGTTCTCCGAGAGGATCACTCCACCCGTCAAGGCGCGCGGTCTGTAGCCGGCTTTCTTCGCCGAGATTCCGTAGACACCGGGGGCGAGTTGTGGAAAGAGAAACGCGCCGTCCGGCGCGGCCTTCACGGATTGGGTGGAGAGGCGTCCCTGAGCCGTCTGGGATAGCGTGATGGTGGCGCCTCCCAGCGGCTCGCCGGATTGGGCCGACACAACAACCCCGCCGATCGCTCCCCGCGGGCCCTCGCCGGCGCGTTGCGGGACAACGGCGGGTTGAGCCGCTGCGGGCTGGGTGTCCTGGCCGGCCGGGATTTCCTTCAACTCGGGATCCGGGCGCGGCGGTCCGCCGCCGGTTTGATCGGGAGGGAAGCGCAGGTCAATTCCAGATTTCTCGGCGCCGGCGGCGATTTCGATGAGCTCGGCGTCCTTCTCCTCGGACCGGCCGGGGAAATACACTGGCGGCGAGTTCTGCATGCCGCGGCGGCCCAGCAAAACGTAACGCCCGGGCTCAAGGCCGAACAGACGGAAGGTTCCCGTGTCATCCGTGGCCGCGCGGAGTGGCGGCGCGGCAGCGGGGTTGGCTCCCGGCCGCTTCAATTCCACTTGCACTCCTTGAAGCGGTTCCCCCTCCGCATCCGAAACGCGACCCGCGACGATGCCGCCGGGAATCAGATCGAAATCGAGGCCGGTCACGTTGTCTTGCGGGGCAAGAGCCAACTGGCGCGCGGGTGTCTGCGGGGAGAGCACGTAGCCGCGTTTTACTGCTGAGATGATGATCGCGCCCTTTGGGAGGTCTGAGAGGACGTAGCGGCCCTCGGCATCAGTTTCGCGGGACAAGAGGACCTCAGGTCCATCCGCGGCGCGAACCAGGAGTTTGACGCCCACGGCGGGCTGGCGCGACTCCCCGCCGCCCAAGTAGACTGTGCCGGACACGACGGCCGCCTGGAGTGGGGCCGCAATCAGCAGGATCAGGAAGAGGGACGCCATGCCGAAGTTGCCGTTGAGGCGGACAGGAGAGAAAGAAGAACAGGCCCCTGCTTGCAGCGCAGCCGCAAGCAGGAACCTGCAAGATTTCGTCAAGTTTTTCCGACTCTTGGACTTACTCGGGCAGATGACAATGAAGCGTCGCATTCCCTTGTGCGGAAACCACTTCACGCCACTTTGAGGTGACTCCGACGAGGACGCCGCAGAGAAGTCCCGTATTGTCGTAGTTCCATTGAACAGCCTTGCCGCTCGATGACGGGGTCACGTCGGCCTGGCAGCGGAGCATCACTGCCCCGGTTTCGCTGTCGGTGACGACCGCGAAGGTGTTCGTTGTACCGACGGCGCCTCCGTTTCCGTCCAGCAGCCCGCAGCTGAAGTCCCTGATAACCACGGCGGGATCCGCCATCGCTGTGAAGCTCACAGCCATCAGGAAAACACACACCATTACTACTCGTTTCATAGATCTTTTCCTCCACGTTTTGATCTTGCATCCCGCGCGGTTGAGCCGCACGAGCCTGAATCACCGTAACACTGTCCCAGGAGCAAGTCAACACTTTTCAATGTATTTCAACATTTTTCAGCCAAATACCTTTCTGCGCACAGTCAGTCCAGTCCGCCCGGGTGTTCTAGTACGCGGCCGGAGCCGCCCAGTTTAATTGTTGACTGCGGGCGGCTACTCAGGGCTCTCATAGTGGCGCCGCAACTTTGCGATTTGGCCGATCGACACGTTCTCTTCCCGCTTCACTTTGAGGGGAAACCACCCCGGGAGTCGCGAGATGCCTGCCAGAGCGGCGGTGTTGCCGCAGCTTTAGATGACCTCCGCGCCCGTGGTGTTTGCGGGGTCCCTCCACTTGCGGGTCAGCCTGGAACTGCAAGTGGCGGGCGGGCGGGGAGCATCCTGTCCGGTGGCAGGCGGATCGATTTGATCGGCAGCCGGGCGCTTGCCGGCTTTCGGCGGGCGCAGGAGTTCAGGATGCGCTGGAGAAGAATTCTTTCACCGGCGGGCGTGTTGTGTGACGGTTGTCACTGACGCCGGATCCGCCGATTGACTGTTCGCCGGTTGCATTCACTTCACGCAGGTTGCGGCGGCCGCCGGCACGGCCGCCCCCTACACCGACACGGGGCTCACCCGGCGGACAACGTATCCTGCCGCGTGCGCGCACACGACGCGGCCGGGAACTCTCCGTATTCGAACTCCTCCGCCGCGACCACTCTGCGGTGAGGCAAGCGCGCGAGCACGGCGATCCCTGATATCGCCGTGCTTGCGGCGATCGCCGGATTGATTGCGGCGTTAGACAGAGTTATGGCGGCTTGCGACGCGTCATGATGCCTGCTGCGCGCCCTTGCGCACTGAGGACTCGTCACTCAATAACCAGCGCATTCAAGGAACCGCTTGCTGAGAGGCTGCAAAACAACCCGGCCGTCCCGCCGCTTGCCGGCGCGGGCGGGCCGGGACCGCTGTTGCGGAGCCGCGGCCGCAAGGGGGCGGCGGCATTGTTGATCCGTGACGAGTCCTAAGAGAGTTCGCCCAAATGGGTGAGTGTTCCGTCCGAGTCGCCCAGTTTTTCCGTGCGCACGCCCATGCGGTCGAGCAGCGCGAGGAACAGGTTGTTCAGCGGCGTCTCGGATTTGTAGCGCACGTGGCGGCCGGGCTTGATCGACGCCGCGGCGCCCCCGGCTAACAGAATCGGCAGATCGTGGTGCGTGTGGCGGTTGCCGTCGGCGAGGCCGCTGCCGTAGACGAGCATCACGTTGTCGAGCAGCGCCGCGTCGCCGTCCTGCGTCTTGGCGAGCTTGCTGACGAGGTAGGCGAACAGCTCGACGTGGAGCTTGTTGATTTGCGCGATCTTCCCGATCTTCTCGGCGTTGCCCATGTGGTGCGTCAGGCCGTGGTGCGCTTCCGGCACTCCGATGGCGCGGTAGGTCCGGTTGGAGCCCTCGCGGCCCATCATGCAGGTGAGGACGCGCGTGGAGTCGGTCTGGAACGCCGCCGCCATGAGGTCGAACATCAACCTGGCGTGCTCTTCGAACGTCACCGGCATGCCCGCGGGTTTGGGCATGTTCGGCTCTTCCAGCGCGCGCTCTTCGGGCGTCGCCCGTTCGGCGATCTCGATGCGGCGTTCGATTTCGCGCACCGAGCTCAGGTACTCGTCGAGCTTGCGGCGATCGCTCGCGCCCAACTTGCCGGCAAGCCGCGCGGCGTCCTCGCGCACGAAATCGAGAATGCTGCGGTCTTGCCGCGCGCGCTTCGCCTTCGTCTCCGGATCGAGGACCTCGCCGTCGCCGAACAGACGCTCGAACACTGCGCGCGGATTGATTTCGGGCGGCAGCGGCGTGGTCGATGTCTTCCAAGCCAGGGAATTCGAGTAGGCGCAACTGTAGCCCGAATCGCAGTTGCCCACCATGCCGCCGCCCTCGAGCCCGAGCTCGAGGGAAGGGAAGCGCGTCTGGCTGCCGATGGCGGCGGCTGCCACCTGATCCACCGAAACGCCGTTCAGAATGTCCGCGCCTTCGGTCTTCTTCGGGTGGAAGCCGGTGAGATAGGACGCCGCGGCGCGCGCGTGATCGCCCGGGCCGTCGCCGAGCGCGCGGCCGTTCTTCTGCGCGAGGCCGGTAAGCAGCAGGAGGCGGTCGCGGTATTCGGCGAGCGGCTCGAGCAGCGGCGTCAGCGGAAAGCCCGCGCCCTCGACCGCCGGAGTCCACTGATCCATGATGACGCCGTTCGGCACGTAGACAAACGCCAGCCGCCTGGGCCGCGGTTTCGCCGCTCCGGCCAGCGCCGGACGCATGGCGTCGAGCCACGGCAATGCAATCGCCGCGCCGGCCCCTCTGAGGACAGCCCGTCGTGAAAGAGATTTCTTAGTCAGCAGCATCCTTCGCCCCTGGGTTAGATCCTATCGCACGCCGCATCCGGAACGGCACGCTCTCGACAATGCCCTCAACCAGCGCGGAAAAGCGATAGTCTTTCGCGGCCGACTCCCGCGTGATGCTGCGCACCACCGGCTTGTCGTACCGCTCCAGGCCTCTTCCCAGCGCGTAGGTCATGAGTTTTTCGGCCAGGCTCTGCACAAACTCCTGGCCGTTACTGCGCAGAATCTTCTTCAGCTCGGCGGCGTCCGAGAATCTCGCGCCGTTGGGCAGCGTGCCCGACGCGTCGATGGCGAAATCGCCGTCGTGCGTTCTCCACCTGCCCACCGCGTCGTAGTTTTCGAGCGCGAAGCCGAGCGAATCCATCTTGTTGTGGCAGGGCGCGCAGGCCGGGTCGGCGCGGTGCCGCTCCATCTGCTGCCGCAGGCTGGCCGTCTTGCCGAGGCCCTTCTCGACAAGCTCGGGCACATTGGGCGGCGGCGGGGGCGGCGGAGCGCCCAGCAGATTCTCGAGAATCCACTTGCCGCGGATGACGGGCGAAGTCCGCGTGGGGTAGGACGAAACCGTGAGCACGCTGCCGTGCGTGAGAACGCCGCCGCGCCGCGCTCCGTCGAGCTCGACGCGGCGGAAGCGCCGGCCCTTCACGCCCTCGATTCCGTAATGCCGCGCCAGCCGCTCGTTGGCGTAGGTGAAGTTGGCATCGAGGAAGTCGAGCACGCTGCGGTCTTCCTTGACGATCGCCTCGAAGAACAGCTCGGTCTCGCGGCGCAGCGCCTGGCGCAGCTCGTCGTCGAATTCGGGGAACTTCTCCGGATCGGGCTTCACCATGCCGAGGTTGCGCAAATGCAGCCACTGGCCGGCGAAGTTCTCGGTGAGTGCGCGGGATTTAGGATCGGCGAGCATGCGCTTCAACTGAGCGCGGAGCGCCGCGGGGTCGCTGAGCTTGCCCTTTTCGGCGAGCGACAGCAGCGGTTCGTCGGGAATCGAGCTCCACAGGAAGAACGAGAGCCGCGAGGCCAGCTCCAGATCGCTGATGCGATGGACCTCGCCGGGCCGCGCGCCCGCGGGGTCGCGCTCGATGCGGAACAGGAAGTTCGGCGACACCAGCATCGCCTTGATCGCGAGCTGGACGCCGTCCTCGAAGCTGTCGCCCGCCTCGCGGGACAGGCGATAGAAGCGCATCAGCGCCGCCGCTTCATGGGGTGCCACGGGCCGGCGGTAGGCGCGCCGGGCCAATCGCGCGACGATGCTCTGCGCGCAGGCCGTTTCCTCGTGAGGCGAGGCCGGGCGGCAGGTGAAAATGATTTTGCGGCTCCCGGTGTCCCCCGGACCTTTCACATTGAACGGGCCCCCGATCTCAACCCAGTCCACCGCCAGCATCCGGCGGCGGGTGCGCCCCTGCGCGTCTTTGGGAGCCTCAGGCTCTTCGCCTTCCGCCGCGTGATCGAGGAACGTCACCATCACGTCGTGGCGGCCCGCGGTGACGGGCACGCGCAGCTCGAAGCGGCGCTTCTCCTCATCCTCCTCGGCTTCGCTGATGCGGGCCTCGACCAGTTGCAGCCTGCGGCCGTCGATGCGGAATTCGAGCATCGGAGGCAGATTCGGGCTCATGTCGCCGCGCAGCCGCACGCGCAGCAAATACTCCGCGTCGGCGGGGAAGCGGTGGCGGATGAGAGCGCCGCCCCGCGTGCCGGCGGGGAACTCCTCGCCCATGCGCCCGGCCTGAGGGATGCGGCGCTCCACAGTGGTGCGGTCCAGCACGGGCTCATGACGGAGATTGCCGACAGCGCTGCGGCTGACCTTCTCCGCGGCCTTGAGATACTTTTCGAGCAACACGGGCGGCAGCGAGAGCACGTCGGCGATGTTGTCGAAGCCGTAGCCTGAGTCGTCGGCGGGAAAATCGTCGGCGGGGGTGAAGTCGACGCCGAGCAGATCGCGCACGGCGTTGTTGTACTCCGCGCGGTTCAGGCGGTGAACCGCGACGCGGCCGGGATCGGGCTGCTTCGCGGCGGCTTCATCCAACTCCTTCTCAAGCCAGGCGGCGACGAAATCACTGTCGGCCTGCGGCGGCTTCGGCACGCCGGGCGGCGGCATCTCGCCGGTGCGGATCTTGCGCAAGACTTTCTCCCACACCCCGCTCTCGGCCGCGATGTTCTCCCAGGGCTTCAGGCCATCGACAGCCACGCCCGCGGTCTTCACGCGCTGGTTGTGGCAGGCGATGCAACTGCGATTCAAGTAGGGCTTGAGCCGGGTTTCGAATTGAGCCTGCTTCGCGCTGGACTGGGTCTGCGGGATTGCCGAAGGCGCAAGGCACACGGCCGAAGCCGAGGCGAGCAGCGCGACGGCCGCGCTGCGCCCCTGAGATTCCAGGTATCGTAGTAAGACACGCGCTGGGTCCCAGATGTTTCCCATGAGGACTATTCCTTTTATATTACTTGCCTCGGCGGGCTTTTCGATAGCCCAAACTGCGAAAAAATCACCCGCTCCGGCCGTGCCTGGCGGCGACGGCGTGACCGCGCTGCACGCCGCCGTCGAATCGGGGGACGAGGCCGCGGTGCGGGCGGCGCTTGCGCGCAAGGCCGACCCGAACGCCGCACGCTGGGACGGCGCCACGCCGCTCCATCTGGCCGCCGAAGCGGGCCTTCCCGCCATCGCCCGGATGCTGCTCGACGCCGGCGCGAACGTCAACGCACAGGAATCGCGGCTGGGCCAGGCCCCGCTCCATCTCGCAGCGGCGCGCGGGCGCCCGGCGATGGTCGAACTGCTGCTCGCCCGCGGCGCGCCGGCCGACTCCGCCTCGCGCTCCGGCACGACGCCGCTGCATCTGGCGGCACGCAACGGCCACGACGACGTCGTCCGCCTGCTGCTCGCCAAGGGCGCGAATCCGAAACTGAAGCGCGCCGACGGCTATGACGCGTTTCTTCTCGCCGCGCGCTCGGCGCAGCCGGCCACGGCCGCTCTGCTCTTGGATGCCGGCGCGGACCCCAACGATACATTGCCCGGCGGCGAAACCGCGCTGCACGCCGCTGTCGCCGCCAACAGCTTACCGATGGTCAAGCTGCTGGTGGAGCGCGGCGCCGACATCGCAGCGAAGGACTCGCGCGGGTTGACGCCGCTGGTTGCGGCCCGCCGCCGGTTCGCCCGTCCGATCGTTTCTTACCTCGAATCACTGCAAAAACAATAGGAGACTTAGATGTTTCGACCCCTCCTCGCCGCTCTCGCGCTCTGCACGGCGGCCTCCGCCCAGCCTCATCCGCTCGAAAAGCTGATCGACGCCGCGCGCCGCGGCCCTGGACCCGAGCTGCGCCAGGCGCTCGAAGCGCACTTCGGCAAACTCGAGAACCGCACCGCGACGGCATCGTGGGGGCAGGATTTCCTCTTTGTTTCGGCCACGCCCGCCGACGCCGCCGTGAGCATCAACGAGGCCGCGCCTGCGCCGATGACGCGCATCGCCGGTTCGGACCTGTGGTACCTGTTGGCGAAACTGCGCGCCGGCACGACGCATTCCTACCAGTTCTACGCCGGCGGCGGGCCCATGGGCGCGCGCGGAGACATCCCCGGCTACAACCCCGACTCTTACCCCAAACCGGGCGTTCCCAGGGGGAAGCTGTCGCAGAAGCTCGTCGTCAAGAGCAGAATCTACGACGGCATGACGGCGGACTACTGGATCTATGCCTCTCCCGGCGTCGAAGCCGCGGCGCCCTCGCCGCTGATGGTCTGGCAGGACGGCAACACGCTCTGGCAGGACCTCGGCGGATCAACGCGCTTGTTCACGGTGGTCGAAAACCTCGTCCATCAGAAGCTGATCCCCCCGATGGTGCACGTGCTGATCGCGCCGGGCGTATCGCCCGAAGGCCGTGCGATGCGCTCCATCGAGTACGACACGGTGAGCGATCGCTACGGCCGATTCCTGCTCGAAGAGGTCCTGCCCGAAGTGGAGAAGACCTACAAGCTGCGCCAGGACGGCTATAGCCGCGCCATCGGCGGACGCTCCTCCGGAGGCATCTGCTCGTTCAACGTCGCGTGGTTCTTCCCCGAAAAGTTCGCCCGCGTCCACTCCACCATCGGCAGCTACACGAGCATCCAGTGGCGCCCGCAGGAGAAGGTCGAAGGCGGCAACGTGTATCCCTTCAAAGTGCGCAAGGAGCCGAAGCGCAATATCCGCGTGTGGCTTTCCGACGGCGCAGGCGACCTTGAAAACAACCACGGCTCCTGGCCGCTGCAAAACATCCAGATGGCGAATTCGCTGAAGATGACGGGCTACGACTACCACTTCCGCTTCGACGAATCGGCGCACAACTCATCGCGCGAGGCCGTCGATCTGCCGGAATCGCTGACATGGTTGTGGCGCGGCTACGATCCGGCGAAGACCAGCGAGGTCTTCGAGCAGGACCCCGCGGAGAAGTCGAAACCGCCGTATCGCGTCCGGATCTTCAACCGCGACGCCTGGTAGCGCCAGTCTGCGATACAATCCCTGCGCGCCCTTCCGGGGCGCGGAGGTTCGCATGTTGTCTCGCCGGCGTCTCCTTCAAATCGCTTCCGGCGCCGCGGCCGGATTCATTCCGGAACGCTCTCAGATCCTGCGCGCGATGCCCGCGGCGCAAAGCCTTCTCGGCAAGGTGAAGATCCGCGACGTGCAGACCGCGTCGGTGAACATCAAGTACCCGGCGCACCTGGTGCGCGTGGTCACCGACCAGGGCGTCTACGGCCTCGGCGAAGCGTACAACCGCGCGGGCATCGTCGAGCTGATCCACGACATCAAGCGCACCATCATCGGAGAAGACCCGCTCCAGCCGGATTACCTCTTCCAGAAGATGATCGAGGCCGGGCTGGGGCACGGATCGCAAACGGGCACGCTCACCGGCGCCATCGCGGGGATCGAGAGCGCGTTGTGGGACGCCGCGGGGCGCATCCTCAACGTCCCGATTTACGTGCTCTTGGGCGGCAAATTCCGCGAAAAACTGCTCATTTATCACGATACCGGCTCGCCCGCGACGCCCGATCCGGCGGCCTGGGTCGAGGAGGCGGAGCGCTCGCTGGCCTATGGCTTCAAGGCGATGAAGTTCGACGTCGACTGGGAATCGCGAGGGCAGGGACTGGCCGGCAGGCCTTACAGGTACCGCGGCGAGGTTTGGAACCGCGGCATCGCCTCCATCGAGATGGAGCAGTGGGTGAAGATCCTCGAAGCCATCCGCAAGCGCATCGGGCCGCACTATCCGCTGGGCGTGGACCTGCACTTCAACTACAACGTGCCGGACTCCATCCGCTTCATCGGCATGGTGGAGCCCCTGAACCTGTGGTTCATCGAAGACCCGACCCCGCCGCTCAACGCCGACGCGCTCAAGCGCATCACCGACAAGAGCCGCATCCCCATCTGCACGGGCGAGAATCTCTTCACGCGCGAAACATGGCGGCCGTTCATCGAAAAACAGGCCTGCGACATCATCCAGCCCGACCCGCAAAAAGTGGGCGGCCTGCTCGAAACCAAGAAGATCGCGGATTGGGCGGACCTCTACTACATCACGATGTGCTGCCACAACATGTGCACGCCCGTCGGCACGATCGGGTCAGCGCACGCCTGCGCCGCCATTCGCAGCTTTGTCGCGCTCGAATCGGACAGCGTCGAGCTTCCCTACTGGCAGGACCTCGTCGAGCGCGACGGCCCGCTGTACAAGGACGGCTACTTCACAATGCCGAACAAGCCCGGCCTGGGCTTCGATCTCAACGCCGAGGTCTGCCGCAAGCATCTCGTCCCGGGCTCGAAACTCTTCGAGTGAGGGCCGGGGCGTCCCCAGGCGCGGCAGATTCGGCAGATTCGGCTTGACCCGTCCGGCATTGCGGCGTAAACTGGCGTTAGCACCCTTGAATTACTGAGAAATTCGGAGGGGATTCATGGTGCGCGTACTGGAGATTTCAGCAGTTATCGCCATTTCTTTGGTGCATTCCGTTCTCGCGGCATCCATTGAAAATCTCGCAAACATCGGTCCTGATCCGTTCCCTGCCGGCGCGGAGGCGGGCGTGGCCGGGCCCGGTTGGACGGGCTTCTTGGGTATTCCCGATCTGTTTGCGGTAATCGGAGCCGGAACCTCATCGGCGGACCGCTTTACGTTGCCTCCGGCGTCCCGCGTCTCCGGCCGCCCGGGCCCGGGACGCTTCGTGCTCCCGCTCACCGAGTTCGAGCGCGGGGCCGACGAGGGAGCCTTCAGCACGTTGGCTGGCGGACGCCTGGCCGCGCTCCTAGCCGGAGGGCCGCAACAGGGCGCCATGGATCAGATCCTCCCCCGCGTCCAGGGTTTGGACACTCACGCCTCCGGGCTATCGGCGGTGTTCAACTCGCTCGGGCCACCCTACAACGCGGCCCGGGCGAAGATGGATGCGGTCGAGGTCGTGGCGTCTCTCGGCCCCGGCGGCTCTGAGTTCAAGGCCATCATCGCGGGCGGCGGTCCGGGGTACCCGGAGCCGCTGCTGTTTGCGCTGCTGGGCGGCGGATTAGCGTTGCTGGCTTTTGCCGGCCGGCGTCAGAAGTAACCTTGGCCTACGCAACAAGGCGCGCCGGTTCGGCGAGCAGCACCTCGCGCAGGCGCACCACCTCGCCGATCACGAACACGGCCGGCGAGCGGACCTCGACTGCGCCGGCGGCGACCGCGCCGAGATCGCTTACGACCACGCGCTCGCGCGGCGTCGTGCCATTCTCGATGAAGGCCACGGGCTCGGCTGCGCCGCGCCCCGCCGCCAGAAGCGCTTGTGCGATCGCAGCGCGATTCTTGACGCCCATCAGCACCACAACGGTCTCCACGCCCGCGTAGCGCGCCCAATACTGCGGCGCTCCTTCGCGCACATGCCCCGTCACCACCGCGAATCCGTGCGCCAGGCCGCGGAAGGTCGGCGGAATTCCGGCCAGCGCGGGCACCGACAGCGACGAGCTGACGCCCGGCACGACCTCGACGTCCCAGCCGCGCTCCGCCAGCCACGCCCATTCTTCCGCTCCGCGCCCGAAAACAAACGGGTCGCCGCCTTTCAAGCGGACGACGTTGGAGTGGCGGCGGGCGCATTCTTCCAGCAGCTCGTAGATCCGCCGCTGCGCCGCTTCCTGCTCGCCTTCCTCTTTGCCGACATTGAGCAACTCCGCGCCGGGCCGGGCGAGGGCGAGGACCTCGCCGCTCACCAGCCGGTCATAGAGAACGCAGTCGGCCTGCGCCAATATCCGCGCCGCGCGCAGCGTCAGCAGATCCGCGCGGCCCGGTCCGGCGCCGACCAGGTAAATCTTCGCCATTGCGCTCACCTCACCATCACCTGAAGACCCTTCCAGCACAACTGCCCGCCCAACAGCACGAGCACCGAACTCAGCGCCGCGCGCAGCGAGCGCGCCGGAATCCGCGTTCCGAAGTGCGCTCCCAGCGCCGCGCCAACGACGCCGCCCGCGCACAGCTTCCAGAGAACATTCGCGTCGATGCTGCCCGTCGCCAGGTGCAGCCCGCCGCCGGACGCGGAAAGAATGAGCCCGAACAGCAGGTCCGTGCCGACGATCTGCGACATCTGAAGCGCGGTGCAGTGCATCAGCAACAGGCTGCCCAGCGCGCCGGCGCCGGCTGAAGAGAATCCGACCTCGAGGCCGATCGGAAACGCCAGCGGCGCCAACAGCCGCTTGCACGGCCGCTCAGGAGTCAGCGGAGCGCGCCCCAGCAAACGCCACAGGCTCGCCAGCGCCATGATGACGATCGTGCCGCCAACCACTGTGAGGATGATCGGCTGGAGCCCTTTCGAGTTCATGCGGCTCAGCAGCCAGGTCCCCAGCGCAACGCCCGGCAATCCGCCCGCGGCGAGGATCAGCACCGTCTTCAGGTGGACCTGCCGGCGGAAGAAATAGACCGGAGTCGCCACCATCTTCGTCACGCTGACGAAGAGCAGCGACGTGCCCACAGCCTGCGCTGCATCCATTCCAAGCGCGAGCGTCAAAACCGGCACCGCGAGCGGCCCGCCGCCCATGCCCGTCATGCCGACGACAAGCGCGATCAAGAAGCCGAACAGGATCTCGATGCTCATGGCGCTTCCTTGACGGAAGTGAACGTGTGGATGCCGCACTCGAGCTTCGCGCCGCCCCAACGGCCGGACCGCGCGTGCGCGCCTTCCGTCGGCTTCGCCGTGCACGGCGCGCAGCCGATGCTCAGGTAGCCCTCGTCGTAGAGCGGAAGATACGGGATCTCGTTGGCGGTCATGTACGCCTGCACATCTTTCCAGGTCCACAAGGCGAGAGGGCTGATCTTGCGGATCTCACGCCCCGACGGCAGGCGGTGCCATTCCTCGACTTGCAGATTGGCCCGCGACGGCGACTGCTCGCGGCGCAGACCGGTGAACCAGACGTCGTATTGGTCAAGGCCCGCGGCCAGCGGGGCGACTTTGCGCAGCGCGCAGCACTGCGCGGGGTCGGTCGAATAGAGTATGCCGAACTGCTCTTCCTGCTCGGGCACGGTTTGTTTCGCGGTGAGATTGGCGAGGTTCAGCGACCACTCCCGCGCCATGCGGTCGCGGTAGGCGATGGTCTCGGGGAAGTGATAGCCCGTCTCGAGAAAAAGCACGGGGACATCGGGCCGCACCTTGCGCAGCAAGTCGAGCACGACCATGTCCTCCGCCTGAAAGCTGCACGTGATGCAGACTCTCCCGGACGATTGGCCGTGCCGCGCGACTATCCCGGCGGCGTCCGTCAGAAGACCACCCATCGTTCCACCGACCTTTCCGCCACGCGATCGCGCAGCAGCCTTTCCGCTTCTTCCTGTTTGCCCGCGCGCAGCAGATCGAGCGCCGGCGAATCCACCAGCTCGTACCACAGCTCCTTGCGCTCGCTGAAGCCCGGAACGCTCTCGCGGATCTCTTCGCGCAGCTCGCCCGCGATGCGGACAAACTCGCCGTACTCCGGACCGATCTTCCCGTCCAGCCACTGCTTCAGCCGCACTCCCAAGGCCGGGCATTTGCCTGACGTAGACAGCGCGATCACAAGGTCGCCGCGGCGCAGCACGGCCGGAAAATAGAAGCTGCAATTCTCGGGGTCGTCGATGGAGTTCACCGGAATCCCGCGCCGCTGCGCTTCGAGGAACACACGGCGGTTCTCGTCCGCGTCCCCGGTTTCAACCACCGCCAGCGCCGCGCCGTCGAGATCGGACGCCCGGAAAGGACGAGTGATGCGGCGCACGGCGGCCCCTGCCGCGCGCAGCTCCGCGGCCTTTTCTTCCGCGTGCGGGCCGTTTCCAACAACGACGCACGTTTTGCCCTCGAGGTCGAGAACAATCGGAAAGCCGTATCTCATCGCCATCGCTAAATCCCCTCGCCCAGCTCGAATCCGGCGCCAAAGAGCACGCCCGCGCTCTCGAGCGCCTTCATCATCTGCCGCGCCGCGGCCTCGTCGCCGGCGGGCAGATCCCGCGGCGCCGCGCCCAGCTCCGGCGCGTCGGACACCACCAGCAGGCCTTGCTCCACAAGCTGCTGGACATCGCCGGCCGCCCGGCGCAGACGAACGGCAAGGCAGCCGTGCTCGAACAGCAACCGCTCCAGCAAGTCGGCGGCGCCGGGCCGGCCTGCCATCGCGATCAGCGCTCCGCGGTGCCCGTAGCGCGCGGCGCGCTCGGCCGAAGTCACGGGCTCGGGCCTGAACTCGCCGGTTTGCCTGCGCCGTCCGGCGGCTTCATTCGCTCCCTGGATCATGCCCGCGGCGACGGTGGCGTTGCTGATCGGGTCGACAAGAACAAACGCTCCCGTGCGCCGGTCCGCCTGATATGGGTCGAATGCGATCGGGCGCACGGCCTCCACGGTCACGCGGCCGATATCGTTCAGGCCCAGGGCGGAGGCCGGGCGGCGCTCCAGCTTCTCGACGTCGGTGCGGTCCAGCACCGTGCCGATGCGCGCCGTCACCGCGTTCGGCCCCTGCAAGAGCAAATAGGGCCGGCCGGGCTCGAGCGGTTCGTGGCTCATCCAGACCACGCTCGCTTCGAGGTGGCGTGAAGTCTGCGGCTGAGCGGCCGGCGTCGCGAGCAGGTCGCCGCGGCTGATGTCGATTTCATCCTCCAGAGCCAGCGTCACCGACATTGGCGCGAACGCCTCTTCCAATTCGCCGTCGAAGGTGACGATGCGGCTGACGCGGCTCGATCTCCCCGAAGGCAGCACCGCGATCTGATCGCCCACGGCGATGCGGCCCGAAGTGATCTGGCCGGCGAAGCCGCGGAAATCGGCGCCGGGCCGGATCACGAATTGCACCGGCATGCGGAACGCGTTCGATTCGGAAGCGGTCTGCGGCTCGACGGTCTCCAGCCATTCGAGCAGCGTCGGACCGTCGTGCCACCTCATGCGCTCAGAACGCTCCACGACGTTGCCGCCTTCCAGAGCGCTCACCGGAATAAACGTCATCTCGGGCGAGCCGAGGCGCCCCGAAAGCGCGGTGAACTCGTTGCGGATCTCCTCGTAGACTTCGCGCGACCAGCCGACCAGGTCCATCTTGTTCACGGCGACGGCGAAATGCCGGATGCCCAGCAGAGATGCGATGAAGGCGTGGCGGCGGGATTGCGCCACCACGCCGTTGCGCGCGTCGATGAGGATGACCGCCGCTTCGCAGTTCGACGCGCCGGTGGCCATGTTGCGCGTGTACTGCTCGTGGCCCGGAGTGTCGGCGATGATGAATTTGCGCCGCGGCGTCGCGAAGTAGCGGTACGCGACGTCGATCGTGATGCCCTGCTCGCGCTCGGCGCGAAGTCCGTCGGTGAGCAGCGAGTAATCGATCAGTCCCTCGCCGGCGCGATTCACCTTGCTCTTCTTCACCGCTTCGATCTGGTCGTCGTAGGCGCCCTTGGTGTCGAACAACAGCCGCCCGATGAGCGTGGACTTGCCGTCGTCGACGCTGCCGGCGGTGAAAAACCGCAGGAGCGGCCGCTCGCCGGGCTGCGCGAGAAAGTGGTCGAGCGGCAGCGTCGTTGCTGAAGGCGCGGCGGCCATCAGAAGTATCCCTCCCGTTTCTTCAACTCCATCGAGCCGTCCTGGTCGAAATCGATCACGCGGTTCTCGCGTTCGGAGCGGCGGAATTGAACCAGCTCGCCGATGATTTTGCCGACGTCGTCCGCGTCGCTCCGGATCGCGCCCGAGCACGGCGTGCAGCCCAGCGACCTCATGCGGCACGTCATCGTCACCGGCGCTTCGCCGGGCTCAAGCTTTACATTCGGCTCGAAGGGGATCAGCGTCTCGCCGCGCACGATCACCTGCCGCGGCTTGGCGAAATAGAGCGGCGCCAGCGGAATCTCTTCGAGGCGGATGTAGTTCCACACATCCTGCTCGGTCCAGTTCGAGAGCGGAAAAACGCGCATGCACTCGCCGGGATCCACGCGCCCGTTGTAGAAGTTCCACAGCTCGGGCCGCTGGTTCTTGGGGTCCCACTGCCCGTTCTTGTCGCGGAACGAGAAGACGCGCTCTTTCGCCCGCGAGCGTTCTTCGTCGCGCCGAGCTCCGCCCAGCGCCGCATCGTAGCCGCCTTCCTTCAGCGCATTCACCAGCGCCTGGGTGCGCAGCAGCGAGCAGCATTTCGCGGTGCCGAGGTCGTACGGATTCGCTCCGGCCTCAATCGCCGCGCGGTTGGTGTAGACCACAAGCCGCGCGCCGATCTGCTTCACGAAGCGGTCGCGGAATTCGATCAGCTCCGGATACTCGTACGTCGTGTCAACGTGCAGCAGCGGGAAGGGAAGCGGGCCGGGATAGAACGCCTTGCGCGCAAGATGCAGCAGGCACGAGCTGTCCTTGCCGATCGAGTAGAGCAGCGCCGGGCGCTCGAACTGGCCGGCCACTTCCCGCAGGATGTGGATGCTCTCTGCTTCCAGGGCCCGGAGATGGGTCAGGCGTCGGTCTGCCATCGTAGGAGCAGACTAACATATCACCCCAATCCCTATCAAGTTAATGGTGTATTGGTTCAGGCGGCCGCTTCGGCGGCCAGTTCCTGCTCCGCCTGCCTGATGCGCATCTGTTGGCGCTTCCAATAGGTGAGCGAACGCCAAATCCACTCCGCTGGACCAAACTGGAAGTGCTTGAGCCATATAGGACTTACGATCATCTGGAAGATCCAGATGCCGGCCACGACGTAGTAGAGTTGATACCGCTGCATCCGCCCGAACATGGCGAAACCGTAGCCGCAGAAGATTGTGGAACAAACGAGGGAGTGGAACAGGTAATTGCTCAGCGCCATCTGGCCAATGGCGGCGAGGGGGCGGAGAATCCATCGGAACAGCCCGGCTTTGTGGAGAAGCATCAGGACGCCCACATGCGCCATGGCGATCGAGAGGCGACCCAGGTCGTAGGCGATCCCGGAGTAGGTGATTGTCACCAGGTCGAAGCCGCTCGAAACGCGGACCCAGGCGGTGAAGGAGTTGACCGGGAGGCCGATCGCGTAGCCCGCGGCGGCCGTGATGGCGTAGAACCTGGCCGGCTTCGCCCCGCTGAATATGCCCATCTTGAAAAACGCCATCCCCAGAAACATCATGCTGAACAGATCGAGATACATGTAGTGGTAGTAGGGCATCGCGTGCCACTGCCGCACGATCTCGGCGCGCACCTTCAGCACGTCGACAATGCCGCCGCGCCACTTCTTGTTGGTTTTCTCAACCTCTTCCGGCGTGGGCTTAACATTCTTTCTGATCTCTTCCCAGCTTTTCTTGGCTTCCTCCTGCTGCTCGCTCAGTTTGCCGCCGGACTTCTGAATCTGTTCGGCGAGTTTGGCCGTCTCGATGGTCTTGCGGAGGTCGTATCCCTTGAAGACCAGGATTCCGGCCATCGCCGCCATCATCATGAAGCCGATCAGCAGCAGCCGCTTCGCGGCCATGCGCCGGAACGGATACAGCAACAGCGCACACAGCGCGTATGGGTAGAGGATCTCGCCATGCCAAAGCAGGAAGGCGTGCAGGGCGCCGAACAGCAACAGCCAGAGGTTGCGGCGGTAGAAGATGTCGGCAGCATCCGCGCCCGCTCCTTTCTCTTCCGCCTTCGACGTCAGCAGGATGATGCCCGCCCCGAAGATCATCGAGAACAGGCAGCGCATCTTGCCCTCGGCCAGAACGTGCATCACGATCCAGGTCCAGAGATTGATGCCCGTCCCTCCGCCCGCGATTGTGGGATCGTCGTAGGCGCCGTGGAGCCCGAATCCCACGATGTTCATCAACAGGATGCCGAGAAGCGCGAAGCCTCTCACCATGTCCAACGACGAAATCCGCTCCTCGGCCCGCACGGGCCCGACGCTTTGCATTTCCCCCTCCTCTGGCACGCCTTCCGAATAGTACGGATTCACGCAGAGTACCACGCGCGCCTTGCGTATACAATGCAAATCAGCGGAACCGATGAAGCCTCCCCGCCACCCGGCCTACATTGTCCAATCGCTGGTTCACGCGGCGCGCATCCTCGAAGTGTTCCGGTCGGACGGCGAGGTGCTGCGATTGCGCGACGTGGTCGCGCGCACGGGCTTCAACAAGGGGAAGTGCTTCCGGCTTCTTTACACGCTGCACGCCTGCGGCTTCCTCGAGAAGGTGGGCGAAAACCAGTACCGGGCGGTCTCGCGCGTCCGGCCGCGCCGCAAGTACCGCATCGGGTACGCGTCGCAGGGGCAGGACTCCTCTTTTCCGCGCGAGGTCACGGCGGGCATGATCCGCGCCGCCGAGGAGTCGCACATCGAACTGATCGTTCTCGACAACCGCTACGACGCCAAGACCGCTCTCCGCAACGCCGACCAGTTGCTGAAGGAAGAGGTGGACCTCGTTGTCGAGTTCCAGATCGACGAGTCCGTCGCGCCCGCCATCGCCGGCAAGTTCCTCGAGGCCAACATCCCGATCATCGCGATCGACATCCCGCATCCGGGCGCGACCTACTTCGGCGCCAACAACTATGAGGCCGGGCTGATTGCGGGCCGCTACCTGGGACGCTGGGCGCTCCGGCACTGGGAAGGGGTTGTGGACGAGATCCTCATGCTGGAGCTCGTCCGGGCGGGATCGCTTCCGCAAGCGCGGGTGCGGGGTATGCTGGCGGGACTGCACGAGACGCTGCGCGTGGACTCCTCGCGCGCGGTGCATCTGGATGGCGATGGCCAGTTCGGCGCGTCGCTCGACGCCGTGCGCAAGTTCCTCCGCACATCGCGGGCGAAACACATCCTGGTGGGCGCCGCCACCGACCCCAGCGCGCTCGGCGCCGTCCGCGCCTTCGACGAGGCCGGCCGCAAAGGCGACTGCGCAGTCGTGGGGCATAATGCCGAGCCGGAAGGCCGGCTCGAATTGCGGAATCCCCGGACGTGCTTCATCGGCACCGTCGCGTATTTTCCAGAACGGTACGGACAGGGCGTCATCGGTCTGGCGCTGGACATCCTGGCGGGCAAGGCTGTTCCCCCCGCCGTCTTTACCCGCCACACGCTGATTACGGCTGAGAACGTAGACCGGCACTATCCGAACGATCCGCTGTTGAGTACCACCACAAATAAGGGCCTGGCAATTGCCTGAGCTCGCAGGGATGGAGCTCATCCGCGGTTCATATATCGAAACGACCTGACCTGCCGGGACTCTCGACCCAGCCCGTGTAAACGCCGACTCTTGCTGTCCAAGCGGCTCAATCGTAAGGCGTTTCGGCGATTTGAAACGGCAAACAGCAGTTTTGAATGCCGAAACATAACTCAAGGCCACAAAGTCTCTTGTGCGCCTGAGCGGAGGAGGAGTATCTTAGGGCAGTCCTGCCTTTTGCTCGCCAGGGGCGCCCCAACGCGGTGCACTTGCGCGCGCCGGCATGGAAGGAGAAACCATGAAGAGATTCGCTTCCGCTCGAACAATCGCGCTCAAGTATCTGTGCGCGATGGCGTTGACTCTCGCTTCCGTGGCGCCCATGCCGGCGCAGGAGGCGCGCGGGACCATCGTGGGCACAGTCACCGACGCAACTGGCTCCATCGTGCCCGCGGCTCCGGTCCAGGTGCTCAACAAGGCGATGGGGACTGTCCTGGCTCTCCAGACCAACGATGCGGGCATCTACACCGCCAACTATCTTCTTCCCGGCCTGTACCAGGTGACAGTCGAGCTGACCGGCTTCAAAAGGGTGGTTCGAGACAATATCGAGGTGCGCGTCGGCGACCGGCTGACCGTGGACATCAAGCTCGAGGTGGGCGCCACCGAGCAGAGCATCACCGTCTCCGAAGAGACGCCTCTGCTGAGCACCGAATCCGCTTCTCTCGGCTCTGTGGTCGATGGCAGGCGCGTGCAGGAGCTACCGATTCCGCACGGCAACCCTTATTTCCTCATCGGCCTGGCCTCCGGCGTGTCCTTCACGCGCGATCCGCGTCTGGACCGTCCCTTCGAGCCGACCCACATCGTCGGCTACACCATGGACGGCACGCGCGCCAACCGCTCCGACGTCACAATCGACGGCGCCGTGGCGACGGCGACTGCGAACCCGGGCGAGGTCATCTCCTCTTACGTCCCGCCGGCCGACCTCGTCGCTGAATTCAAGGTGCAGACCGCCACTTTCGACGCCAGCTTCGGCCAGACGGAGGGCGGCGTCACCAACATCTCGCTGAAGTCGGGCGCCAACGCGCTCCACGGCACGATGTACTACACCAACATGACGCCGGGCTTGTTCGCCAACGACTATTTCGCCAACGCGAACAACATCCCCCGGCCGGACTTCTTCTACCACCGCTGGGGCGCGACCGCCGGCGGACCCGTCTGGCTGCCCAAGCTTTACAACGGGCGGAACCGGACGTTCTTCATGTACGGCTACGAGGGCATTCTCGAGGCTCGCCCGCGCAACAACGGCACGCCGACCGTGCCCACCAACGAAATGAAGAACGGCGATTTCTCCCGGCTGCTGGCCGCCGGCAACAACTTCCAGATCTACGACCCCTTCACCCGCCGCGCCGTCGCCGGCGGGCGCTTCCAGCAGGACCCCTTCCCCGGCAACATCATCCCCTCCAGGCTCTTCAATCCCATCGCCAAAAAGGTGCTCGACACGTACTACCCCAGCCCGCTCCAGCCGGGCAACGCCGACGGAACACAGAACTACTTGCGCCCGGAGCTGGTGGAAGAGGCCGACTATTACACGCACTCGGTCCGCATCGACCACAACCTGACCCAGAACAATCGCATGTACGGCCGCTATAGCTGGTACAACCGCACGAGCACCTACAACGACTACTTCGATAATCCCGCCACCGGCACCTACTTCTGGTTCATCTCGAAGTCCGGCGTGATCGACGACGTGCACACCTTCAATGCCACCACGGTGCTCAACGTCCGCTACGGCTACAATCGCTTCATCCGCGGAACCGACGGCAAGCCGTCGAACATCGGCTTCGACCTCACCACGCTGGGGTTCCCGGCTTCGTACAACAACCTCATCCCGCCGGATGTCCGCCGCTTCCCGCGCTTCGACATCGCCGGCTATCAGGGCACCGCGCAGGGAGGTGAGAGCCGGCCGAACGACATCCACTCGCTCAACGCCACGCTCTCGAAAACGCTGCGCACGCATGCCATTAAGTTCGGCGCCGAATTCCGCTCCTATCGCGAGACCCAGAGGTTTTTCGGCAACGACATGACCGGCCGCTTCAATTTCGACGCCACCTGGACGCGCGGCCCGCTCGACAACTCGCCGACTTCGCCCAGCCAGCTCGGCCAGTCCGTCGCCGCATTCCTGTTGGGACTGCCGTCCGCCTCCAACAGCCTCGTGGCGATCAACGCCAGCTACGCCGAACAGTCGGTCTCCTGGGCCTACTTCGTCCACGACGACTGGAAGGTCAACAACAAACTGACCCTGAATCTCGGCCTGCGCTGGGAGTACGACGGACCGCTCACCGAGCGATTCAATCGTAGCGTGCGCACTTTCGATCCCACTTACATCCAGCCGTTCGAAGCGGCGGCGCGGGCGGCGTATGCGAACAACCCGACCAGCGAGGTTCCCCCTTCGGCTTTCAACGTCCGCGGCGGCTTGACCTTCGCCGGAGTCGGCGGCGAACCGCGCGAGTTGTACTTCACCCCCAAGAACAACTGGATGCCGCGCATCGGGTTCGCATACCGGGTGGCCAACAAGACCGTCCTGCGCGGCGGTTACGGAATGTTTTTCGGGTTCCTCGGCCAACGCCGCGGCGACGTGATCCAGACCGGCTTCAGCCGCAACACGAACTTCATCCCGTCCCAGGACAACGGCCTGACATTCATCGCCACTCTTTCAAATCCGTTCCCCAACGGTCTGCTTCAGCCAGTCGGGGCCGGCCAGGGTTACCAGACTTCCGTCGGGCAGAGCATCACTTCCTTCGATTCCAACCCGGTGCGCCCCTACATGCAGCGCTGGCAGTTGAACATTCAGCGTGAGTTCGGCGGGGGCTACGTATTCGACATCGGCTATGTCGGCAATCGCGGTACGGACATCGAAATCGGCCAAAACCTCAACGTCACCCCACAGCAGTACCTCAGCCGATCGCGGGTGAGAGACAACGCAACGATCAACTACCTGAGCGCCAACCTGGCGAATCCGTTCCGCGGGATCCTCCCGGAAGGGGCAAGCGGGACTTTCACCGGCGCCAATCTCGGGCGGGAGCGCCTCCTGCGTCCCTTCCCGCAGTTCGACGCGGTGAACCACTCGCGCTTTGACGGCTACTCCTGGTATCACTCGCTCCAGATGAACCTCGAGAGGCGCTTCGCGCGCGGTTACACGATCGGCCTGAATTACACGTTCTCGAAGTTCATGCAGGCCACGGAAACGCTGCAATCCGACGATCTCCGGCCGACTGAAGTGATCTCCGATCTCGACCGCCCGCACCGCCTCACGTTCAGCGGCATCTGGGAGCTCCCCTTCGGCAGAGGCAAGGCTCTCGCCAAAGACATCAGCCCCCTCGCGAATGTGTTCATCGGCGGCTGGCAGCTCGGCGGAGTTTACACCTTCCAGAGCGGCGCTCCCATCAACTGGGGCAACATTATTTTCTACGGGGCCGATGTCAAAGCGATCGGCCTCTCGCCCGCCGAGCGCAGCGTCGGGCGCTGGTTCAACACCGGCGCCGGTTTCGAGCGAGCGGCCGCCCTTCAGCTCGATCGCAACATCCGCTACTTCCCGCTGCGCTTCGGCTTCCTCCGCGCGCACAACGTGAACAACTACGACTTGTCGATCATCAAAAACAATCGCCTCTGGGAGGGCGGGAACCTCCAGCTCAAGGGAGAGTTCCTCAACGCCTTCAACCACCCGCTGTTCCCCGCGCCGAACACCACGCCCACCGCCGGCGCGTTCGGCTCCGCGGTGGCTTCCACGCAGGCCAACTACGCCCGGCGCATCCAGCTTCAGGCCCGCTTGGTGTTCTGATCGCCCGGCGGCCGGACGGCGAATCCGGCCGCCCGCTCACGAGTTCAGATGCGTGTTGATCCGCTCGATCGCCTCGTCGATCTCGGCGGCGCTCTTGAATCCGATCGTCACCGAATCCACTGTCCCGAGCTGCATCACGAACTTGATCGAGGCGTCCCGCTCTTCGGGTGACTTGAACGCCCCCTCGCCGATGATCTTCATGCCGAGGACGCCTGTGCCCTGCTTGTGGAGCTTGGCGATGTGCGAGACCACCTCGGGCACATCCCCGATGCCAGTCTCGTCGCCGCGCAGGTTGTCCATCCGCGTGCCGTTGTGATTGATGCGCAGCAGCGCGACGTCCAGCCACTTGTTGTCCGGGAACTTCCTCAGCGGGAGCAGCCCGTGGCAGGAAGCGCCGTGCGCCAGCAGGATCTTTTTCGCCTTGGCGTCCGCGAAGTGATCCTGGAGTTTCTTGAACTGCTCCGGCCAATCCGGCCCCCGAACACAATGCAGCAGCAGGATGTCGAAGTACTCGCTGTTGAGCTCTTTGCGCTGCCGGTCGATGTTCGCCGCGGGGGTGTCCAGATCGCGCAGCCGGTACTTTGTCATCAGTTTGTAAGAATCGCGCGGAATGCCCTTCAGCGCCGTGCCCAGCATCACCTGCATGTCGCGGTAATTATCCGCGGTCTCGAAAAACCGGATGCCGCGGTCGTAAGCGTGCCGCACCAGCTTGGTGAACTGTTCCTGCCCCAGCTCGCGCTGCACCCGGCCCCCGAAAGTTCCCGTGCCGAAGGCCAGCCGAGTCACCTTCACGCCCGAGTTGCCCAGCGTTACCCAGTCGGTGGCGGATCTCTTTGCCGCCTGAGCCGGGACTGCCAGCGCTCCGGCTGCCATCGCCGTCGTCTTCAGGAAATCGCGTCTGCTGAATCGTCTCATGGGAGTCCTTTGTCCCTCCAGAATACGCGAGATGGCGCGTCTGATCCAGACCTTCGCGCGCGCTTTGTTCCGGCAGGCGCACTCCGGGAGTCCAAAAGATTGGAAATACGA
Organism: uncultured Solibacteraceae bacterium; assembly: GCA_964472745.1. Lineage (GTDB taxonomy): Bacteria > Acidobacteriota > Terriglobia > Bryobacterales > Bryobacteraceae > CAYYNC01. The sequence continues at coordinate 219,214 of CAYYNC010000001.1, forward strand.
TCTTCACTTTGGTACTGTTACTGAATCGCAAGTCGGTGCATCATACTTGGTAGAGAGGCGGCGTCCTATGCGGCGGCGTGACAGGAAACGAGGAGTGCCGGGCATGCTGGAGCTCGAATACGATCCGGACAAAGTCACCGTGATCCTGGACGAATTCGTGGAAAGCCGCCGGGATTTGGTGGATGCCTTCGTGACGCGCCTCATGAAGGATGTCGGGGCCATGTCCTGCGCGCAAGGACACCTGCATGAGATCGAGCTGGCCCTCTCGGAAGGTCTGGCCAACGCCATTGTCCACGGAAACCAGGAAGATACATCCAAGTACGTGCATGTCTGGGTGGGGTGCGTGAACGGCGAACAGATCCTGCTGGTTATCACCGACCAGGGCCAGGGCTTCGACGTCACTGCCATCCCGAATCCCACCGTCGCCGAGAACATCTACTCGCACCACGGGCGCGGCATTTTTCTGATGAACCGCCTGATGGACCACGCCGAGCACCGCCTGGGCGGCCGCCAGCTTGTCTTGCGCAAGCGGGTGGCGCAGCCCCAACCCCAGTAACATGGCCCTCAGCCGTCTCTTTCCGCCTGGAACTTAACGCGCGCTCGCGCGTCTGATGGAGTGAAGGCGCTTGGATGCGCCGGGAGGATCCCATGACGAACCTCAAAGACCGGCTGGCGCTGGAGTTCGAGATCCTCGAGAAAATCGGCCGGAGCAGGGAAGAGACTGCTTCCCCGGACTTCTCCGAAGACCTGGAGCGCGCCATCATCGACAAAGAGCTCGCCGAACTCGAGGAGCAGTCTCGCGAGGCGGAAGTGTTCGTGCTTCGCCGCAAGCGCCGCGAGTGAATTCACCCGGCGCGAAGACTGCGCACCGCATCCATGAAGTCGCGCACTCTGCGCGCGTCCACCGGATTCGTCGTCACGCCGTCGCGCTTCAGGACTGTGCCCGCGATCACTCCGTCGGCCGCCGAAAGAATCCGCGCGACGTTTTCCGCTGTCGCTCCCCTTCCGCAGAAGACCGGCGCGGCAGTGGCCGACTTCGCGGCGCTCAGATCGTCCGGTGCTGTCTCCCGTCCCGTGGCGCTGCCGGTGACGATGATCGCGTCGGCGCCCCCGCGCAAAACCGCCTCCTCCACTTCCTCTTCGAGCGGACGCGGGGACAATGGCGCCGAGTGCTTCACCGCGACATCGGCAAAGACAAGAACGCCGCAGCCCATCGCTTTCTTGAGCCGCTGAATCTTGTGCGCTTCTCCCTCAATCACGCCCTGGTCCGTCACGCGCGCGCCCACGTAAACATTCACGCGAATGAACTCCGCTCCCGCCGCCGCGGCCACGCTCAGCGCGCTGACGCCATCGTTGCGAAGCACATTCACACCCAGCGGCACGCGATTTCGTTCCTTCAACTCGCGGGCCAGCACGGCCATGACAGCCGCCGTGTGCCGCGGCACGCGGGAAGGGAAAAACGGGGCATCCCCAAAGTTCTCCACCATCAGCGCATCCACTCCGCCTTCAACCAGCGCCGTCGCATCCTCATGCATGCGCCGCCGCACTGCGTCCAGATCCCCGCAAAACCCCGGCGCCCCCGGCAGCGCCATCAGGTGCACCATGCCGATCACCGGTTTCGCAACATTGAAGGGCTGCATGCACTTCTTCATCGAGTGCTCTTGTGTAGACTTCATGAAGGGATGACTGACTCCGAACTCGAACTGCTGCTCTCCGACCTTGAATCATACAGGGTCGAGAGGAAGCAGTCGCTGTCCGACCCGGACAAAATCCGCCAGGCGATCTGCGCTTTCGCCAACGATCTTCCCAACCAGGGTCTCCCCGGAGTGCTTTTCATCGGCGCGAACGACGATGGAAGCTGCGCCGGCATTCCAATCACGGATGAGCTGCTCCGCAATCTGGCGGCCATGCGATCAGACGGGAACATTGTGCCCTTTCCCTCGATCCACGTCGAACGGCGCACGCTGCGCAGTTGTGAGCTCGCAGTGATGATCGTGCATCCTTCAGACGCCCCGCCGGTACGGTACAGGGGCCGTGTCTGGATCAGGGTCGGACCGCGGCGTGACATTGCGACGCCTGAAGAGGAACGGCGCCTCGCCGGGAAACGCAGGTCCCGCGACCTCCCCTTTGACATCCGGCCCTGGCCGATGGCCGGCATCACTGATCTCGACGAAGACCAGTTCAGGCGTTCCTATCTGCCCGCCAGCGTTGCGCCTGAGGTCTTGGAGCAGAACCTGCGGCCGTATGAGCAACAGTTGCTCTCCTTGCGGCTGGCCGCGCTCGACGGGGGCGTTTATTGCCCCACCACCCTGGGAATTCGCGTTCTGGCGAAAGACCCGGCCGCGTTCATCCCTGGCGCCTACATCCAATTCCTACGTTTCGACGGCGCAAGGCTCGCCGACCCGGTAAGGGACGACGCCTCCATATCGGGCCCCTGGCTGAAATGCTGCGCATTGCCGAAGAGAAACTCGAGGCTCACGTCGAGACCGCCCGCGATTTCACTTCGGCTCGGATCGAACTGCGGAAGCCCGACTACCCGGTTGTCGCGCTCCAGCAATTGTTGAGGAACTCCGTGCTTCACCGCACTTACGAGCGGACAAACGCTCCCGTTCGTGTCAATTGGTTCTCCGATCGCATCGAGATCCTGAACCCCGGCGGCCCCTTCGGTCAAGTCACGCGACAGAATTTCGGCAAACCAGGTGTGACGGACTACCGGAACCCGAATCTCGCCGAGGCGATGAAGAACCTGGGATTCGTTCAGAAGTTCGGTGTGGGCATCATGCTCGCCCGTGCGCAGCTTGAGAAGAACGGCAACCCTCCGCTTGAATTCCAGGTGGAAGACGCACAGGTGCTCGCGGTGATCAGGAGGGCCTCATGAGCGTCCCGTGATCGCGTTCTTCAACAACAAGGGTGGAGTCGGCAAGACCTCGCTCGTCTACCATCTCGCGTGGATGTTCGCCGACCTTCAAGTGACAGTTCTCGCGGCCGACCTCGATCCACAGATGAATCTGACCGCCGCGTTCCTCGATGACGATAAGCTCGAACTGTTTTGGGCGCCCGATCCCCGCGAATTCACGGTCCATGGCTTTTTGCAGCCGCTGCTCAAGGGGACGGGAGACATCCTGGAAGCTTACCCGGTTCGAATCGAAGACAAGCTCGCACTCTTGGCCGGCGATCTTCAACTCTCCGCCTTCGAAGACGAACTATCGCAACAATGGCCCAACTCCCTGAGCGGCCAGGAACGGCCTTTCCGCGTCATATCAGCGTTCTGGCGCATGATGCAGCACGCGGCCAGGGCATACTGCGCCGACATCATCCTCCTCGACCTCGGCCCCAACCTCGGCGCAATCAACCGTGCCGGCCTGCTATCGGCAGACTACGTCGTGGTCCCGCTCTCCCCGGATCTCTTCTCGCTCCAGGGCCTGCGAAACCTCGGCTCGTACTTCAAGCGCTGGCGCAGCGAGTGGACCGACCGTCTCAATCGCAAACCGCGGATGGACATCGATCTCCCGAAGGGCCTGATCACCCCCTTGGCTACGTCGTCCTCCAACACAGCATTCGCCTCGACCGCCCTGTCAAAGCCTATGACAGATGGATCAACCGCATCCCAGGCGATTACAGAACGCACGTGCTGAATGAGGAAAACGCCGCGCCGCCTCCCATCCACCAGGACCCCGAGCTGCTCGCCCTCCTTAAGCACTACCGCAGCCTGATGCCCATGGCGCGGGAAGCCCGCAAGCCGATGTTTCACCTCAAGCCGGCCGACGGCGCGATCGGCGCCCACTTCCAGGCCGCGCTCGACGCCCGCAGGGATTTCGAAGCCCTCGCCCGCGCGATCGCGGCCAAGGCGAACCTCACCGCCCTCCTTCCACCACCAGCCACGTCAACCCCCGCGCCGGCACGCTGACCTTCACGCGCGCGTTCCACTTGCGGTCCAGCTTGATGCGCGCCGGACGCCCCTCCTTCTCCCGCACCAGCGCGAACTCCTCCAACCCCGTGTAATAGAGCGGCAGCGTCACTTCGCGCGTCACCGCCTCCTCAAGCGGGTTGTAGATCATCGCCAGCCCCTTCTCCTTCAGCGCCGGATTCACGTGCAGGATGACATCGATGTCGCGCCCGTCCGGCCGCCGCACGTGGATCACGTCCGAATCGAGAATCGCGCGGTGCGCCTTGTAGAACGACGCCCATTTCTTCACCACCGCCTTCGTCTCCTCCGAATCGAACAGCCGCGGACCGCGATAGCACGCCTGCACGCCCGCCCCGAAGTTCTGCGCGAGATGCTGTTCGTACGCATCCAGGTGATCTTTCAAAGGCTCCAAAGTCGCCGCCGCGCCGCCTCCGTGATACTGCACCAGCGGCACGAACATCCACCCCATGCTCGGAGCCTTATCCCAAGTTCCATCGAAAATGTTTTGGCGCCCCAGGATGATCTGGCGCTCCCGGGGCAGCGACCAGTTGGTCTCCCGGTACCCCATCGCCGTCTTGTTCGCCCCGGCGAGGAAATACCAGTCCGGTACATTCAGGTAGACCCCGCGCGCCCTGCACCACTGGTAGAACCCCGCGATCGTCCGCCACTGCGACCACTGCGAATCCTCCAACCCCCGATGACCCGGATGCCGCGCCGACGCGCACGTGTCGCCCGGATACGACCCGTCGTGCTCCAGCACCGCGACGCCCGTCGCTTCGATGAACGCCCGCAGCTTGCGGAAATACTCCGCGCCCCACCTGCTCCCCAGGCACGGCGAATTCCCGAACTGCGGCTTTGGATTGACGACGTCGTCCTCCGGCGAAATCTTCCGGCTCGCGAGCAGCGAGTAGCCGCCCAGCTCCACGCCCTTCGACCGCCCGTATTCCACCAGCTCGCGAATCTGCGCGTAGTAGGCGGGGTCCTCCCTCTCCATGTTGAAGCCGCTGCCGAACGTCATGATCACCATCTCGAATCCCGCTTCGGCCGATTGATCGATCGCCAGCTTCACCGCCTCCGGCTCCGCCCTTCGCACATGCATCAGGATCGGATTCTCCGTCGCCCATGGCGCCAGCGTCCGATACATCCGCCGCCGCGCCAGGCCCATCCGCTCGCGCCCGGTCGAATCGTGCACGAGCTCGAATATGCGAAATGTCTCGAAACTCGCGCCCGGCTCGATCACAGCGTCCGGACCCAGCGGCGGCTTGCACTCCAGCATCACCGGCGCCGTGCGGCTGTAATTCACCTGCGTCGCGTATTCCGGATCGGGAACCCACTGCGCCACGCGGTTCTCATCCGGACGCGCATGCGTCTGAATGAATGAATAATCGCTGTCCACCTCGATCCGCGGCTTCGCCCAGCTTGACGGCGTCTCAACCAGAGACTCCGTCTCCACCACCGCCAGGATCTCGCTGGTGAAACGCGCGAGCCGCACCGCCCGCCCGCTCGCGTTCCGCACCTCCAGCCATTTCGCGAGCAACGGAATCCCGTCGTACATCTCGTAATGCGCCAGCACCGCCACGCCCGGCAGCGCCGCATGCTCAAACCGCAGCGTCATCGACGCGCCCGGAGGCGGCCACACAGTGTTCGCCGCGTAGCGAACCCGCTTCCACTCGAACCGCGCCTTCGTCTTGCCGGTCTCAATGCCCGCAAGCGCGAACGCCTCCGGGTCCGGCGCGAGAACATCGAGCCACTCCCGCTTCAGATACGCATAGTCCGGCTGACCCTTCAACCCGCCCACGCGAATGCTCTTCCCATCGATCTCGACCACGGCCTCCGGCTTCACACCCCGGATCAGCGACTCCCCCGTCATCAGGTTGTCGAACGCTACTGTCGCCGCCCCTGGTTTCAGCCGCCACACGCGCCGGATCAATCCGTTCTCCAGTACGGCCTCCCGCCCGTCCGGCGAAACCCGCGACACCGCCTTCTCCGCCAGAGGCCGCACCAGCCAGTCGGCCGCCGCCAAACTCTGTAAAAGCCATAAGCACAGCAGTACCCGCAACATGCCAGCCAGTATCTCGCATCCCTCTTGAAGTAATCCCTACTGGGTGGTACTGTTTTGAGCTAGAGGTCTGAAGGAGGACTTGTGGGATGCAAATCGATCAAGCGAAACTCGACGCGTTCATGGGACAGATGCTCAACGAATTGGGCGCCGCCATGAACGCAGCCTTGGTTTTGATCGGAGACAAGCTGGGCCTGTACAAAGCGATGTGCGGGGCGGGCCCGATGACTGCGGCTGAGCTTGCCGGGAAAACCGGCACGGATGAACGCTACGTCCGCGAATGGCTCTCGGCGCAGGCAGCCGGCGGTTTCGTCACCTACGACGCCGCCGCCGGAAGGTTCACCCTGCCCGACGAGCAGGCCTTCGCCCTCGCTGTCGAGGACAGCCCCGCCTACTGCCCCGGCGCTTACCAGATCATCAGCGCCGTCATCAAAGACGTCCCCAAGATCATGGAAGCCTTTCGCACGGGCGAAGGCGTCGGCTGGGACGAGCACGACACCGCGCTGTTCGAAGGCACGGAGCGCTTCTTTCGCCCCAACTACGCCGCCAACCTCGTCAGCTCCTGGATTCCGGCGCTGGATGGCGTCGAGGCCAGGTTGAAGGCCGGCGCGCGCGCCGCCGACGTCGGCTGCGGCCACGGCGCTTCCACGATGCTGATGGCGCAGGCATACCCGAGCTCCACCTTCGTTGGCTTCGACTACCACGGCCCCTCCATCGGCTGGGCGCGGCGCGCCGCCGCCCGCGCGGGCGTCCGCAACGCCAGCTTCGAAGTCGCAACGGCCAAGGACTTCCACGGCGCGAAATACGACTTCGTGGCCTTCTTCGATTGCCTGCACGACATGGGCGACCCTGCCGGCGCGGCCGCGCACGTGCGCGAGATGCTGAAGGAAGACGGCACGTGGATGATCGTCGAGCCCTTCGCCGGCGACCGCCTCGAGGAAAATCTCAACCCCGTCGGGCGCGTGTTTTACTCCGCATCGACGATGATCTGCACGCCCGCTTCGCGCGCCCAGGAGGTCGGGCTTTGCCTCGGCGCTCAGGCCGGCGAAGCGCGCATGCGCGAAGTCGTCACGCAAGGCGGCTTCACGCGCTTCCGCCGCGCCGTGCAAACGCCCTTCAACCTCGTTTATGAAGCAAAACCGTAGGGATTCCGGCGGACCTGGGTTATACTCGCTCAACAGACTCCGGCCTCGCCAGGAGGGCAATTGAAGCACCCATGGACCGCCTTATTGTGTCTGTGCGCAGTTTCCGCCACAGCCCAGGTTCGCTCCACTTCGGTCTCTTTGCGGGGGACCGTGCGCGACCCGCAGCAGAAACCTCTCGCCGGCGCGGCAATCCGCCTCTCCGACTCCGCTCGCGCCTACGCACGCGAGACCCTTTCATCCGCTGATGGCGCCTACATCCTCACCCTGATTCCGCCCGGACGCTATCGGCTCGAAGCCTCCGCGCCCGGATTCAGCCCCACCGTTTTCGAGGATCTGGACCTCGTTCTCGACGAAACTGCGCGCATCGACATCACCCTCGCCCTCGAAGCCGTCACCTTCCAGGTAGACGTCAACGCCACGCTGCCGCCCATCGACTACGCGCGCACCCAGCAATCCTCGATCATCTCCGCCGAGCGCCTCGCCCACATCCCCATCAACCGCCGCAACTACCTCGACCTCGCGCTGCTCGCGCCCGGCATCGTCGAAACCGCCACCATCGCCGATCAGAACGATCTGCGCCCCATCGTCGCGCCGACATCGAATCTCGCCATCGCCGGAGGCAACGGCCGCTCCACTCTGGTTCAGATCGACGGAACATCGGTGACAGCCACCGGCGGTTTCGTCCGCGGCGATCTGCCCCAGGTCTCGGTGCAGGAGTTCCAGGTGAATCGCAACGCCTACTCGGCGGAATTCGGCGGAGTCGCCGGCGCCGTTCTCAACATCGTTTCCAGGTCGGGCGCCAACGACTGTCACGGCGCCGCCTTCGCCTTCCTGCGCCACCGCGACATCCAGGCGCGCAACTTCTTCGACCCCGCCAAGTCCGCATTCACGCGCGTGCAGTCCGGCGCGGAGCTCGCGGGCCGGCTCGTGCGCGACCGCACGTTCTTCTTCACCGGGATCGAGCGCCTTGATCGTCAGGAGGCCGTCTTCGTCCCCCTCCAGCAGGACCGCGCCGCCCTCTCCCGCCTCACGCCGTCTCAGGAAGAGCTCGTTGCGTTTTTGGACTCGACGCGCATCCCCGACCTCGCCGGCCTCTCGCAATTGATGCGCGCCGCATTGACGCCCGCGAACAATCCGCTCGTCCTCAACCTCGTCGACGCGAATGCCGGAGTCTTCCCTCTCGGCGCCGGCCGCACCACGGCCTCGCTCCGCCTCGATCACCGCGTCAACGACAGGCACAGCCTCTTCTTCCGCGGCAACCTCACCCGCTCCTTCGACAGGAACTCCCGCTTCGGCGGCCTCAACGGGCTCACCAACGGCAGCGGCAACGACGCCATCAACGAGACCCTGCTCGTCAGCCACACCTGGGCGCTGCGCCCGTCGCTCGCCTCAGTCACCCGCTACAGCTATGGCCGCTCGCACTTCGTCCAAACGCCCAACGACCCTTACGGCCCCGAATACATCATCGGCGGCTTCGGCGCCGTCGGCCGCAACGGTCTCTTCCCCCAGGACTCCACCGAGCGTTACGGCCAGCTTCAGCAGACTCTGCAATGGACCACGCCGCGTCACACCCTCACCGGCGGCGCCGACCTCAACGGCGTGAAACGCGACTTCGACATCGCCGTCTACTTCGGGGGCCGCTTCATCTACGGCGAGTTCATCCCGCTCGGACTCGTCCTCAACGCCGCCGCGGGCTCGCCGGCGTTCTCCGATCAGCTCGCCCAGCTTCTCGCCGCGCTCGGACGGCCCGCGCTTGCGGGCGCTCTCGCCCAGCCCATCTCCAGCATCCAGTCTTATTCGCTCGGCCTTCCCGTCGCCTACGTGCAAGGCTTCGGCGATTCCACCTACAAAGCCTGGAGCTGGAACCACTCGTTCTTCCTCGAGGACTCCTGGCGCGCCCGCCCCGGCCTCACCCTCTCATTGGGCCTGCGCTACCAGCACGACCGCCCGCCCGACCTGCGCACGAACAACACCTGGGCCCCGCGCTTCGGCTTCGCCTGGTCCCCGTGGAAGGACCGCCCTACTGTGATCCGCGGAGGCTACGGCATCTTCCAGTCGTTCGTCCTCGGCAACATCGCCTACAACCAGCGCCAGCTCAACCGCCCCGACGTCACTCTCGTCTTCCTCACGCTCGCCGGCGCGCCCGGCGTCATTAACCCGCAGACCGGCCTGCCGCTCACCTCGGCCGACATCTACCAGTCGCTGCTCGCAAGCGGAGTCCTCGGCCGGCGCCAGATCCGGCAGAGCGATCTCTCGCGCCTCGGCATCCCCCCCGGCTTCCGCTTTCCCACCATTGGCGGGGTCCAGAGCGATTACGCCAATCCCTATTCCCAGCAGGCGAGCCTCGAAGTCGAGCACTCCATCGGCTCGCTCGCCTTCAGCATCGGCGCCGAGGTGAACCGCGGCCTCCACGGCTGGCGCATGCGCGATCATAATCTCATTCAGACCGGCACGCGCCCCGGCGGCTGGCCCGTCTTCGGCCTGCGCAATCCCGCCATCGTCAACAACTACATCTCGGAATCCGCGGCGAACTCCTTCTATCACGCCTTTTTCACGCAGGTATCGAAGCGCTTCCGGCGCTATTGGGGCCTCAACGCGCACTACACCCTGAGCCGCGCCGCCGACGAGGTCACTGACTTCACCATCGAATACATGCCGCACAACCAGCTCGACGCCCGCGCTGACCGCGCCCTCTCGCACTTCCACCAGAAACACCGCTTCGTCTTCAGCGCGGTCGCCGAATCACCCGCCGCCGGAAATGTTCTGACGCGCCGCTGGATCTTTGCGCCCGTCATCCGCGCCAACTCCGCGCGTCCCTTCAACATCCTCACCGGAACCGACAATCTCGGCGACGGCCAGACGACCACCCACCGCCCGCTCGGGCTCGGACGCAACGCCGGCATCGGCCCCGGCTTCTTCAGTCTCGACCTGCGCCTCACGCGCTCCTTCGACCTCGCCCGCGACGGCCGCGCCGCGTTACAGATCACCGCCGAAGGCTTCAACCTCGCCAACCGCGCGAACTTCCAGAGCGTCAACAACACCGTTGGGCCGCTGCCGCTGAGCGCTCTTCCTCAACCTTTGACCGGCCGCCGCGGCAATCCCTCTGAGCCGTTCTCGTTTACCGCGGCCAACGATCCCCGCCAATTCCAGTTCGGTCTCCGCATTTCGTTCTGAGTTAAGAGATAATTCACGAAGCACCCATGCCGGGCCAGACCGACAAATTGTGGGCCGGATCCATGATCCGCCGCCCGATCGCCGATCGGGCTGTGCCTGGCGTACACTCCAGCAACTTGAACCCCCGCAGTCCCAATGCCTAAACAAAAGATCGCCATCCTGGGTGGAGGTATCGGAGCGCTCTCCACCGCCCTCGAGCTCACCAACGTCGAAGGCTGGCAGGATCGTTACGACATCACCGTCTACCAGATCGGTTGGCGCCTTGGAGGGAAGGGAGCCAGCGGCCGCGACCGCAAGAACGCAGACCGCATTCTCGAGCACGGCGTCCACCTCTGGATGGGCTTCTACGAAAACGCCTTCCGCGCCATCAAGTGCGCCTACGACGAGTGCCGGGAGAACAACCTCATGCCCGGCTCGCCCTTTCAGACCTACCACGACGCCTTCGCCCCCATGGACTTCACCGTCGTCATGGAGCAGTTCGAGGGCCGGTGGACGCCCTGGTGCAAGTCTTGGCCGCGGACCGATCAGTGGCCCGGCGAAAACGACCCGCCCCCCGGCGTGAACGATTGGCCCAGCATCGTTTGGCACGCGGTGAAGCGGCTCGTCAAAACGGTGGTCATCGAAGTCGAATCGACGATCACGGGCGGGCTCCCTCAGAATTTCCGCCTGAATTTCCTGCAAAAGCTGGCGGTCCGCATCGTCCTTTGGCCCCTGCGGGCTGCGTTCAAGCACATCGGCTCGCTTCATGAGAACCCCGCCTGCCACGCCCCCGAAGAGCGCAAGGAAGCCATGCGCCTGCTCGACCGCGCGCTGAAGTTCTTCCAGGTTCTCGCGTGGATTCTCGAGAAGCTCTTCGAGCGCAACGTGCTGCTGCGCCGCATCGGCATCCTCATGGACACCGCGACGGCGATGGTGCGCGGCATCATCGAAGACAACCTGCTTTTCCGCAAGTTCGAGGAGATCGACGAGGAAGAGTTCTCCGCCTGGCTCGCGCGCCACGGCTGCAAGGAGCCCGTCAACCCCGTCACGCTCGGCTTCTACGACGCCTGCTTCGCTTACAAGCGCGGCACGCCCGATTCAAAAGCCTTGAATATGGCCGCCGGCACGATGCTCAACGGCATGCTCCGGCTGCTGCTCACCTACAACAAGTCGATCATGCTCTGGATGGAAGCCGGCATGGGCGACACCATCTTCTCGCCGCTCTATCTTGTCCTGAAGCATCGCGGCGTCCGCTTCGAGTTCTTCCACAAAGTCACGAACCTCTCGCTGACCTCCGACGGCCAGTCCGTGGCCGCGATCGACGTCGACGTCCAGGCCACGCCCAAGGACCCGGAGAAGGGCTACGATCCGCTCTACCAGGTGAATGGCGTCTACTGCTGGCCTAGCGAACCGTTCTACGAGCAATTGAAGGAAGGCAAGGCTCTCCACGACAGCTATCCGAACAACGATCTCGAGTCGTACTGGTCAAGCTGGAAGCCGGTCGCGCGGAAAACGCTGAAGCTCGGCGAGGACTTTGACCTCGTTGTTTTCGGCCTCTCGCTGGGCGCAGTCCCGTACGTCGCGCAGGAACTGGTCGAGGCGAATCCCAAATGGCGCGCCATGGTGGACAATGTCCTCACCGTCCGCACTCAGGCCTTCCAGCTCTGGCTCCGCCGCACGACGCGCGAGCTCGGCTGGAACCCCGGCCCCACCGAGTCGCCGATCCTTGACGGCTGGGTGGAGCCTTTCGACACCTGGGCCGACATGAGCCATCTCATTCCACGCGAAAACTGGCCCGCGATCGATCCCGTCAAGTCCATCGCCTATTTCTGCAACGCGATGCCCGAGGATCCCCGGCAGGCGCCCTTCACCGACCCCGCCTACCCCGGCACCCAGCTCGCTGTCGTGCGAGCCAACGCCGACGCGTTCCTCGATCAGCACATGCAGGACGTCTGGCCGCGCTGCGAAGATCCCCGCAGCCCCGGCCGTTTCAATCCCGACATCGTCGTGTCCGCCTTCCACCGCGCCAACATCGATCCCACCGAGCTCTACGTGCTCTCGGTGGCCGGCAGCACGAAACACCGCATCCCCCCGCACGAGTCGGGTTTCCGGAACCTCTTCCCGGCGGGCGACTGGACCCTGACCCACTTCAACATCGGCTGCGTCGAGTGCGCTGTCCAATCGGGAATGCTCGCCTCCTACGGCATCTGCGGCAGCCCCGCCACCTGCTTCGGCCCCTACGCCGTCCCGTTCCCGATCACCGACCTCCCGTAACATAGCCTTCAGGCTGTGTGCTTGTGTTGTGTAGCACAGCCTTCAGGCTGTGCGTGTTGTGCTTACCCCGCGCCCGCGGCCTTGACCTTCACCGCCTCCAGCCGCGCCTGGTGCTCATCCAGCACGCGCCGGCCGAACGGAGCCAGCCACTCGAACGGCAAAAACACCGCCATCGCCCCGGTCCCGCGCGCCGAGTCGAACGCCGGCCACTCATACACCCCGGGCGGGTATCCGGGAATCCCATCCATCGCCACGCTGAGCTTGGAATCCGCCAGGCGGACCTTGGCCTTGTTCCACTCCCACTGGTAGTGCGTGAACAGAATCCCCGTGAAGAAAAGCCGCGCCACCATCGGCTGGTTCAGGCGCCGGAGCCACACTTCCATCGCCGGCGAATTCAGCGCATCGGGCGTCTCCGTCTTCCCCCGCAACTTCACCGTATAAGAAGCCATCAGCCGGCCGAGAATCGCGGTCTTCATCATAAACGTGTCTTCGGTCGCCGGAAGCCGCGTTGGAATTTTGTTATATCCGACTAGAAGTCCTAGCAATATCGGATAAAACCGGATGAGCCTCAATTGCGGCATAAAGAAAAATGGCCAGGAATATCCGTCCTTCACGCCCTTCAATCGAACGTCCGGCAATGCGATGACGAACTCCGCGTAGCTCGGCCCCTTCCAGAACGCGAACACCGGCCGGATGTTCTCCTCCCAGCCGAAGATCAGGGTCGCGGGGTGCTTGCCCGGCGGCGTCGCCTCATCCGGAGCCAGTTCCAGGTAGTCCGGAAGCATGGCCTGCGCGGCGTCCCGGTCGATGTAGTCGACGACGACGCTCGCCCGGAAGTGTCCCGCCGTGTCGAGCTTCGAAAACGGGTAGTGAGGCTCTCCCGCGAGCAGCTTCGGCGGATAGGTGATCGGCGGCTTCGGCCCGAGCGTCTCCTGCCACTTCTGGAGGAAATCGTCGTTCTGAAAGCCCAGAAATTCGTAAATCGGGTGAATAATCAGGTCGACCAGTCCGAAAAAGATGCTGATCGGCACATGAAACAGACGCACAAACCAGAAATACACGTCAGATCCTCCCTCCCTCGCCCGGAACCGGGTTCACCCACGCCGCGCTCATCCGCCCCGGATCTTCGATCCTCTCCGACTTCATCCACATCTCCGCCTCGCGCGCCATCGACGCCCCCGCCTCTCCGCCCAGCCACAGCCCCAGGCGCCTGCGCCGCATCCGGGCGTACAGCCTCATGCCCAACCCCTCCAGGAGCTCGGCCGCTTGCCGCTCTTTCTCCACAGCCTGCTTCCATTCGCCCCGCAACGCGTGCATTTCGGCCCGTAGCGACTCCCCGAACGCCGGCGCTTGCGGCAGCGCGATTCGCCCGATCCGGCCCGCCAGCCGCTCCGCTTGCCGGATTCGCTCCCGCGCGCCGTCGCCCTCCGCGGCCAATGCCAGCAGCGCCCGCGCCTGGCAGTCCCAGAAATACAGCGCCAGCGTGGCGTGCCGGAAAAAATACGCCGCCTCGAACACCCCGAAGTACTTCGCGCACCGCCACAGCACCTTGCGGTGGTCTCCTTGATAGGCGTCGACCGCCATCAACGCCTGCTGCGCCATGGCGTCCTGCAATGTGCTGCCCATCTTCGACCACCGCGCCAGGCGCTCCGCCGTCTGGCGCTCCGCCTCGCGCGGCTTTCCCGCCGCCAGCAGCGACCACGGCAGCGGCATCGTCCCGACGTTCGTCGCTCCCAGCAGGTCGCCCCGGCTCTCGGCCTCCTTCAGCATCATCGGCGCTTGCTCGCGCAGCTCCGCAATCCGCCCCAGCTTGAAGAGACACCACAGCCGGCACAGCCGCGCATTCGCCAGCAGATGCTGCGCCCCCGGGCGCTCCTCCAGAATGATGCGCTCGGCGCGGATGGCATTCTCCAGCGACTTGGGCAGATCGCTCAGCAGATAGTCCGCTTGTGCCGCCAGCGCCGCGTAGTTTGCTTCGAATTCGGCGCTCATCCTCGCGGGCGGAATCAGGCCGCGGGCGATCTCGAATTCTCGCAGCGCGCGCTCCTTCTCCTTCAAGCCGAACGAGCAGATCGCCCCCGCGTGTGTTGTCAAGGCGCGCGCCAGCCGGTATGGCTCGCCCGCCTCCACGGCCAGCATCATGCCCCGCATCAGCAGCTCGAAGGCGCGAAACATCCCGCTCCATCCCACGCCGATCGCCGCATAGTACAGAAAATCGATGCGCGCCAGGGCGTCCCGCGACACCTCGCTCTCCGGCTTCGTTTTGAACCGCGTCCCTCTCCACCGGAACCGGATCTCCTTTGTCAAAATGGACAGCGCCATGGCGTGCGAGCTGCGCACCGTGGGAATCCGCAGCGCCTTGAATCCCTCCTCCAGCACCCGCAGCCCGTCATCGTACTCCCCGCCCACCAGCAGATTGTAGGCCGCCTTCCCCTTCAGCTCCAGGGCGAGGTCCGAACGCGCCATCGACGATGCCTCGAGCAGCCGCCGCCCGGCCTGGACGCAGCGCCCCGCGTTCGTCAGCGCTTCCGCATGTTCCAGCATCATCTCCAATCGCTCGGCGTTGCTCAGCGTCGACAGCGCCAGGCAGCGCTCGAAAAGCCTCGCCGCCCGGTCGAACGCCATCGCCTTGGCCGACTGCCGCGCCGCGCGCAGATAGCTTTCGCCCGCCCGCGACGCCCGTCCGCACGCCTCCAGGTGGACGGCGAGCGTCTCCGGATCGGCATGCGCGCTGTGCTCCATCACGTCCGCCAGCCGCGCATGCAGCTCCGCCTTCTCCTCCCCGCGCAGGCCCGCCGTGATCGTCTCGCGAATCCGGTCGTGAAACGGCTCCACCTCGTCCAGCTCGCGCGGGCCGCTGCTTCTCAACAGCCCCGCGTTCGTGAGCAGGTTGAGCGTCGCCGGGCTGCGGCTCTTCAACCCCGCGGCTGCGAACGCGTCCACCTGCACCACGCCCCGGCCCGCCACCGCCACAACGCGCAGCAACCTGCGCGCATCCTCCGGCAGAGCCTCCACGCGCCGCAGAATCATGGACTCCAGCGTCGCGCCGCCCCCTTCCGTTTCCGCCTCGCCTCGCGCGACCTCGCCGATGAAGAACGGCAAACCGCCGGACTCGCGCGCCACCTCGGCCGCCCTCCGCGCCGCCCGCACATCGCCGCGCGCCCGCAACAGCATCTCCGCCAACCGTGTCGCCGCTTCCGCCGATAGCGGCCCCACCTCCACGGTCCGCGCCACGATCTCGCGCTCGTCGAGAAGCTCCAGCAGCGCCTTCAACCCCGGACTGCGCTGCTGGTACTCGCTCCTGAACGAGCACACCAGCAGGACTTGCGGCGCCTGCGGCGGCGCCAGCAGCTCCGCGATCAGCGCCGAGCTGTCCAGATCGCTCCACTGGTAGTCGTCGATCGCCAAGGCCAGAGGAACGCCCCGGCTGATCCGCGCGAGAATCTCGCGCAGCGCCGCCGCCGCCCGCCGCTTCAGCTCCACGGGGTCCGCCGGAATTCTCGCGCCGTGCTCCGCCGCGAACGCTTCGATGCGGTCCAGCACCGGAAACATCTTCGCCAGGGCGGCCGCATCCTGGGGCATCAACGCCTCCGCCTCTTCTTGCGGCAGCTTGCGCAGATACCGGCTCAGCCGGTCGATGATTCCGTCCAGCGCCTTGAATGGCACCGACTCCTGCTCGTAACAGCGCGACTGGAAGACCAGCCCTTCCCGCCGCTTGCGGAACTCATCGAGAAACCGCTCCACCAGCGTGGACTTGCCCATGCCCGACGGGCCGTGCACAAGCGCCGCGGCGGGTGCGCCTTCAGTCACCGCGCCCTCTGTGTCCCGCAGCGCGGCCATCTCTTTCTCACGGCCGACGAAGAGGCGGCCCGACGCCATCTCCGCCCGCGCCGTGACAGCGCGCGGAGGCCTGTGGCCCAGCCGCGCCAGCACTTCATCCCCGCTCGGCCGCCTCTCCGGATCGGGCTCGAGCAGCGCCGCGCACAGGGCGCTCAGGTCGGGCGGAACCGCCGGATTCAGCTCGCGCGGCTCGCGCGGCCTGTGCGTCGCGCGCGCGGCCATCGTCTCGCCGATTGTGCCGAGCGGCGGGAAGGGAACGCGCCCCGTGAGCGCCTGGTACATCATCACGCCCGCCGCGAACCAGTCGCTGGCCTGCGTCAGCCACGCCGTCCCCAGCGCCTGTTCGGGCGGCATGTAGTTCAGCGTTCCCACCAGCGACGGCTGCGCTTCGAGTCCGAACTCCTCGGCCCCCGGCGCGCCCACCAGCCCGAAATCCAGGATCACGGCGCGGCCGCCCGGCTCCACCAGCACGTTGCTGGGCTTCATGTCGCGATGAAGCTTGCCCGCGGCGTGCAGCGCCGTCAGCCCCGCCGCCACCTGGCTCATGATGGCGCGGACCTTCTCCGGATCCCCCGGGTCCGCGACGCGAGCCGGTCCGGCGGGCGTAATCGCAAGTTCCTCGCCCGGCATCGTCTCCGTCGCGTCGCTGTTCAGTAGCGCCCCGCGATAGGACTCCGCGACGCTGGGCGGAGTCGTGTGAACCGCAGTCAAAAACTCCACCCCTTCGACAAACTCCATCGAGAGGAAATACTGGTTCTCGTGCTCGTTGAGCTCGTAAAGCGCCACCAGGTTCTCGTGCAGGATGCCCGCCAGCGAGCGGAACTCTTCCTTGAAGAGAAACAGCGCGTTGGGGCTCATCACGGAGAGCGTCTTCAAAGCCACGCGCATCTCCCGCTCGTGGTCCCACGCCTCGAAGACCATCCCCATGCCGCCGTGTCCCGCCTGCCGGATCACGCGGTAACGCTTCGGAAACTTGATTTCTCTCGCAGCCCCGTGCGTCAAGATCCCCCTATTGTACTCGGGCCGCCCGTCGTTACCGCTCCGCCCCCGCCCCCTCGCCCGGCTTCATGCGCCTCCTCCCCTGCGCGGCCTTTCACAGACCCGGCCGGACGTCAATCCCCGCCCCAACCGCGCCAGCCGCGCCTTGTTCCCATCCGTGGCCGCTTCTGTTTCTTCCCCAGCCCGTCCTCAGCCCCTGCCCCCTATTCGCGTCTTCGAAATCGGCGTCCATCGGCCTCCATCCGCGGCCAACGCTTCTTTCTTCTGCCCGCCGCCCAAACCCGCGCCATCCGGATGACCCGTTCACAAGAAATCGAAGTTTATTTTCCCCCGCGTTTCAGCAACTTACGGATTTCCACCCCCGAAACGCTTGATCTCGCCTGGTATCCTTCGGAGCCTGCCAGTCCGGCAGGCGGCAATGAGCTTCAATCACGGAGTCTACCAATGGCGTCTCAAAAACAGATTCAGGCCAACCGGGCCAACGCGCAAAAGTCCACCGGGCCGCGCTCCGCCGAGGGCAAGCGCCGCGTCTCTCTTAACTCTTTCAAGCACGGCTTCTACACCGGGAGCGTTCTTCTCCTCGGCGAGAACGTGGAGGCGTACCAGGAACTTCTCGACGCCGTCCTCGAGGAGTACCGCCCCGAAGGGGTCATCGAGCTCGAGCTGGCCTCGCGCATTGTCTTCAATATGTGGCAGCTCCGCCGTCTGGTCAGCATCGAGGCCCAGGTCATCCGGTTCGGCTGCCGCGATACGCGCGGCCACATCGCCCAGTGGGACAAGGCCATGACGGACCTCGACCCGGACGGCGTCCGCGGCTACTGGTTCGGCCGCGACGTCGAGCGCGACCACCCCAAGTGGGAATCCCTCCAGCGCCACCGCATGCGCTTCGAGCGCTCTTACTACAAGGCCCTCCACGAGCTCGAACGCCTCCAGCGCGAGCGCGCGCCGGCTCCATCTCCCACAAAACAGGCGGCTTCACCCCAAATTGGCTTTGTTCCGTCAAAATCCTACAAAAATCCCGCGGCGCCCCGGAAAACGCCCGCCAGCCGCGCCGCTACAAAGCGCCGCGCTTCTGTTGCCCGCCCCTCGCCCCGCGGAGATAATAGGGGCGGAGGTCCACGATGATCCTCGAGGCCACAACCGCCCCACAAGCCGCGGCGTCCGAAAAGGAATTCAACCCCTGGCTCGCGGCCGAGGCGCGTTTCAACGAGGCGGCACGCCTGCTCGGCCTGGACGATGGCTTGCAGAAAGTGCTGCGGACGCCGACCCGCGAGGTGACGGTCTACATCCCCGTCATGCTCGACGACGGCCGGCTTGAAGTCTTCACCGGTTACCGCGTGCAACACTCCATCGCGCGCGGTCCCGCGAAAGGAGGGATCCGCTACGCGCCCGACGTCACGCTCGACGAAGTTCGAGCCCTCGCTTCCTGGATGACCTGGAAGTGCGCCGTCGTCAACATCCCCTTCGGCGGCGGCAAAGGCGGCGTCGTCTGCGACCCCGCGGTGCTGTCGCAAAATGAGCTCGAGCGCATCACGCGCCGCTATACAGCCGAGCTGATGGAATTCCTCGGCCCCGAGCGCGACGTCCCCGCGCCCGACATGAACACCAACGAACAGACGATGGCATGGATCATGGACACCTACTCCATGCACATGCGCTCCACGCAGACCGCCGTCGTCACAGGCAAGCCCCTCAACCTCGGCGGCTCGCGCGGGCGCGCCGAAGCCACCGGCCGCGGCTGCCTGTTCGTGACTCTTCAGGCGCTCAAGCGCTTCCACATGGACCCCGCGGAAACGCGCGTCGTCATCCAGGGCTTCGGCAACGTCGGCGGCATGGCCGCGCGGCTCATGCACAAGACCGGCATGAAGATCATCGCCGTCATCGAATACGACGGCGCGGTCTATAACTCCCACGGCATCGACCCGGTGGCGCTTCACGCGCACCGCGTCGAAACCGGCTCCATCCTCGATTTCCCCGAGGCCGAGAATATAGACCGCCAGGAGGCCATGTTCCTCGCTTGCGACGTGCTGCTGCCCGCCGCGAAGGAGAACGTGATCCATTCCGGAACAGCCCCCAGGCTCAACTGCAAGATCGTCTGCGAGGGCGCCAACGGTCCCACCACCGCGCCCGCCGACAAGATCCTCGAAGAGAAAGGCGTCTTTGTTATCCCTGATATCCTTGCCAACGCCGGCGGCGTCACGGTGTCTTACTTCGAGTGGGTTCAGGACCGGCAGGGCTACTTCTGGAACGAGCAGCTCGTCAACGGCCGCCTCGAAGAGATTATGGTCAACTCCTTCAAGGACGTCGTCGCCTACGCCGACAATCACAAGGTCAACAACCGCGCGGCCGCTTACATGCTCGCCCTCGACCGCGTCGCGTTCGCCATCAAGCTGAGAGGCATTTACGCATAGTGTCCGCTGAGCCGGCCACGCCGCTGATGCGGCAATATCACGCGGCCAAGCAGCAGGCGCCCGGCGCTCTGCTGATGTTTCGCCTGGGCGACTTCTTCGAGCTCTTCTTCGAGGACGCCGTCACCGCCTCGCGCGAGCTCGAAATCACGCTCACCTCGCGCAACAAGGAGAAAGGCGAGCCGGTCCCGATGTGCGGCGTGCCCGCCCACTCGGCCGAAGGCTACATCGCGCGGCTCATCCAGAAAGGCTACCGCGTCGCCATCTGCGACCAGGTCGAAGACCCGCGCTTCGCCAGGAAGCTCGTCCGGCGCGAGATCACGCGCATCCTCTCGCCGGGCACCGTGACCGATCCGCAGCTTCTGCCCTCGCACGAGAACAACTACCTCGCCGCGGTCGCCTCCAAGGGCGATCGCGCGGGGGTCGCCTATGTCGACATCTCCACCGGCGAATTCCGCGCCACCGAAATGGCTCGCGCTGAAGTCGCCCCCGCTCTTGAACAACTCAATGTCCGCGAGCTGCTCGCCGCGGACAACGCGCGTGACGCCGCACCCTCCGGCCGTTGGGTCACCACGCCGGTCGAAGCCTGGACCTTCAGCTTCGACCACGCCGATCGCAGCCTCAAGGATCACTTCCGGCTGCTCTCGCTCGACGGCTGCGGCCTCCTCGGCCGGCCCCTCGCCACTTCCGCGGCCGGCGCGCTGCTCGCCTACCTGCGCGAGACCCAGAAATCCGCGCTCGATCACGTTGCGCCGCCGGCATGGTACGACCGCGCGGGCGCGATGCTGCTCGACGCGGTCACCGTGCGCAACCTCGAGCTCGTCGAGCCCATGTTCTCCGCCGACCTCGACGGCGCGCGCGACTCGACGCTGCTCACCGTTCTCGATCTCACCCAGACCGGCATGGGCGGCCGGCTCCTGCGCCGCAATCTGCTTCGCCCTTCACTGGATCGCGCCGAAATCGAAGCGCGCCTCGACGCCGTCGAGTGGCTCGCGCGCCACACCATCGAGCGCGCGAAGCTCCGCGAAACGCTCGCCAAGATGATGGACCTCGAGCGCCTGCTCGCCAAGGTCACGGTCGGAACCGCCAACCCCCGCGACCTCCTCGGCCTCGGCCGCACTCTCGCCCTCGTCCCGAATCTCCAGTGCCACAGCCTTCAGGCCGTGGCGCTTCTCAACGCCGCACTCGCCGCACTCGACCCGCTCCCCGAGCTCCGCGGCCAGATCCTCAGCGCGATCGCCGCCGAGCCCCCCGTCAACCTCGCCGACGGAGGAGTGATCCGCGAAGGCTACAACGCCGATCTCGACGAACTGCGCAACCTCAGCCGCAATTCGCGCCAGATCATCGCCGCCATCGAACAGCGCGAGCGCACCCGCACGGGCATCGCATCGCTCAAGGTACGCTTCAACAACGTCTTCGGCTTCTACATCGAGATCTCCAAGGCCAACCTCCATCTCGCGCCCCAGGACTACGAGCGCAAGCAGACTCTTGTGAACGCCGAACGCTTCACAACCCCGGAACTCAAAGATCTCGAGTCCAAAGTCCTCGACGCCGAAGAAAAGATCCTGACGCTCGAGCGCGAGCTCTTCACCGCAATCCGCCTCGCCGCCGCGCGCGAAGCCGCGCGCATCCGCGCCACCGCCCAAGCCATCGCCGCCATCGACTTCTACTGCGCTCTGGCGCAGGCCGCCGTCGAGCGCCGCTACGTGAGGCCCTCGGTAGCACAGCCTTCAGGCTGTGTCCTGCTCGAATCCGCGCGCCATCCGGTGATCGAGAAGCTCGTCGAGAAAGAAGCCCAGCGGTTCATCCCCAACGACCTTTACCTCGACCGCGCCGCCTCGCGCATCGCCATCATCACCGGTCCCAACATGGGAGGCAAGTCGACGTACTTGCGTCAGGCCGCCCTCATCGCAATCATGGCCCAGATGGGCTCCTTCGTTCCCGCGGCGAAAGCCGAGCTCCCGATCTTCGACCGCGTCTTCACGCGCATCGGAGCCTCCGACAATCTCGCCCGCGGCCGCTCCACCTTCATGGTCGAGATGACCGAGACCGCGGTCATCCTCAACACCGCGACCGAGAACAGCCTCATCATCCTCGACGAGATCGGCCGCGGCACCGCCACCTACGACGGCCTCGCGCTCGCCTGGTCGGTGATCGAGCACATCCACTCCAACGTCGGCGCCTACACCCTCTTCGCCACGCACTACCACGAGCTCACCGAGCTCGAAGAACGCCTCGAAGGGGTGCGCAACCTCCACGTCTCGGTGAAGGAGTCCGGCGACCAGATCATCTTCCTCCGCAAGGTCGAGCCCGGCGCCGCCGACAAGAGCTACGGCCTCGAGGTCGCCCGCCTCGCCGCGCTGCCGCCCGCCGTCATCGATCGCGCCAAGCAGATCCTCGCGCTCCACGAGAAGACCGAGCACGACGTCAGCGCGGAGCTCAACCCGCCGAAGAAAGGAAAACGCGACGCCGGACTCCAGATCCAGCTCTTCGAGCCCGTCGGCTGGCAGGCGGCCGAGCGCATCCGCAACCTGGACATTGACAACCTCCGCCCGCTCGAAGCCCTCCAACTCCTCAGCGAGCTGAAGGAGGAACTGAAGCGAAAATGATGCGGGGCGGATCGTTTGATCTGCCGGCCGGTCTCCGGCCGGCCATCTAACTGACTCAAATGCGAATCGCCGGAATCATGAGCGGAACCTCGCTGGACGGAATCGATGTCGCCATCGTCGATGTAGAGAACACCGCCGTCGAAACCATCGCAGGCCGCTCGACCCCGTATCCCGGCGAGGTGCGCGAAGCGATCCTCTCTGTTTCCGACTGCAACACCCACACCCGGGAGATCGCCCGCCTCCACTTCCTCCTCGCCGAGCTCTACGCCGAAGCCGTAAAATCCTGCTGCGAAAGAAGCGGAATAGCCCTGAGCTCAATCGAGCTCGTCGGAGTCCACGGCCAGACCATCTATCACGAAGGCGCTCCCGCCGACGTCCTCGGCCGCAAAGTCGCCTCAACCCTTCAAATCGGAGAGGGCTCCGTCCTCGCCGAGCGCCTTGGAATCCCCGTGGTCAGCGACTTCCGTCCCCGCGACATCGCCGCCGGAGGCCAGGGCGCGCCGCTCGTCCCTTACGTCGACTGGCTGCTGTTCCGCAACGCGGAGAAGGGAAGAGTGCTGCTCAACATCGGAGGCATCGCCAATATCACCGTCCTGCCGCCCAACTGCCCCGCCGAGAGGGTGCTCGCCTTCGACACCGGCCCCGGCAACATGGTGATCGACGCGCTCGCCGCGCACTTCACAGCAGGCAGCAGCGCCTACGACAGCAATGGCGGCATGGCCGCCCAGGGCGCCGTCGATCCCGCGCTGCTCGACGAGTTGCTCCGCGAGGAGTTCTACTTCCGCCGCCCGCCGAAATCGGCGGGCCGCGAACAGTACGGCCGCGCCTTCGTCGAACGCCTCCTCGCCTCGGGTCTTGACCCCGCCGACCTCATGGCGACTGCCACGCACCTCACCGCCGCATCGATCGCCGACGCCATCTACCGCTTCGCCCTCGACGAAGACGACCTCGATGAAGTCATCGTCTCCGGCGGCGGCGTGCACAACGCGACGCTCATGACGATGCTCGAAAGCGAGCTCCCCGACCTGGCAGTCGAGACGTCGGATCACTACGGCATCGACCCCGACCTCAAGGAAGCCATCGCCTTCGCCGTGCTGGCCCACGAAACCTGGCACAAGCGCCCCGGCAACCTCCCCTCCGCCACCGGCGCCGCCCGCCCCGTCATCCTCGGCAAGATCAGCTTCTGACCTTCGCCTCCGGCCACGGCGGCTTCACCCCCGCCATCCGCGCGTTCGTGATCGCCTGGCCCAGGTGCTCGCACATGTGCGCCAGCAGCGCCATCCACGTCCCGCGCACCGTCGTCTTCGAGCCGAAAAAGTCCACGCTCTTGCCGAGGTCCTCATCTTTGGTCGCGGCCAGCGCCTGGCGCAGGGCGGCGCACGAGTCGATCAGGTCCCGCATCACGGCGGACTTCGCCGCCGGCTTCTTCTCCTCGGCCTCGAGTGTGCGCGCGAAGGCCATCAGGTCGTCGGCCGGCATCCCCGAGAGCAGCTTGAGTTGCAGCCCGTTGCTCAGCGCAATGTGCTTGAACACCTCCCCCAGCGACTTCACCCCCTCCGCCGGTCGCCACGCGTAAAGCTCCTCGGGAATCTCCTCCGCCAGCGCGAACAGCCGCCGCTCCGCGTACTCGTAGTACAGCAGGAACTCGCCCTCGAACAACGACTTGGTTTCCGCGCTTGGCATGTGCCCAGTCTATCGGATGCCGCAGCCGCCAAGGGAACTTATCCCCTGGCGCCTTCGTATCTTAGGAGTGGAGGGAGGACGACATGTACTGCACGGCCTGTGGCAACGCGATGAACGACGCAGACCGCTTTTGCGCGCACTGCGGCAAGGCTTCCGGCGCGCCGTCGGCGCCCGCCGACTACGCGCCCCGCCCGCGCATGCGCCGCTACATGGCGGAGAAGAAGATCGCCGGCGTCTGCGCCGGCATCGCCCGCCACATGGCGTGGGACGTCACCCTGGTCCGCGTCGCCTTCCTGGCCGCGATCCTCTTCAAAGGCCTTGGCCTCATCGCTTACCTCATCGCCTGGATCGCCATGCCGCGCGACGATGAGCCCGCCTTCAATCCCGCACAGGCCGCCCCGCCCAGACCATAAGATAGAAGGGCATGCGCCTTCGCCTGCTCTGCACGCTGCTGATCGCGGCGCTCGCCCCCGCTCAATCCGGCTGGTCGGGGATCGCTCGTAAAGTCACCATCACGCGCGACCGCTGGGGCGTCCCGCACATCGAGGGTCCGACCGATGCAAGCGTGGTTTTCGGTCTGCTGTATGCCCAGGCCGAGGACAACTTCTGGCAGGTGGAGGACGACATCGTCCACGGCATCGGGCGCGCCGCGGAGCTGTCCGGGCGTGCGGGTGTCCTGGGCGACCTCCTCAACCGCGCCTTCGAGGTCAACCGCCTGGCCCGCGCCGAGTACGCCCGGATGTCCACCGATGCGCGTGACATCTGTGACGCGTGGGCCGCCGGCCTCAACTTCTACTTGAAGTCTCGCCCGCAACTGACGCCACGGCTCATCCAACACTACGAGCCATGGATGATCCTCGCCATTCAGTTGCAGAGCGCGGTGAGCCGCGCTGTGACCGCGGGACGCCTCCAGCGCGCCGAAATCGCCGCTGCTTTTCCTGAGCTGGCCGGACTGCTTACTCAGGTCCCGGAGCCCCCGAGCGAGGACGAGGGCTCCAACATGTGGGCCATTGCACCCTCCAGGTCGGCGTCGGGAAAAGCGATGTTGCTCATCAATCCCCACGTCGCGTTCTTTGGCGGCGGACAGCGCTACGAAGCGCACCTTCTCAGCAAACAGCGCCTGCGCGTCTCCGGCTTTGCGATCCTCGCCACGCCCTACATCCGCTCCGGCTTCACCGCGAAGCACGGCTGGAGCCACACCAACAACAACGCCGACTTCGCCGACGCGTGGTTCGAGAAGTTCGATCAGCCCTTGGATCCGCTGATGTACCGCTACGGCGACGGCTGGCGCAAGGCCCAGGAGTGGACGGACGCAATCCGCGTAAAGACAGACGACTCGACGCGTGAGATCACCCTGAAGTTCCGCAAGACGCATCGCGGCCCTGTGCTCGCCATCCGCAATGGCCGGCCCATCACCGCCCGCGTCACCGGCCACGACCGCGGCGGCCAGCTCGAGCAGCGCATCGCCTTCGCCCGCGCACGCAATCTCAACGAATTCAAACAGGCCCTTGCCATGCGCGCGATCTTCGGCTCGAACACCATGTACGCCGACGCCAAGGGCAACATCTTCTATATTCACGGCTGCACGCTGCCGAAGCGCGATCCCGCATACGACTGGTCCGCCGTGCTCGACGGCAGCGACCCCGCCACCGATTGGCAGGGCTACCATGCCATCCAGGATTTTCCGCAGTTCACCAACCCGCCCTCGGGCTACTTGCAGAACTCGAACTCAACGCCCTTCGCCGCGGCCGGCGGGGATTCCCTCGATGCTTCGCGCTTCCCGCCTCTGATGTCGCCCGAGCCCGACAACGCGCGCGCGAAGAACTCGCGCCGCATTCTCGCCTCGCGCCCCCGGTTCAGCTTCGACGAATGGGCCGTTGCTGCGCTCGACACCAGCGTCTTCACCGAGCAGGAGGACATCGCCGGATGGTCGGCCGTGTGGAAAGAAAAGGGACTGGCGAAGGATCTCGAGCCGCTCGCCGCCGAGCTGAGATCCTGGGACGGCGTGAGCCGCAACAACTCCGTGGCGATGACTCTGTACGTGCAGACGCGCGCGCACTCCGGCAATCTCGGCGAGGTGAAGAACGCCCTTGAGAAGCTCTACGGAACCTGGCGGGTTCCGTATGGCGACGTGTTCCGCTTGCAGCGCATTCACACCAGCGGCGTTCTCGAGCCCTTCAGCGAGGCCAAGCCCAGCGTGCCCGTTCCCTGCGGCCCCGGAACGCTGGGCATGATCTGCGTCTTCAACACGCGCCGCCCGCCGGGCTCCAGGTACGCCTACGGCGCGAGCGGGAACACCTACGTGGCCGTCATTGAGTTCGCCAGGCGAGTCAGGGCGCGGTCGCTGCTCGTCTTCGGCCAGAGCGCCGATCCGAAGTCGCCGCATTTCTTCGACCAGGCGCCGCTTTACTCGGAGCAGCGCTTCAAGGAAGCGTGGTTCGACAAGCGCGACATCCGCCGCAACGCGGAGCGCCGCTATCACCCCGGCGACTGACGTTTCTCCCAAGGCTTGGGCTGATGCCCGCTGTCGCGGCGCCACACGCGGTCGTAGAGGTGCAGCTCGTTCGTCGTGCCCAGCGACTCGTTGTACAGGCTCGTCAGGCCCAGCGCTTCGCGCAAGTCCTCGACGAACGCGTGCAGTCCCTTGAGATGGTCGGCCAGCGCCGGCGCTTTGCGGCCCGACGGCGTGAGGAAGATCTTCTGGAAGCCCACGTCGGTGAGAAGGGCCACTTCGTCTCCAAGCGCCAGCCCGGAGTCCTCGATTCCGGCCCGGCCCAATGCGTCCTGCTTCAGAACCGCCGCGAAGTTCGCCCTGCGGACGACGATCTTTTCGCTCGCGCGGAAAACGTCATAACCGGCGGCCTTGAGCTGTTCCATCTGCTCCTCGAAGGCGGGCTGTTTTGGCTGCTGGCGCTTGAAAAACATGGCTTTAGTTGTGGGGAAACCCCATTATAGCCCGCGCGCCTGAGGCGCCCAGTGCTAGTAGGTTTCGATTATTGACGCTCCGGGCGATGGTGTGGCGGAATAGTGCCCAATGAGGGGCTTCAGAATCTTTCTCCCCGTAGCCGTGCTTTTCGCCGGGCTTCTTGTCGTCTCAAGCGGAGACACCAACGTGCCCATCCAGGAGCGGATCACGCGGCTCCGCACTCTCGGCAAGGCCTTCTACGAGAATCCGACGACACAGAAAGAGGCGGTCGAGCAGTTTAAGAAAGCGCTCGAGCTGAATCCGAAGTCCGCCGTCGACCGCCTCAACTACGGGCTCGCCCTCCTCCGCGCGGCGAACTCCAAGGAAGGGATCGCCGAGCTCGAAGCGGTGCAGAGGCAGGACCCCTCGCTTCCTCACACCTGGTTCAACCTCGGCATCGAGTTCAAACGCATGGGCGATTCGATCCAGGCCATCGCGCAATTGGAGAAGATGGCGCAGCTTGTCGCGGACGAGCCGATCACGCACTACAACCTCGGCGTGCTCTACAAGGCGGAAGGCCGGCAGAAGGAGGCGACGGCGAAGTTCGAGCTGGCGGCCAAGCTCGATCCGAATTTCGCGGCCCCGCACTTTCAGTTGTTCAACGCCTACCGCGCCGCCGGACGCATGGATGACGCCAAACGCGAGTTGGCGCGCTTCCAGGAACTGAAGAAGATGCACGAAGCCAGCGGCACGGGCAACGAGGACGTCGAGTGGAGCCGCTACGCGGAGGTTTACGAAGCGATCCCGCCTCGACAGCCCGAGCCCGCCCCTGCGGCGCTGAGGTTCGAGAATGTCGCGCTCGCCGGCGCTTTCGATGCCGCATCGCTGAAGCTCGCGGCGGCCGACATCGACGGCGATGGCTTGCCGGATCTCATTGCCGCGTCGCGCAACGGCGTGACGGTTTTCAAGAGCGGGCGCACCCCAACCAAGCAGGATGACCTGGCTGCCATGAAAGATGTCGTCAACATCGCGCCCGGCGATTACGACAACGACGGCTGCCCGGATCTCGTCGTGCTCACGGGCGCGGGGCCGAAACTGTTCCGCAACGACGCCGGCGTGCTCCGCGCTGCGCCGGCAGCTCTCCCTCAGCGCCGCTTCGAGGCCGCGGTGTGGGTGGATTACGATCACGACTACGACCTCGACCTGCTGCTGCTCGGCGAGACCTGCGCGCTGCTGCGCAACCAGGCCCAGGCGGGCTTCGCCGACCGCACCGCCGCCATCCCCTTCCAATCCGGCAGGGCGATCTCGGGCCTCGTCACGCGAATGGTTCCCGACAGCAAGTCGCACGACATCGCGGTAACCTACGCCGGGCGCGGCGCCGTTCTCTATCGCGACCGCCTGGCGGGCGTCTACGAGGCCGTGCCCTTGGACGCCATTCCCGCCGGCGCCGTCCTTCTGGGCGCAGTTGACGCAGACAACGATTCGACTCTCGACCTCGCCTGGCAGGATGGCATCGCGCTCAACCGCTGGACCCGCTTTGAAGCGCTGCCTTCCGCGCCCAGGCAGATCGCCGCCTTCGCCGATTTCGAGAGCCGCGGAGCGATGGACGCCATCACCGCGCAGGGCGTGGCGCGCAACGAAGCCCCGGCGAAATATGCCGCGGCCAAAGCCGCTCCTGCGGCGCCGCACGCCGCGGCGGCGGACTTCGACGGCGACGGCCGCACCGATGCTGTCGTCTCAAACGCCGGCGGCAAGCTCACGCTCGCGCTCAACCGCACGCTCACCAGGCACGCCTGGACGCGCGTGCGCCTGAACGGCATCAAGAACCTCAAGCTCGCGCCGGGCGCCGAAGTCGAAGTGAAGTCCGGGCTCCTCTATCAGAAACAGCTCTACGCCGGTTATCCGCTGCTGTTCGGCCTGGGGCGCGGGCGCGCCATCGACACGATTCGCATCACGTGGCCGAACGGGCTCATCCAGAACGAAATGAACCAGAAGCCCGGCGTGACGCTGAAGTTCGACGAGGCGCAGCGCCTTTCAGGCTCGTGCCCCGTCATCTGGACGTGGAACGGCGAGCGTTTCGAGTACATCACCGACGTGCTCGGCGTGGCGCCGCTGGGCGCTTCATCGGGCGACGGGCGCTACTTCCCCGTCGACCACGACGAGTACATATCCATCCGCGGGGAATCGCTGCGCCCGCGCAACGGCGAGTACGAAATCCGCATCACCGAAGAACTCAGCGAGGTGAGCTACATCGACCAGGTCGAGCTCATCGCCGTCGATCACCCGGCCGGCATTGAGATCTTTTCGAACGACAAGTGGAAATCCCCTCCGTTCCCCGAGTTCCGCCTGTTCGGCGCGCGCAATCGGGTGTATCCGCTCACGGCGCGGGAAGACGGCAAGCGCGACGTCACCGAGCGCCTGCTCAGGCGCGACCGCCGCTACGCCGACGGCTTCCAGCGCGATCTTCAAGGCGTCGCCGCGATGCACGCGCTCGACCTCGATTTCGGCGCCGCCGCGCGGGGCAACCGCGCTGTGCTGATTCTCAATGGCTGGGTGGATTGGGCCGACGGCTCAACATTCCTTGCCCAATCGCAAGCGACGCAAACCGGGCTCGTGACGCCGAAGCTGCAAGTGAAGGACGCCGCGGGCCGCTGGGTCACCGTCATCGAAGACATGGGCATGCCGGCCGGCAAGCCCAAGACGATCGCCGTCGATCTCACCGGCAAGTTCCTTTCCGCGTCGCGGGAAGTCCGCATCGTGACGAACCTCTGCGTCTTCTGGGACGAGATCTTTCTGAGCGAGGACTCCGCGCCGCCCGAAACGCGCCTCACCGCGCTCGCTCCAAAGCGCTCCAGCCTCGCTTTCCGCGGCTTCTCCGCGACGCTGATTCATCCGCGCCGCGAGCAGCCCGAGCAGTTCTTCTACGAGAAACCCGCGGCCGCCTCGCTGTGGAATCCGACGCCGGGCCTGTACACGCGCTACGGCGACGTGACGCCGCTCACCGCGGCGCCGGAAGACCGCATGGTGATCATGGGCTCCGGCGACGAGCTGACCCTGATCTATGACGCCGCCGCGCTGCCCGCGCCGCCTCCGGGCTGGCGCCGCGACTGGCTGCTGAAAGTGGACGGCTGGGCGAAAGACCGCGATGCCAACACGGCGTTCTCGCAATCGGTCGAGCCGCTGCCGTTTCACAGGATGTCGAGCTACCCGTATCCGCCGGGCGAGCAGTATCCGTCCACGCCTGAGCACGACGCGTACAGACGCGAGTACATCTCCAGGCCCGCGCTGCGCCTGTTGCAGCCGCTTCAGGCCGGCGCGGTGACGCTGAGAAAGGGTATTGGGCGATGAAACGGTTTGATCGCTGGGCCATGTGGCTGCTGCTGGTCCTGGTCGCGAACAGCCTGTACCTGATGGCCGACGCTTCGCCGACGTTGTTCTACATGTCGAACGTCGTGGCGCACATCGTGCTCGGTCTTGCGCTGGTGCTGCCGCTTGTGTGGGCGCTCGCGTTTTCTCGGCAATGGCGGAAGCGCCTGATGTGGGCTGCGCCGGCGCTGATTGTGTGCGCCGCGCTCGGCTGGTTCCTCGTGCGCAGAGGCGCGTTGATCGAGAACAAGTGGGCGCTCATCGCGCACGCCGTCGCGGGATTCGTCGGCGCCCTTCTGATTTACCTCGCCGTCCGCTCTCGCGCGTTGTGTTGGGTGCTGTTCGGCGGAGGAGCGCTGTGCGGCGCCGCGGTGGCGTACCAGGCGCTCTTCCCCCCGCAGTCCTACCGCATCCGCAATCCGCTTGTCGTCCCCACGTCGATGGCTGAAGAAGGCGCCGGACAACAGTCGCCGTTCTGGCCGTCGTCGGCGAACACGAACGTTGGAACCACGATCCCGGCGAACTTCTTCATGGACTCGGAGCGCTGCGCCGACTGCCACAAGGACATCTACAACCAGTGGCGCAGCTCGATGCACCGCTTCTCCTCGTTCAACAACCAGTTCTACCGGAAGTCGATCGAGCACATGCAGGAGATCTCCGGCACTCACGGCAGCAAGTGGTGCGCGGGCTGCCACGACCACGCGATGTTCTTCAACGGCCGGTTTGAAACGCCGGCGGCCGAGCAGATCGACACACCCGAGGCGCAGAACGGCCTGGGCTGCGTGAGCTGCCACTCGATCGTGCACGTCGACAGCACGATGGGCAACGGCGGCTTCACCATCGAGTACCCGCCGCTGCACGAGCTCGCCATGAGCAAGAACAAGTACGTGCGCTGGCTGCACGACTTCCTGGTGAAAGTCGAGCCCGAGCCGCACCGCCGCACGTTCATGAAGCCCTTCATGCGCGGCGACTCGGCGGAGTTCTGCGCCACGTGCCACAAGGTTCACCTCGACGTGCCCGTAAACAACTACCGCTGGCTGCGCGGCTTCAACGACTACGACAACTGGCAGGCGAGCGGCGTTTCGGGGCAGGGGGCGCGGTCCTTCTATTACCCGCAGAAGCCGATGGTGTGCGCCGACTGCCACATGCCGCTCGTGCCATCCAGGGATTTCGGCGCGCGCAACGGCATGATTCACGATCACCGCTTCGCCGCGGCCAATACCGCCGTGCCTTACGCGAACAAGGATGAGACGCAGCTCAAGGCCGTCGAGGGCTTCCTGAAATCGGGGTTCATCAGCGTGGACATCTTCGCGGCGTCGCCGGCCGAGGCCGCTCCCGGCGTTCAGATGCTGCGCCGTTCGGGCGACTCGCCTCAACAGTTGATGTCTTCGTTCGCTGTCGGCGAAGAGGCGGAGACAGCCGGCCAGTTCTTCATCCGCGAAGTGGGGAAGGTCGCCGCGCCTCTTGATAAGGCCGGCCCCGCTTTTGTGCCGGGATCGACCGTGAAGGTCGACGTCGTCGTTCGCACGAAGAAGATCGGCCACTTCTTTCCGGGCGGCACTGTGGACGCCTTCGACGTGTGGCTTGAGTTGCAGGGACGCGACGCCAACGGGAAGGTCTTCTTCTGGAGTGGAAGCGTGGAAGACGAAGGCCGCGGTCCCGTTGAGAAGGGCGCGCACTTCTACCGTTCGTTCATGCTCGACGGCGCGGGGAACATGATTAACAAACGCAATGCGTGGCAGGCGCGCAGCCTGCTTTACGTTCGTCTGATCCCGCCGGGCGCGGCCGACGTCGCCCACTACCGCGTGTCGATTCCGAAGGACGCGAAAGGGCCTGTCACTTTCACCGCCAGGCTGAACTATCGCAAGTTCTCTCACTACTACACGCAGTTCTCTTACGCCGGGAAGGCGAAGCCGGACCAGGACCCGAAACTGGTCAGCATCCACTACGACAGCCGGGAGTATGACTTCTCCGCGCAGAACATCCCGCGCAACGTGTCCGGCCAGATCAAAGACCGCGTCCCTGCGCTGCCAATCGTGACGCTGGCCAAGGCTGAGGCGTGCCTTCCGCTCGGAAAGCCTGGAGCCGAGCCTTCCTGGACGCCTGCGGTCGAGCGGGCCGACTACGAGCGCTGGAACGACTGGGGCATCGGCCTGCTTCTGCAAGGCGACCTCAAAGGCGCCGAGTACGCGTTCAACAAGGTGGTGGAGGCGAATCCGCAATACGCCGACGGCTGGCTGAATATCGCCCGCGCCCTGATTCAGGAGGGCGAAACGGAAGCGGCGAAGGAGTCCATCGAGAAGGCGCTGAAGATCGACGCGAGCCTGGGCCGCATCCACTTCTTCAAGGCGCTCATCGAGAAAGCGGACGGCGACTACGACGCCGCGGAGCGGTCGCTGCGGCGCGTGATCGCGCAGTATCCCCGCGACCGCGTCGTGCAGAACCAGTTGGGACGAATCCTGTTTCTGAAGCGCGACTACAGGGCCGCCATCAAGGCCTTCGAGCAGGTGCTGTCCATCGATCCCGAAGACGTGCAGGCGCACTACAACCTGATGCTTTGTTACCGTGGAATCGGGGATGCTGGAAAGGCGAAGCGGGAAGAGATTCTGTTCCGCCGCTTCAAGGCGGACGAATCGGCGCAGATCCTCACCGCCAGGGTGAGGTCGCTGAGCCCCGAAGACAACAACGAGCGGCAGCCGATCCACGAGCACGAGAGCAGCCCACTGCGATGAGATACCTTCTGATTCTTGCCGGCGCGGCGGCGGCGTTCGCGCAGTCCGGCGCGCGGTTTACCGATGTCACCAAGGCGGCGGGCGTCAGCTTCACCCACAACAGCGGCAGGGCGGGGAAGAAGTGGCTGCCGGAGACCATGGGCTCGGGCGCGGCATTCACTGACCTCGACGGCGACGGCTGGGCCGACATCCTGCTCATCAACGGCAAGGATTGGACGCCGCGCGGGCGCAAGAGCCTCCACGCGCTGTACCTCAACAATTGCAACGGCACGTTTCGCGACGCCACGCGCGGCAGCGGCCTCGATGTGGAGATGTATGGGATGGGCGTGGCCGTCGGCGACTACGACAACGACGGGCGCCCCGACGTCTACATCACGGCGCTCGAAGGCGACCGCCTGTTCCACAACGAGGGCGGCGGTAAGTTTAAAGATGTCACCGCGCTGAGCGGCGTCCGCAATGCCAACTTCGGCGCCAGCGCGGCCTGGCTCGACTACGACAGGGATGGACGGCTGGACCTGTTCGTCGCCAACTACGTCCAGTGGACTCCCAAGGGCGATCTTTGGTGTTCGCTCGACGGCGTCAGCAAGAGCTACTGCACGCCGGAGAGCTACAAGGGCGTCTCGAGCAAGCTCTACCGCAGCCTCGGCGGGGGGCGGTTCGAAGATGCGACCTCGAAAGCAGGCCTCGCCGACCCGACAAGCAAGTCGCTTGGCGTCGCCGTCATGGACTACAACAACGACGGGTGGCCCGACATCTTCGTCGCCAACGACACGCAGCCCAACAAGCTCTACCGCAACTTGAAGAACGGCAAGTTCGTTGAAGAGGGCGTCGCGGCGGGGGTCGCGTTCGGCGAAGACGGCGTGGCGCGCGGCGCGATGGGCGTCGATGCCGCCGACTACGACCGATCGGGCCGCGCGCATCTGCTGGTCGGCAACTTCAGCAACCAGATGCTGGGCCTCTACCACAACGAAGGCAACGGCCTGTTCGTCGATGAAGCCCCGCGCTCCACCGTGGGACGCGCCTCGCTGCTGAGCCTGGCGTTCGGAGTCTTCTTCTTCGACTACGATCTCGACGGCTGGATGGACATCTTCGCCGCCAACGGCCACATCGACGAAGAGATCGGCCGCGTTCAGCCCAAGATTCGTTTCGCGCAGCCGCCGCATCTGTTCCGCAATCTGGGCGAAGGCCGCTTCGAGGAAGTCACGGCGAAGCTCGGCCCGGACCTGGCAAAGCCCATCGTGGCGCGAGGCGCGGCGTACGCGGATTATGACCGCGACGGCGATCTCGACCTGCTCGTCACGACAAACCACGGGCCGGCGCACCTGTTCCGCAACGACGCCAACGTCCGGAAGAACACCTGGGTGGCCGTGCGGCTTCAGGGCGTGAAGTCGAACCGCGACGGCATCGGCGCCGTCGTGCGCGTCGAGACGGCCGCTGGCAGGCAGTGGCAGATGATGCGCAGCGGTTCGAGCTACTGCTCCGAGAGTGAGCGAACGCTCGTGTTCGGGCTGGGCAAGGAGGGCGAAATCCGCTCGCTCGAGGTCGCCTGGCCGAGCGGCCTCACCGAACGCATCGCCAACGTTCGCGCCAACCGGGTGAACCTCATCGTCGAAGGCAGCCGCTCCGCTACACTCAAATAAGAGCAATGCAACCCAAGCTGGAGCTGGCGGCGATCACAGACGAATTCTCTCCCGACCTCGAAACGGCGTTGAACGCCATGGCCGCGATCGGCATGACCGGCGCGGAGCTGCGCGTCGTGTGGGGCAAGAACATCATGGACCTCGGCGACGACGAGCTGCGCCGGGCCATGGACATGATCAACGCACGCGGTATGAGGGTGCTGTCGATCGCCTCGCCGATTCTGAAGTGCGTCCTGCCCAACGCGCCGGAAGTCGACACGCGCTTTCAGCAGGACATCTTCGCCTCGAAGCACACCTTCGAGGATCAGCCCCGTCTCGCCGATCGGGCGCTGAAGATTTGCGAGATGACCGGCGCGAAGATCATTCGCGTCTTTTCGTACTGGAGAACTGTGGAGCCTGAGAAGTGCATCGATGCGATCTGCGAAGCGACGGAGAAGCTCGCCCGCCAGTTCGCGCCGCACGGCGTCATCTGCGGTCTCGAGAATGAGCACGCCTGCAACGTCGGGACAGCGTCCGAGGCGGTGCGCGTGTTCGACCGCGTCGCGCATCCCAACCTTCAGCTTGTCTGGGATCCGGCCAACATGATGGTGGCCGGGGAGAAACCCTTCCCGGACGGCTACAATCTGCTGCCGAAGAAGCGCATCGCGCACGTTCACGCGAAGGACTGCCACATGGAAGGCCACAAGCCGGTGTGGGGGCCGGTTGGAACGCGGCATGTGGACTGGAAAGGTCAGATTCAGGCGCTGCTCGATGACGGCTATGCGGGCGCGGTCAGCCTCGAAACCCATTGGCCGGGACCCAACGGCAACAAGTTGGAGGCGAGCACGATTTGCGGATGGAACCTGAGAGGGCTGCTCGCGGCCTGACCGGCGCGCGAAATTTAAAAACTGTCCGGGCCGTTCGCACGTCCAATAACTCATGGGTGAAACCTGCCTTCGGCGGGAGACGCCTGTGCTATTCTGAGTGGCATTCCGGAGGGATGTAATGCGCAGCGGCACGCTATGGGGATGTATTCTCATCACCCTGACACTTGCGTGCGGGAGCTACGCCCTCCAGCGCCGCGCCTGGCAGGTGTTCCAGGATCGCGAGGACGATTTCATTCTGCCGCCGGACGCTCACGAGAAAACCGAGTTCACCTTCGCGCGCTTGCGCTACAGAAACGTTCAGGCCACCGGAGTGTGGGCCATGCGCGGCGCGTGGACCGTTGATTACCCGAAGGCCGACCGCCAGTTCCTCCAGGGCGTTCGCCGGCTCAGCAGAATCAACGCCCGCAGCGTCGAGCACGTCGTCGATCTCATCTCCGACGACCTCTTCAACTACCCGTTCGTGTATGTCGTCGAGGCAGGCCACTGGGATCTGCCCCTTTCCCAGGCGCAAAAGCTGCGCGAGTTCCTCGACCGCGGCGGCTTCGTCATGACCGACGACTTCCACGGAACCCTCGATTGGAGCATCTTCACCGAAAGCCTGAACCGATCCATGGCGGACCGCCCGATCGTCGACATCGAGAACTCGGATCCGATCTTCCACGTGCTCTATGACCTCGACGACAAGTTTCAGGTGCCCGGCATCGTCAACTACCCTTTTCGCCAGACGCACGAATACGACGGCTTCGAGCCGAAGTGGCGCGCGCTGAGGGATCAGAAAGGAAGGATCGTTCTTTACATCTGCCACAACATGGATCTGGGCGACGCGTGGGAATGGGCGGACCACCCGGAGTATCCCGAGAAGTACGCTTCGCTCGCCTATCGAACCGGTATTAACGCGATCATCTACGCGATGACGCACTAGAGAGAGGTTGCGCCGACGAAGATGTTCGAATTCCTCTTCAAGTATCCGTGGGCGGTCTACCAGCGCGGGACCTTTGTCCTGCTGCGCGAATGGCCCGTTTGGATGCTGGCGGCCGGAGCGGCGGCGATCGCGTGCGTTGTCGGATGGCTCGCGTGGCGGCAGGTGCGGAGGTTCGGACGGGTAGGCCGTGCGGCGACGCTCGGCGCACTGCAATTCCTCCTGATCTGTCTGCTGCTGATGATGCTCTGGCAGCCCGCATTGAGCGTTTCGACGCTGCAACCCAACCAGAGCGTGATCGCCGTAGTCATCGACGCCTCGCGCAGCATGGCGATCCAGGAGAACGGTGCGGCGCGAATCGACAGGGCGCGCGGATTGCTGGAAGATGGACTGCTCGCCGCGCTGAAGAACCGTTATCCCGTACGAACCTATCGAGCCGGGACAGGACTGGACAGAGTCGCGGATTTGAAGGCGCTCCGGGCGGACGCCTCCGCGACGCAGCTCGGAGACGGGCTGCTGCGGGCGGTGCAGGAGGCCGCGACGCTGCCGATCGGCGCGATCGTGCTGTTGAGCGACGGCGCCGAGAACGCCGGCGGCATCGACCTTGAGACGACGTCGCAGATCCGCAGAAGCCGCATCCCGGTCTACACCGTCGGCTTCGGCCGCGAGCAGATCGACCGCGATGTCGAGATCACCGATGTCACGCTCCCCGCGCGCGCGTTGCCGGGATCGCGGCTGAGCGCGGCGGTCACGTTCCGCCAGGCGGGCTTTGCAGGCAAGCGCGCGAAGCTCGGCGTCAGGGATGGCGACAAGCTCCTCGCCTCGCGCGAAGTCGCGCTGCCCTCCGACGGAAGCTCGGCCCGCGAAGTCCTCAGCTTCACCGCGGGAGAGGCGGGCGCGCGCGCCTATCGTGTTTCGATCGAGCCGCTGGAAGGCGAGACGAATCCCGCGAACAACGCACTGAACCGGCTGGTGGTGGTGGAAGACAAGAAACCGCGCATCCTCTACTACGAAGGCGAGCCGCGGTGGGAGATGAAGTTCATCCGCCGCGCGCTCGAGCTCGATGAGCAGGTTCAGCTCGCCAGCATTCTGCGGACGACGCAGAACAAGATCTACCGCCAGGGCATCTCGAATCCGAAAGAGCTGGAGGACGGATTCCCGCAGACAGTGGAAGAGCTCTTCGATTACTCGGCCGTGATTCTGGGAACGTTGGAGGCGTCGTCGTTCACGCCCACGCAGATCACGCTGCTGCGGGAATTCGTCGATCGCCGCGGCGGCGGACTGCTGATGCTCGGCGGGCGCGTCTCGTTCTCCGACGGCGGCTGGAACAAGAGCCCGCTCGCCGAATTGCTGCCCGTCGTTCTGCCGGAGAGGAAGCTCACGTTCCGCCGCGAGCCCGCGACTGTCGAAGTGGGCGGGGCGGGGCGCGACAGCGATCTCACGCGGCTTGAGGATTCCCCCGACAAGACGGCCGCGCGATGGAAAAAGATGCCGTACCTCGCCGATCATCAGGACGTTGGAACGCCGAAGCCGGGCGCGACCGTGCTGCTCGACATGCGCCCGGCGCGCGGAACGCTGCCGCTGCTTGTCACGCACAACTACGGCCGGGGACGGGTTGCGGTGTTCGCCACCGGTGGAAGCTGGCGCTGGCAGATGGGCCAGGACTCCAAGGACATGAGCCACGAAACGTTCTGGCAGCAGCTCGGCCGCTGGATCGTCAGCAGCGCGCAGGGGCGCGTCTCCGCCTACACGCCCGAGCCCGTGCTGGCCGACGAGCAGAAAGTCGAAATTCTCGCAGAGGCCCGCGACCGCAACTACGTGGCCGCGCCGGACGCGAGCGTGGAGGCCAAGATCCTCGGTCCGGGCGGCCTGGCCGATACCGTGACTCTCCAGCCCGTGAACGATTCGCCGGGCGCCTACCGGGCAAGCTACATGGCCCAGCCGCCGGGATCTTACCTTGTGGAAGTGGTCGCCAGGCGCGGCGAGGAAGAGCTGGGCCGCGACGTGTTCACCGTGCGGAGGGAAGACGGCGTCGCCGAGAATTTCCGCACGGAGCAGAATCGCGACGTGCTCGAAAAGATCGCATCCGAAACGGGCGGCCGCTATTACAGCGAGCGTGATGCGCGCAAGCTCGCCGATGAGATTACGTATTCGAACGCGGGGATTTCCGTGCGCGAGACGCGCGACCTCTGGGACATGCCCGCGGTCTTTCTGCTGGCGGCTGGTTTGAAAGCCGCGGAGTGGCTGCTGAGACGGCGATGGGGGGCTGTGTGAGAGTTCCATTGATGCTTGCTCTCCTCCCGCTTGCCGTGCCGGCGGCGTCGCGCCAGATCGTTGTCGCCGGGCTGGGCGGCGAGCCCGACTACGAGAAGCGCTTCACCTCCCTCGCGCAGGAGGTTCAGAAGTACGCCGGCGCCGAGGCGCTCGTCGGCGCC
Source organism: uncultured Solibacteraceae bacterium (assembly GCA_964472745.1). Classification (GTDB taxonomy): domain Bacteria; phylum Acidobacteriota; class Terriglobia; order Bryobacterales; family Bryobacteraceae; genus CAYYNC01. The sequence goes on from CAYYNC010000001.1 coordinate 258,154, forward strand.
GCTGCGACCAGGGATGCCCTGCTCAAAGCGCTCGCGCGCATGGCCGAATCCGCGACGGATGACGATGAGACAACCCTCCTGTTGATCGGCCACGGCGCCTGGGATGGCGAGCGCTACAAGTTCAACGTGCCGGGCCCGGACATCACGGACGACGAGATCAAGACCGCGCTGAATCGAATCAAGGGACGGCAGGTTGTGGTGCTTGCGACGACCGCCAGCGGCGCGGCGATCCCGGCGTTGAAGCGCGAGAAGCGAGTGGTGATCACGGCGACGCGTTCCGGCACGGAGAGGAACGCCGTCGTCTTCTCGCGCTATTGGGTGGAGGCGCTGCGCAACGCCGAGGCCGACACCGACAAGAACGAGGTCGTCACGGCGCTCGAGGCCTTCCGCTACGCGGACCGCAAGACGGCCGATTACTACGAAAGCCAGAAGCGGCTGGCGACCGAGCACCCGTTGATCGAAGACACCGGCAAGAGCGACGGAGTGCGGAATCCGGGCCCCGACAACGGCGTCGGCCTGCTGGCGGCGAGGATTCCGGTGGTGCGCTTCGGCGCGGCACAGGAGGCGCTCAAAGACCCCGCGAAGCAGAAGCTGCTTGCGCGAAAGGAACAGATTGAACGCGACATTGACAAGCTGAAGTACGAGAAAGCGGCGATGCCCGTCGCGGAGTACAAAAAGAAGCTCGCCGATCTGCTGATCGAGCTGGCCCGCGTGCAGGAGGCGATCGACAAGTGAGAACCTGCGCGGCGGCGGTCTTCGTCCTCTCGGCTTCGCTGGCCTCCGGTGCGGCTTCCGATTGCCGCGACATGGACCGCCGCGGGCGGCGTGCGCAGGCGCGCGCCTGCTACTCGCAGCTTGTGCGGTCAGCCGACCTCGCCGAGCGCGCCGCGGGCTATTGGGGACTGCGCCAGTACGACGACGCGAACGTGACCTTCAGGCAGGCGGTCAGGCTCGAGCCGAAGAACGCGGAGTTGAAGACGAGATGGGGCCGGCTGCTTCTGGAACGCTTCAATGCCGGCGAGGCGACGGACCTCTTCAACGAGGCGCTTGAAATTCGCAAGGACTATGCTCCGGCCCTCCTGGGGCTGGCGCTTGCCGCGAACGAGAGCTTCGACCGCAGGGCGCTCAAGCTCGCCCGGAGCGCGGTCGAGAAAGATCCCAAGCTGATCGAAGCTCGCGAGCTGCTTGCGCAACTGCATCTGGAAGAGAACGACCCGCAGCAGGCCGCTCAGGAGGCCCTGGCCGCGTTGAGAGATGAGCCCCACGCACTCGACGCGATGGCCGTGCTGGCGGCTGTGGACTTGCTCGCCGACCGCGAAACGCAGTGGACCACGAAGTTGCTGGAAGCCAATCCCAGCTACGGTGAAGGCTTCGCGCGAATCGCACGGCTCTTCGTTCTGAATCGCCGGTACAACGAGGCGATCATGCACTACCGCCGCGCCATCGAGCTCGATCCCGAGCACCACGCGGCGAAGTCCGAACTCGGCATCAACCTGATGCGCGTCGGCAACGAAGCGGAGGCGCGCAAGTGGCTGGAGGCGGCCTACGATGCCGGCTATCGTAACCTTCCCACGAAAAACTCGTTGACGCTGCTCGACAGCTACAAGAACTTCGTCACTATTGCCCGGCCCCGATACGTGCTGCGGCTGCACAGGAAGGAAGCCGAAGTCCTCCGGCCGTATGTCGAGCGCGAAGTCGCGCGGGCGCTCGCCACCTACGAGAAAAAGTACCGCTACAAGTTGCAGGGGCCGGTTCAGGTGGAAATGTATCCCGACCACGAGGACTTCGCTGTCCGCACGATGGGCATGCCCGGACTCGGCGCTCTGGGCGTGACTTTCGGACTCTCGGTTGCAATGGACAGCCCGTCGGGGCGCGCTCCGGGCTCGTACCATTGGGCCAGCACGCTGTGGCACGAGTTGGGCCACGTCTTCACCGTGACGATGACCAACCACCGCTTGCCGCGCTGGTTCACTGAAGGGCTCGCGGTCCACGAAGAGACCGCGACAAATCCCGAGTGGGGCGACCGCCTGACGCCCGAGATCCTCCAGGCGATGCGCAAGAAAACGCTGCTGCCGGTGGCGGCGCTCGACCGCGGCTTCATCCGGCCCGAGTTCCCGGCCCAGATCGTGGTCAGCTATTTCCAGGCCGGGCGGATTTGCGATTTCATCAACGAACGCTGGGGCTGGGAGAAACTGCTCGGGATGATTCAAGCCTTTTCGCGCGTGGCGGGCACGGCCGAAGTGATTGAATCGCAGCTCGGCATGAAGCCCGAGGCTTTCGACAAGGAGTTCCTGGCGTGGCTCGAAACACGGCACGCGCGGGCGCTCAACGGCTTCGACGAATGGCAGGAGGGAAGGAAGCGCTTGAAGGAGACGCTGGCTTCAAAGCGAACCGCGGAAGCGCTGGAAATCGCGCGCGGTCTGAAGGATCTCTATCCCGAGTACGTCGAAGCGGGCAACATGTACGAGATCCTCGCCGACCTGCGTCTGCAAAAGGGCGAGAAGGCAGCCGCGCAAAAGGAGCTTGAAGAGTATGTGAAAGCGGGCGGCCGCTCTCCTTCGTCGTTCAAGAAGCTGGCGGCGCTGCATGAAGAAGCCGGCCGCAAGGCCGAGGCGGAAGCCGTGCTGGCGCGCGTGCTGGCCATCGATCCCACGCGCGACGAAGAGCTCCATCGACGCCTCGGCGACCTGCGCGGCGCCTTGGGACGATGGGATCAGGCCGCCGAAGAGTACTCTGTTGTTGTCGCCATGAAACCGGTGGATCTCGCCGGAGCGCATTTCAATCTCGCCCGCGCGCTGAACAGCGCGGGCAAACGCGAAGAGGCGCGAGACCAGGTCTTGCTCGCTCTCGAGGCCGCGCCGGGATTCCGTCCGGCGCAGAAGCTGTTACTCGAATTGACGGATGGCCAGTCCAAGAAGGAATGAACCCACTCATGATTCAGATCGAAGCCCAGGAGTTGAAGGAGCGGATCGAGAGATTTCAGGAAGTCCAGCAGTCGATGGTCTCCGAGGTCCGGAAGGTGATCGTCGGCCAGGAGGAAGTTCTCGAGCAACTGATGATCGCGCTGTTCGTCGGCGGTCACTGCCTGATTACGGGCATGCCCGGTACGGCGAAGACGCTGCTGGTGAGGACGATGGCCCAGACGCTGGGGCTCGAGTTCCGCCGCATCCAGTTCACGCCCGACCTGATGCCGGCGGACATCACCGGCACAGACATCCTCGAGGAGGACTCCTCGAGCGGCCGCCGCTTGTGGACGTTCGTCCAGGGCCCGATCTTCGGCAACGTCATCCTTGCCGATGAGATCAACCGCACGCCGCCGAAGACGCAATCCGCGCTGCTCGAGGCGATGCAGGAGCTCTCCTGTACGGTGCGCGGCAAGATGTACAAGCTGCCCGCGCCGTTCTTTGTTCTCGCCACGCAGAACCCGATCGAGTTGGAGGGGACTTACCCGCTGCCCGAGGCGCAGCTTGACCGCTTCATCTTCAACACCCTTCTTGAGTATCTGCCGGAAGAGGACGAGATGAAGGTGATCGACCTCACCACGACGACAGCCAAGGCCGACGTTTTTCCCGTGACCAGCGCTGAAGAGATTCTGGATTTCCAACAGCTCGTGCGCATGGTGCCGATCGCGGAAGACATCGCGCGCTACGCCGTCCGGCTGGTGCGCATGACGCGCGCCTCCGACGAGGCGGCGCCGGCCTTCATCAAGCAGTACGTCAACTTCGGCGCCAGCGTCCGCGCGGCGCAATACCTTGTGCTCACCTCCAAGGCCCGCGCGCTGATGCGCGGCCGCCATCACGTGACCACCGACGACGTGCGCGCGCTGGCTCGCCCCGTGCTGCGGCACCGCATCCTGCTCAACTTCCAGGCGGAGAGCGATCGCCTCACGCCCGATACGATCCTCATGCAACTGCTCGACACGGCGCCTGTCCCCGGAGCCTGATATGCAGCGTGTGACGGCGCGGTTTCTCGATCCAAAGGTCCTGGCCGGCATCTCGACGCTGGAGTTGACGGCGCGCACGGTGGTGGACGGATTCATCTCCGGACTCCACCGCTCGCCCGACTTCGGCTTCAGCCAGGAGTTCGCCGAGTACCGCCCGTACGTCGCCGGCGACGATCTGCGCTACGTGGACTGGAACGTCTTCGCCCGCGCCGACCGCCTGTTCCTGAAGCGCTACAGGGGCGAGACGAATACGCGCCTGATGATTCTCCTCGACCGCAGCGCGTCGATGGGATTCGCGCGCCGCGGCGTGAGAAAAATCGACTACGCGCGCTACCTTGCGGCGTCGCTCGGCTACCTGGCGCACCATCAGCGCGACGCGGTGGGTCTGATTACTTTCGACGACCACGTGCGCGACTACGTGGAGCCGTCCTCGCGCCAGGGCCAGTGGATGAAGGTGCTGCACGCCATCGATCACGCCGAGCCGGGCGCGAAGACCGACTTCACGAAGCCGTTCTTTCATTTTCAGCGCTTCCTTTCGCGCCGCGGCATCGTGCTGATCATCTCGGATTTCTACGCCAGGCCCGAGGACATCGTCGGCGTCGCCGCGCCTTTGCGCCATCGCGGCAACGAGGTGCTGCTGATGCACGTGCTCGATCCGGAAGAGCTCGCGCCGGTGTTCGACGACGGCAAGATCGTCATCGACGTGGAGACGGATCAGCATCTCGAGGTTTCGCGCGAGTACGCGCTGACCTCGTACCGCGAAAAGATCAACGCGCACCTGGAGGAGATGAAGAAGAAAGCCCAGGAGGCGGGCCTGATGTGGCGGCTGTTCACCACGGACAGGCCGCTCGACGAAGCGCTGCGCGAATACCTGGCGGTGAGGCAGAGGAGGATGTAGATGGGATTCCTCGCACCCGCATTTCTCGGAGCGCTCGGCCTGCTGGCTCTTCCAGTGTGGCTGCACCTGCTGAAGCGGCACCGGCTGCAAACGGTGAGCTTCAGCTCGCTCATGTTCTTCGAGCGCAGCATTGAAAGCTCCGTGCGCCAGCGGCGGCTGGATTACCTGGCTCTGCTGGCGTGCCGGATGGCGCTTCTGGCCCTGATTGTCTTCGCGTTCGCGCGGCCGTTTGTCCGTACGGCCGCGCCCGTCGTCGCCGGCGCCCCGGGCGTGGCGCTCGCGATTCTGGACGACTCGGCCAGCATGCGCTTCGGCGGGCGGTTTGAGAAGGCGAAGCAGGAGGCCATCTCTCTGGCCGGCGAAAAGGCCCGGACAGGCACGGCGGCCGTGGCCACGTTCGCGTCGCAGTTCAGCGTCGCGGTTCCGCCAACGCAAGATGGCGCGCGGCTTGTCGAGGGCATTCGCAGCTTGAAGGCGACGGACGGCCGGAGCTCGTTCGGAGAACTGGCGCGCGGGATTCGCGCGTTCGCGCAGGGTCAGAAACAGCCGGTGGAGGCGCACCTGTTCAGCGACCTCCAGCGCAGCTCGATGCCGGCGGCGTTCGCCGAGCTCCAGCTCGGCGCGGGCATGCGCCTCGTGCTGCATCCGCTCGGCTCAAAGGAAGAGCCGAACTGGGCTGTGGAGAGCGTGGCCGCGCCGAAGCGCGTGAGCGATCCCGCGAAGGCCAAGATCGAAGCTGTGGTCGCCGGGTTCAATACTCCCGAATCGACGCGAACCGCTGTGCTGATGGTCAACGGTCGCGAAGCAGCGCGCAAGCCGGTGACGATTCCGGCAAACGGCCGTGCGCGCGTCGAATTCAGCGGCCTCAACGCGGCATACGGCTTCAGCCGGTGCGAAGTCGCGCTTACGCCGGCGGACGGTCTCGCCGATGACGACCGCTATCTGTTTGCCGTGGAGCGCAGCGATCCGCGGACGGTCCTCGTCGTCTCGGAGCCGCGAGCGCAGCGGGCGGGACTGTTCCTGACCAGCGCGCTGGAAGCCGCATCGCCGGGGTTGTGGAGGGTGGAGCATTCGAGCCTCGGCGCGATGACGGCGGAGTCGCTGGGCAAGTCGGCGTTTGCCGTTCTCGCCGATCCCGGGCCGCTGAGCCAGTGGAGCGAATCCACGCTCAAGCGCCACGTGGAATCGGGCGGCGGCTTGTTGATCGCCCTCGGGCCGGCCACCATCGCGTCGGGCCGCGTGCCGCTCACCGCCGAGATCATTCGCGGGAGCCGCTATGCGTCGCGCGGCGGCGACCGGTTCCTGCCGGTCGGCAACGTGGACGAGTCCAGCCCGATGCTCGCCAAGGCGGCCAGATGGGAGGGCGTGCGTTTTTATCAGGCGGCCGATGTGCTGCTCAAGCAGTCGCGTCCTCTGGCGAAGCTCTCCGATGGCGCGCCGTTGCTGATGGAGAGCATCCTGGGCGACGGCAGAATCCTGATTCTCGGCTCGGGGCTGGACAATCTGACCAATGACTTTCCATCCCATCCCGCATTCGTACCGTTCGTGGAGCAAGCGGCATTCTGGCTCAGCGGATACGAGAGCGGGTCGCTGCAATCGGTGGTCGATGCGGCGATCGAGCTGCGGCAGCGCGGCGCAACCGCGATGGCGGCGGAAGTGCTCGATCCCGAAGGGAACCGGGCGCTGTCGCTCTCCGCGGCGGCCCAGGCCAAGACCGTATCGCTGGACCGGCGCGGATTCTGGGAGGTGCGGCGCGGCCGGGGCCGCAATCAGATGGTGGCGGTGAATATCGACCGGCGGGAGTCGGATCTGACGCCGATGCCGGCCGAGTCGGCCGAGTTGTGGCAAGGCGGGCCGCAACAACAGCAGGGCCCAGGGGCGGAAGCGGGCGCGGCCGCTCCCGAGGAAAACCGCAAGCCGCTCTGGCCGCTCGCGATCGCGGCGGCCTTCATCGCCGCGGCGGTTGAGGTGTTGATGGCAAGCAGAACGCTGACGAGGGAGACAGCATGACATCCTACGAGCAGTTCATGGCCTACCTGGCGAGCCTGGAATCCAGGCTTCGCTGGAAGTCGCTTGTGCGCGGTCTTCTGGTCCTGGGCGCGGGAGCGCTCGGCGCCACCATCGCCCTTTCGTGGATCGCGGACAAGTACGCTTTTTCGGCGCCGGCCGTGTTTTGGAGCCGTGTTGCGCTCTTCTTCGCGGTCGCGTTCTGCCTCGCTTTCGGCCTGGTGTTGCCGAGGCTGCGCCTCACGCGCAAGAACGTCGCGCTCACGGCGGAAAAACGCTTCCCACACTTCAGCCAGCGCTTGCTGACGCTCGCCGGCGCGCCGCGGGGCAACCCGTTCCTGGAGCTACTTGCGGAGGAAGCGGTGCGGGGTTCTGAAAACGCGCAGCCGAAGCACCTGGTCGGCGCCGGAGTTCTGGCCGCGTTCGTCGCGACGGCGGCGTGCTCATTCTGCATTCTTGGATGGCTGATCTTCGCGGCCCCCGGCGCGCTGGGCTACGGCGCCTCGATGCTGTGGGCGAACGGGCCGCGCAAAGGGATGGGACCTCTTTACGCCATCAGCGTGACGCCCGGCGATGCCAAGGTGAGGCGCGGCGGGGACCAGCTTGTTGAAGCGCGCCTGACAGGTTTTGACAGCTCGACAGTCGCGCTGCGCGTCCGGCAGAAGGGCGTATCGAAGTGGGAAACCGTGCGCATGGAGCCGTCGCCGGCGGGCGGCGCGTGGGGATTCCTGTTCGCGGGTCTTTCGTCGAGCGTCGAATACTCTGTGGAATCGGGGCCGGTGAAGTCGCAGGTCTACACGCTCACAGTGGTGGACCTGCCTGCCGTGCAGAAGATCAAAGTGACCTATCGCTTCCCCGGCTGGACGGGATTGCGCGAGGTGGGCGAAGAATCCGGAGGCGATCTGCGGGCGGTGGAAGGGACCGAGGCCGAGCTGCTGATCAAGACGGACCGGCCGATGGGCGAAGGCGTGCTGGTGCTGGACGACGGCAAGCGCGTGCCTCTCGAGAAGCGCGGGCCGGATCTCGCGGCGGTGCGGCTGCGAATGGAGAAGGACGGAAGTTACCGCATCGCCGCGCTCGACGGCCGGGATGAGGTTCGCATCAGCGAAGACTACTTCATCGAAGCCAAGAAAGAGACCGCGCCGGAAGTGCGCATTGCGCGCCCCGGCCGCGACCTGCGAGTGAGCCCCATCGAGGAGGTCCCGGTCGCGGTCGAGGCGAGCGACGATTTCGGGCTTCAGGAAGTCCAGTTGCACTACTCGGTGAACGGCCAGCCGGAGAAGACGGTGCAGATCGGGCGCGGCGGGGCCAGGGAAGCGCGAGGATCGGCGCTGATCTCGCTCGAAGAGTTCAAGCTGGTTCCGGGCGACATCGTAGCCCTGTACGCCACGGCCCGCGACGCGCGAACCACCGCGCGCACGGACATGTTCTTCCTTGAGGCCCAGCCCTTCGAGAGGGAGTACAGCCAGTCGCAGGTGATGGGCGGAGGAGGCGGCGGCATGGGCGGGGGCGAGCAGGATGACGAAATCTCGCGCCGTCAGAAAGAGATCATCGCCGCTACTTGGAACGAGCTGCGCGGGCTGAAGCCGCCCTCCCAGATGAAAGAAGACGCTCAGTTCCTCTCCGGAGTGCAGCAGAAGCTGTCGGAGCAGGCGAAGTCCCTGGCCCAGCGCATGCGCAGCCGCGAGCTGGCCGGGACAAACGAGGAATTCAAGCGCTTTTCCACGGAGATGGACGAGGCGGCCAAGGCGATGACGGAGGCCGCCGGACGGCTGAAGGAACAGAAATGGCGCGAGGCTCTCCCGCCCGAGCAGAAGGCGCTCCAGCACCTGCTGCGCGCGGAAGCCACCTTCCGCCAGATTCAGATCGCATTCAACCGGCGCGGTGGCGGCGGTGGCGGCGGAGGAGGAGGCGGCGGCCGCGATCTTGAGAGCCTGTTCGATCTCGAGCTGGACACGGAGAAAAACCAGTACGAGACGGCGCAGTCCGGCGGCGCTGGCGGGCAGCGCGAACAGCAGGTGGACGAGGCGCTCAAGCGGCTTGAGGAGCTGGCGCGGCGCCAGCAGGAGCTGGCCAACCAGCAACAGCAAAGACAGCAGAAGAGCTTCCAGCAAAAGTGGGCGCAGGAAATGCTCCGCCGGGAGGCCGAGGAGTTGCGGCGGCAGATGCAGCAGCTCAGCCGCGGCGAATCGGGCAGCCCCGATTCTTCCCAGCAGCAGTCCGCTTCATCGCAGCAGAGCTCATCCGGACAGCAGTCTTCGTCCTCGCGGTCGCAGGGACAGCAACAGGGTTCGCAGCAATCGACGTCGGCGCGGCTGGGCCAGATGGCGGGACGCCAGCCGACCGACCCGCGTCTGGAGCGCGCCATCAGGTCCGTCGAGCGGGCGATTGAAGACATGCGGAAATCCGCTCAGAACGGCCCGCAGCAGGGTTCCGACGCGGCCAGCGCCCAGCGCGCCGCTGAACGGATGGCCGAAGCTCGCGACCAGGTGGCAGGCATGCGGCGCCAGGAGACCGGCGATGCGGTGGATGAGCTGGCGCGGCGCGCCGAGCGCCTCGCTGAACAACAGAGGGACTTCGAGAAGCGTTTGGCCCAGGCCTTCCCCTCCGCTCAGGCCGGAGCGGCCGCGCCGCGTCCGCAACCGGGAACGCCCGCCGGAACAGCGGAGCGGCTCGCTGCCGAGAAGGAGGGCATGCAGAAGGAGTACGAACGCCTGGAAGAGGCGATGCGGCAGACGATGCGCGCTCTCGGAACCAAGGAGAAGGCGGCTGCAACCAGGCTGCGCGATGCACTCGGAGAAGCGCAGCAAAACGAGCTGAAGCTGCGTCTGAAGTATGGAGCTGAATGGATCCGGCGCGGCATGGGCGGGTACCTCGGTGTGCGGGAAAGAGTGGTGACGGAAGCGCTGGACCGCCTGAGCGACCAGGTCAGGAAAGCGCAGGAGTCGCTCGGCGGAAAAGGCGAGCCCGGAAAGGAGTCGGTCGCGCGGGCGCTCGACCAGCTCGAACGCCTGAGGGCGCAACTCGACCGGAGCGGCGGCGGCCAGGAGAGCGGTCAACAGGGCCAGCAGCTAGGCGGAGACCGCTCGGGGCAGCAGCAGGCGCAAGCGGGCCGGAGCGGCCAACAACAACCCGGTCAGCAGCAGGGCCAGCAGCAAGGACAACAGGGACAGCAAGGCCAAGCAGGCCAGCAGGGCGAGCGGGGCGGCCAACGCCAACAGGGCTCGCAGCAAGGCGGCTCGATGCAGGGCGGGAGTTCGCCCGACCGCGGCTACGACCAGTCGAACAGGCGAGGCTGGGCCGGCTATTCAGCGATGAACGACGGCACGCGCCGGTTTGACGAAGGCATCTACAACGGCGCGCTGCGCGAGCTGAACCGCCTGCGCGCTTCTGGCGAAGCCGGCGAGGAGACGGCACAAGACATCCAGGCGCTGATTCGCGAGATGGAACGTCTCGACCCCAAGCGATTCCCCGGCAACCCAGCGCTTCTCGAACAACTCAGGGCAACCCTCCTGCCCAGGCTCGAACAACTCGAGTTGCGGCTCCGGCGCGAGTTGGAGGGCGGAGCAGGGCAGTCCGTCCGTCAGCCCGCGACCTCCCGGCCTCCCCCGGGTTACGCGGACGCCACGGCCGAGTACTACCGCAGACTCAGCCGGATCAAGTGAGGAATCGTTCCGGCTATGGCCGGAGCGAGAAGATCACTGGCGAAGAAGCGCGCCCGTTGGCCGACACCACAAGGGGCGTCGGCGCAAAGAGAGGCGTCTGCTGTGAGAGCACGACGGTGAGCGTCATGATCCCGGGGAGATTCTGGGCCGGGGCCGCTTCCGTCACCGTGTGCTCGATGGACCCCGAGATTGCCTTCCACTGAATCGTATCGGCAGCGCCCGCAAGGTCAGCCGGCACCGAAACTTGGATGAGAAGCGTGTCGCCGGGCCTCGGCTGATTTGAAGCCGACACCAGCGAGCCGTTCACCATCGAAACGCCGAGGATGCTCGGGGGTGGCGGGTCGATGTTTAGAGCGGAAGGCAACAGCGGCTGGCCGAGAATCGCGACGCTGAGCAAGGCGAGACCGGGCGTCGTTCCGGCCGGGACGGTGACGGTCACGGCGCCGCCCTGATAGTCAAGCACCGGGACCGCGCGGCCGGCGATGCTCACCGAGATCGACGACGCGGGCAGAGACTGGCTGACATTCACCAAGGGCAGTTGAATCGTGGATCCAGGAATGATGCTGATGGACTTCAGCGCCGACGCGCGGACGAAACCAACCTGTCCCGCAGGCTGAACCTGGAAAAGCTGTTGAGATGTCGCCAGTCTCAGGCCGTAGGCGAGGTTGAGACTCATGACGGCCGGGGCGGCGTTCGAGCTGACGCTCACCAAAGCGACCGCCTTGTCCGGGGCGGTAGACCAAATGCGGCGGATCTGAACGTCTGTCGACGAGAAGCCGCCCAGGATCGGCGCTTCGTCCAGCCGGCCATTCAGAGAGGTGATCTCGATGAGACTCTCCGCTCCGCTCGGCAAGGTCGCGGGGCTGAGCATCAGGACCGGCGCATCGCCGCTCTCGAATGCGAAAGTGACCGGCCTCGCGCTGGCGCCAAACAGGGAACTCTGGCCATCGGGGTTCTCCGCCGTGACTAAGGACTTCAGGCCCGCAACACCCGGAGGCGGCAACACCGTAATCCGCCCCTCTTCGACTTTTTGAACAGTGGCGGGAACGCCATCGAAGAGGATGCGCGTGGAAGCGCTCAGCTCCCGGCCCTCAACCACAGCAGTCCTGTCGGGACCGGGGGCGATCGAAGCGATGGAAGGCGGCGCCTTGCTCGTCAACACAAAGGCGGAAGGAACAACGAGCGTCTCGCCATTGAGCTGGAACACCATGTGACGCGGCCCTTCAATGGCGGAAGCCAGGGGCACATCCACGATCATGTAGCTCGGGCTGCCAGGATAGGGCCGCACCGAACCAGGGGGCAGATTCTCGCCCGCCCCCAGGATCCTCGCCGTCAGCCCCGCCGCCGGCGCGCCGTTGGCGATCACGCCATACCCGGTGAGCACAAGCGACCCCAACCCATTCGCGGATGTGAAATGGCCCGGCTTCACCGATTCCTGGCCAAAGAAACTATACGTCTGGACGGAGTGCATCGTGACCGCGCCGCGCACTTGAACCGCGAAGTTCACGCTTTCCAGAATCTGCCCCGCGGTGACCGTCAATGGCTCCTGGGGCAGCCGCGATCCTCCCCAGAACACAGTGTCGAAGGCCGGCCCCGGCGCGAGCCGCCCCTCCGGCGAGAGCGGAAGCTCCAGGTTCACCGGTTGTTGTTCGCCGGGCAGAGAGGGCGGCAAGGCATGCGCGTAAACATACCAGGAACCTTGCGGCACGCCTTCGATGCGATAGCTGCCGTCCGGCGCGGTCAGCGCGCTGATGGCCGGCTGGTTCGGCGCGATTGCCACCACGGAGGCGAGATGGACCGGCTGGCCGTTCGTCGTGACCACCCCCGAGATGATCCCGGTCTTCTGGGCGAAGGACCTGGCAGGGTACAGAGCGGAGATGCCGGCAACATCGTCATCAGTCAACGGCTTCGCGCGGGTGACTCCGCGAGTAATCTCCGTAGCCATCGCGCCGCCCGTCCACGCGTGCTGCAACCCGAGAGCATGTCCCAGTTCATGGACGAGAGTGAGAAAGAACCTCTCGGTATAGCTTGGCCGGATCTGAAGGTCGCTGCGCAGAATCACCACCGACTTCTGGATCGGAGTGAAGACGCCAGAAGAAGACTGCACGGGCTCGCCGCGTGAAACGGGTCCGCCGTACGCAACGATCCCCGGGGGAACTTCGTCCGAGAAGGAGACCTCGATCCAGGGCGAGGACATTTGTGCGCCAGGCGAAATGAGGCCGGAGAATGCCACCCGCAGGTCAGACGTCTCCACCGCGTTCCAGACCCTCGCGGCGCCGGTGATCTGGCTGACGAGCGCTTCAAAGGTGTCTCCGGGGGCCAGGGCCAGCGAGCGCCGCTGATCCGCGATAAACAGTGGGACGGTCTTGTCGGGCAGGGAAGCGGTGTCAAACCGGTCCGGGATCGGCACAAACGGTGCGAACCGGCTGCCGTAGCGGATGAAGTGAGCGTATCCGGCGAGAGTCTGGCAGACGGCCAGAGCAACCACGCATCCGATCAGCAGGCGCTTGTGCCGGAGGAAGGTCATCGCTGCTCCAGCCTCCTCACCTGATCAGCGAGACCGCGCCACGTCAGGCGGAGACCGCTATCAGCCAGGGAGCGTCCCTTGGCGTCCACCAGCGCCGCTTCAATCGGCCCCCGCACCAGCACTCGCTCGCCCGCGCCGTCCAGCTTGACGTCAAAAACGCCCTGCGAGAGGCCGATAATCTGCTTCACGCCCTTCGGACTGACCCAGACAAAGAAAACGTACTCAGGTCCGGAGGCCAGGCGCGGAGCCCCTGGAATCACTTGCCGCAAGCCGTTGCTGAGCCCTCCCGGAACCGCCAGATCGATCGAGGGCTGCGCGGCGCCCTTGAGCTGCTCCGCCACGGCGACCCGGTACAGGGTGTAAATCATCGACCCGCGCTGCTCAGCCCACGAAGCCGTGACTTGCCCCCGGACGATGAACCGGGATTGACGAATCATGTCATCCAGCGAGAGTTGTTCCAGAGTGGTGGCGACGCAGGCCGCGGCGGCTAACAGGACTACAAGGCTGGCAATCAGACGGCGCATGACCTGCTGTTCCTCATAGCATTTGCCATGCCACGGCGACCTATGCAAAAGCTATTTATTTACAATGGCTTATCGCAGGCCAGCCGGGTGTCTTGGATACCTGCGACACAGCCCATGGGCGGCTGCGCCTCACTGCTCCGGAGGCTCCCTGACAATCAATACGGGGATGCCCAAAGCATGACGTACTTCATTAATAGTAGCTCCGAAGACAATGTCTTTCAAGCCCTTATGGCCGTGGGCGCCCATGACGATCAGGTCCGGCCGCCGCTCCCGGGCGAAGGCAATGATGCCTTGTGTCGGCGTGACGCCGTGAAGGACTCCCAATGAAGCCTCGACTCCTTGCCGCCGTACCCAATCGGCCAGAGACTCGAAATAGCGCCGGCCTTCCTCGACTTCAGCCGTGGATGAGAGCTCGCCGTACAGCCGGCTCGTAACGCCCTCCTCGATGTGCAGCATGAGGAGCCGCGCGCCGTGGGTTCGGGCCAGGCCGAGAGCATGCACCAGCGCGATGCGGTCCAATGGCGTGTGATCGACAGGAACCAGGATTTCGCGGTAGACCACGGGCGCGATCTCGGCTTCACCCCGCTCCGGCCAGGCCAGCGACGGCCGGCCCTTCCGTCCAAACCGGCCGCGCAGCCAGGGCTCGAAAGTGATCCAGCCCAACAGAAGCGCGAGTCCGGAGAGAAGGGGGATCAGGATCGCAAGCAGAAGAGGCCTCCAACCGCCTGCCGCGGCAAGCCATTCCGAAACTGTCGTTGACACGAGACGGACGTTTAATCCAACGATGACGACGGCGGCGATCCAGGCCAGCGTCTGCACCCATGGCCGGCTCGCGAACTCGCCCATTCGCTGGCGGTCGCTGGTGAATTGCAGGAGCGGAATCACGGCGAACGGCAATTGCAGGCTCAGGATCACCTGGCTGAGGATGAGGAGCCGGAACGTCGCTTGATCGCCCGCGAAATAGATGGTGCACACCGCCGGCGTCACCGCCACCAGGCGCGTCACAAGGCGGCGCAGCCAGGGGCGCATCCTGAGCTGCAAAAAACCCTCCATGACGATTTGTCCGGCCATCGTGCCTGTGATGGTCGACGACTGGCCGGAGCACAGCAGCGCAATGCCGAAGGCGATGCTCGCGAGAGTCGTGCCGAGAAGCGGCGCCAGCAACTGGTAGGCTTGCTGAATCTCCGTCACGACGATGCCGTTCTTGAAGAATGTGGCCCCCGCCAGTATCAGAATCGCCGCGTTGATGAGGAGCGCGCCGTTCAGCGCGACGACCGAATCGATCAGGTTGAAGCGGCACGCCGCGCGCTTGGCCTCGTCGCCGTCCTCGATGCGCCGCGTCTGCACGAGCGAGCTGTGCAAGTAGAGGTTGTGCGGCATCACCGTGGCGCCCAGGATTCCGATCGCGACGTAGAGACTCTCATCCGTCAGTTTTGGAATCAGCCCCCGGGCGACTTCAACCGCCTCCGGCCTGGCGAGCAGGATCTCGATGAAGAAGCAAACGCCAATCACCGAGATGAAGGCCAGCACGATCGACTCCAGCACGCGGATGCCGAAACGGCTGAACCAGATGATCAGCAGAGTGTCGGCGGCCGTGAGAACCACCCCGGCGATGAGAGGCAGGCCGAATAGCAGGTTGAGCCCGATTGCGGCGCCCAGCACCTCCGCGAGGTCACAGGCGGCGATGGCGATCTCGCAGAGAAGCCACAAGGTCCACGAGATGGGGCGCGGATAGCTTTCCCGGCACGCCTGAGCCAGGTCGCGTCCGTTGACAATCCCCAGGCGGGCGGACAGGGTCTGGAGAAGAATGGCCATCGCATTCGACATCACCAGCACCCACAGAAGGTGGTAGCCGAAGCGCGCGCCGCCTTCAAGATCCGTGGCCCAGTTGCCGGGGTCCATGTAGCCGACGCTGACCAGGTAGGCCGGCCCGGCGAACGCGAACATACGCCGCCACACGGAAGGGTGGGCGGTTGAGACCGAAGAATGGACCTCGGGGAGCGATGGAGATGCCGGGCCCATGAACTAAACAGTTTACCCCCGCCAGCCGTCGCGAAGTGGGCCGGCGGGGGTAACCGTTCTGGTTCTGCCGCTAGAAGCGGAGGCGCATCCCGAGCTGGATGTTTCGCGGGAAGTTCAACTGGGCCACGGGCAGGATCCCGAAGTCGGCAGCCGATGGGTTGCCCGAAGGCGGGTCGCTGCGGATCGGGGTGTTGAAGGCGTTGAACGCCTCGCCCCGGAACTC
The DNA here is from genome assembly GCA_964472745.1 of uncultured Solibacteraceae bacterium. Lineage (GTDB taxonomy): Bacteria > Acidobacteriota > Terriglobia > Bryobacterales > Bryobacteraceae > CAYYNC01. Next base: position 273,963 of record CAYYNC010000001.1, read on the forward strand.
CCACTGAATCCGTTCCGTCAAGTTGATCTTCTTCGAGACCATCAGGTCGATCTGGGGCGCCGCCGGGCCGCGAATGCTGTGGAATCGCGCCGGAAGCTGAACGTACTCGAAGGGCCTGAGTTGCCGCCAGCACTGACTGAACTGGGTGCGGTCATTGAAGAACCAGCTTGTTTCAGTGCGCTGATTCTTCAACGGATCGCCGCACAGAAACTCCCAACCGGTCCACGCTCCCAGCGGGACGCCCGTCTGGTAGATGAAGTTCGTGTTCATGGTCCAGCCGCCGAGCAGCGCCTGGGTGATCGCGTTAGGGTTGTTCATGAAGGCGCGGTTTCTGCCGAAAGGCAGATCCCAGATCCCGGCGAACGTCATGTTGTGCGAGCGGTCTTCGGCAGTCACCTGGCTGACAGGGTCGCGCCAGAGCATCGTGTTGCTGTCGCGCCAACGGCGTTCCATCTGTTTCGACCAGGTGTAGGCGAGAACCCACGTCACGGCGCCCATTCGCGACCGGTCGCCGAGCATCCGCTTTTCAAACCGCGTCTGCAAAGCGTTGTACCAGGCGCGGCCCCAGGGCGCGAGGTTGTTGGTGAGACCGTCGAAATGCGGGTAGGGTTGAAGCAGCGTCTGCCGCGAGAGGTCCGGAGAGACGCCGCGTCCCACCGTGGTGGGGAAGATGCCCAGGAACGGGTTGGGAACGCGCGCGTTGTAAAAGTTGGGGTTCGACTGCGCGGCGTCCCAGTCGGCCTGAGGCATTGAATTCAGGTTGATGCCCACAGTCTCCTTGACGGTCGCGCTGCCCGAATAGCTGGCCTCGAGAACCATGTTCCAGGGCAGCTCACGCTCCAAAGTGTAGGACCACTGGTAGGTGCGCGGGATGCGGCGGTTCGGCGGGTCGAAGGAGACGCCCAGCCCGATGTTCGTTTCGATGCCGCGGCTGGCGCCGGCGGGCTTGATCACGCCGCCCGGCCAGGGGTTTTCAAGCGAGTAGTCGCCGGTGAGGCCCGCGCTGGGGTATTGGCTCGCGGTTGTGGTGTTGATGTAAGGCGTCCCGATGCTGAAGCCCGTTGCGAGATTGTTCTGCGTCGCGGTGCGGTGATAGATGCCGAAGCCGCCGCGCATCACCGTCTTTGACATGAAGTTGTAAGCGAATCCGATGCGCGGCTGAATGTTGGACAAATCGGCGTTGTATACGCGACGCGGCTGCCCGCCTACGCCGGCAAAGGTCATGCCTCCGACCAGAGCCTGGGGAGGGGCCGGCATTGTCGGCGTGGCGGCTCGCAGCGTGTTCCACCGGGCGAGCACGCTGTTGCTGGTAGGCTGGACGGTGGAGAAATCCCAACCTCGGTTCAGGCGGTTATGGATTTCGTACAGTCCGAACTGGATGTCGTAACGCAATCCGAAGTTCAGCGTCAGTCTGCGAGTGATCTTCCAGTCATCCTGAATAAACGCAGCCCAGTATGGCTCGCGCCGGAAGAACGTGTCGTTGTACTGAAGGTTGCCGCTCTCGATGTAGCCCAACAGGAGGGATGCGATGGAATTGCCGTCCAGCGCGCCCTGGCCGACTGAGCGGTACTCGCGGGTCCAAGAGGAGTCGAAGCTCAGCTCGCCGGACGAGCGGCCGGAAGAGAAATTGTGGCGCATGAGCTGAGCGACTTCGGAACCGTACTTGAGGCTGTGCTTGCCGCGCGTTTCCGCGATGTTGAACTGGAAGTTGAGCTGCTGGCGTGAACTCTGATTGAAATACTGGTTGCCGAAGAGCGCGCTGAAGCCGCTGTTATTGATGCGCGGCATCAGCCTCGTGGGGAACGAGTCGACCTGCGGAATGTTCTTAATGCCGACCTTGTCCCAGGTGAAGTCGGGGTCCGAGACATCCGGGAAGTTTTGCACGAACCGGTTGTAGCTGGCCTGCGCGTGCAGGATGCGCGTCGGCGTAAGAGTCCGGTCGTAAGACAGAACGTAGTTGATATCGCGGCGCACTGTGCCGTTCATGTTGCCGAATCGCGCGGGCGGATCGAATCCGTTCTGATCGCGATACTCGCTGCCGTCCTGGAACGTGAACAGGAAGTTGATCCGGTCGTTGTCGGTGAGGACCTTGTCGTAACGGGCCATCGGCTGCTCGTAGCGGTATTTGCCCAGGTTATCGGGCCTCGTGAAGTTATTCACGAGCGACTGCGGCTGGAAGTTCGGCGCGGGATAGTAGCCCAGAATGGCCCGGCCGATCGGGCTGATGCGGGCGGCGGGAATCAGGTTGCCGGGGAACGGCTGGCGCTTAAAGAGCCCGCCGGCACGGCAGTTGAGAGCTGGGTTGGTGCACGCTTCCGAGGTCAGCGGATCGAAGATTTTGATTGTGCCCGTCTGGCCGGAGGGAACGAACGTGCTGAAATTGCCGCCGCGAATCTCCATCGGCGGGACGCTGACGTTCGAAGGGAAGGGAACGCGCTCTCGCCAGCCCTCGAACGAAAAGAAGAGGAAGTCCTTGTCCTTGCGGACGGGGCCGCCGACAGTTCCGCCGAACTGGTGCTGGTTCCTGAATCCCCGGCCCACGCCCAGCGCGTTGTTCTGGCGTGTATTGGCGTCGAGAATCCGGTTACGCCAGAAGTCGAAGACCGTCCCGTGCCAGGAGTTGGTGCCCGATTTCAGAGTCGTGCTGACGTGCCCGCCGCCGGAGCGCCCGTAAGCCGCGTCGTAAGTATTCACCATCACCTTCATTTCTTCAACCGCCTCGACGTTTGGCGCGAGATTAAACGTGCCATCCGTGGAGATGGGCGCTCCGTTGAGCAGAAACTGGTTGGTTCCCGTGCGCCCGCCGTTCATCGTAAACGACCCGTTCACGTCCCAGGCGCGAGTCCCGGAGAATCCCGTATTGCCGAAGGTCCGCTGCGTGAACATGACGCCTGGCGAGAGGCGCATCAGCATGTACGTCTGGCGCCCGTTCATCGGGATCTCCTGCATCTTCACAGGGTCGAAGACCAGGCCGCGCGAGGCCGTCGCGGTCTGGATCAACTCCTGTTCGCCGACGACGGTGATCTCCTGCGTGACCTGTCCGACCTCCATGGTCACCGGCAAATTGAGTTTTTGCGTCGTTTGCAGGACGATGCCCGAGCGCACAACGGTCTTGAAGCCGTTGGCGGTCACGGTCACCGTGTAGGTTCCCGGATCGAGACCAACCACCGTGTAGATGCCCTCGGCATTCGTCACGGTTTCGCGCGACACGTTGGTGCCCTCGCGCGTGGCCTTCACGGTAGCGCCAGGGATCGCCGCTCCGCTCGGATCGGTCACCTGGCCAAGGACGGTGGCGCGGTAGTCCTGCGCGACCAGGCAAGGCGGCAGGACGAAACAAAGTAATAGACAGACGACAAGCGTTCGTTTCATCGATTCACACCCCAAAAGCAGATTTCGACTCAGCACCTAAGATACTATGCCCAGTCGGACCCGCCGGCAAGGGTATCTTCAGATAGGTATTGCGCTCGAAAGCCTCGCTTATTCAATGTGATACAAATTCATGCCAGGACCGTCTCCGGGAGCGTGACTGACAAACGCGGCAGGCCAGCACGCGGAGTCGGGCGCGGGCGGGCTATGCGGCGGAATTTTTCGCTTCAGAACCTGTTGCGCGCGCCGAGCTGGATGTTGCGCGAGAAGTTGCTGACATCGGTCCGCCGACCATCGCCGGCGGCGCCGCCGGGAAGTTCCGAGTCGTGGCCGCCAATCGCCGCCATCGTGCCACCGCTGCGTCGCTGAACGCCTGCTTGAGCAAGGAATCCCAGCCGTTGAGCAAGCGGTTGTGGGTCGCGTCCAGCGGGAATTGCAGGTGGTGAGACTGCCGTTGACTTCCCGTGCCCGCCTGGCCGGCCTCCATGAGGACAGGCAGATTCAGCTCCCGCGCGGTTTCCAGCATGATTCCTGACCGCACGACGGTCTTGAAGCCGTTCGCTGCAATCGTGACGGTGTACGCCGCCGGATCCAGACCGGCGGGCGTGTAGATGCCCATGGAACTGGTTACGGTTTCGGGAGACGCATTCGCGCCTTCGCGTGTGGCGTCCTGTAGGGCGGATCACTGGCGGCGCGGTCGGCGTCCGGCAATCCAGAGTCCGACCGACAGCAATGCGGTGAAGAATGTCAGGATCGCTCCTGCGATCGCACTGAGCGGCCGGTAGCGCATCTCGATCGTGTGCGCGCCGCGCTCGACGACCACGCCACGAACCACGCCGTAGGCATCGTGAATCGCGACGCGCTTGCCGTCGACCTGCGCAGTCCATCCCGGAAAGAAAGTATCGGTCAGCACGACCATCCCGCGACAGGCCATGTCGGCGGCGATGCGGACCCGCGACGGCTCGTACAGCAGGATCTCCACCCTGTCGCTCCCCGGGCATTGTTCGAGAGCGGGAGGCGGACCGGACACGAATGTCCGCTTCTCAATCTCGTCGCGCATTTTGAACAGGTGCAGCGCACTCTGGTCCTCCGAGGGCAATTGAACAGCCTCGTGCACCGCAAACGCGCGTGGCAACACGTCCGGATTCCGGTAGACCTTCAGCCCGGACGAGCCCGTGAACACCTCTTCGCCGTGGATTTCGGCCGGCTTCGCGGCAACGAGGTACTCGACGCCCAGCAACCGCCGCGCGTGCCGCGTATGCATCTCCACTCGCGTGACATTCTTGGTCAGGCTGGCCAGATATCCGCCGGACTGGTGAATGCCGTACCAGTCGCCGAAGTTGTAGGGGATGGCGGACGAGTCGACATCCACGCGCGAAAACCCGCCGCGGCTTTTCAGGAACTGTGCGATATCGGCATGCTGTGACAGCGCGCGGACCTTCTTAACGCGGTCTTTCTCGAGCACCGCCGGATCGAAGTGCGAGTTCGTGTTCGACACCTCGACCAGGAAGAGCCCAGCCACGCAAATGCCAAGAACGCGCGGGCTGAGGGCCTCGCGCGCCGCGGCCATCAGCAGCCCGCCGGCCAGCAATCCGGCCAGCGCTACCATCACCGGCCGCTCGTCCGCGCCGCGCTGGAAACCCTTCGCCATGACAATCGCGACTTCAATGACAAGCACCGCCGCGGCGATTCCCCAGGCGAGAACCGCAAGCCGCTTGACGGCGGCGCGGTGATCCGCCCCGCGCAGGGCATCAAAGCCGAACGCCGCCAGCACTGAAGCGCCGAACGCAAAAATGTGAATCGCCATCGACGGGCTGCGCGCCTTGTCCACCATCGGCACCAGGCTGTAAATCACTCCATGCAGCGGCGCCGCGTGATGGGCCAGGGAGAACAGAAGCGCGCCCGCCGAAATCGCGGTGAACAGGCGGACCTCGGGCCGCGCCCACGCGGAGGCGATCGCCAGAACCGCCAGCAGCACAATCATCACGCCCAGAAAAGGATCGGAGTGCGCCGCCATGCCGGGGAAGATGATGCCCAGCAGGCTGATCGGGTGCAAGCTGAACTCGCTATGAATGATATAGGGGACGTCGGTGTTCCATCCGATCGGATCCTGCAATCCCACCCACCGCGCCGAAAGCTTGCCGTACTCCTGCGCGGGCAGAATCTGCAAAGCTCCGGCGCACACCGCGACGGCGAAGAACAACCCCATCGCCGCGAGAGCCCGCACCTTCCGCCGGCGGCCGTCGGCCCTGCCTGCGACCCACAGCCACGCCCCCGCCGCCGCCAGCGACGTGAAGATCGGAATCTGATGATGACCGCTCAGCCACGCCATCCCAAGGAAAAAGCCGCCAAAAACCGCGTCCGGCCACACTGTGAACCCCGCCGCCGCGCGCACGATGAAACGGAAGACCAGCGGCGCCCAGACAGCGCCGTTGATCATCTGCGGCCAAGTCGTCGTGCCCAGCCAGCTTGCCAGAGAGTAGACTACCCCGGAGACGACGGATGCGGCGCGGCTCGCTTTCAGCTCTCGCGCCAGCGAGTACGCAAAGAACGCCGCCATCAGGTGGATAGCCACGTAATACCAGTTCAGCCAGAGCTCCTTGATCCAGCCCTCGCGCAGGGGCAGGGAAAAGAGAATCCAGTTCAGGGGGTAGGCCGTCCCCGGCTGCGCCTGCCCCAGAAGAGGCTGGCCCAGGTAGTGGTTCGGGTCCCAGAGCGGGAGCCGGCCCGCCTTGAACTCCCCCGCCTGAAACTGGAACCAGGGCAGAACCTGGTTCAGGAAGTCGTCGCCGCCGTACCAAATAAACTGGTTGGTGAGGGTATAGCGCCAGTAGAATCCGATGATCGCGCAGGCCAAAAGCACGAACGCGGTCCACCTGCGAAAGTCGGCTCCCGGGCTGGCGGCCGGTGGTGGATTGCGGTCAATGTGGTGGTTTTCGGCCACCCCCTGCTGCTCCGGCATCGCGCTAATTATAACGGAATCAACGCGTTTTGGTTTGGCGAAAAGACTGCAACGAACTGGTTGAGGCCAGGAGGCCGGGCGCCATGAAACGCTGGAAATGGATTCTGGGAACGACACTCGCGGTAACGATGCTGGCCTTCACACCGGCGCGGGCCCAGGACGCCGAGGCCGAAGACGGCCCGGGCCGCAAGGTGGCTCGCATCAGCCTGCTGAACGGTGATGTGTCCGTCCGCCGTGGAGACTCCGGCGATTGGGTGGCGGCGGCGATTAACGCGCCGCTGCTGGCCGAGGACCGGGTCTTCTCAGGCGCGGGCTCGCGCGCCGAAGTCCAGTTCGATTTCTACCACCGCATCCGCCTCGCCGAAGACACCGAGATCCGTCTGTCGGAGCTCGAAAACCAGCGCTACCAGATCCAGGTCGCGCGCGGAACCGTGACCTTCAGCGCATTGCAGGGCGGCGACGCGCAGGTTGAGATTTCGACGCCGGGCGCCGCCGTGAGGCCCGTCGCCTACGGCCTCTATCGCATCACCGTGCTGCCGGACGGCGCCGCCGAGATCACCGTTCGCCAGGGTGAAGCCGAGATCTTCACGCCCTCGGGAAGCCAGCGCCTGCGTCCGGGCCGCACCATGCAAGTGCGTGTCACGGCCGAGGGGCGGTCGGAATTTCAATTGGTAAGCGCAATCCCGAAGGATGCCTGGGACGAGTTCAACGAGCGCCGCGACAGGGACCTGCGCCGCAGCCGCTCCTATCAATACGTGAGCCGCGACATCTACGGCGCCGAGGACCTGGACATCCACGGCGCGTGGGTTTACGTTTCGCCGTATGGCTGGTCCTGGAGACCCTACGTGGCTGTCGGCTGGGCGCCTTACCGGTATGGCCGCTGGGCGTGGCTGGATTGGTACGGATGGACCTGGGTGAGCTACGATCCGTGGGGTTGGGCGCCGTATCACTACGGACGTTGGTTCAACTGGGGCGGCTACTGGCACTGGCATCCCGGCCACATCCACCACCGCCATTTCTGGCGGCCGGCGCTGGTCGCGTTCTTCGGCTGGAATAGCTGGAGCGGGGTCAGCTTCGGCTTCGGCTTCGGACGCTGGGGCTGGGTGCCGCTGGCGCCGTTCGAGCCGTTCTACCCCTGGTACGGCCGCCATTGGTACGCAGGATTCCGCAACCGGACTTACATCGACAACAGCGTGCGCATTGTCAACAACACCAACATCACCAATATCTACAGGAACGCGCGAATCGGAAACGCCGTCACCGTCGTTGATTCGGACGACTTCTCCCGCGGCCGCACGGGCCGGGCGCTGCGCGTCGCCGACAATGAGTTGACACGCGCCAGCTTGATGCGGGGCGCGCTTCCCGTTGCGCCCGAGCGCGAAAGCCTGCGGCTGGCCGATCGCGAGGTGCGCGCGCAGAATCTGCCGCGCACAAGCAACTCCGGCAACGAACGGTTCTACTCTCGCCGTGAGACCGCGCGCGTGGATCGCGTGCCCTTCGAAGAGCAGCGGCGCACCCTCGAGCAGGTGAGCCGCGGCGCCGAGTTCGCCGGCGACGGAACCCGTCGTGGCGAGAGTCCGCGGCAGGCCGAAGCTGCGCGCGGCGAGGGTGCGCGCGCCGGCAGCGTTGAGCGCGGTCCCTCGCGCGCCGACACCGGGCGCGAGAGCGACGGCGGCTGGCGCCGGGTCAATGAGCCCACGCGAAGCGTCGATATCGGCCGCGGCGAGCCAGCGCGCACGCAGCCGGGAAGCGACGATGCTTGGCGCCGCTTCGGCGAACCGCGTGGCGCCGCGCGTTCTGGCGGGGATGAAGGCGATCGGAGCGGCCGCGCCGTCGAAGTGACTCCTCGCTCTGGCGAGAGAGCGGCCGAATCGGAACCTCGCGGCGGCTGGCGGTCGTTTGGCGACCCCGGGCGGGGAACCGGTAGGGCCGAATCGCCGGCGCGAGAGCGCGGCGACGAAGGCTGGCGCAGCTTCAGCACGGGCCAATCGCGCGGCGGCGACAGCGTCCGGCGCGCCGAGGAATCCCGCGTCGAGCTGCCTCGCGTCGAGAGTCCGCGTGCTGAAACGCCTCGCTCGGAGATGCCGCGCATGGACGCCGGCCGGTGGAGCACCCGCGGAGACAGCGGGCGCAGCGAGTCGCAGCGCGTGGAGTCCCCGCGCAACGAACCCTCGCGCGGCCAGATGCCGCAGATCATCAATGGGAGCGGCCCCTCGCGCACCGAGAGCCCCAGGACGGCCGAGCCGGCACGCGCCGAACCCCGAGCGGAGCCGCGCGCTGAACCCCGGCAGGAAGCGCCTCGCGAAAGAGGCGCGGAGCCGGCGGGGCGGGGAGGCCGGGAGCGCGGCAACGAGAGTTTCTACTCCCCGATGTCGCGCAGCGAGCGGTGGTCAACCGGAGGCGGCGAAGGCATGGCTCGCAGCGCCGGCTCCTGGCCGGCAGGCCGATCGGACCCGTTTCCTGCGATGCGCGGCGGCCAGTGGTCCACCGGCGGCGGCGGCCGCAGCGAATCTCGAAGCGGCATCTCCGCCGGCCCGGGCCCGTCCCGCGCCGGAGACTACGGAACCGGATCGCGGAGCGGCGGCTTCGGCATGTCTCCTGGTGGCGGCTTCGGCTCCTCCCGGGGAGATGACTTCGGCGGCTCGCGCAGTGGCGGATTCAGCGCTCCTCGCGGTGGCGGAGATTTCGGCGGCGGAATTCGCGGCGGAGGAGGATTCAGTGCGCCCAGGGGCGGGGACTTTGGCGGCTCGCGCGGGTCCATGAGCGCTCCAGCACCGCGCGGCGGAGGCGATTTCGGCGGGATGCGAGGCGGCGGAGGGGGAGGCGGCTCCTCGCGCGGAGGCGCTGGCGGCGGCGTCTCCCGAAGCGGCGGTGGCGGCCGCGGAGGGCGCTGAAATCAGCGCAGTCGCTTCCCGCACAACAAGTTCTTCCCTCAGGCCTGTTTCGAACCCGGTTCGAGGCGGGCCTTTTTTCGCGTCTTCGCGTGAAACCCTGTTCATGGATGTTCCTATTTTGCTAACATTGGGCTGTGAACGTCATCAGCAGGCGGGGACTGATGAAGCTCGTGCACAAACACCCCGAAACATCTCGCTGGGCAACAGCCTGGCACAAGGCGGCGAGACGCGCCACGTGGCAGGGAATTCACCAGGTTCGCGAGCAATTCCCATCGGCAGATCAGGCGGGAAGAGTCCTCGTGTTCAATGTCTTGGGAGGCAACTACAGGCTGATCACCGCGGTGCATTATCCGACGCAGAGGCTGTTCGTCAAGGCGCTCTTGACACATGGCGAGTACGACCGGAGGGAGTGGATGAAATGGGCTTGAAGGCACTGAACCCAGAAAAGTATGGTGCGTTGTGCGCGGACGTGATTCCCAAGGTCATCGAGAACGACCTGGAGTTCGATCGGATGGTCCGGAAGCTCGAAGAGCTGACTTTCAAGAGCAACCCTTCGCCAGAGGAGGTGGAGCTCGCGAGACTGCTTGAGAGGCTAGTGGACTCCTACGACCGCGCACATTATCCGATCCCGGATGCGCCTCCACACGAGTTGCTTCGATTCCTTATGGAGCAGCGTGGCCTCAAGCAATCGGATCTGGTTCCGATCCTTGGATCGCGCGCTCAGGTGTCTGAGCTCGTGAGTGGAAAGCGCGGGATCAGCAAGGCGAACGCGCGCAAACTGGCTGAGTTCTTCCGCGTTTCGGCCGACCTGTTCATTTGAAGGATTTCGCGGCCAAGGAGAGTACGAATTGCGTCCACATCGACCAAAGTTTACATAATATAGATTATCGGAAGTTGTCCGAGCAGGCCCTCACTCCAACGGTCGCACTGCGCCTGCTGCTCCCTTGCCGCCACTCCGCATTACTCGATGAGTCCCTCGTCCCGCAACAGCCCCGGCAGGTCGGACGGGTGCTTCACATGGATCGTCCGGCAGCCGGCGCTCATCGCGCTTTGAACGCCGGCCAGAGAATCTTCGAAAACCAGGGCGGTTTGTACGCCTAGACGCTCCAGCGCCAGCAAGTATGGCTCAGGCGCCGGTTTAAGTCTTATCACATCGTCGCCGTAGACCTGCGCATGCAGGGCGCACAACAGTCCCTCCCTCTTCAAGATCGGTGCGATATCTGCGCGCTCGCATGAGGTGACAACGCCAAGCCGAACATTCCTAATGGCCAACACCGCTTCCCTGGTCGCTGGAGAAATGAGGTTCGAGTGTGACGCGATATCGATAAAGCGGTTCTTTTTCAAAGCATAAAGCCAGCTGATCTCATCCTCCTCTTGAGGCAAGCCCGCCAACCTGCCGAGCGCGGCAAGCATCTCGCGGTCGGAGATCCCGATGCAGTGGTCCCGGTAGTACTCCCACGTCAGCTCCACGCCCTTACTGCGCAGCACCTCACGCCAGCAGGCGTGGTGCAACGGCTCGGTATCCGCCAGCGTCCCGTCGAAATCGAAGAGGACCGCCTTCGGCTTCATCTATTGCTGGAACTCTATCGACCTGGTCGCCTGCTGAAAAACAGGCTCCATGCGCGAGTAATCGTTTTCCGGGCTCACGCAGATCAGAAACGTCAATGCATTTCCCCTGTCGATTGTGATGAGTACATCGACTTCCCTTAAGTTCTGGTATGGAGATTCCGAGGAAAGTCTGGTGATCAAAGCTGGTAAGCCGCCGATGCGAAACGGTTGCGGCTGAGCCTCCACTCGCATGCCCGCATTCTGTTGTGAGAGGTTCTGGATGAGCGCCTGCGTCTCACGCTCCAGCGTCGATTGCGTCTGCTTCTGAGCCGAGCCCAGCACGATAGCGTAACCGAACGCTTGCCCGACGACCCCCTCCTTCGGCCCTAGAATTGTCTGGCCCTGCCCTTCGCTGAGCACCTCCCAGGAGTCGGGATACGAGAACGCGACTCCCCTGCCCTGATAAGTCTTGTACCTGCCCGACAATTGAATCTGCGGCGGTCGCTCCGCCTTGGGCTGAGTCGCCGGCCCGCCCTGACCTTTCTTGGGCGCAGGCGGCAGCTTCTCCACGGCGCGTTTGATCTGCGTCAGATCTCCTTCGCGTGCGTCATAAGCGGACTTCGGCATGTAGGGGAGCTGCCCCTCGATGAACTTCACCCGGTTTCCAGGATTCGGGTGGGTGGAAGTGAAAAACTCTACGAACTTGTTCGACTTCCGCCCTTCTCCCTCGAGCTTCTCGAAGAAGCGCGCCATCTCCAGCGGATTGTAGCCGGCCTTCGCCATCGTGTAGGCGCCCAACAAATCCGCGTCGGTCTCCGCGCCGCGGGAGAACTTCAGCAGCACCGAGTTGGCCCCCAGACCGGCTCCAAGCTGCGTCAACTGGCCCCACATGGAATTGCCCCCGACTATGGCGCCGGTGAGCACGGCAATAATCTGAAGCCCGTTCGCCTTGGTGGCTTGCGCCGTCCCGTGGCGCAGCACGACGTGGGCCAGCTCGTGCGCCAGCACGCCGGCCAACTGCCCCTCGCTGTCCGCGGCCTTGATCAGGCCGGTGTGCACGAACATCGGTCCGCCGGGCAGCGCGAACGCGTTGATGCTGTCGTCGTGGACCACCTTGAAAAAATAGGGGTACGGATCGAGCCCGCCCTTTTCGACCAGCCGCTTTCCGATGCGGTTGATGTACCCGGTCAGCTCCGGGTTGTCGATTACTTGGTGCTGCTGCTCGATTTGCTTCGCCGCCTCCTGCCCGAGCTGGATGTCTTGCTGTTTGCTGAATAGATTCCAGGCGCTCGGGCGCGGTAGTTTCTTCTTGTCGGCGGCTATGAGGACGATCGCGAAGACGAGCAAGACAGCCAACCCGCGCTTAAGCATTTTGAAGGACCTCCGATCTTACTGGCATAATGACTCTATGACGCCTACAGAACGAATATGGCACAATGGCCGATTCATTGGCTGGGACGACGCGCGCATCCATGTGCTCTCTCACGTCGTCAGCTACGGCAGCTCCGTGTTCGAGGGCGTTCGCTGCTATGACACCGCCCAGGGCCCAGCCGTCTTCCGGCTGAAGGAACATACGCGACGCCTCCTCGACTCCGCCAAGATCTACCGCATCGAGGTTCCCTACACCTTGGAGCAGCTTTGTGAGGCCCAGTTGGAGCTCGTGCGGGTCAACGGCCTGCGGTCGTGCTACATCAGGCCTATCGTGCTGCGAGGCTACGGCGACATCGGCGTCCTGCCGCGCCGCAATCCCACCGAGGTGTTCATCGCCTGCTGGGAGTGGGGCAAGTATCTCGGTGAGGAGGCGCTCGCGCATGGGGTCGATGTCTGTGTGTCCAGTTGGACGCGCATGGCGCCCAATACGTTGCCCGCGCTGGCCAAGGCCGGCGGCAACTATCTGAATTCACAACTGATCCGCATGGAGGCGGACCTGGACGGCTACGCCGAAGGCATCGCCCTGGACACCACCGGCTGCGTCAGCGAGGGCTCGGGCGAGAACATCTTTGTGATCCGCGACGGCAAGATCCACACCCCGCCGCTCTCTTCCAGCGTTCTGCCCGGCATTACCCGCGATGCGGTGCTGGCTTTGGCCGCCGGCCTCGCCATCCCCGTGGTGGAGTGCGTGATCCCGCGCGAGATGCTCTATATCGCCGACGAGATCTTCTTCACTGGCACGGCCGCCGAGGTGACCCCCATCCGCAGCGTGGATAAGATCACGATCGGCGCCGGACGCCGCGGCCCGGTCACGGAGAAACTCCAGAAAGCGTTCTTCGACATCGTCGAGGGCAAGAGCCCGGACAAGTTCGGATGGCTTACCCCCGTCCCCGCAGCGGTCTCCGCCTGACGCCCTCCGCAAGGGCCCGACAGAACTCGGGCGGCGCCTTGGGGACGCCGCCGCGAGTTCCTGGTGTGGATCAACACAGCCCGGCTCCAGTCCCGCCCCAGATGTCAACCTCCCCCGAGATTCACGTTTCGGAACGGTTCCAAAGCCTGACTCTTCACCAACTGTAGCCGCTTCCCGCGTCCCGATCCAGAGCCGCGCGGCGCTCGGCGCGCCGATTTCAACAGGATTATCCTAAGTGTTTTGAGCAGGCTGCGTCCGCCTCCCTGTGGAAAACTTGTGGATTCCTGTGGAAAGAACGTCGTTCCTATGAAATGTTCCGGCTTCGATTACTCCACGGGCGCTTTCGTCGACATCTCCGGCGATGCGCTCATCCAATCCGTTGAGGAGCCGATCGCGCGGCCCGAGGCCGGCCCCATCGTGGCGCCCGGCTTTATCGATATCCAGGTGAACGGCTTCGCCGGCGCGGACTACTGCGGCGGGAGCGCCACGCTCGAGGACATCGATCGCTCCTTGCGCGCCCAGTTCGCCTGCGGAGTGACGCGCCTCTTCCCCACCGTCATCACCGGCGGCCGGGAGGAGATGTTGGCCGCCATTCGCAATCTCAACCGCGCCCGCAACCAACTGCCTCACGGTCACGCGATGGAAGGCTTCCACATCGAGGGTCCGCACATCTCGCCCAACGACGGCCCGCGCGGCGCTCATCCTCGGCGCCAGGTCCGCCCGCCGGACTTCGACGAATTCCTGCGCTGGCAGGACGCCGCCGAAGGCCATGTGAAGCTCGTCACTCTCTCGCCCGAATGGTCCGGCAGCGCGGCCTACATCGAGAGGGTTGCCGCCACAGGCGTCACCGTGGCCATCGGCCACCTGGATGCGACATCCTCTCAGATCGAAGACGCTGTCAGCGCGGGCGCGACGCTCTCCACCCACCTCGGAAACGGCGCGCATTCCACATTGCCGCGCCACCCCAACTATCTCTGGCAACAGATGGCGGACGACCGCCTCGCCGCCAGCTTTATCGTCGACGGCATTCACCTGGATCAGTGGTTCCTCACGGTGGCCGCCCGCGCCAAAGGCGTCCTGCGTACGATCCTCATCACCGACGCCGTCGCGCCCGCCGGCTGCGAGCCGGGCCCCTATACGCTCGGCGAGGTCGAGGTGACGCTGCATCCCGAACAGCGCGTAACGCTGCGCGGCGGCGATCGCCTGGCCGGCAGCGCGCTGCACATGCACAAGGGCGTCGAAAACATGATGCGCCTGGCCGGGCTGTCTCTTGTTGAGGCGATCACGACCGCAACGCGCAATCCAGCGCGCGTCGGCAGAATCCCCGGCCGCCAGCGCGGGCTCGCTCCCGGCGAGCGGTTCGACGTCGTGCGCTTCGATTACGCCGCCGAAACAAAGTCGCTCCGCGTCCTGGAAACGATCCTGGGCGGCGAATCGGTTTACCGCGCCTGAGTCTTCACTGGCTCCTGCCCCGCGCGTCGATCGTCCACGCCGCCTCCACCTGGTCGCCTCGCAGCGCGTAGATCCGGTCGTAGAGGTTCACCGTCGGGTCGCAGTGGGGAACGATGAACTCCAGCCTGTCGCCCACCTTGACCCCGACATCCCCGTTGGCGGAGGTGAGCGCGCCGTGCTCGTCGCCGGCGAAACGGTAGGTGAGCTCGCTTCGCCCGCGCACGTCAGGTCCGTATCCGCGGTCTGTGGCGAAGGCTTTGAAGCCCCCGTCGACGATGGCCAGCTCCGGCTTCGGCTTGCTGATCACGGTCGAGATGACGAAGAGCGATGTCTTGAAGTCGTCGAAGACCTCGCCGGATTGCCCGCCGATGCGCATGTAGTCGATGTCCATGAACAGGAAGCTGCCGGGCTGGTGTTCGGTGACGCCGTCGATCTCGGGGTCGATGTTCCAGGTGCCGGTCGAGCCGCCGCTCAGCCAGTCGCAGCGCACGCCTTCCGCCTCGATCGCGCGGCGCGTCTCCACGGCGTCGCGCATGGCCTCGCGCGAGGATTTCACGCGGCTTTCGAATCCCTTGGCGTGTGAAGAATGTCCCGCGTAAGCCTGGATTCCCTTGAGGCTCAGATTCTTGAGGCGGCTGATTTCAAGCGCAAGCTGAACCGCCGGCTCGCCCGGTTGAATCCCGGTCCTTCGCCCCACCCAGAGGTCGATGGCGGCGTTCACTTTGACGTTCGCCGCGCGCGCCGCCGCGTCGAGATCACGCGCGTTGATCAAATCATCGACGCACAGAATTGTTTCGGGCCGTCTGCGGCACAGATCCACCGCCCGGCGCAGCTTATCCCTGCCGACCACGGCGCTCGTGATCAGCAGCCCGCCGACCCCGCCCGCCGAGAGAGCCTCGGCTTCGCTCAGCTTCGCAGCGCAGGCCCCGACGGCCCCCGCGCGGATCAGCATCTTGCCGATCTCGGAGCACTTGTGCGTCTTGGCGTGTGGCCGGAATCCGCGCCCCTTCGCCTTGAGATGAGACGCCATCTTGCGAATGTTGGACTCCAGCGCATCCAGCTCGACGATCATCGCGGGCGTCGGCAAATCGCCGCGGCTCAACTTCGGGGGCGCCGCGGCCGCCGCCGGCAAAACCATCGGCGCTGAAATCACTCCGCCCATCCATTCACGGCGTGTCCGCATGGCTACTCAGGTTAGCAGCCTTCCGCGGCTCAGGCGAGGCGTGATATGATATCGGATACTGGAGTCTGAAATGCCTGCCAGCAAGGCCGCGATCGATCTCTTCTTCGCCCAGCGGCGCATCGCCGTAATCGGCGTCTCGCGAAAGCGCGCCCATTTTTCGCGCCTGGTCTTTTCCGCCTTCCGCGAGCGCGGTTACGACGCGATCCCCGTCAACCCCAACGCCTCCGAAATCGACGGCGTGCCCGCCGCCGCGACTCTGCGCGACGTTCAGCCCGCTCCCGGAGCCGTCCTGGTGATGACGCCGGGCGCTCCGCCCGACATTGCCGCGCGGGCCTACGAATCCGGAGCGAAGGTCCTCTGGCTCTTCTGTGCGCAACGCCGCGAACCGCTCGAGTCTGCGCCGTCGCTCGAGGTGATCACGGGCGAGTGTCCGCTCATGTTTCTCCCGCGGGCCGGCTGGATACACTCCGCACACCGCGGTCTTCGATCCCTCTTCGGTCAGCTTCCAACCTGACCACAAGAGCCTATCTTTCGGGCAGCCATTCAATCTGCCGTAACACTCCCGCCCGCTACCACAGTCGTATTCAGCAGAGGAGGAACTCTTGCGCAGGCTCATCGCTGCTCCTCTGCTGTGCCATTCGCTCGCGTGCCTCACCCTGTTCGGCGCCGTACGGTCGGAGTTCGACGAATCTTCCCGCTGCTGGGAGTTGTCCAACGGCCTCGTCGCGTTGAAAGTATGCCTGACGCCCGATGGGCGGCCCGAGTTCAGGCGGCTGACGAACATCAACACCATGGAGCGTTGGGACGTGCCGGGGGCGATGCCGCCCCAGTCGCAAATCAGCGTCGCCAACATGCCCGAGGACTTCGACGGACAGGCGCTCGACCTCGTATCCCATGCCCAGGAATCGGTCGGCCGCGGCGGGCTCCGCCAGCAGATCGTGCTGCGGGATCTCTACCGCCCCGCCTACTATGCCCTCGATCTTGAGATCTATGAAGGGCACCCGGTCATCCGATACCGCACGCGCTTCGTGAGTGGAGACCAGGAGCGGCTGATGGTGCAGAACATCGACCTGCTTCCGTGGCGGTTGGCCGGAGAGGGCCGCAGCTACACAGTCTTCCAGTTGAATCAATGGGTGGACGCGGGGAGGAAAGGGAACTTCGAGCCGTTGGAGTCGTTGCTCACCCCGGGCGGCCAGCCGGCGGTGGTCTTCTCCGGCGCCCACGGCCAGCACATGAGCTGGCTCGCGGTGCGCGACGAATACCAGCGCGGCTTCTTCGCGGGATGGGAGTTCGACGGCCGGCTGGAAGCGATTGTCAGTCAGTCTGCCGCCGGACTGGTCGAAATGCGCACCATCGTTCAGGACATGAATCACCCTGTCGACACCGACACGGATTTCGAGTCCCCTTGGGCGTTCATCGGAGTTTTCCACGGCGATTGGGATGAGGCCGGATACCGCACGCAGCGCTTCGCGGCCGAGGTGCTCGCGCCCCGCGCTCAGCACGATTCCGTTCCTCCTCTCATCTGGAACTCCTGGGGCTTCGATCAGCACCTGGATGAGGCGACGCTGCGGAGGAACTTCGCCCTGGCCGCCAGCCTTGGAGTCGAGGTGGCTGTCATCGACCTGGGTTGGGCGCGCAGCATCGGGGACTGGTATGAAGATCCGGCGAAGTTCCCCGGCGGGATGCGCGCTCTTTCCGACTACGCCCACTCCCTGGGTCTGAAGTTCGGAGTTCATTTCCCGTTTGTGCAGGTGTCCGCGGATGCCCCCATCTATCGCGAGCGCCCCGAATGGATGGCCTCCGATCCGGTCGATTATTTCCGCACCAAGTCGCTGTGCCTTTCGCACAAACCCGCGCGGGAGTGGCTGATTCAGCAAGCGCTGCGTATGATCGACGACTACGGCATCGACTACATCGTCCAGGACGGGGAGAACATGGTGAAGCGCTGCTATCGCCTGGATCACACTCACGATCCCGGGGACAGCAACTACGCCAACGCGGTCGAGGGCCTGAATGCGTTCATCGCCGAGCTGCGCCGCCTCCGCCCGCATCTGTTCATCGAGAACTGCGAAGACGGCGGCAACCTGATGACCTTTAACATGATCCGCCACTACGACACTTCCATCGCGGCGGACTCCACCAACTCGCTCGCCTCGCGGCAGTCGGTCTTCGGCTTGTCGTACGTGTTCCCGCTCACCTACGCTTCGCGCTACATGACCGAAGAGGACTTCACCACCATCGATTCGCGCAGCTACATGTTCGGCGGCCCCATGATCCTCATGCAGCAGCTCACCCGCATGAAGCCGGAGAAGCTCGATTTGCTGCGCGGCGAGATCGAGATCTACAAGCGGCTGCGCGAATCGTATCCCTTTTCGCGCGTCTATCACCTCACCGCGCGCCCCGAGGAAACGCGCGTCGACGCGATCCAGGCGCACGATGAGCGCAACGGTTCGGGCTTTGTCTTCGTCACGCGCCCGCAAGCCGCCCCGCCGTCCTACCGCCTGCGGCCGCGCGGCCTGGAGCGCGAGCGCAACTACCGGGTCGCCTTCCAGAACAGCTCCCGCACTCTCCTTTTCTCGGGAGAGCGGCTGATGACTAACGGAGTTGTTGTCGGGCTGCCCGGCCCCGCTGGAACCGAGATCGTCTATTACACCCCGAACTGAACCCCTTCAGCGCCGCTTCGCCGCTTCCACCGCGCGCATCACTCGCAGAATGTTCTCGCCGTAGACCTTGCGAATTTCGGCCGCGGAATAGCCTTTTTCCAGGAGTTTTCTCGTCAGATTCGGCCATTTTGAGACGTCTTCGAGCCCCATGGGCGTGCAGCCCACGCCGTCGAAGTCGCTGCCCAGCCCCACGTGATCGATGCCCGCGATCTCCTTTACGTGATCGATGTGCGCGACAACATCGTCGATCGTCGCACGCTCCATCTTCACATCCATCTCGGCCATGATCTTGCGCGCGGCCGCGCGCCGCTCCTTCGCGTCTTTGATCGCGGCCGTCTTCTCGCGGATCTTCGCGGCGACGGCCGGATTCAGCATCGGCGAAGAGTCGGCCGACTTCTGGGAAAGGAACTCGCAACCGAAGTTGATCTGGATCACCCCGCCCTTCTTCGCCATCGCGCGGATCATGTCGTCGGTCATGTTCCGCGGAATGTTCGAGAGCGCGCGGCACGAGCTGTGCGAGCTGAACACCGGAGCCCGGCTCGCTTCGAGCGCATCCCAGAAAGTCTGGTCCGAGACGTGGGCGATGTCGATCATCATCCCGATGCGGTTCATCTCGGCGATCACCTGCCTGCCGAACGCCGTCAGGCCCTGCGGCTGCCCCTTCGGCCGGCCCTGGTCTCCCGACGACGCGGCCCACGAATTCGTGTTGCTGTGCGTGAGCGTCATGTAGCGCACGCCGAGATCGTAGAACGCTCGCAGCAGCCGCAGATCGTCCTCGATCGCGTGGCCGCCCTCGATTCCGATCAGCGCGGCGATCTTCCCCGCCTTCTTCGCAGCCGCGATTCCGGCTGCGTCCACGGCCAGCGTGAAGTCCTTCGGATACTTCGCGGCGATGTCGGTGCGGATGGTGTCGATCATCTGGAGCGCCCGGTGCGCCGCGCGGTTGTCGCGCGCGTAGCTCGCCGCGACGTAAGCCGCAAAGAACTGCCCCGCCATGCCGCCTTCTCTCATGCGCGGAAGGTCCGAGTGCCCTTCCGCCGATCGCTTGCCGATATCGAAACCCTCGACGGTCTTGCTCGTGACATCGTTGTGCGTGTCGATCAGCACGGCCGAGCGATGGACCGCCATCACCTCCGCGTCCGTTACTGTTTTCTTTTGCGCGGCCGCCGGGGCGCAGGAGATGGTCAGAACAAGCAATGCGGTTCGCAGCGTGGACATGCGGATCAGTCTAGCGAACTCAGGCTATCATGGTGCCGGATGCGGACCGCCTCAACCGTCCTCGTGCTCATCTGCGCTGCATTTGGGACGTGGATCGCGGCTGAATCGGGCGGCCGCCGCCGCCAGGTCCTCGACCTGCCCGATCCCGGCGACCGGCAGGCGTTCCGGCTCTGGTCCACCTGGCTCGCGGAGACGATGTATCTCGCGCCGCGCGACCGCCTGCCGCGCGAGATCACCGACTGCTCGGCCCTGCTGCGATTCGCCTGCCGCGAAGCCCTCCGGGCGCACACCGCGGAGTGGGCGGAGAGCCTGCGGCTCGATGAACTGCCGCCCTTCCCTGCACTCCGCCAGCCGCGCTTCCCTGCTCCCGAACTGGGTGCGGCCATCTTTCGCGTGAGGCCGGGCGGCGTGTCCAAGGCGAACTTCCGCCAGTTCGCCGACACCGAACACCTCATGCGTTTCAACACGCACTTTGTTGCGAAAGACATCGCGACAGCGCGCCCCGGCGACCTGCTCTTCTACAGGCAACTCGTGGATTCGCAGCCGTACCACAGCATGATCTGGCTGGGCCGCAGCCACTATGAAAACAGCCGGCAAGATTACGTCGTCTATCATACGGGCCCGCTGAACGGAGCGCCCGGCGAGATCCGCCGCCCCTCCGCCGCCGAGCTGTTGCGCCATCCCGAGCCGCGCTGGCGGCCGGTGAACGGGAACTCGAATTTCCTGGGCGTGTTTCGATGGAACTTTCTGCGGGATTCACCATGAAGACATCTCTTCCTGCGCGCCGCGCTCTCCTGCCCGCCCTGCTGATGCTCGCCTGCGCCGTGGTGGCGCAGCAGGATGAAGGGCGCAAATACTTCTCGATCTCGACGGACCGCCCGATCCGCCCCGGCGAGACGGCGCGCGTTCAGGTGCAGTCGCAGGGCGTCCGCCAGCTTCAGTTCCGCCTCTATCGCGTGAACGATCCCGTGAAGTTCTTCCGGCAACTCGACAATCCGCACAACCTCGGCGCCGCGCCACCGCCACGCCCGCTACGCTCCGTGACCCCCCTCGAACGGTTCCACCGCTGGAAGCTCGCGCTGCGTGCGCGGCTGCGCGACGTCGCCCGCGCTCAGTTCAACTCCGCGCAGCGCGCGGCGATCCGGCAGGCCCTCGCGACACCCCGGCGGAAATCGGCTGCGCCGTCGAAACCGGCGCCAGGCGACGACTACGCCGCGGTCCCGCTCCTCAATCCCCAGCAGGTCGTGCGCGTCTGGCGGCAGCCGCTCTCCACCTCTTCCCGCTGGGAATCGGCGACCGTGCCAGTGCAACTCCAGGAAAAGGGCCTCTATCTTCTCGAAGCGACGGACGCCAGCCTGGTCGCCTACACCGCGATCTCGGTCACGGAGATGAGCCTGGTCGCCAAGGCCGCCCCGGGCCGCCTCCTCGTCCGCGCCGTGGACACGAAAACCGGCGAGCCGCTCCGAGACGCCGCGCTGCTGCTCATCAATACAGGAACCAGGCAAATCGCCGGCCGCGCGACATCCGATACCGGCGGCCTAGCTGAGTTCCGCCCGTCGCTGGGCGAATCCGAGGGGTTGATTCTCACCGCCCGGCGCGGCGACGACTTCGCGGTCGCCACGGTCCCCGGCTGGCCTTTCACCGATCGTGCGGCGCCTCTGACCGGCTATCTGTACACGGACCGTCCTGTCTATCGCCCCTCGCACACCGTCCGCTTCAAGGCGGTTCTTCGCGAGGCGGCGATCGAAGGCTACCGCCTGCCCGATGCCCGCACCACGCGGGTTGAGATCCAGGGTCCCGATGGCAAAGTGCTTCATCGCAAAGAGTACCCGATCAACTCCAACGGGACGCTTTGGGGCGAATTCGAGATTCCCGCCGGTGCGCCTCTGGGTTACTACTCGCTGCAAGCCAACGTCGGTGAAGCCGCGACCTTCGGCGGCTTCCACGTGGAGGAATACCGCAAGCCCGAATACGAGGTCCGCGTCACGCCCGCGGCGCTCCGGACCGAACAGGGCTCGCGCATGACGGTGAGCGTCGAGGGCCGCTACTACTACGGCGAGCCCGTCACGCAGGCCAAGGTGGTGTGCTCGATTCGCACCGCGCGTAGCTGGATCGACGGCGCGGAGGGAGAGGATGAATCGGGCTTCGGCGACCCCGGGGAATTCGGTCCGCCCGGCGACGAGATCGGACAGCGCGAGGGCGCCTTCGATGCGCAGGGCCGCTTCCAGTTCGATCTCCCCTTGCAGCGCGCCGCCTACGACGTCCGTTACATCGTCGAGGCGCGCGTCACCGATTCGGCCGGCCGCGAGATCTCGGGCCGCGGCTCCTTCCTCGCCACGCAAGGTCCCTTCTACATCACGGCCGAACCCGAGCGCTGGGTCTATCCGGCGGGCGCGACCGTGCGCCTTTTCGTGGACGCGCGCGACTACGATGGCAATCCCGCGCCGGACGTTCCATTCCGCGCCACCATCGACTCCGCCCGCTCCGCCCAAACCGGCTTCCAGCCGATCACTCTGGAAGGCCGCACCGGATCGAATGGCCGCGCCGAAGTCGCGTTCCTGGCGCCGGCGCCCGGCTCCTACGGGATTCGGATCGTGGCGCAGGCTCGCTCGGGCGCCGAAGTCAACGGCAATGCCTGGCTCTGGGTCTCGGGCCAAGCCGCCGATTGGGGGACGCGCCGCCAGCGCATCACTCTTGTTCCCGACCGCAAGAGCTACCGCAACGGCGACACCGCGCGCGTGCTCGTGGTCACCGGGGTCCCCGAGGCGCACCTCTGGTTCTCCGTGGAGGGCCGCGGCGTGCATTGGTCGAAGCTGGTGGAGGTGCGCGGCGGCAGCGGCGCAATCGAATTCCCGATCACTTCCGCTTACGCGCCGAACGTCTTCGCGGAGGCCGTCTTCGTTCAGGCGGGCCAGTTGTGGCGGGGAACGCGCATCATCAAGGTGCCGCCCGTGGAGAAAACGCTCAACGTTCGCCTGTCTTCCTCGAAACCGGAATTCAAGCCGGGCGAACCCGCGGCCTACACGATCGAGGCGACCGACTACGAAGGCCGCCCGGCAAGCGCCGAATTCAGCCTGGGCGTTGTCGACGAGGCGATCTACGCCATCAAGAGCGAGCCCCAGCCCGACATCACCCAGGTCTTCTACGGCCGCTCGTGGAACCGCGTCTCCACCGACACATCGCTGTCGTATTGGTTCTACGGGCAAGCTGGCAAGCGCCGCGTTCAGCTTACCAGCGTCCGCCCCCGCGACATCCGCGCGCAATTGAAACCGGAGCGCCCCGCCCAGCCCCGCATCCGCAAAGCGTTCCCCGACACCGCGTACTGGATCGCCGATCTCAAGACCGGCGCCGACGGACGCGGGCGCGTTCAGTTCGAATTTCCCGACTCGCTCACGGCATGGCGCGCGACGGCGCGCGGAGTCGACTCCGCGACCCGCGTCGGCAGCGCGATTCAAAAAACAATCGTTCGTAAAAACGTTTTGGTCACCGTCGGCGCCCCGCGCTTCTTCGGCGAAGGCGACGAGATCACGCTGCCGGTCGTCGTGCGCAATCTCTTCCCCGAAGAGCGCGGCGTGGATCTCAGCGTGACGTTCGACGGCGCCGAAGTGATCGAGAGCGACGGCGGCCGTGTGACCGTTCCGGGCAAGGGCGAAGTGAGACGCGATTGGCGCGTCCGCGCGCGCCTGGGAAGCGCGAGGGTGACGCTCCTCGCGAAAGCCCTCAGCGGCGCCGAAAGCGACGCTCTCGAGCTCGCCCTGCCCGTCGAGCCGTTCGGTCTCAAGAAGAGCGATCGGTTCTCCTACGTCTTGAAGGACGGCGTGGCGGCGGCCTCGGCCTCGCACCAGTTCCCTCCGGGCGCGATACCGCACACGCGTTCGCTGGTCGTGCAGCTCGCCCCGTCGATCGCCGGCGCCATCCTCGGCGCCCTTGAATACCTCACGAGTTACCCTTACGGCTGCACCGAGCAGACCATGTCGAGCTTCCTTCCGAACGTCATCGTCTCCCGCGCTCTCGCTCAGCTTGGCGCCGGAGGCGTGAACGAAGCCGAGCTCACAAAGAAGGTGCGCGCCGGCCTGGAGCGCCTGTTCGAGTTCCAGAATTCGGAGGGAGGCTGGGGCTTCTGGCAAGGCGACGAAACGAACCCGTTCCTCACACCCTACGTGGCGTGGGGACTGAAGCAGGCGAGCGACGCCGGCTACAGGGTGGAGCCGTATCGCCTCCGTACGGCCGCGGAAGCCCTCGTCAAAGCCGGCGCGCAGAAGTCCGCAGACCTCGAGGCCTGGCGCCTGTACGTTCTCACCTCGCTCAAGCAGCCTCGCAAGGATGCCATCGACGCCCTCTGGAATCGCCGTTCAGATCTCTCGCCCCAGGGACTGGCCCTGCTCGGCATGGCCTTCCGCGAAACCAAAGACCCGCGCGCCGCGGACGCCGCATCGCAGCTCTCTTCCGCCGCGCGCAGCGATGCGCCAGGGACTGCATACTGGTCCTCGACATCCGACCTGATGTTTCATGAGTTCGAGTCGGACGGCTCGGTCGAGGCCACGGCTTTCGCGCTCCGATTCCTCCTCCTCCAGGACCCGCAAAACCCGCTGCTCGACTCCGCCGCGCAATGGCTGGTCGCCCATCGCGACCAGGGCCACTACTGGAGTTCGACGATGCGCACCGCTTTCGTTCTCTACGCCCTGATCGACTACTTGAAACTGGGCCGCGAGCTGGAACCCGCTTTCTCCGCAGCCGTCACGGTCAACGGACGCAGCGTGCTCTCGCGTTCGTTCGGCCGCGGCGACATCACCGCCCCGCCCGTCACGATCACGATCCCGGCCTCCGATCTCACGCGCGAGAACCGCGTCGAGATCCGCCGCAGCGGCCCCGGACGCCTCTACGCCTCCGTCCGCTGGGACTACCGCGTCGATCCCACTGGAATTGAACCTCAGTCCTCCGGCGGCCTCTCCATCACGCGCGACTACTTCCGCCTCGCGCCCGTGATCGAGTCCGGCAAAATCACCTACGACTTGCAGCCACTGACAGGAACCGCCCGCGCCGGAGACACCATCGCCGTGCGCCTGGTGGTGAGAGGCGAGGACCGCCATCGCTCGCTCATCATCGAGGACCCGATCCCGGCCGGCGCTGAAGCAATCCCCAGAGACGACGTCTACAACATTCGCGGCCGCCCCGACTGGTGGCACGCCTGGTATGAGCGGCGCGAGCTCCGCGACAACCGCGTCTCCTACTTCCCCTCGTTCATCCCGCGCGGCCGCCAGCAGTTCGTCTACGTCATGAAGATCGTCAACCCCGGCGTCTTCCGCATCGCGCCCGCGCGCGCGGAGCTGATGTATTCGCCGGGCGTCGAAGCCCACACCGGGAGCCGCACACTGGAGGTCATGCGCCAGCCATGATTGAGAACCTCAGTGCCGCACTGCGGCTCGTCCTCTCGCGCTCGGGACTCCTGATCCTGCTCACGTTGACGCTGCTCGCCTGGGTCGCGCTGCTCTACTGGTGGCTCGGGCTTCCCGTCGGCGGCACGAGCGCATTCATCGCCCTCACTCTGGCGGGCGTGCTTCTGCTCGCCCTCGCCGCGGCCTGGTTTGTCCTGCCATTTCGCAGGATCGAGCCGCGGCCCTCGCTCTCCTGCCTGCGCAGAGGCGCTCCCTGGATCGCGCTCCTCATCTGGGCTGTCGCCGGCGTGTTTCTTTCGTCGCGCCTCATCGTGTGGGTTCCCGACGTCGATTCCCTGCCCCTGCGATTCGTCTCCGCCGGCGCGCGCTTTCTCGTCGCCGCCGCGCTCTTCACCGGCGCCTGGGTCTACATGGCCTCGTGTTGTTCGATCTGCTCGCGAAAGGAGTAGCCCTCATGGAACGTGTGCACACGCTGAGCAACGGCCGGCGCCTGCGGCTGCTCGAAGGCGACATCACGCGCGTTGCCGTCGACGCCATCGCCAACGCCGCCAACGCCGCCCTCGCGGGCGGAGGCGGAGTGGACGGCGCTATCCATCGCGCCGGCGGCCCGTCGATCATGGCTGAGCTCGACGAAATCCGCCCGCGCATCGGGCGCCTTCCCGCGGGACAGGCCGTCGCCACCGGCGCCGGCCGGCTGCCCGCGAAATACGTCTTCCACGCTGTCGGGCCCGTTTATTCCGACGGCAAGCGAGGCGAACCCGAAGCCCTCGCATCCTGCTATCGCGCATGCCTCAAGCTGGCGGATGAACGGGGCTGCGAGTCCATCTCGTTCCCGTCCATCAGCACCGGCGTCTACGGTTATCCCATCGACGCAGCCGCGCGCATCGCGCTGCGCGAGATCCTCGAACATCTTGCCGGCGCGAACACAGCGCTCGACGAAGTCGTGATGGTGCTCTTCGGAGCCCGGTCGTTCTCAGCGCACGACGCCGCTTTGAGCGATCTCACCCGGCAGTCCTGACGAAACCCAACTCAACACAGCGCGCAACCCATGCTCCTTGATCAGGCCCGCGACGCGCCCACGCGCGTTGGCGCATGCCGCCCGCAGTTCGCCTTCGCTCGCCGGCGCCATCAGCCGGTCCTCCGTGCGCGGATCGAGCGCCGCCGCCGGTGCGCCGCGGTCCTCCAACCAGAGCGCAAAACCCTCCTCAAACCACCGCGGAAGGCGCGTTTTCGCCTCGTTTTGCAGCAAAAAATGCACGAATTCGTGCCTTAAAGCGGCCAAAAGCGCGTCCCGCGACCGCAGCAACCCCGCCGGTTGAATCCTGATTGCGCTCCCCCGCGTGGCGGCCGCGACAAACCCCGGCTCGCCCGTCGCATCGCGCATCGCCGCCACGGTCGGATAAACGTACACGCGCGGCCTGGCCTCGCGAGGCCCGAGCCCCGTCAGGTGAATCGCGTCTGCAAACGCCCGCTCCGCTTCCCGCAGCGCATCGCCGCCGCCAACCGAGAACAGCGTGACCCGCTCGCCGGAGTAACTCTGCCATCTCAAATCCCGCGCCGCTTCGCCCGCGCGCGTGCCGGGAAAGTAATGCTGAAGAATCTCCTTCCAACTGTGTCCGGCCATGCCGCGCTGCTCGGCCCCGGTCTGGCAAAGCCCCACGCCGTGGCCTTCTCCAAAACCCTCGAAGATCGCATTCGCCCCATCCGTCCGCACCTCGAAAAAGCGGCTCTTCAAGAGATGCCAGCCCAGGCGCCGGCCAACGCTCAACACAAACGACTCCGCATCGAGACTCCCGCGGTCGGTGTGCATCAGGGCGGCGCGGCCTGATGAACTGCGTTGCGCCACCGCAATCCTGCTCAACCCCATTTCGCGCAAGTCGACTCGGGCGGACCACGGCGCACGCCCTGCGTTCAAGCAGAAGCTGTCGGCCGCGACGCGCAGATACGGCCGCCCCGCGCCGGGCCAGACTTCCTGCGCGGAGGCGCTCCGGCCTCCGCAATGCTTGTGAAAGTACACAGCGGCGGGCCTGCCTTGCCACCAGAGAACGATGCCCTCAGTCGCCGCGGCCGCTTCAGCCATCCGCCGGCCGGAATCCGCAATGCGCAGATCCTGGCAATGGGTGGTGTCGCAAAAATCGAAGCCCTCCTTCGCATGCCTCCCGCGATTCACCCGCGCGTAGGTGCGCGCAACCACGGCCATCGCCTTCAGCGCCTCCGGACTCGAAAATCCTCCCGCTTCGCCGTTGAGCACCCAGGCAACGTAATCTTCCAAGGCCGCCGTGCGCGTCGCCGCGCGGTCCGGATGATTGCTCCACAACCTCACGCGGACGCTCTCGCCGCATGCCGTCAGCGATAGGAGGATCAGCGCGAACCGGACCACTTCCACCACGCCTCCAGAATCGCGCCTGCAAGGGGCGCCGCGTCGCTCGCTCCTCTTCCCCGCTCCACAAACACGCTGACCGCCGCGCGCGGGCGCTCGGCCGGAGCCCACCCCGCGAACCAGGCGTGCGGATAGTCCTCGCCTCCGTCCTGCGAAGTCCCCGTCTTACCCGCGACGCTCAGCCCTTGCACTTGCGCCGCCTGCGCCGTGCCGGTCAGAACCGCATCCTGAAGCCCCTTCCAGACGGAACTGTAGCCGGGCCGCGCGAGCCCGCGATAGGCCATCGCGAGACCAAGCGCCGTCACCCGCACGCCCGCGACTCCCAACGCCATGCCGCGCACTTCTTCGGGCGTGCGCGCCCTCGCCGGCTCGAATCCGAAACGGGCAAGCAGCGCCCTGAAACGCTGCGCTTCCAGCCCCGCCGACATCTGCGCAATCCAGGAATTGCAGCTCCACGCCAGCGCCTGCGCCGGCTCCATCGCTCCGGAAAACGGCGGATGCGTGCACCGCGGCTCTCCGCTGGAACACCGCACCGGCCCCATCTTCGCGACCGCGCCCTGCTCAAACAGCGCCAGCAGCGTAAATGGCTTGACGGCCGACCCCGGACTCGCGCGCCTCGTTCGCGCACGCTCGAGCCTGTGCGCCGCAATCACGCCCCCGCTGCCCGCATCCAATAGGACCGCCGCGCCCTGTTGAACGCCAAAGATCCGCGTCAACTCGGCGCTCAGCCGCGGGGCGGGAGCCAGTCCCGCACTCACGCCCGACATCCACTCCCTGCGCGTCATTTCCCGGCGTCGATTCCAAACAGCTCGAAATACTTCTCCGGCACTTTCACCGGCTTCCCGTCCCTCACGAAGAGATGTTTCGTCTCACCGCTCGCCAGCCGCTTTCCGCTCGCCGCGTCGTTGATCTCGTAAGCGAACGTCACCATGCGCGGATGCGCCGCCTTCAGCCAGGCCCACGCCACGATCTCCTCGTCGTATCGCGCCGGGCTGTGATACCGGCACTGCGCCTCGGCCACCGCCAGCAGCAGCCCGTCCTCGCGTTCGATGTCCCGGTACCTCACCCCGCGCAGCCGGCACAATTCGGTCCGCGCCATCTCCATCCAGACCAGGTAGTTGGCGTGGTAGACCACGCCCATCTGGTCCGTCTCCGCATAGCGCACGCGGAAACGCACCTCCGATCTCTCGCAAAGGCTCACATTCTCATCATAGAGAACGAATGCCGAAACGCTTGCCGCCGCCAACCCGTCTGCTAGCATGAGTTCAGCGTGACTGTTCGCGTTCTTTTTTTCGGGCTCGTCAGAGAAATCACCGGTTGCGGCGAAGAGTCTTTCTCGATCGCCGAGGGCGCCACGCTCAACGACCTCTTCACCGCCTACGCGCGCCGGTTCCCGCGCCTGGAGGAGATGTCGCGCAGCCTCGTGCTCGCCAGGAATCAGCAGTTCGGCGACCGCTCTCAGCCGCTCGCCGACGGCGACGAAGTGGCTTTCCTGCCGCCTGTCAGCGGCGGCTCGGAGGGCTGGATCGAGAAGATCGAGGACGCCGCCGGCAACTTCTACGCGCTCACGCGAGACCCGATCGACTCCGCGGCGCTCGCCCGGCGGCTCCTGCAAGGTCTCGACGGCGCGGTTGTCACCTTCGAGGGTGTGGTCCGCAATAACTCGAAGGGGCGTAAGACTCGCTATCTCGATTACCAATGTTACGAAGCGATGGCCATCCGCGTGTTGGCGGATATCGGAGCCGCCGTCGCGGCCTCCTGGCCCATCAGCCGCGTCGCGCTGGTCCACCGCCTCGGCCGCGTCGAGATCGGCGAAGCCAGCGTCTCCGTGATCGTCACCGCACCGCACCGCAAGCCTGCGTTCGAAGCGGCGCTCGAGGGAATCAACCGGATCAAGAGGCTGGTTCCCGTGTGGAAGAAAGAGTACTTTGAAGACGGGGAAGTTTGGGTGGAGGGTGAGTGGGACCGGTCTGTCGTGCAGCAGTAGCGCTCTTGCTCGCCGTTTCGCTCAGCGGCCAGGAGCCGCCCGTTTTTCGCGTCGACGTGCGGCTGGTCCGCATGCTCGTCACCGTCAAAGATGCGTACGGCCGCCTGGTGGGCGGTCTCTCGCGCAACGATTTCACCGTCACAGACAACGGCGTGCCCCAGCAGATCGCGCTCTTTGAGCGCCAGACCGAACAGCCGCTTTCCATTTCCCTGCTCGTCGATTGCAGCCGCTCCACCGCCAAAGAGCGGCGCTACGAGATCGACAGCGTGAAAAAATTCCTCCGCTCGCTGGTGAACGAGGGCAACCCCGCCGACGCGATCTCGCTTTACAGCTTCAATACGGAAGTCAGCCTCGAAACATCCTGGACGCGCAACCTCCGCCGCTTCGAAAACGCGCTTGAGAGGCTGAAGAGCGAAGGCGCCACATCCCTGTTCGACGCGATCTACCTCGCCTCCAATAACCTCGAGGAGCGCGAAGGCCGCCGCATTGTCGTCGTCGTCAGCGACGGCGGCGACACCGCCAGCCGCGTCCGGTTCGAGCAGGCCCTCGAAGCGCTCCACAAGGCCGACGCCGTGCTCTACTCGGTTCTCGTCGTCCCCATCGCCGGCGACCCCGGCCGCAACCTGCGCGGCGAGCACGCCCTCACCACGCTCTCCCAGTGGACCGGCGGCCGCATCTTCTTTCCCTCCATGGGAGCCACGCTCGATCAGGCATTCACCGACATCCTGCGCGACCTCCGCACTCAATACCTGATCGGCTTTTACCCCCGCGGCGCGCCTTCCTCAAAAGACCGCTTCCACCGCGTCTCGGTCGCCGTCAACCGCCCCGGCCACACCGTCACCGCCCGCAACGGTTACTTCGAGTAACATAGCCTTCAGGCTGTGTCCGTAACATAGCCTTCAGGCTGTGTCCATAACATTGCCTTCAGGCTGTGTCCGTAACATAGCCTTCAGGCTGTGTCCGTAACATAGCCTTCAGGCTGTGTCTTTCCTCACTGCGATACCATAGTGATTCCAGGAGCCACAGCCATCTCACCCAAGTCCAAAGCGCCAGCTCAAACCTTTGAGGAAGCCAAATATCTTCGCCGCCTGGCTGAAAGCCAACGCCCGATCAACGTCAAGCTCGAATCCGGCGAAGTAGTCGGCGGCACGATCGAATTCTGGGACGCCGACTTCATCCGGCTCACCCGCACGGACGGTCCGAATCTCTTCATCTACAAGCACGAGATCCGCTATCTCTGGGAAGAAAACGGCTGACCCTCTCCTCGCGCCATGGCCGACTTCCTGCAAACCGCCACTGAGATCGCCCGCGAAGCGGGCGCGCTGCTCGCACGCTACTTCGAACGCGGCATCGGCTTCGACCTCAAAGGCGAATTCGACCTCGTCACCGAAGCGGACCACGCCAGCGAGAAGCTTGTTGTCGAACGCCTCCACGCCTGGTTCCCCGCGCACGCCGTCCTCGGAGAAGAGGGCGGACTCCGCGAGAAGGACTCCGAGTATCACTGGTACGTCGATCCTCTCGACGGCACCACCAACTTCGCCCACGGCTACCCGATGTTCAACGTGACGCTGGCCCTGGAGCGCGCCGGCGAAATGATCGCCGGAGTCATCTACGACCCCCTGCGCAGCGAGATGTTCACCGCCGAGCTCGGCTCCGGCGCTTACCTCAACGGCCGCCGCATCCATGTGAGCCGCACCGCGCTGCTCGACAGCGCCCTGCTCGCCACCGGCTTCCCTTCCCGCAAGCGCCACGAGAACATCAACGTCCACTTCTTCCACCAGGCGGCGATGAGCACGCACGGCGTGCGCCGCTGCGGCTCGGCGGCGCTCGACCTCGCCTACGTCGCCTGCGGCCGCCTCGACGGCTTCTGGGAGTTCGGCCTGAACCCCTGGGACATGGCCGCCGGATTGCTCCTCATCCGCGAAGCCGGAGGCCGCACCACCGACATGAAGGGCGGCCCTCCCGACATCCGCGGCCGCCACATCGCCGCATCCAACGGCCTGATCCACGAAGGGATGCTCGCCCTGTTCGGCGAGGTGTTCGCGGGCCGCTACCGTTACCCGATGCCCCAGATCGCCCCCGCCGGCTGAAGCCCGCAAGTCTCTCTTCGCGCTTTACTTATTGATCCTGAAGATGTTACGCTAAGCGATTGAAAATGCGAACCGTCGACCTCATCCAGCGTAAACGGAATGGCGAGGAGCTGGCCGCCGAAGAGATCACGTGGCTGGTCAACGGCTACACCAACGGCGAAATCCCCGATTATCAGATGGCCGCCTTCCTCATGGCCGTCTATTTCCAGAACATGACCGATCGCGAGGTTGAGGCGCTCACAGCGGCCTACGTCGCCTCCGGCGAGAAACTGGACCTCTCCTCCGTCCCCGGCCCCAAGGTGGACAAACACTCCACCGGCGGCGTCGGCGACAAGACAAGCCTCATCGCGGCGCCTTTGGCGGCCTCGGCCGGAATCAAGGTCCCCATGATCTCGGGCCGCGCCCTGGGCCACACCGGAGGAACGCTCGACAAGCTGGAATCGATCCCCGGTTTCCGCACCCAGCTCAGCCAGGAAGAGTTCGTTCAGCAGTTGAACGCCGTGGGCCTGGCGATCATCGGACAGAGCGACAGCGTCACTCCGGCGGACGGCAAGATCTACGCCATGCGCGACGCCACGGCCACCGTCGAATCCACCCCCCTGATCGCGGCATCGATCATGTCCAAGAAGCTCGCCGCCGGGCTGGACGGCCTCGTCCTCGACGTCAAGGTCGGCGCCGGCGCCTTCATGAAACGCCAGATCGACGCGCGCCGCCTCGCGCAGATTATGGTCGCCATCGCCCGCCGCGCGGATCTTCGCGCGCAGGCGCTGATCACCGACATGAACCAGCCGCTCGGATACGCGATCGGCAACGCGCTCGAGATCATGGAAGTCGCGCAGGCGCTGCGCAACCAGGCCCCCGAAGATCTGCGCAGCGTCTCCATCGAGCTCGCCGCGCGCATGATCTACATCGGCAAGATCACTGAGACTCTGGATGAAGCGCGCCAGCTCGCCGAGAAGAAGCTGATCGACGGCTCAGGCTACCACAAGCTGCGCGAGATGATCGCCGCGCAGGGCGGCAACCCGCAGGTGCTCGACCGCTTCGAGCTCCTGCCCAACGCAAGCGGCGCGATGGAGATCACCTCCCCGCGCGGCGGTTACGTCTCCGCCATCGACGCCGAAGAGATCGGCGTCGCCTCCACCATGATCGGCGCGGGCCGCGACACCAAGGAAGACACCATCGACCCCGCGGTCGGCGTCATCCTCGAAGTGAAGGTGGGCGACCGCGTTGAGCCGGGCGGAGTCCTCTGCCGCATCTACTACACGGGCGAAGAACGCCTCGAGGATGCCGCCGAGCGCGTCGAGAACGCCTTCCGCATCTCCGCCAATCCGCCTGAGAGCCGCCAGTCGATTCTCGAAGTCGTCGGTTAGCCGTCCGCCGCAGGGAGGGCCTCTATGGATCGCTTCACCGGGCTGCTGGGCCTCGCTGTGATTCTGGCGCTTTGCTACGCGGCCTCCAACGGCAGAAAGCGCATCCGCCCGCGACTCCTCCTCTGGGGCCTCGGACTCCAGTTCGCCTTCGCCTTCCTCGTTCTCAAAACCGATTTCGGCAAGCTGTTCCAGCTCGCCTCGATCGCGGTGAAGGCGCTGCTTGCCTACACCGACGAAGGCAGCAAGTTCCTGTTCGGGCCGCTGGCCGAGCAGACCGGGCCCCTCGGCATCGTCTTCGCCTTCCAGGTGCTCCCGATCGTCATCTTCATCGCCAGCCTGTTCTCGATCCTCTATTATTTCGGCGTTATGCAGGTGGTGATCAAGGGCATGGCGTGGCTGATGCAGCGCGTGATGGGAACCAGCGGCGCGGAGTCGACCAACGTCGCGGCCTCGATTTTCATGGGGCAGACCGAGGCGCCGCTCACCATCCGGCCTTTCCTCGCCAACCTCACCGAGAGCGAACTGTTCACCGTCATGACCTGCGGCATGGCGCACGTCTCCGGCGCCGTCATGGGCGCCTACGTGAAGATGGCCGGCGTGGACATCAAGCATCTGCTCACGGCGGTCATCATGACCGCGCCCGCCACGCTGCTGCTGGCCAAAATGCTTGTGCCTGAAAGCGGCGAGCCCGAAACCGCCGGCGCCCTGAAAGTGGAGATCGAAAAGCCCGGCGTCAATGTCATCGACGCCGCCGCCCGCGGCGCCGGCGACGGCTTGCACCTCGCCCTCAACATCGCCGGCATGCTGATCGCCTTCATTGCACTGATCGCGCTGCTCAACGGAATGCTGGGCTGGGTCCACGGACTGCCGGGCATGGCCTGGGTCCCGGAGTCCATGCAGAAGCTCTTCGGCATGGTCTTCGCCCCCGTCGCCTGGCTGCTCGGCGTGAGCTGGAAAGACGCCTTCGCGGTGGGCGACATGCTCGGCACGCGCATGGTGTTGAACGAATTCGTCGCGTTCGC
The DNA here is from genome assembly GCA_964472745.1 of uncultured Solibacteraceae bacterium. Taxonomy (GTDB): domain Bacteria; phylum Acidobacteriota; class Terriglobia; order Bryobacterales; family Bryobacteraceae; genus CAYYNC01. The sequence continues at coordinate 307,835 of CAYYNC010000001.1, forward strand.
GCGCCTCGGCGAGATCGGCAAGACCCTCGATCCGCGCTCGTTCGTGATCGCCACCTTCGCGCTGTGCGGCTTCGCCAACTTCTCCTCCATCGCTATCCAGATCGGCGGCATCGGCGCGCTCGCCCCCACGCGCAAGTCCGATCTCGCTAGGCTGGGTGTGAAAGCGATGCTCGCCGGAACAATGGCCAATTTCATGTCGGCCTGCATCGCCGGAGTGTTGCTGTGATCCGTGAAGCGGTCGAATATCTCCAACCTCGAATCCCCGCGCGGCCTGAGATTGCTGTCGTGCTCGGCAGCGCCCAGGCCGCCCTCGTGGATGCCGTCGAGAAGCCGTGCGCGATCGACTACGCCGAGATCCCCGGCTGGCCCGTGCCCCGCGTTGAAGGTCATGCGGGCAGATTGATCACCGGAACCATCGGTGGCAAGCCCGTCGCAATCCTCTCCGGCCGTGTTCACCTGTATGAGGGTTGGTCGCCCCAGCAAGTCGCCTTCGGCGTCCGCGTCCTCGGCAAGCTGGGCGTGAAAACGCTCGTGCTGACCAACGCCGCCGGCGCAATCAACCCCGATTACTGGCGCGGCCTGCTCGTCCTCATCAGGGACCACATCAACCTGCAAGGCGCCAATCCGCTCACCGGCACCAACGACGATTCTCTCGGCCCCCGCTTTCCCGACATGTCGGAAGCGTACGACCGCGCCCTGCGCGAGCGTTCCAAGTCCGTCGCCGAGCGCCTCGACATCGACCTCGCCGAGGGCGTCTACGCCGCGCTGCTCGGGCCCAGCTTCGAAACGCCCGCCGAAATCCGCTATCTCCGCACGATCGGCGCCGATCTGGCCGGCATGTCCACCGTGCCTGAAGTGATCGCCGCCCGCCACATGGGCATCCGCGTCCTCGCCATCTCCACCGTCACCAACATGGCCGCCGGACTCCAGGCCCAGCTCAGCCACGAAGAAGTTCTCGAGACGGGCCGCGCCGCGGCGCGGGACCTCGTGCGCCTGTTCACGGCGCTGCTCCCCGAATTGGAGAGGTGACGATGCAGGAGCTTTTTCGCGCGGCGCTCGAAGCTCGCGAACGCGCTCACGCGCCTTTCTCGCATTTCCCCGTCGGCGCCGCCATCGAAAGCGAAGACGGCCGCATCTTCGGCGGATGCAACGTCGAGAACTCCTCCTACGGCTTGACGATCTGCGCCGAGCGCGCCGCCATCTTCCGCGCCGTCGCCGAGGGCGCGCGGCGATTCACGCGCATCGCCGTCGTCGCCGACACCGATAAACCCACCCCGCCTTGCGGCGCCTGCCGCCAGGTCCTCTGGGATCTCTGCGGCGATCTCGAAGTGGTCCTGAGCAACCTCAAGGGCGAAGTCGAGGTCTTCCGCCTCGCCAATCTCCTTCCCCGTGCCTTCGATGCGACTTTCCTCGATTAGCCTCTTGGTCATCGGCTGCGCGCTCTTCGCCCAGCCGCCCCAGCCGGCCGACCTCATCGTCACCGCCGCCAAGGTCGTCACAATGAATCCGTCGCGCGCCGTCGTAGAGGATGGCGCCGTCGCCGTCCGCGGCGGCCGCATCCTCGCCGTCGGACCTCGCGCGGAGATCAACCGCCGCTTCACGCCGAAGACGCGCATCGACCGCCCCGGCGCCCTCCTCACGCCCGGGCTCGTCAACACCCACACCCACGCTCCGATGAGCCTGCTGCGCGGCATCGCCGACGACCTCGCGTTGCAGGAATGGCTCGAGAAGTACATCTTCCCCGCCGAAGCGAAAAACGTTTCGCCGGAGTTCGTCGAATGGGGCGCGCGCCTCGCGATCCTCGAAATGCTGCTCTCCGGCACGACGACATACACCGACATGTACTACTTCGAGGACGTGATGGCGCGGGTGACGAAAGCGGCGGGGATGCGCGCCGTGCTGGGCCAGACGATCATCGGCTTCCCCGTCGGCGACTTCAAAACGCCGGCGGACGCGCTCGCGGCGGCCGAACAGTTCATCGTCAAGTGGAAGAACGATCCGCTGATCACGCCGGCCCCCGCCCCGCACGCCGTCTACACCAATTCCGCCGGAACGCTGCAAGCGGCCGCCGCGCTGGCCGACAAGCACGGCGTGCCGATGCTCATTCATGTCTCCGAGACAAAACGCGAGCAGGAGGAAGCGCTGGCGAAGCATCGCCTCACGCCCGCGGCCTATCTGGAGTCGATTGGCGCCATCGCGAAGCGGACGCTCTTCGCCCACGGCGTGTGGATGTCGCCGGATGACATCGCCCTCGCCGCGAGCAGGCGCATCGGCGTCGCCCATTGCCCGTCGAGCAACATGAAGCTCGCCAGCGGCATCGCGCCTGTCGCGCGCATGCTCGAAGCGGGCGTCCCCGTCGGCCTCGGCCCCGACGGCCCGGCCGGCTCCAACAACGACTTCGACATGTTCGAAGAGATGGATCTCGCCGCCAAGCTCGCCAAGGTCTCGAGCATGGACCCGCGCGCGCTGCCGGCCGCCAAGGCGTTCGAGATGGCGACTCTCGGCGGCGCGCGGGCGCTCGGCATGGACTCCGAGATCGGCTCCATCGAAGTCGGTAAGCGCGCGGACCTCATCACCGTCTCCCTCGCCTCGCCTCGCGCCGCGCCGGAACACGATGTCTATTCGATGCTCGTTTATTCGCTGAAGGGATGCGACGTTCTCGATGTCGTCATCGAGGGCCGCCCCGTGGTCCGCGAACGCCGCGCCCTCACGCTCGACGCCGCCGAAGTCATCGCCCGGGCGCGCGCTTTCCGCGCGAAAATTGAAGCCTCCATCAGCCCCCCACGCCCATGAAGCAGATTCAAATCTCCTCGCACGGCGGCCCGGAAGTCCTCGCAGAGGTGGACGTCCCCGTTCCCGCGATCCGCCCGGATGAAGTCCTCCTGCGCGTCCGCGCCTGCGCGCTGAACCACCTCGATCTCTGGGTCAGGCGCGGCATCCCCGGCATCGCCTACCCTTTCCCGCACGTTCTCGGTAGCGATATCGCGGGCGAGGTCGTCGAATGCGGAGCGCTGTCGAGCCGCGTGAAGCCCGGCCGGCGCGTCCTGCTCGCGCCAGGGCTGAGCTGCCGCCAGTGTCTCGCCTGCTTCGAAGGCCGCGACAACGAATGCCGGCGCTACACGCTGTTCGGCAATGGCGTCCACGGCGGCTATCGCGAGTACATGCCCGCGCCCGAGTATGCGCTGATCCCCATCCCGGATTCTCTCGGCTGGAACGAGGCCGCCGCCGCGCCGCTGGTCTTCCTCACCGCCTGGCACATGCTCGTGACGCGCGCCAAGCTCCAGCCGGGCGAGGATGTCCTGGTCGTCGGCGCGTCGTCGGGCGTCGGCACGGCCGCGGTCCAGATCGCAGCGTGGCTTCACTGCCGCGTCATCGCCACCGCCGGAGGCCCGGCCAAGCTCGCCAAAGCTGCCGCGCTCGGCGCCGCCCACGTGATCGACCACAACGCGCAGGACATCGCCGCCGAAGTGCGCCGCATCACCGCGAAGCGCGGCGTCGACGTCGTCTTCGAGCACGTAGGATCGGCCACCTGGCCCGCGAGCCTCGCCGCGCTCGCGCCCTCCGGCCGCCTCGTCACCTGCGGCGCAACTACCGGCTACGACGTAAAGGTCGACCTGCGCTACCTCTTCAGCAAGCAGTACACGCTCGCCGGCAGCTACATGGGAACGCTAGGCGAGCTCCACCGCGTCCTGCGCTGGGTCTTCGAAGGCAAGCTAAAACCGGTGGTGGACTCCGTCTTCCCCCTCGCCGAAGCCCGCGCCGCCCACCACCGCCTGGAAAACCGCGAACACTTCGGCAAGATCGTCTTAACCCCGTAACATAGCCTTCAGGCTGTGAAAGTAACATAGCCTTCAGGCTGTGTCTTTCACACCCTCTTCTCAGGCTTCGACTTCACCGCGGTCCCCTTTTTCAACTTCCCGCTCCCGTCGAAATCCAGCTTGATCTTTGTCTTCTGCTTGCCCTTGTCCTTGTAGACCCAGGTCTCACTGACCCCGGGATGCGACTCAATCTCGTCCGGAGGTCCATACTTGACGTAGCTCTTCCCCTTGTCGCCCTTGGCCCCGCCCTCTTTGGCGAATCTCTCCTCAGCGTACCTGACCCGCCGCTCGCGCTCCTCCGCGCTGACCTGCGCCGCCTGCATCTCTTCCTGCTGTAGGCGCTCCAACTGCGCCTTCAGCTCGGCCAGCGCCTTCTGATGGATCTCCGCCTGAACCCGGCCCACCTCCTGCTGAGCGCGTTTCACCTCCAATTGCGCCCGTTCCAGCTCTTTCTTCATCTCGATCTCCTGGCGCGCGAAGTCTCTCGACGCCGTCTCCTGGGCTTGTTTCAGCTCCGCCTGCATCTTCTCCAGCAGTTCTTCCTTCATTCGCGGATCCTGCTGCGCCAGGTCCTTGACCATCTTCTCCTGGAGCCGCTGGATCGCCTCCTGTGCCCTCTCCTGCTGCGCCTTGGTGCGTTCGAGGCTCAACTGAGCCACGAGTTCCTGCAACTCCTGCAATCGCTTCTGCTGAGTCTCCAGGCTCTCCGGAAGCCGCTTCTCGAGATTCTCGAGCGCGCGCCTGATCCCCTCGATGGCGGCCTGCCGGGCATGTTGAGACGCCTCGTCGTCCGCCTCCGGCGGCGGAGGCGGAGGCGGAACGGCGGGCTGCGGCGGCGCTGCCGGCGGCGCGGCAGGCGGAGGCTCGGGCGGAGCCGGCTGCTGGCCCGCCGCCGCCGGAACCGCCGGAGCCTCCGGCGGCGCAGGAGGAGCCGGAGGCTGCGCCTGAGCCCACAAGATCCCAGCCGTCGCAATCAGGGCGGCCAGCACGGCGATCACAACCGGTCCGGCCGGGGAACCAGGTCCCTCGGACCCCGGATTCAATAACCTCTTCACGCGTCTCATCAGATTGCCTCCCGTTCCAGCCGGAGCAAGTCCGGCCCGCGACTGCTCCAGCCGCAGCAGCGCGCTCGAATACGCGCGCCTGTCTCCACAAATCTCCACCGCGACATCGTCGCAGCATGCCTCGCGCTCCTCGCGCATTCTGCCCGAGATCCACCACACCGCCGGGTGATAAAACAGCAGGCTCTCCACTGCCGTCTGCATCAGATTCACCAGGTAGTCGCGCCGCGCGATGTGCGCCAGCTCGTGCGCGATCACCGCCTCCAATTGCGCCGGCGTAAGCTGCGCCAGGGCCGCGGCTGGAATCAGCAGCACCGGCTTCAGCCACCCGAAGACCATCGGAGTCCCGCAGTTCGCCCCCAGGCGGAGAATCGGCATCCGCAGCCCGATCCGTTCACTCAGCCTCCGCGCCATCTCCGCGATAGGCCCAGCGACCTCGCCCCCGGCCCGCGACATCATCCGCCGCGCCACCCACCATCCGCCGCACGCGCGCGCCAGCAACGCGGTCGCCCCGAACATCCACCCGGCGACCAGCCACGGCAACACCTGCTCAAAGGTCCAATCGTTCGGCCCGCCGGCGAGCGTCACCGGCCCGAGCGTTCCGCGCAACCCCTGCATCTCGGCGGGCTGCCTCTCTCCTCTCTGCCAAAGGAACGTGATCGCAGGGCTCGCCGCCATCAGCGCCAGCGCCACCGCGCAGACCAGGTACCGCTCCTGCGGGCCGGCGCGCTTCAGCAGCGCCAGCAGCGTCGCCGCCGCGGCCGCGATCAGCGCCCCCTGCCACACGAAGTGCACCAGCGTCCACCCGGCGCTTATCACCCAAGCCGATGTCAGCCACTCCGCCACCGCGATCACCTCCCGGCCCTCTCGTGGTCCTCAATCAGCGCCTTGATCGCCGCCAGCTCGGCCCGCGACGCCTTGCGCCGGCTCAGCGCCCGCATGACCAGCTCCGCCGACGACCCGCCGAACACCTTGTCCAGCAGATCGTCCACCAGCCGGCCCTGCGTCTCTTCCCGCGCCAGCACAGGATGATAGACGTGCGCCCGGCCCTGACCCTCCCGCTCCAGCAGCCCCTTTTCCGTCATGATCTGCATGAGCTTGAGAGTCGTCGTATAGCCCGCCGGCCGCCGCGCATCCAGCACCTCGTGCACTTGGCGCACCGTCGCCGGCCCCAGCCTCCAGAGTACGCCCAGGATCTCCAGCTCCGACGCCGTCGGCTTCGGCAGATTGCGGCGCTTGTCTTTCCTCACGCCCCGAATGTACTACGAAGCTCTTCGTATTGTCAACGAAATTCTTCGTACTTCTCGGCCAGCGCCGGCTGCCCCCTCGTGATCACCGTGCCGAGCATCCGCCACTTCACCAGCCGCCCGCCGCTGAACAGCATCTCCGCCAGCGCCCCGTGCCGCGTCCCTTCCCTGCCCTGTCCGTCGAACACGAGGTTGCCCAGTGAATAGAAGATGACGCCCCCTTCCCGCTCCTCCACCTCCTGGACGACGTGCGGATGGTGGCCGGCGACGGCGCTCGCGCCCGCCTCGATCGCCGCGCGCGCGAACGCCCGCTGCTGCGGATTCGATCGCTTGCGGTACTCCCAGCCGGCGTGCAACATGACGATCACCGCGCAGCCGGCGTCCCGCAGTCCGCGCACCTCCAGCTTCATCCGCTCGACGTCCATCCCGGAGATCCGCTCCAGATCTTCCTTCCAGTTCCCATTGCGCTGATCGTATGTGTAGCCCAGAAAGGCGAACCTCTGTCCCCGGCGCTCGCGCAGCGCCGGACCGCCCAGCCCGCACACTCTGATGCCGGCCTCCTCGAGCAGCTTCAGCGTGTAGTTCAGTCCCGCTTCGCCCGCGTCGCGAACGTGGTTGTTCGCCAGCGAAACCACGTCGATGCCCGCCAGCGTCAATCCAGCCAGCATCTCTTTGCGCGCCCGGAAGACCATCTCCGCCGGTTGAAACGGGCCTTTCTCGGAAAACGGCGACTCCAGGTTCACGCACGCGAGGTCCGCGCTCGACAGAACCGGCGCGATCGACCTGAACGGCCACGCGGGATCTTTGCGCCGCTCCGCCTCTCGCGCCACGCCGCGCGCGAGAATCACGTCGCCTCCCGCCACCACCCTCACGGCGGATGGCTCGAAGGCCCCAAGCCCGAGTATGAAATTGCGTCGCTTCAATTCAGTCCAGCAGCGCGGCTGCCGCCTTGTCGATGAACCAGTGCACGTGCCTCCCGTGATGCGAAAGGAGCTGCGCCGGCGCCTGGACGGGATCGTACGGGCCGACCAGCGCCTTCCTCAGCGCCTCGGCCTTGTCCGGCCCGCTGGCCAGCACCGCGGTATGCTGCGCGGCCAGAAGCACGCCGGGAAGAAGCGTGACCCGCCACTGCCCGAGTTTCTCCACATGAACGGCCGCGGCGATCCCCTGGCGATCTTCAATCAGCGGCTCGCCCGGGAAGAGACTCGCCGTGTGAGCGTCCGCGCCGATGCCGCATTGGACAACGTCGAACCGCGGCATCTCGCCCGGCCGCAGGCGGAAAAACGAACGGATGTCCGCGCTGTATTGCGCGGCCGCCTCCTGGACTCCGCTTTCGGCTTCGATGCGATGAACGTTCTTCTGCGGAATCCGCGCCGGGCGGATCAGACGCCGTTCCGCCATCGCATAGTTGCTCATCGGATCGGCCGGCGGCACGGCGCGCTCATCCACCCAAAACACGTGCACCCGCTTCCAGTCCACATCCTCTTGGCTCAACACGTCTAGCATCAGCTCCGGCGTCTTGCCGCCGCTGATCGCCATCGCCGCCACCGGCTCGCCCGAGAGCGCCGCGTTCAATAGCGCCGCGATGTGACGCGCGCAGGCCGCGGCCGCCTCTTCCGCTGTCGCGCTCACGTGACGATGCAGCCCCATCTCAATCCTCCACGAGCCGCAGGATCTCCCCGCTCCTCCCGAGCGCCTCCTCGAACACAGCGTCACGCCCGAAGATAAGCAGCTCCTCGCGCAGCAGGTCCGCTTCGTCCAGCGCCGGGAAGACGGCCGCCATGTTCAGGCCGTCCATCGTCATTCTAAGGTCGGTGCCCTCCGGCCTGGCCAATCGGATTTCCATTCCGTTGCCGGCAAGCCTCACCAGCCGGATGCGCCCCTTCCCCGGTTTGACGGGATCGCACATCCTCAGCGAGAGACGAGCCTCGGGAAAGACGCCCCTGAGCCACGCGGCCAGGTAAACCGCCGTCGTGGGCGCGCCCGCGCCGGCCCAGCCGATTTCGGCCTCGCTCGCTTCGTTCAGCCGCTTCCTGCACGCGCCGCTTTCAAAGGCTGTGAAGATCGCCCGCCGCCACCGCGTGATGCGCGTCCACGCCAGGTCGCCAACCGCTGTCGTGGCGCTGCTGATCTCTTTCACGGCCGCCAACGACGCCGCTGCGTCCTCTTCGCGCGCCGTATCCGCAATCGCGCGGCCCGCCAGCGAGATCACCGGCCTCAATCCGGTTGCCCACGCCAGCGCGCCGGAGCGGATCCAGCAAACCACCGGAAGATCCGGCACCGCCAGCCCCAATACCATCGGCGGAACACCGGCTACATCGTCGAGCCCTGTCTCGATCTCGATCCGCTCGGCGCAGATCTGCTGCCTCCGGCCGAAGGGAGTCCAGCAATCGACGCTGGTCCGCGCAGAAAGTCCGGCGCGGTCGTCGCGCTTCAACCGCAGGAGGATCGTCCGGCCAGGATACTCGCTCGCCAGCCGCGCCAGCGTGTGGCTTAGCTCCTGAGGGTCATCCTCGCCGCGCGTGATCACCAGCAAGGTCATCGAACAGGCGCGCAGGACGCCGGCGCCCTGACCCTTGCCGGCCTGGCGCCATTGATCGTCCAGCTCCTTCAGGAGCTTCCCCGCGTCGATCAAGGGATCCTCCACACGTGGCCGCGCCGGGCGAGCATCTGGTCCGACGCCGCCGGGCCCCAGCTCCCCGCCGCGTAGTTGGGAAACTCGAAGGTCGTCCCGCTCCAGACGTCGAGGATCGGCTCGACGGCGGCCCAGCTTGCGTCCACCATGTCCTGCCGCGTATACAGCGTCGCATCGCCCTCGAGCGCATCGAGCAGCAGCGTCTCGTAAGCCGAGGGCGTTCGCGTGCCGAAACTTGTGCCGTAGTTGAAGTCCATCGTCACCGGCCGCAGGTTCATTCCCGCCCCGGGCCGCTTCGAGTAGAACCTCAGGGAAATGCCTTCTTCCGGTTGAATTCTGAGAACTAGCAGGTTGGGAAATGAGCCTGGCCCGGCCAGTTGTCCCTGCCCTTCGAACAGCGCCAGCGGAGCGGCGTTGAACTGGATCGCAATGTCGGTCACCCGTTTCGGCATACGCTTTCCCGTGCGGATGTAGAACGGCACGCCCGCCCAGCGCCAGTTCTCCACGAACAGCGTCACCGCCGCGTAGGTGTCGGTCTGAGCCGCCGGGTCCACGCCCTCTTCCTCGCGGAATCCCGGAACATCGTCTCCGCCGATGCGCGCCGGACCGTACTGGCCTGGCACAGCGTGCGCCGCCACCTCGTCGCGCGTCATCGCCCGGATCGATCTCAGCAGCTTCGCCCGCTCGTCGCGCACGGTGTTGGACTCGTAGACCGCCGGAGGCTCCATCGCCACTGTCGCCATCACCTGCAAGAGGTGATTCTGGATCATGTCGCGCAGCGCGCCGGCTTCCTGGTAGTACGCGCCCCGGCCTTCCACCCCGATCGATTCCGCCGCCGTGATCTGCACGTGGTTCACGTAGCGCCGGTTCCAGAGCGGCTCGAAGATGCCGTTGCCGAAGCGGAAGGCCAGGATGTTCTGCACCGTCTCCTTGCCCAGGTAGTGATCGATGCGGTAGATCTGCTCTTCGTCGAACACCTCCTGGAGCCTGGCGTTCAGCTCGGTAGCGCTCGCGCGGTCGTGGCCGAAGGGCTTCTCGACGATGATGCGCCGCCACGCTCCCGCGCGCCCAGCGCGAGTCAGGCCGGCCGCGCCGAGCCCGTGCGCGGCCGTCGCATAGTGGCTAGGCTGAGTGGACAGGTAGAACAGCGCGTTCCCGCCCGTGTGCCGCGCCGCTTCGATCTCCGCGAGCTTGTCGCGGAGCCGCGCGTAGAGCGCGCCATCGCCGACGTCGCCCGCGACGTAAAACAGACCCTGGGAGAACTCCGCCCAGAGCGTCTCTTCAAACGGGCTGTCTTCCAGGAAACGGACGACGCTCTCCCGCATCATCTCGCGAAAGCGGCCGTCGTCCATCGCCGTGCGCGAGACGCCGATCACCGAGAATCCCGCCGGCAGTCTGCGCTCATAGGCCAGCCTGTAGAGCGCCGGCAGCAGCTTGCGCTTGGCGAGGTCGCCGTTGGCGCCGAAGATCACCATCGTCGAAGGAGCCACGGTTCTCTCGAATCTCAGCGGATCGCTCAACCTCGCGAGGTGAGTCATTCTCCCCAACTTAGCATCCCGCTCCCCCTCGCCTTCAGGCTGTGTTTCTCCTCCCAGCCCTCCGCCTCCCCGGAGCTACAATACTGGCGGGGGACGATGTCCACGCTAACCGCAGCCCTGCCCGCCCAGGCGCGGCCGGCCGAGTTGAGCGTCCGCATGAGCAACGATCGCGTGCGCTGCCTGGCATGCGGCCACCGCTGCGTCGTCTACCCCGGCCTCCCGGGCATCTGCAAAGTCCGCTTCAACCGAGCCGGAGTCCTCTACGCGCCCTGGGGCCATGTCGCCGGCACGGCCGTCGACCCCATCGAGAAGAAACCCTTCTTCCACGTCCTGCCCGGCTCCAGCGCATTCAGCTTCGGCATGCTCGGCTGCAACTTCCATTGCAGCTACTGCCAGAACTGGATCACCTCGCAAAGCGCCCGCGATCCCGCCGCCTCCACCCGCACCGCATCCGCCGATCCGGAGATGCTCGCCGCCGCGGCGCGCGAATCGGGCGCGCGGGCGATTGTCTCCACCTACAACGAGCCGTTGATCACCGCCGAGTGGTCCATCGACGTCTTCCGCGCCGCGCGCAAAGCCGGATTGCTGACCGGATTCGTCTCCAACGGCTACGCCTCCGGGGAGAGTCTCGCCGCGCTGCTGCCCTGGCTTGATCTCTTCAAGGTGGACCTCAAGACTTTCAGGGACCGCGAGTATCGCAAACTCGGCGGCAAGCTCGCCGTGGTCACCGATTCGATCCGCACCATTCACGCCCTCGGCTTCTGGCTCGAAGTTGTGACGCTCATCGTGCCCGGCATCAACGACTCCGCGGAAGAGCTGCGCGACATCGCCGCGTTCCTCGCCTCCGTCTCGCCTTCCATCCCCTGGCACGTCACCGCTTTCCACCCCGACTACAAGATGCTCGGCAGACCACCCACCACGGCGGACTCGCTCCTCCGCGCTGTGGAGATTGGGCGGGCCGCGGGCCTCGAATTCGTTTACGCAGGCAATCTCCCCGGACGCGTCGGCTCGGCCGAAGACACCCTCTGCCCGGGCTGCGGGCTGGTCCTCGTCGAGCGCTCCGGCTATCGCATCAAGGCCAATCGCATCGCATCCGGCGCCTGCCCGCGCTGCACGCGCATGATCCCCGGAGTCTGGACGCCCCGCCGCGCCCCGCTTGCCGTGGCCTGGCGCGACGCGAATCAGGCGGCGCAAATCAGGGCTTGATTCCGGCGTAGCGGAGTGATACAGCGGAAACGGAGCGCTGGCGCTCGGAAAACCTATGGGCGCAATCCATCAGACGCCTTACGCCGGCTCCTGGTATCCCGGACTGCCCGGCGCACTCAAGGCTCTCCTCAACAACTGCTTTCAGGATTCCGCGCAGCGCGTGCCCGAACTCCCATCCGGACGCGCCGTGGCCTTTATCGTGCCGCATGCGGGCATCCGTTACTCGGGCACGGTGGCATCGTCGGTCTACCGCTGCCTGTCGGCAAATCCGCCGCGTTGCGTCGCGGTGCTCTACTTCAGCCACAACGCGCCGGTTTCCGGCGTGGGATGTCCCCAGGTGGAGGTCTATGCGACGCCGCTCGGCATGACACGCGTCGATACCGCGGCGCTGGCGCGACTGGCCGCCTCGCCGCCGTTCCGCAGCCTTCCGGAAGCTTCGCTCTGCGACCACTCGCTGGAGATCCAGCTTCCCTACCTCGAATCGGCGTGCCCGGGCTCGCTCCTGATTCCGCTCTGCGTGGGAATGCTCTCCGGCGCTGAACGCCGCGCCGCCGCTGCGTCGCTCGCGCCGTTGATCGCGGACGGGACTGTTGTTGTCGCCAGCACCGACTTCACGCACTACGGCCGCGCCTTCGGCTACTTGCCCTTTCCGGTTGATGACCGCACCCGCGATCAGCTTTCCGTGCTCGACCGAAGGCTGATGGACGCCATCTCGACGCTCGACCCGGAGGCGTTGCTCGCCGCGCATCGCGAGTGGCGCTCCACGATGTGCGGGATCGCGCCCGTCACGCTGCTGCTCGAGACGCTGCGCCTGCTCGATTCGCCCGCCAGGGTCGAGGTCCTCGATTACCAGACCTCCGGCGACATTACCGGCGACTTCAAGCATTGCGTTTCATACGCCGCGCTCGCTTTTACGCGCCCGGACGCGGCACAGGAATCGTAGGAGAAAGAGGACAGTCTCGTCGCTGTTCTGCGCAGCGCGCTTCGCAATCGCCGCAGGTCCCTGCCGGCGGTGCTGAGCGCCGGCATCTCCATTTCCCTGCTGGCGCTGCTGCTCTCGCTCTACTACGCCTTCTTCCTCCGCCCGCCGGAAGGGAGCGGGTCTCTGCGGTTCGTTGCCCTCCGCCCTCATCGATCTCAAGCAGGTCCTTCTCAATGGGCCTGTCATCGCTGCCTGTCTTTGCGTGGCGTTCCTGACCGGCGTGCCGAGCGCGATCACTGCTGCTCTCGCCGCCGTGCGCCGGCCGATCACCGAGGCGCTGCGCTTCGTCGATTGAGGCGATTTCATGGGCGTTCCGATCGCGTACAACCTCCGCAACCTGCCGGCTCGCTCTCGTCAGCGGGCTGGCCGGGAGCTTGAAAGCCTCGGGCCCTCCGCTGCACCTGCTTCTGCTGCGCAAGGGGGCCGCCGCCGAGCTCACCAGCGTTGTGTATCGCGCGGCCTTTCAGGATGTGCGTGCGCAGGCCGCCATCGCGCGCACAGAACAAGGCGAGGCGATGGTCTCTCTGGAATTTGCCGGCGGCATCGCGCTGAGCGATGCGGACGATCCCGGCGCCATGCGCTTCACGGTCCGCGGACTGCCGCCCATCGGGCTGACAATGAGACCCTGGGCGCGCATCGTCGAAGGGCGAATGTTCGAGCCGGGCCGGCGGGAGGTCCTCGCGGGCAGCGCCATCGCGGAGCTCTATCCGCACACCCGGTTGGGGCGCACGCTGAGTTTCGCCCGCGGCGAATGGCGCCTCGTCGGCATCCTCGATTGCGGCCGCGCGGCGTGCGGCAGCGAGATTCTCGGCGGCCTGAACCGTGCCGCCTCGGGCTACGAGCGCATGAACGGCATGAGCGGCATCCTCGTGCGCGCAACCGATGATGTCGCGCTCGAGGCGCTGCGCCGCAGGTTCGAGTCCGATCCGCGCTTGAACACTCAGGCCAAGAACGAGCGGGAATACTACGCCGGCCAGATGGCGGCTGCGGCGCCCGTTCAGGCCATGGCTGCTGTGGTGGCGTTGCCGCTGGCGACCGGCGCCGGTTTTGCCGCGCTGAACACGACGTAGGAGGCGGTGGCGCGCCGCGCCCCGGAGATCGCCACGCTGCGCATTACCGGCTTTTCGCGCGGAGCGGTCCTCGCGCCGTTCCTGCTGGAGGCCGTGCTCGTGCCGCTCGCCGGCGGTGCGACCGGCTGCGCGCCAGCGCTGCTCGCCGCCGGCATGTCGTTCGCAGTCGCAATGGGCGTCCTTGGCGGCCTGTTCCCGGCTTGGTCCGCTTCGCGCCGCGACATCCTCCGCGCGCTCAAATCCTGAAATCGCCGTTGCATCCACTCCCCATGATTGGCTACACTCATATATCCCGCCCGGCCTGAAGCCGCTTTGCGGTATCTCGTTTGTCATCCAAGCCTGCGGCTTCGCCAGGTTCTCGAATCAAGTCAAAGACAAGTCAGGAAAACCACGCAGTATGCCTGCGAACTCAAAGAAGATCCTCGCGGCCGTCGACGATCTCTTCTTTACGGTGAAAATCAACGACGCCGCCAAGAGGGCCGGTCTCGAGGCTACGTTTCTCAAGACGGAAGCCGACGTGCTCGAACGGGCGAAGGCCGAGCGGCCGCTCATGGTCATCGTCGATCTCAACGCTCGCTCGGTGAAACCGGTCGCGCTGATCGAGAAGCTCAAGTCCGACGCCGACCTGAAGGGATTGAGCATCGTCGCCTTCGTCTCGCACATTGAAGCCGAGCTGAAGCAGCAGGCGCAGAACGCGGGCGCGAGCATGGTGCTGGCGCGGTCGGCGTTCTCCGCGAACCTGCCCCAGATCCTCAAGCGCCACACCGGCGTCTACTGAGCGCGGCCGGTTGCGGCGATGAATTCGTCGAGTTTGCGCCGCGCGGCGCCGGAATCGATCGACTTCGCGGCAAGCTGCATCGCGCCGTAAGGGTGTTCCGCTTTGCTCGCGGCGATCAGGGCAAGCGCCGCGTTGACGAGCACGATGTCGCGGTGCGGGCCCATCTCGCCGCCGAGCACGCGCAGCGCAATCGCGCGGTTCTCCTCCAGCCCCCCGCCCCGCAGTTCATCCAGCGTCGCCCGCTTCACGCCGAACTCTTCCGGCGTCACGGCGAGCGTTTCGATCGCCCCGTGATTGATGCCGAAGACCTGCGTCGGCCCGATCGTGCTGACCTCGTCCAATCCGCCCTCGCCGTGCACGACGAATCCGCGCTGCAAGCCCAGCCGCGCCAGCGTGACGGCCATCAGCTCCGCGGTGAGATGCGAGGAAGCGCCCACCACCTGCACCGTCGCGCCGGCGGGATTGGTGAGAGGGCCAAGCATGTTGAACGCGGTGCGGATCTTCAGCTCGGCGCGCGCCGGCGCGGCGTGCTTCATCGCCGGATGATGCGCCGGCGCGAACAGAAACGCGATGCCGACTTCGCGCAGCAGCCGGCCTTGCCTCTCGGGGCTCAATGTCAGGTTTGCGCCGAGCGACTCGAGCACGTCGGCGCTGCCGCAGCGGCTCGAAGCCGCGCGATTGCCATGCTTGGCGACCTTCACTCCCGCTCCGGCAATGACGAATGCCGCGATGGTGGAGACGTTGGCGGTGCCCGAGTCGTCGCCGCCGGTGCCGCAGGTATCAACCAGCGGCTCGTCCGTAATGCCGTGCTCCACCTTCACCGAGTTGTCGCGCATCGCCTGCGCGAGGCCCAGCAGTTCGTCCGGCGTCTCGCCCTTCACCATCAGCGCGGAGAGAAATGCGGCGATCTGCGCGGTGGTCGCTTCGCCGCGCAGAATGATGCTCATCGCGGCGTGCGCTTCCATCGCGTCGAGACTCTCGCGGCGCATGAGTTTATGCAGGAAGGGGAGGAACGACATGCTATGCTGAGGAGGGCTTCATCCGAAGCCTAGCACAACCGAAATCCTATGAAAATTCATGAGTATCAGGCCAAGGCGATCCTGGCCAAATACGGGGTGCCCGTGCCTCGCGGGCGCATGGCGCTGACCGTCGACGAAGCCGCCGAAATCGCCAAGGAGCTCGGCGGGCGCGTCGTGGTGAAGGCCCAGATTCACGCCGGCGGGCGAGGCAAGGGCGGCGGCGTGAAGCTGGCCGCGAATCGGGATGAAGCGTACGAGGCGGCGCAGAAGATTCTCGGCATGACGCTCGTCACTCACCAGACGGGGCCGGACGGGCGGCTGGTTCAGCGGTTGCTCGTGGAAGAGACGCTGCCCATCGAGAAGGAGCTCTACGCCGGCATCGTGCTCGATCGCGGGATCGGCAAGCCCGTGATGATGGTCTCCTCGGCGGGCGGCATGGAGATTGAAGAGGTAGCCGCGAAGACGCCCGAGCTCATTCTGAAAGAACACTTCGATCCGTGCGCGGGCCTGATGGCCTGGCAGGCGCGCAAGCTGGCGTTCGGCCTCGGCCTTCCGGCGGGCTCGATCAGCGACGCGGCGAAGACGCTTGTGGCGCTGTCGAAATGCTACGCCGAGATGGACTGCTCGCTGGCCGAGATTAATCCGCTGGTCCTCACCACCGACGGCAGGATCGTCGCACTCGACGCGAAGATGAACTTCGACGACAACGCGCTGTTCCGCCACAAGGACGTGCTCGAGCTGCGCGATCTCAACGAGGAAGACCCGCTGGAAGTGGAGGCCTCGAAGTTCGGGCTGAACTACATCAAACTCGACGGCACGGTGGGCTGCATGGTGAACGGCGCCGGCCTGGCGATGGCGACGATGGACATCATCAAGTACGCGGGCGGGAGCCCGGCGAACTTCCTCGACGTGGGCGGCGGCGCGAGCAAGGACCAGATCAAGAACGCGTTCCGCATCCTGATGGCCGACAAGGCGGTGAAGGCGGTGCTGATCAACATCTTCGGCGGCATCCTGCGCTGCGACACGCTGGCGGCGGGCCTCGTCGACGCGACGCGCGAGCTGCACGTCGAGGCGCCGATGGTGATCCGCATGGAAGGCACCAACGTCGAAGAGGGCCGCCGGATTCTCGCCGAATCGGGACTGAACTTCACGGTGGCCGAGGGCATGCGCGACGCGGCCGAGAAGGTTGTCGCGCTGGCGCGGTAGGGAGAAGGATCCATGAGCGTACTCGTCAATAAAGACACCCGCTTGCTGGTGCAGGGCTTCACCGGACGGGAGGGCACGTTCCACGCGCAGCAGAGCATCGCCTACGGCACGAACGTGGTGGGCGGCGTCACGCCCGGCAAGGGCGGCACGACGCACCTGGACCGCCCGGTTTTCAACACCGTCGCTGAAGCAGTGAAGGCCACCGGCGCGAACGCCAGCGTGATCTTTGTTCCTCCGGCTTTCGCCGCGGAGGCGGTGATGGAAGCGGCCGACGCGGGCATCGGCGTTGTGGTGTGCATCACCGAGGGCATTCCGGCGCTGGACATGGTGAAGACCTGGGAGTTCCTCAAGACCAGGCCCGCAACGCGGCTGATCGGCCCGAACTGTCCGGGCATCATCACTCCCGGCGAGTGCAAGATCGGCATCATGCCGGGGCACATCCACAAGCCGGGTCCGGTGGGCGTTGTCTCGCGCTCGGGAACACTGACGTACGAAGCGGTGCACCAACTGACGCGCCTGGGCATCGGACAGACGACCTGCATCGGCATCGGCGGCGATCCGATCATCGGCACGACGCACCTGGACGCGATGCGGCTGTTCAACGAGGACCCGAAGACCGAGGCGATCGTGATGATCGGCGAGATCGGCGGCAATGCGGAGGAAGTCGCGGCGGCTTACGTGAAAGAGCACGTGAAGAAGCCGGTGGTGGGCTTCATCGCCGGACAGACCGCGCCGCCGGGCCGCCGCATGGGCCACGCCGGCGCGATCATCTCGGGCGGCTCGGGCAAGGCGTCGGACAAGATGGCGGCGATGGAAGACGCCGGGGTCATCGTCTGCCAGACGCCCGCCGAGCTGGGTGAACGGGTGAAGCAGGCGCTGAAGCTGTAGCGCCGCCGCCCCGACGATATTCAGATTTCAAGGAGCAAGGTAGAACTGTGACTACTCAGACGCTGGCTATCATCAAGCCGGACGCCGTGGCCGCGGGTAATTCCGGCGACATCATCGCGATGATCGAGAAGAGCGGCTTCAAGATCCGCGCCATGCGCATGCAGAAGCTCACCCGCGCGCAGGCGGAAGGCTTCTACGCCGTGCACCGGGAGCGCAGTTTCTACGCCGAACTGGTCGACTTCATGACCGAGGGCCCCGTCGTCCTGATGGCTCTGGAGCGCGAGGACGCGGTGAGAACCTGGCGCGAGGTCATGGGCGCGACCGATCCGGCGAAGGCCGAAGCAGGAACCGTGCGCAAGCTGTACGGCACGAACGTGGGCCGCAACGCGAGCCACGGCTCGGATTCGGACGAGAACGCGGCGATCGAGGTCGCGTTCTTCTTCAGCACTTCGGAGCTGCTGTAAAACACACGGCCTGAAGGCCGTGCCACTGAAAACACACAGCCTGAAGGCTATGTTACGAAGAACGCCGCGCGCTTCCGGTGCGGGACCGGAGGCGCGCGGCGTTTGCGCGTCCGCGCTGAAAGAGCGGGCTAGGGTGTGGACGAGCCGGCGAGGTCCACCTTCACGCGGACCTGACGCGGGGCGGTGATCTTCCCGTCGGAGACGCCGACTTCGGCCAGGAATTCGCCGGTCTTGCCGCTTGTCACCACCGCCTCCGTCGCCGCCTGGTTGGGCGACGTCAGGGTAACAACAAGGCCGGGCGTGCTGCTGAGGATGCGCCAACTGAACGTGAGCGGATCGCGATCCGGATCAGTCGAGCCCGAGGCGTCCAGGGTGAGTCTCGGAGCCGTCATCATCACCTCAGTCGGAACGTTGAGCGCAACCGATGGCGGGCGGTTGGGCGGCCAGGGTTGGGTCACGCGCACGGTGACAGTCCGCGTGACCGTGTTGCGGCGCCCTCTCGCCGTAAGCGTATAGGTGGTGTCGATCACGGGGAAGACATCCACGCTGCCCTTCGCCGCCACGGCGCCGATACCCGGCTGGATTGTCACCTCTTCGGCGCCGGTGGTTTCCCACGAGAGGCGCGGGTCATCCTGCCTGGGGATCACCATCGGATCCACCAGGAAGGAGATGATGCGCGCGGTAGGGATGAAGGTCACCGTGATGGTCTGGCTGGCCTCGCCGCCGGCGTTGCGGGCGACGAGGGTGTAGTTGGTGGTCTGCGTGGGAGAGACGACCTGCTTGCCCTGAGGCAAACGCTCGCCGATATGGGTGATCTCGACACTCTTGGCGCCGACGACTTCCCAATAGATCGTGGACGACTCACCCTCGCCGATTTCCGGCGGCGACGCGAAGAACCTCAGGATGCGCGGCTTGTCGGGCACGCGCTCTTCGCGGATCTGGACGGTGGCGGTTGCCGACTGCGAACCGAACCGGTTTGTCGCGGTGAGCGTGTAGGTGGTTGTGGCAGTCGGGGAAACGGTGGTGGAGCCGGTAGCCCTGACCGTCCCGATTGTGCTGATGGTGACGGTGTCGGCGTTCTCCGTCTCCCAGATGAGAGTCGACCTCTCGCCGGCTTTGATCACGTCGGGCTCGGCGCGGAAGGCGAGGATGCGGACCCGCGGCTGCTCAACGACGACCTGGACGGTGTCGGTGACTTCGCCGCCGCGGTTGCGGGCGGTCAGCTTGTAAGTGGTGGTCTCGGCGGGCGTGACCTGAATGGTTCCTGCCTGCGGATTCACCTTGCCAATGCCCGGAGTGATCTCGACCTCATCCGCATTCAGCACCTGCCACGCGAGGGTGGAGGCTGCGCCGGGCCGGATTGTTGCCGGCGTCGCGGTGAACTTCTGGATGATGATCTTCGGGATTTCCTTGATGCTGACCGAGACGCGCGCGAGAGCGGCGGCGCCCTTGTCGTCGCGGACAGTCAGACGGAAGCTGTAGCTCTGGCCTTCAACGCCGGTGAAGGTCGCCCTGGAGGTATTGCGGCCGCTGAGCGCGACAGGGGGACCGGAGATCTGATCCCACTGGAAGGTGATGGGATCGCCGTCGGGGTCGAACGAAGCGGAGCCGTCGAGGGTGATCTGTCCGGCCGGGACTCCGATCTGATCGGAGCCGGCGTCGGCGACGGGCGCATCATTGCCTGTGCGGATGCGGCGGGTGAGGAGCTCGTAGCGGACGCGGGGCACGTCAACGGGCACGGGCTGGTCGAGCCCGAGGTACTCCTTGGGCTGGACGAAGTTTCCGAACAGGAGTCCGGCGACGACGCGGCCGTTGTGATCGCGCGAGACGAATGTCTCGTTGAAGCCGCCCTCGATGGTGAAGGCGATGCGCTGGTTCAAGGGCTGGATGAAGCGCAGCGTGCCGCCGGGCTTGTTGGAGCCGCCCTGCACGAACAGCGCGCCGATGTTGCCCTCGAAGATGGTGTTCCTGCCGAGCGTGACGGCTGTCGAAGCGCCGAACTGATCGACGATGCGCAGGTAGTTCTCCTCGAGGATGTTGCGGCTGATATTGACGCGGTTCACCACGGCGTTGTTGAGGAAGCCCTTGGTTCCGAAGAGGCCGAGGCGGCCCTGCTTGAAGAGGTAGTCGAGCGTCATGCTGGCCTGGCCGAGTGTGCCGGAGCGTTGCATGCCGAGGAGGCTGACGTTGCGGAAGCTGGCGAAGCCGCCAATCTGGCCGCGTTTGGCGAAGCGGTTCACGAGGCCGAGGTCGATCTGCGCCTCCTGGCGCTCTTTGAACCACATGTACTCGCCCTGCGCCTGGACCGCGAACTTCTCCTTGAACGGGGCGAAGTAGCGGCCGCGGCCGGTGAAGGTGAGGTTGCGGGTGTTGTCGACGCCGACGTTCATGCCGAGGATGGAGAACTTGGGCGTTTCGCGCTTCTGCAACTCGTCGGAGACCACTTTGCGAGTGGCAGTCTCGACGTCCTGAGGAGTGATCTTCGGCGCGGCGGCGACCTGCTGGAGGGTCTGGCCTTGCTGCTGTTGCGTGCCTTTGAGGGCGTTCAGATCGGCGCGCAGCTTGTCGTTTTCGGCTTTGAGCCCGTCGAGGGCGCGGGCGATGGCATCGAGCTTGTCAAGTTTCTTGAGGATGTCATCGAGCTTGCCCGAGTAGTCGGGGCAGATCTGTTGCATCGTCTTGATGACATCGGCGACTCCGCCGGCGGTGATAACCTTGCCGGTGGCGTCGGTGAGGGTCATGCCCACGCGGCGGTTGATGAACCGGCCTTCCCTGGTCCTGTTGTCGACCTTGGGCTGTTTCTTGCCTTTCGCCTCGATCAGGATCTGGGTGGGGCGGGCGCCGTATTTTTCGAGAAACGCCTTGACGGCTTCGACGCGGCGCTGGCTCAGCTTCTCGTTGTAGCTGTCGGAGCCGACGTAGTCGGTGTGGCCATCGAGCCTCACTTTGTACTCGGGGTTTTTGTTAAGCAGTTCGGCGAGCCGGAGAAGGCTGGGGAAGCCGTCGGCGAGGACCGCCGAGTTGAATTCGAAGTTGATCTCCTCCCAGTCGTCTTTGGATGCGCTTACCAAGGGGGCCTGTGCCGGGATGAACAGTGCTGCGAGCAGCAACACAGCGAGCGAACGGATGATGATTATCTGCACTGTCGTTTTCCTCCAATAGGGACAGTTCGGAGGCATACAGAGTCCTCCGAAAAGGAACGCGGCGAAAACACTATAGCATACACATATGTGAAAATGAAGGAGGAAGGCGGGCCGGACGGGCAGTCGCGGGCCGTAAATCCGGATGCCCGGGTTTGAGGCGCGAGGCAAAGTCCGGTCTCCGCAGGGCAGCGTGCCGGCTAACGGCCGGGGGGACGGGAACAAAGCCCGTTTCACGGAAAGTGCCACAGAAAACGTACCGCCGGGTCCGGCTTGCCGGGGCCAGGTAAGGGTGAAAAGGTGCGGCAAGAGCGCACCGCGTCTCCGGCGACGGGGATGGCAGGGCAAACCCCACGTGGAGCAAGACCAAATAGGGGAGGATGGGGCGGCCCGTCCCGATCGACTCCCGGGTAGGTCGCTGGAGCCGCTCAGCAATGGGCGGCCTAGATGAATGACTGCCGCCCGGCCTCTCGGGGCCGGGACCAGAAACCGGCTTACAGTCCGGCCCACCTTTCGCATTGCCGAGGCCGACGAACCCAGCCAGCGGGTCGAGGGCCTCGCTTCCCACCTTGTACCCTTCCCCCGGATTGCCGTGTTGGGTTCGTTTTGTCCGCACGGGACAACGTTTCT
>CAYYNC010000002.1:0-84076 GCA_964472745.1 uncultured Solibacteraceae bacterium
CACTTGGCAAGCTG
Source organism: uncultured Solibacteraceae bacterium (assembly GCA_964472745.1). Taxonomy (GTDB): domain Bacteria; phylum Acidobacteriota; class Terriglobia; order Bryobacterales; family Bryobacteraceae; genus CAYYNC01. The sequence goes on from CAYYNC010000002.1 coordinate 15, forward strand.
CCCGAACCGGACCTTACCCACGAATTCTTCTGACGAGCCAATTCTTCGAACAGGCCGCGATCTTCATCGCAGACGATGGCCTGGGAGGAGCAGAAGCCGTGTTTGACGGCGTTGCCGGCGACGATGGCTTTGCCCTCCGGAGTGCGGGGTCCGGTGGAGAGTTTCGCGTTCGCTTGATTGGCGGCGATCTGGGCTGCGGTGGACATAGTTGGATTCCTTTCGTCCGAAAACATTGAGGGCCGATCGCCGCGCGATGTGGCGCGGGAATCGGCCCTCTACTTCCTATTGTACCGGACGGGCTCCAAACGATTTCCTGGAAGTTGCTGAAAGGAAAGGAGAAAATTTTTGTGACTCACTTTTCGGCGGATGCCGGAAACGGGAGGGGACATTCTCTGGCGGTCTCATAGTGGGCCGGCCTCAGAGGCCGGAAGCGTGGGTGGGGCGGGGGAAACGGTGTGGCTTGCGCCAGGCGTTAAAAAAACGGTTGACGGCGGTTGACACGCCACGCCCCCGCCAACTGCGAGTTGATGAATCCGCGAATTGAAGGTGACAGGGTGAGCCAGCGCGACGATGGGCCTCTACAAACGCGGCGACATCTACTGGTACCGGTTCGTCTGGAACGGCGAACTGATCCGGGAGAGCACCCGCCAAACCAACAAACGAGTGGCGCAACAGATGGAAGCGGCCCACCGCGCTGCGCTGGCGATGGGCGAGGCCGGCATCCGCGATAAGAAGGCGGTACCGACGCTCCAGAAGTTCATGGAGGCGGACTTCCTGCCGTTCGTCCGGACCACCAAGGCGGGTAAACCCAACACCGTCCGGTTCTACGAAAACAGCGTCGCCAGCCCGACCGCTTACTCGAAGCTGTCAAGCACACCCTGGGACCAGATCACCGCTGAGCAGATCGCCGGATTCGTCGCCTACCGGGAATCCGGCAAGGTCCAGGTGGCCACCATCAACCAGGACTTGGCGACGCTCCGCCGCCTGTTCAACCTGGCCGTAGAGTGGGGCAAGGTCACAACCATCCTGCCGCGCGTGCGGCTCCTGGGTGGAGAGAACCATCGGGAGCGGGTCCTGTCCTTCGAGGAGGAGCGGAAGTACCTCGAATCCGCGACGGACTTTGGGCGCCAGTTGACGGACGCCTACGCTCGGGCTCTGCAAGGCATCCGCGGGGTGAAGCGCGGCGAGCAGCCGAGGCAGCCGGACGCCTACCTGCTGCGTGACGTGGCGACGCTGCTCATTGACTGTGCGCTGCGTCCGGAAGATTGCTTCCGGCTGAAGTGGCAGGACGGCATCCGCGACGGCGCGATTGAGATCCATACGGGTAAGCGACGCGGATCCAGGCGCCGCATACCGGCTTCGAAGCGCGTGCTCGATATTCTGGAGATGCGCCGTGCAAGTGCGACGTCAGAGTGGGTGTTTCCGGCGCCCACCAAGAGCGGCCACATCGAAGGGTCCACTTTGAAGAAGCAGCACGCGGCTGCGCTCAAGGCTTCTGGCGTCACGCCCTTCGTCCTCTACACCTTCCGGCACACCTGTATCACGCGGTGGGCCAAGCACATGGATCCGTTCACGCTCCACGTCCTGGCCGGCCACACCGACATGAACACGACGAAGCGCTACGTTCACCCGAGCGAGGTGGACATCCGGGAGGCGATGGAAAAAGTGAAGGTCGGGTTGGAGAACCGTGCAGCGGATTCTCTAAACGGGCAGCCTCTCGTCGCTTAGCCCTTCTCGCCAGTAGCGTACTCAAGCTCGGTGCAAAAACACTACTATCGGCCCCATTGCTCACGACAGAATCGAATGAACTTCGGCCTGGTGAACGGGGACGCGCTCACGCCCTGCTGGACCAGTTTGAGCGTCGCTGCGGGGCATGGGTCCCGGCGAACCGCCAACCCTGCCGCAATCTCGTTCTCAAGCCTCTGCGAATCTACGATCATGGCGTCGCCGTAGAAGACGGTCGACTCGTGCCTGATGAATGGGTGGTCACCAACCCTGAGAATCACGGTTTGATCCTTGCTATTCCGCAAGGTCGTCACGCTCACGATGCCGCAGAGATTCGACGCCGGATCCGGCTCGGTGATCACGATCCAAAGGTGAGGCGTCGCGGTCCCGCCAGGGGCGGGCATCAGGAAGGTGTCGCCGCACCTCATCCTCTAAGCAGGTTGCAGCATGGCTTCCGCGGCGGCCAGCGCTTCCAGTTCCGATTCGACTGCCGCGATCTCGCTCTCGGTCTTCTTGCCGGCGCGGAGGATGTCCCGATACTCAATCGCAATGGCGCTGCCCTTCGGATCCTGCCACTCTGGCAACTCGTGCGACAGGTTCACGAGATCCCAGCGGCTCAGCTTTCCATACTCCGCGAAGATCTCTTCAATCAGAGACTCCTCGGCGGGCGACAGTTCTTCGATCTCCGGCTCAGCCGTCAACGAAACCTCGTAGTTGCTCGGGGCGGAGATGAAGTGTCTCCACACCGGATCGGCGCCCGGAGGGGGCTCCTCGCGGATCAAATCGTAGATTCGGCTGACGACCGGACCGTTGTCCATGGATACGTATCGATCGGTGGTGACCGGCCGGCCCCAACGCAGCAGCGCCTCGCGGTCAAGCAGGTACAGGAGCTTGATGAGCTTTAAATAGCTCATCCTGCCGCCACGCAGTTTGAGAAACTTCGCGGCAGCTTCGGTTGCTCTCCGTTCGTTAAAGCGCAGCACCATTGACGCCAATCCTATTTTACGGCAGGACGCAAGACGACGTCACCGCCGTCCTGAAAGCGGGCGCTTGTGGCGCAGGGCGGGCACAAATCTTGTCACAGTGCCGAAATCGCTATTTTCGTTTGTCTTGGGGAATTGCCCACATCTCTTTGGAGGGGGCGAGGATTCGATGGAGCCACCCGCCGGGCTTGAACCGGCGACCTGCTGATTACGAATCAGCCGCTCTACCAACTGAGCTAGGGTGGCTCGCGGTGGTTGTGGGGTGCGGCGGGAGGGCCCTCCGCACTCCCTTCATTCTGCCATAGTCGGGCGGGGCGCGGGGATGGCGCGGGCGACTATGATGGCTGGATGGGTTCGAGTCGCACGGGTTCGGCGGCAGGGTTGGGCGGGCATCCGGCGGGGTTGACCACGCTCTTCTTCGTGGAGATGTGGGAGCGGTTCAGCTACTACGGGATGCGGGCGATTCTGGTGCTTTATGCCGTCACCGCCGCGGCCCAGGGCGGACTGGGGTTGGACACCAAGAGCGCGGCGTCGCTCTACGGGACGTACACGATGGCGGTCTACCTGCTGTCGCTGCCGGGCGGGCTGGTGGCGGACCGCTGGATCGGGGCGCGGCGGGCGGTCGTGCTGGGCGGCGTCGTCATCGTGCTCGGGCAGTTCTCGCTGACGGCCGCTTCGCTGCCTTTCTTCTACAGCGGGCTTTCGCTCATCGCGATCGGCACTGGACTGCTGAAGCCGAACATCAGCACCATGGTCGGGATGCTGTACGAGGCGAAAGACCCGCGGCGGGACAGCGGATTCTCGCTGTTCTACATGGGCATCAACGTGGGGGCGGTGATGGCGCCTCTGGCCTGCGGGTTTTTGGCTGAGAGCTCGACGTTCAAGGGATTCCTCGGGGGTCTCGGGATGGACCCCGCCTCGAGCTGGCATTGGGGCTTCGGCGCGGCGGGCGTGGGCATGATCGCCGGGTTGATGGTGTTTGCTTTGCGCAGGCAGACGCTGGCGGGGATCGGCGAGAAGCCGAAGGAGCGGGCGGCCGCGAGCGCGGAGCCGCATGGACCCCTGACCCGCGAGGAGTGGAAGCGGATCGCGGCGATCTGCATCCTGTTCGCATTCACGGTTCTGTTCTGGGGGGCGTACGAGCAGAAGGGCGCGAGCCTGAACCTGTTCGCCAAGCAGCTTGTGAACACGGAGCTCGGCGGGTGGGAGTTTCCGGCGAGCTGGCTGCAATCGATGACTCCGTTCTACGTGATCATCCTGGCTCCGCTGTTCGCGCGGTTGTGGATTCGCTTGGGAGACAGGCAGCCTTCGAGCCCGGCAAAGTTCGCGCTGGGACTGGCGGCGATCGGGATCGCGTTCTGCCTGCTCGTGCCGGCTTCGGCTTTGACGGCATCGGGGAAGATCAGCCCGCTGTGGCTGGCCGCCGTCTACTTCTTCGATGTCGTGGGGGAGATGTGCCTGAGCCCGGTGGGGCTGAGCACGGTGACGAAGATCGCTCCGGTCCGCGTCGTCGGGTTGATGATGGGCGCGTGGTTCTTCGCGACGAGCCTGGGGAACAAGCTGGCGGGATACCTGTCGGGCTTTTTTGTGGCGCACGATCCCGGCGTGCTCATGAAGTTGTATGGGGGGATCGCGGCGAGCCTGATTGCGGGCGCCGTGGCGCTGGCGGTCGCGACGCCGTCGATCAGGAAGCTGATGGGGCGGGCCGGGTGAGGATCAGGAGCCTTTGAGCCAGCGCTGGATGTCGGGGAACAGCAGCTCGCGGACCCGCGGCTGATCGAGGTCTTCGCGGCGGACGAGGTAGACCCCGGTGTCGAGATACCCGGCGCCGCGGCGTCCGGCGATATGCCCGGCGAGAGCTTTGACGCTTTCGTAGCCCATGCGGAAAGGGTCCTGGAGGACGAGCGCGTCGATCCAGCCGGCTTTCAGGTCTTCCACCAAAGGCTCGCTGGCGTCCATGCCGACGAGGATGACGTTCCTCGCCTGGCGGCTCTTAAGAGCCTGCACCGCGCCGGCGACGCTCGATTCGTTGTCGGCGTAGAGACCGGCGAGGTCGGGGTTCGCCGCGAGCATGTTCTCGGTGATGGACAATGCCTTGGCGCGGTTGGCCATGTTGAATTGCACGTCGAGCACCTGGATGCCGGGATACCATTCCTTGATGCCGTCGATGAAGCCCTGCTCGCGCTGCATCGTGGATTCGCTGCCGGGCATGAAGCCGACGACGCCGGCTTTGCCCTTGCCGCCCATGCGCTCGCCGAGACGCTTCGCCGCGATGCGGCCCGACTCGTAATTGTTTGTGGCGATGTAGCCGATGTGCTTCTTCGTGTCGATGCCGGAATCGTAGATGACGACGGGCACGCCGACCTCGGCGGCGCGCTCGACCACGCTGACGAGGGCCTTGCTGTCGACGGGCGCGAGCGCAATGCCGGCGAGCCGCTGGTTGATCATCGACTGCACGATCTCGATCTGGCGGCTGGCGTCGACCTCGATGGCGGGGGCGTTCCACTGCAATGCGTAGCCGGTCTCGCGCGCGGCCTTGATGGCGCCGGCGTGAACGCTCTGCCAGAAGATGTGATTGGCTCCCTTGGCGATGACGCCGAGCACTCGCGCGCGGTCGCGGCGGCAGGCCGTGGCGAAGCCGGCGAGCGGGGCGGCGAGGAAGGAGCGGCGTCTCATGGCAGGATGGTTGTATCGAGTATGCCAAGAATCCGCGTCGCCTCGCTCAGCGAGATAAAGCCCGGCGCATTGATGCAGGTGGAGACCGGCGGCGTGACGCTGGCGGTGTGCAATCACGATGGGACGCTGCACGCGTTCCAGGGCCAATGCCCGCACCGCAACGGGCCGCTGGGACAGGGCAACCTGGCGGACGGCAATATCGTCTGTCCGTGGCACGCGTGGGAGTTTCGCGTGGAGACGGGCGAGAACGACTACAATCCCGATATCGTGCTGAAGCGCTACGCCATCGCCGTGGAGGGCGGCGACGTTTTCGTGGATCTCTGAGCAAGACCTTGCCCGAACTTCCCGAAGTGGAAACTGTCGTGCGGACGCTGGCGCCGCTGGTCGCCGGGCGCCGGATTGTCGAGGCGCGGTACCTGTCGGCGCTGGCTGCTGCGGGCTCGCCGGACGAGATGGCGGCGCGGATCTCGGGCCAGAAGATCCTTGCGCTGCGGCGCGCGGGCAAGCATCTGCTGTTCGATCTCAGCGAGGGCGTGCTGGATGTCCACCTGAGGATGACAGGCAAGCTGCTGATATCACCCGAAGCGACTCGATTCGCGCGCGCCGTCTTCACACTCGACGACGGCAAGCTGATGGTGTTCGACGACACGCGGCAGTTCGGGCGCGTGCTGTGGCATCCGTCGGCGCCGCGCGAAGTGGCGGAGCTCGGTCCCGATCCGCTGGAGCTGACGCCGCGCGAGTTTGCCGGGATCTTGCGCGGGCGGCGCGGGCGGATCAAGCCGCTGCTGTTGAACCAGCGGATTGTCGCCGGGTTGGGGAACATCTATGCGGACGAGTCGCTGGCGCGGGCGCGGGTTCATCCGCTGGCGAGCGCAGCGCGGCTGAGCGGGGCGCGGCTCGAACGCCTGCATGCGGCGATCATCGAAGTGTTGACCGAGGCTATCGCCGCGGGCGGCTCTTCGATTTCCGATTATGTGGATGCCGAGGGACGGCGCGGCGGATTTCAGGATCGCCATCGCGTCTACGGGCGGGAGGGCGAGGCTTGCCTGGAGTGCGGCGCGGCGATCCGCCGGATCGTGGTGGCGCAGCGCGGCACGCACTTCTGCCCGCGCTGCCAGCGGGCGTAACTGCTACTGGATCAAGACGGCGTCGGTGACGCGGAGGGCGGGCAGAATCGCCGCCACGTCGGGGACGCGGATGATGTGAGCGCCGCGCAGCACGGCCATCACGGCGGCCGCGGTGGCGGTTGCCGTGCTGGGCTCCACCGGAGGGCTGGCGACGAAGGGCTGTCCCGCCGGGCTGACTTGGAGCGCCGCATCGAGTTTGGCCAAGAGGTCGAGGTGCAGCAGGATCTCGCTGTTCTGCTCTTTGCGTTTGCCCATGCCGAGGCCGGGGTCGACGACCAGCCGCTGCTTGTCGATGCCGCCGCGGATGGCGCGTCCGAGAGCGGCGTGCAGCTCTTCGGCGATCACGCCCGCGGGGTCGGCCATCCCGCCGAGCCGCGCCCAGGACTCAGGCCGGCCGCGCATGTGCTGGAGAATGAATCCGGCGTTGTGGCGGGCGACCACCTTGACAAGGTCGGCCTCGGAAGTGAGGCCGGTCGGGTCCTTGATGATGTCGACGCCGAGGGAGAGGGCCTTCTCGGCGACTGCGGCCTTACAGGTCTCGACGCAGAGCGGAACCGGGCACTTGCCTTTGAGCCGCTTCAGCACCGGCACGAGGCGGCGCAGCTCTTCCGCTTCGCTGACGAAGGCCGCGCCCTGGCGGAGGCTTTCGGCGCCGATCTCGATGAAGTCGGCGCACTGGTCGACAAGTTCCATGGCGCGCACATAGGCTCGATCGGGATCGGCGTAGTGGCCATTCTCGGGCGCGACGTTGATTGCGCCGGCGACAATCGTGCGCTCGCCGAGGCGAATCATGTCGTGTCTCAGTTTCCACTCGATACGTTTGCGCGGCATGATGTGAATCTCATTCGTAGCGCAGGCATTCGATTGGATCCAGCCGCGCTGCGCGATCGGCAGGCCAGTAACCGAAGAAGAGGCCGACGGCCGCCGAAAGCCCCACTCCAAGGCTAGCCCAGAACCAGGAGACGGTCGCAGGCAGAGACGGCGCGACGGCGCGGACAGAGGCGGCGATGCCGGCGCCGAGCAGGACGCCGATGATGCCGCCGGCGACGGTGAGGGTCATGGCCTCGAGCAGGAACTGCACGCGGATATCGATGCCGCGGGCGCCGATGGCTTTGCGCACGCCGATTTCGCGGGTGCGCTCGGTGACCGAGATCAGCATCACGTTCATGACGCCGATGCCTCCGACGAGCAAGCCGATGGAGCTGATGACCGAAGTGAGAATGACGATGGCGCCGGTGAGCTGATTCCACAGGCTGCTGAGGAAGTCGGAGGAGAAGACCTCGAAGTCGTTCCCGGCGTTGTGGGGGACGCGGCGGATGCGGCGCATCGCGTCGGTGACCTGGCTCATCGCGACCTCGACGGAAACGTCGCGCGCTACGGTGAAAGCGATCGCGAGCTCGCGGGTCTGCGGGTTGTGCTTGCGGTAGTTGGAGATCGGGATGAGGACGAACTGATCGACTCCCGGACCGCCGAACAGGCCCTGGTCCGGGGCGAAGACGCCGATGACCTCGTACGGAGCGCCGTTCATCATGACCATGCGGCCGACGGGGTCGATGCTGGGGAACAGAGAATCGGCGATGGCCTTGCCGATGACAGCCACGGCGGCGGCGTGGTCCTGCTCCCACTGCGTGAAGAAGCGGCCGGATTCGACGCTGAACAACGGGATGGCGTCGATGTAACTCGGCTCAGCGCCGCGCAGGAAGACACGTTCGACGCGCTCGCCGCCGTAGCGGATCTCATTAGTTTCGCCGAAGAAAGACGCGCGCGTGGCGATGGTGGTGGCGGACTCGACCGCCGGGCAAAGCTCCTTGAGCCGGGCGCCGTCGCCGTATTGGATGTATTTGCGGGTGCGAATCTTTTCGGGGAGGCGGCCGGGAGGTCCGGTGCTCATGGGTAGGCGCGAGACGAAGAACGTGCGGGAACCGAGCTTCTCGATGCGGTCCCGGACAAAGCCATTGAGGCCGTTGATGATGGCGGCGACGGCGATGACGCTGGTGACGCCGATGACGATGCCGAGCAGAGTGAGGCCGCTGCGCACTTTGTGGGAGCGCAAGGTGTCGAGCGAGACCAGGAGGTTTTCTCTGAATTCGGCGGCGGTCACGGCATTACTCCGATCGCAGGGCCTCGACGGGGTCGAGACGTGCGGCGCGCGTGGCCGGGTAGATGCCGAAGAAGAGACCGATGGCGGAGCTGAGGAAGATGCCTAGCAGCGCGACTTGCGCCTGGACCGCGGCGGGGAAGCCGGTGAAGCGGCGGAGAAGCGAGGCGCAGGCGAACCCCATGAGCACCCCAATGGCGCCGCCGACGAGGCACTGCATCAGGCTTTCGGCGAGGAACTGGCGCAGGATGTCGCGTTCGCTTGCTCCGACGGCTCGGCGCACTCCGATTTCTTTCGTGCGCTCGGTGACGCTCACCAGCATCACGTTCATGATCACGATGCCGCCGACGACGGCCGAGATCGAGCTCACCATGATGAAGACGGCGAAGAAGGCGCCGCTGATCTGTTGCCAGAGGCTGATGTAGCTCTCCTTTGTTCCGAAGTAGAAGTCCTCGGGCTGGTTGGGGCCGATGTGGCGGCGGGCGCGGAGGATGAGGCGCGCCCGGTCCTGGGCGCGCTCGAAGGCTAACGGGTCCGCGGGGACGCGGACGTTGAGCGTGAGACTCGTACGCGAGCCGCGCAGTTGCAGAAAGGCGCGCAGCGGGATGACGGCGAGGTTGTCGGCGTCCTGGCCGAGGATCGATCCCACTTTTTCATAGACGCCGATGACGGTGAACTCTTCATTGGCGAGGCGGATGGTTTGGCCGAGCGGGTCGCGGCCGAGGAAGAACTTCTCGCGCAGCGTCTCGCCGATGAGGCAGACGCGCATGGCGTGGCGGTCTTCGCTTTCGGTGAAGTAACGGCCCTGGACGAGAGCCCGGGTATCGATGTCGACCATCGACGAAGAGTGGCCGGTGAGGGCCACGTCGTAGACTTCCTCGTCGCCGTGGCGGGCGCGGACGGGGGTGGCGGCCGCAGCGCCGACGATGCGGCAGTCGGGGCAGCCGTCGCGGAGCGCCGTGTAGTCGTCCATGGTGATGCGCTTGTTGCGCAGGGATTTCAGATAGAGCTCGAAGTCGGTGACGGCGAAGGGCGAGCGGCCAACTTGAAACGTGTCGGAGCCGAGGTTGGCGATTTTGGTTTCCACGTAGACGTTGGCGCCCTGGATGATGGTGACGACTGTGATGAGGGTGGCGACTCCGATGGTGAGGCCCAGCATCGTGAGCACGGTTCTCAGCTTGTGCGCCTGGAGGGCGTCGAAGCTGAGGCCGACGGTGTCGCGCGGGGTGAGCATTTCAGACGGCCACACGTTTCCACCGTTTGCCGGCGCGGATGACGTATTGGCCGGATTCGAGGCGGGCCGTCGGGTTCTTTTCGGCCGCGAGGTTGGCCTGTCCGGCGGGCGCAAGAACGACCGCTCCGGCCTTGATGAGGCGGTCCGCCTCGCCCACCGAGGAGGCGAGGCTGGATTGCACGAGGACACGGTTGAGGCGCGGGTCGGAGACACTGGCGAGCTCGAGATTGGAGGGGATCTCGCCTTCGCTGATCTCGCGCAGCCACTGGTCGCGGGCGCGTTCGGCGGCGTCGCGGGAATGGAAGTCCGAGATGATGCGGACAGCCATTTCGAGCTTGATGTCGCGGGGATTGCGCCGGCCGGCGGCGGCATCCTGCTTCATGGCGAGAATGTCCGCAACGGTGGCATCGGTCAGCAGCTCCCAGTAGCGCCACATGAGGTCGTCGCTGATGGTCATCAGCTTCTTCATCATCTCGGCGGGCGGCTCCTGGATGCCGACGTAGTTGCCCTTGGACTTCGACATCTTCTCCAGGCCGTCGAGACCTTCGAGGATGGGCGTGGTGGCGATGATCTGAGGAAGCTGGCCGTAGTCGCGCTGGATCTCGCGGCCAACGAGGAGATTGAACTTCTGGTCGATGCCGCCGAGCTCGACGTCGCATTCGAGGGCCACGGAGTCGTAGGCCTGAGCCAGCGGATAGAGCAGCTCGTGGATGGAGATGGGGATGCCCTCTTCGTAACGCTTGGCGAAGTAATCGCGTTCGAGAATGCGCGCCACGGTGTACTTGGAGGCAAGCTTGACGATGTCGGCGTAGCGCAGCGGCTCGAGCCATTCGCTGTTGAAGCGGATCTCGGTTTTCACGGGGTCGAGGATCTTGAAGACCTGCGTCTTGTAGGTTTCGGCGTTGGCGCCGAGCTCTTCGCGGGTCATCGGCGGGCGCATGGAGTTGCGGCCCGTGGGATCGCCGATGAGGCCGGTCATGTCGCCGATGAGGAAGATCACGGTGTGGCCGAGGTCCTGGAAGTGGCGCATCTTGCGGAGCAGGACGGTGTGGCCGAGATGGAGATCGGGGGCGGTGGGATCGAAGCCGGCCTTGACGCGAAGAGGGCGGCCTTCCCTCATCCGTAGATCGAGACGCTCGCGCAGGTCTTCTTCGCGAATGATCTCGGCGAACCCTTTGCGGATGTATTCCAGTTGTTCTTCAAGGGGCGGGAAATTCACTTTTCTATTTTAGGGCTTGAGTGCCGGGGGAACCACTGCATGGTGGTTGACAGGTCCGGATCCGGCGCCGAGCGCGGGGTTGGTGCGAATGGCTTCGGTGATGAAGGCTTTGGCGCGGGCGGCGGCGCCGGGGAGGCTCATTCCGAACGCGAGGCAGGCGGTGATTGCGGCCGAGTAGGTGCAGCCGGTGCCGTGCGTGTGCGGGGTTTCGATGCGCGGGCCGCGGAGGTGGTGGCAAATGCCGTCGCGGTCGAGAAGGAGATCGAGGGCTTCGCCTTCGAGGTGGCCGCCCTTGACGAGGACGGCGGCTCCGGTTTCGGCTTGGATGCGGCGCGCGGCTTCGCGCATGTCTTCGGGCGTGCGGACCTCAATGGCGGCGAGATCCGCGGCTTCGTAGAGATTGGGCGTGACGAGGGCGGCGCGCGGAAGGAGATCGCGGCGCAGGACTGCGCGCGCATCCGGGGCGATAAGGGGCGCTCCGTGTTTGCTGATCATCACGGGGTCGACGACGAGGGGGAACGCGAAACCTGCGGCAAGGTCAGCCACGGCGCTGACGATGGCGGCGTTGCCCAGCGCGCCGGTTTTCGCGGCGTGCGGAGGGATGTCAGCGATCACGGCGCGGACCTGCGCGGCGACCAGACCGGGATCCATGCACTCGACGCGCGTGACTTCGCGGGTGTTCTGCACGGTGAGCAGCGTGATCGCGGCCTCGCCGTAGACTCCGAACTGGTGGAACGTTTTGAGGTCGGCCTGGATGCCGGCGCCGCCGCTCGGGTCGGAGCCGGCGATGGTCAACGCGATCGGTTTCACTCTAACGAGTGTAGCGGCGCGGGGCGGCGGGGTCAGTTGAAGCGCAGGCGTCCGGTGTTTGTTGCGCCCTGATCGTTGCGGGCTTCCACCTCCACCGATTCGAGCTCGGAGATTGTTCCCTGGACGATGAAGCGCGCCTGAACGCGGAATGTTCCGCCGCCGCGGGGAGCTTCGGCGAAGAACTTCGAGAAGGCGTCCTTGACGTCGATCTCCATGCGGCCCGGGGCGGCGGGCTGGCCGTTTTTCAGGTAGAAGACGAAGGCCAGCGTGGAGAAGCTGCGGACGTTGTCGAAGCCTTCGAGGGTGACTTGCGCGTTTTCGCCTCCGGCCAGCGCGCGGGAGGAGGTGAGGCGCACGGGGGCGGGCTCAATGCGCAGGGTGCGGGTGACGAGTTTGTCGCCGATGGAGGCGCGGAGGGTGAGCGCGCCCGCCGTGGTGCCGGTTTGGATCGAGACGTTCGGCTCGCCGGAGAAGTCGGCGTCCTGCGCGCCTTCTTTGACTGAGAAGCTCACCGAGCGGCTCATCGAGGGGAGGAAGGCGATGGCGGTTTCGTCGGACAACGCGGCGCGGTCGGGTTGGAATTCGAGGCGGAGAGTGCCGGTGGCCGCGGCGCGGGCCGGGGTGTCGAAGCGGATCGCGACCTTCTCCTGGCGTCCGCTTTCGAGCTTTTCGATTCCGGCGGCGAGGGTGAAGTTGGGGGGCGCGAATTCGTTCACAACGATGCGGAAGGTGTATTGCCGGCCGTCGCTGAGCAGGACGCAGAGATATGTGCCGGCTTTGGCAGCGGAGAAGGCCAGGCGGAATTCGCCCTGCTCGCCGCGGGCGTCGATGGCGCAGCCTTCGCCGCCGACCGCGGGCGGCTGGGGCGCGCCGTTCATGCGGAACCAGCGTTCGAGGCGCATTTCGCGCTCCGTCCTTCCAAGATCGACTGTCGAACCGGGATTGATCAGACGCCACGTTCCGCCGGACTCCATTTCGAGGGCGGGCCGGCCGACTCCTTCGCCGCGCACTTCGAATTTGAGGTCGCCGATCCAGAGGTCCACCTTTTGCGGGCCCAAAGTAGAAGGCGAGAAACGAAGCCAGAAGTCGCCGAAGCCGCCGGGCGGGAAGGTGCGCGGAACTGAGAATTCGTTGAAGAGCTCGAACGTCTTGGCGGGGTGGTCGATGAAGAGGCGGTTGACGATGAGGGTGGATGCGCCCGTGTTTCTGACTCTGAAGCGAAGCTCGGAGAATTCGCCGGGAGCGGCGGCGGGCATGGTGATGACGGGCTGCGGCAACGGGGTATCGCTCCCCCAGGGGAAGACCTGGAGCGCGGGCGATTCCGCGGACGGGATTGTCAGGACGCCCCGGGCGGGGCTCCAGGCGTACAGGGCCGCGCTGGTGCGCAGCAGGTGCAAGTCTGCACCGAGCGGGTCGACGCGCTGGATGTCCGGGATGCCCAGGTCCGATGCACTGACGATCTCTCCTTGAGGCGTGATCAGGACTGGAGCTTTCAACTCCGGAAGCGGGTGATAGGACAATGTCGCGGTGTCGACAGCCGCGAGTTCATTTTCGCGCTCGACGACCGCAAATAGAGTTCCCTCCGCGCTGGGGCCTATGGCGATGACGCTCTCGCCACGCGCGGGTTTCCAGCGGAGGCGGCGGGGATTGGGATTGAAGAGCAGCGTCTCGGCCGTCCGCTTGTAGTGAACGGCGAGGAGCTTCCCTTCACGGTTGAAGGTGAAGAGGGCGTCTCCCGCGGGCGCTTCGTATTCGCGGGCCGATCCCGTATCGGTATCGATGACCGTGAGAAGCCTTCCGGATTTGAGGACGTGAGTGCGGCCTGAGGAGGCCGCGGCATCCAGAGCACAGCCTGAAGGCTGCGCCACCCAGGCGCCGGGGACCCCTACCAAATGGACGAGCCGGCCGTCGGGGTGGAGGAGGAGACCCGTAACGGCCGGCTCGATTTGCGCGCTGGCGCAGAGCGTGAAGAGGACTAAGGCCGGGATGAATCTCGTGCTCATGGGCGCGTGATCGAGATGGATGGATTGCTGATGGATGGCAGCACGACGATCGCGGCAGGCGGGGTGTAACCTGGCGCCGGTGATCCGCCGGCTCTGCCGGCCGCGAGAGCGGCCGCCGCGCCCCCGGCCACGCCGGCCAGGATCAGCCATTTCTTGTTCGAAGATCCGCCGGCGCGAGCGACGCGCTCGGGCTGCGCCGAAGCGGAGACCTCCACGGGGATCTCGAGTTCGCTGCGCTCTCCCTGCAAAGATGCCGACACCAGGACCTTCGCGATGCCCGGGGTCGCGCTCCAGCGAATGCCGTAGACGGTCGCTTTGCCGTCGGAAGAAGTCATGAAGCTTTCGAGGGGCAGACCGCTGGCGAATCGCCCTGTCGGGGCCTCGGCGGGCAAGCGGAACGTAACCCGCGCGCCCGCGGCCGGCCGGCCCTGCGCGTCCCGGACTTCCACGGTGATGCGCCTCGAGGAGGAGGAGTTCGCGGCGACAACGAGTCCGTTGCCCTCGAGGACGCGCAGGTCCAGGGTGGAGGGCGACTGCCCCCACAGAACCGCCCCGGCGAGCGCCAGGACGCCGGTGTTCCATCGGAGGGATGGCATTGGGTGCTCTGCGGGTTTAGTGCGGCAGGAGCGGGGTTATTCTCAGGTCAGAACTTGACGAGAACTACGGTGATATTGTCCGGGCCGCCGGCGTCGAGCGCAGCCTGGATCATCGCGGCGCACTTCTCATTGAGATCGCCCGGCCCGGAGAGGATGCGGGAGAGCACCTCCTCGGGCACGGGTCCGTGGAGTCCGTCGGAAGTGAGCAGCAGGAGGGATCCGGGGGTGATCTCAACCGTCTGAACGGCGATGCGGGGCGAGTCGCTGACGCCGATCGCCATCGTGAGGACATGGCGCATCGGGTGCTGCTTCAGTTTGTCTTCATCGAGACCGAGACGGCGGCCGACCTCCTGCACCCAGGTCTGGTCTTCGGTGAGCTGGCGGAGCTGGCCGTTCTCGAAAAGGTACGCGCGGCTATCGCCCACGTTGGCCAGGCTGAGGCCGGCAGGCGTTTCGAGAGCGGCGACCATGGTGGTGCCCATTCCCTCGAGCTGGGGGTTGGAGGAAGCCATTTGCCGCACGGCGTCATTGGCGCTGACAAAGGCGGCGTAAAGCGATTCCTCGTTGCGGACTTCATTGCCCTTGACGGCATCGACGGCCGCCTCGATGGCCAATTGCGAGGCCATTTCCCCGGCTTGGGCGCCCCCCATGCCATCGGCCACGATGTAGAGCCCCAGTTCGGGATCAACCTTGAGGTTGTCCTCGTTGTTCGCCCGGACTCTGCCAGTGTTTGTCAGCCCTTGGGCTTCGCGCACAGTTTTCCGATCATAGCACCGGCGGAGCGTTCAGCGATCCTCAAGAATGAGCCATCCGCTGAGGGGCCCGGCCGGTCCCACCCTCACTAAAAAACATACCGCAGCCCGAGCTGAAAAACCCTGCCATCATTCAGCGTATTGGTGATTTTGCCGAAAGATTGGGCGGACAGGTTGCGCTGAGGTTCGTCGAATTGCGGGGTATTGGAGAGGTTGATTGCCTCGGCGCGGAATTGGATTGTTTGCTCGCGGGCAACTCGCCACTGCCTCGCCAGCGCCGCGTTCCAATTCCAGATGGGCGCTTTGCGGAAGGTATTTCGTCCCAGGTTGCCACGGGGCTCGCCGGGCCTGATAAACGCGAACCGCTCGCGCCGGAGGATCAGCGGAGCGACATCGGGATTGGCGATCGTGGCGCCGAGGATGGATGGGTCGACGATGTGAGGCCGGTCCGACGGCCCGCCGTCGACGTTGCCGAAGCCGGGAGCGTCGCTGCCGATGTAGAGCGTCAGCGGAGTCCCGCGCTTCCACATGTTGACGCCGGAGAACTGCCAGCCGCCGGCGACAAGCCGTAGCGGAGCGGGTCCTCCGTTCAGGCGCGGCAGCTCATAGGTGTAGTAGAAGGCCAGCGAGTGGGGCGAGTCGAAAGTGGAGAGCCCTTTACGGTCGGCCAATGAATCGTACTGATGCTGGCTGCGCTGGCTGAGGAGGTCCTTGTTGGCCGCGGTACCGGAAAAGTCCGGACCCTGGTCGAGCGCCTTCGCGAAGGCGTAGGTGACGCCGCCGGCGAAGCCGCGCCGAGCGGGGAGGTCGAGAGTCGCCTGGCCGCCGTCGAACCAGGCGATTCCGCCGTTCAGGACCGTGCGCGTCTCGTAATAACGGGGATCGGGCCGCCGCTGGTCGACCGTCGCCGAGGTGAGAGGGATTCCAGGAACCGGCTCGGCGCGGTTCATGACGTAGGAGTTCAGCAGCTTGATGGTGCGGCTTCCGATATAGCTGAAGCGAAGAATTGCGCCGGCGAACACCTGCCGCTCGATGCCGGCGTTGTATTGATGCGAGTAGGGGGAAACGAGATCGGGCGAGAACCAGGTGGGTGAATTGCGCCCGTCCTTCCGGCTGAGATCGATTCCGTGCAGCGGATTCGCCAGGTCCGGGTCCGGAACCTGCACGTAGAAGACTCCGGGCAGATTGTTGCGCACCTGCTGATATGTGACAGGCGGGATCGGCATGAAGCTGGTGGCGTACATGGCGCGGGCCGTCCATCCGCGGCCGGCGCGCCAGGCGAGGGAGAAGCGCGGGCTGAAGTTGTTCCAGTCGGTGCGGTAAGGCAGAGACTCCTGATTTCTGATCTCGACGGGCCGCGTGTCCATGGTCCAGCGCAAGCCGTAGTAGACCTGAAGCCGCTGATTCGGCCGCCAGCGGTCCGCGATGTAGCCGTCCGCGCTCCAGTTGCGGTAGCCGCGCCAGAGGTCTCCGATGGTGACCTCGTAAATGGAAGGAGTTCCGAGGCGCAGGTTCTCGATCGCCTGCCGGCCGAAGTTGTTGGTGAACTGGAAATAGCCGCGCATGTTGGAGCTCTCGATCCCGTTCACGCGGAAGCGGACAACATCGGCGCCGGCGAAGATCTGGTGTTTGCCGCCGGCCGCCTGGTGCGCGATCGCGGCGCCATAGCGGAACGTGGTCGTCGCGCGATTGACGGGAAACATGCTGTCGGGGCCAAGTTCTTCGATCTGAAAACCGAAGCGGACGCGCGGGCCGACCGCGTTGGGCTCGGGCAACAGCGCTGAGCGGTTGTGGTCGAAGGCCGCCGCCAGGACGATCTCGGTGGCCGGGCTCAACGCTCTAATCCATGTCAGGCGCGACCTCTGGGTGTGGATCTCAGTGTTCGGGTTCTGCCCGGCGACGAACTGAAACGCGAGGATTCTCTGGCGGACGATGGCATGGGAGAGGATCAGGCGGCTATTGGTTCCGGTTTGCCGCTCCAGGCGCAGCGACCCGTCGATGTCATCAATTCGTTGTGGCGAGTTCGTGTTCAGAGCGCGGATGTCAAAATCCGGCCTATTCGGCAGCTCGTTCGGATAGGCGTTGAGAAAGCGCTGGATGATCGGGCGGAGCGCGGGATCAGCCGTCAGGGGCGTCCGTTCATGGGCCAGCGGGACGAGCACGTTCCCATTGACCATGCCGCGCACGTCGCGCTGGGCGAAGGAAGCCGTCAGCGCGCCCAACTTCGGGACGAGGCCGGTGAGGCGTCCGCCGAAGTGGTTTCTGTGCGAGGGCTTCACGCCGCCCACCTGGAAGAATGTGCGGGCATTGAAGACCGAGTTTTGGTGCGACCAGAACGTCTCTCCGCGCCATGCCTGGGGCCGTGCGACGGGTCTGAGGGCGAGCTGCTCCGAGGCGGGCTGGCCGTGCTCGGTGGCGAAATATTGGGATTCCACCGCGGGCTCGCGCACCGCTGTCGGCGTCGCGCCGACGCGGATGTTCAGCTCTTTGACGGCGTTCGTGTCGATCTGATAGACGATGACGTTCTCGTTGCGCTGCGCGGTGGAGGCCATCCGCGGCGCGCGCCGGGCGGGCGGCGCGGCCACCGCGCCGTTGGCCTTGGCGGCGGGTGGCGGCGGACCGCCTCCGGAAGCGGGAGCTTGCGAAATCAGCGCAGCGGCCAGAAAGGCCAGCGAAAACATATCAGGCATTGAAATTTACAGTTTACTCGGGCGTTGCCGCCTTCCGTTCCAGCATTGCCTTGAGGTGCAGCCAGGCCGTCTCGTCGTAGTTGGACTTCAGCCGCTCCAGGCCCTCGGTGCGCGGATCGCCCGGCCGGGGCCCCACGCGCTTCTCGCATTTCTCTAACAGCAGCTCCGCATGCCCGTCGTCGGGATCGCGGGCCAGCGCGGCTTGCAAGTACGTGGCGGCGGCGGCGAAATCACCGCGGCGCCATTCGGCGTAGCCGAGATTGAAGTGATAGTCGGGGTCCGAAGGATCGGCTTCCAGAGCCTTGCGGAAACTTTCGGCGGCCGCCGCATCGCCGGCGCGAAGCTGCGCCGCCCCAAGGTTGTTGAAGACTTCGGCGAGCGGAATCACCGCCGCGAGCTTTGCCAGAGGCTGGATGGCGGCGCCATACTCGCCGCGCCGGTAGCGCGCCGAACCAAGACGGAAGAGCGCTTCCCGATACCCAGGGTCGGAGGGGCCGACCCGTGCCATCCATTCGGACGCGGCCTTCCAATCGCGGCGGGCGTCGTAAAGCCGGCCAAGCTGAAAGCACGCCTGAGAGAAGGCGGGTTCGAGGCGGGCCGCGGCGCTGAAAAGGCGCAACTTTTGATCCGCGCTGCCGGCAAGGAGTCCGCGGATGTAACTCTCCTGAGCGTCAAGCCGCACACTCGCCCGGCTTCGCAGGAACTCCTCCTCAATCTTCGGGGAGCCGCCGGTCGCCGAAAGCACTCGCCAGGCAATGCGGTTCTGCAATGCGGCAAGGTCCTCGACGGGACCGGATTCGGCAATCTCCGGACCATTCTTCATCGGACGCAGGAACAGAATGCGCGTCACGGTCCGGAGGCGGCTTTTCGCTATCCCGGCGGGGTCGGGAATCAAGCTCATTTCGCCATAAATGACTACATCGGCGCTGAGATTTACGGCGATTTCGATGACGCTACCCCTGGTCAGCGCTGCGTAGCGGCGGACATTCATCTCCTTCAGGGACGCGTCGCGGATTTCGCGGGAAACCGTGAGCCTGCCATCGGCCGAAAGCGCCTCGAATACAGCCTCCGAAAAGCTGTCTCCGATCCAGTCGATGCTCTGCGTCCTGCTCAGGTTGAAATACGGAAGGGTAACGAAGGTCTGGGCCGGCAGCGGCTGACTCCGCAGGGCCAAGAACAGCAACAGGCCGGTCAGCCTCCACACACGACAAAGTATAGCAGAGTTGACCGGCCTGACGGTTTTTCAGGTTCGGAGGTCAGTTGAAGATCAGTTTGGTTGTCGTACCACCCAAGCGGATCTCCTGCACCTTCATCGCGCCCCCCTCCGTCCTGTAGCGCACGGAGGTGCTGGTGAACTTGGTATCGCCCGATTCCACCTTGACTTCCGCTTCAACTTTCTGCTTGCCCTTCTCGATGACCACTTTGTTGTTCTCGAGAGTGAGTTTATACTCACCGGGCTTCAACTCCTTTCCGGCCACAAGCGACGGCTGAAACAGCGTGACCGTATGCGTGGCGGCAATGGCTCCGGCCAGAGCGAGTGTGAAGAAAACAAACAAGAATTTCATGGTTTTGGATCGCATGTGAGATGCTCCGCTTCCATTATATTTCGATTGCCCGCTGTCAGGGAACATCCGGGTGTAAAATTTACCCACAAAGCGGTGGATAATACGAAATTGTTACTTATTTTTCGTGCCCGGCGGAATAAGTGGAAAGCGTGACAAGTGTTCTTCGATCAACGCGGTCACGGAGGCGACTGTGGCGGGGCGCTCTCCGAAGTCATTGATGACAAACTGGACCGGTTCGCGGCGAAACCACGTCACCTGACGTTTGGCATACTGGCGGGTGGCGATTTCAGCGGCCCCGGCGGCTTCGGCGGCCGTCATCGAGCCCTGAATCACCGCCAGGCTCTCCTTGTAGCCTATGGATTCAAAGGCCTTAGCCGTGGCGGGCGCCCCTTGGGCGAGGAGACCCCTCACCTCCTCCACCAGGCCCGCTTCGAACATGCGCCGGGTGCGCGAGGCGATGCGCAGGCAAAGCTCCTTGCGCGGCGGGTGGAGCATCACTTTGAGGGGGGCGAAGCCTTCCAGCGGCCGGTTGCCTTCCGCAAAGACGTCGGAGGAAGGCCGGCGCGAGAGAATGCGAATCTCGAGGTAGCGGATCAGTTTCTGGACATCGCTCGGGTGAATTCGCGCTGCCGCAACGGGGTCCAGCCGGATCAGCAGGCGGTGAAGCGTCCCGGGACGCCGTCTCTCACGCGCGGCGAGGCCGGCCCGCAGATCATCGTCCTTCACGGGAACGCGGGCAAGGCCCTCGAGCAGCGCCCGCAGGTAGAACCCCGTTCCGCCGACCACCAGCGGGAGTCGAGACCGGGACGCGATCGCCGCGAGCGCCTTGCGCGCCTGCGCCGCGTACTCTCCAGCGCTGAAGACTTCGTCCGGAGCCAGCAGATCGATCATATGGTGCGGAACACGCCGGCGCGCCTCGGGCGGCGGCTTGGCCGTTCCGATGTCGAGCCCGCGGTAGAGCTGGAGCGAATCGCAATTGACGATCTCAGCCGGGAAGACAGCGGCGAGCGCGAGCGCCAGATCGCTCTTGCCGGCGCCCGTCGGGCCGGTGATGGCGACGAGCGGATAGAGTTGCGCCGGCATCATCCTCCAGTGTATGGAGGATCAGGGGTGACGGTTTGGAGGAACCCGGCGCGTTCTCGCGGCATCGGATATATTTGAGAGTGTAGTAGTCCAGGCCTGCCGGGCGGCAACGCCGCGCGATCGGGGCGAGGGGTAGGTTCTCAGTTTATATGCTCAGCAAGTTGCGGTGGTATTTCGTGGCCGGAGCGGTGTTATCGGTCATCGTGACCGGTCCGGCGAGTGCTCAAGGTACGAGCACTGAGCCGGAGAAGCCCAACCGGTCCGCGGCCTATTATCATGCGGCGCTCGGCCATCTGTACGCCGAGCTTGCCGCCCAATACGGCGGCCGGGGCGAATACGTCAAGAAGGCCATCGACAACTACAAGCTGGCAATGCGCCACGACCCCAGCACGGGGACCCTCGCGCAGAAGCTCGCCGACCTGTACCTGCAAACCGGGCAGATTCGCAGCGCGGTGGCTGAGTTCGAAGAGGCGGTTCGCCGCAACCCCGATGATGTCAACTCGCGCAGGATCCTGGCCCGCTTCTATACGGCGCGCATCCGCGACGGGCAGCAGAACCGAATGAACCAGGAGATGCTGAAGTCGGCTCTCGAGCAGTACACAAAGATCTCCGAAAAGGCGCCTCAGGACCTCGAGAACTGGCTGATGCTGGGCCGGCTTCAGAAGCTGGCGCAGAACTCCTCCGACGCCGAGAAGGCTTACAAGAAGGCGCTCGAGATCGATCCGGAGAATGAAGACGCCCTCACCGGCCTGGCGATGGTCTACTCAGGGCTCGGCGACAATACCTCCGCCGCGCAGATGCTCAAGAAGGTGGCGGACAAGAACCCGAATCTGCGCACGCTCGCTGAACTGGCGGCGGCCTACGAGCAGATGCGGGACTACAAGCTGGCCGCTGAAGCGTACAAGAAGGCTCTCGAGCTCAACAAGGAGAACACCGACCTCAAGCGCGCCTACGGCCAGGCGCTTTTCTCGGCCGACGACCTTGCGGCCGCGCAGGCGGTCTTTGAAGAGATCCTCAAAGAAGAACCCAACGACCTGTTGTCGAACCTGAGGCTCTCGCAGATCTTCCTGCGCAAGCGCGAATACCCCAAAGCCCGTGATTTCGCCCTGAAGGCGCGGCAGCTCGATCCGAACAACCTCGAGATCCGCTACAACGAAGTGGCGATTCTGGAGGCCGAAGGCAAAACCCAGGAGGCGATTCAGACCCTGAAGCAGATCCTGGCCGGCATGCCGAAGCGTCCCGATTCGGTGAGCGAGCGCGGCAATCGCGTGCTGCTGCTCGAGCGGCTGGGCATCCTCTACCGCTACGCCGAGCAGACGCAGCAGGCGGTGGCGGCCTTCCGCGAGATCGCCGACATCGATCCCGACAACGCACACCGCGCCGCGGCGCAGATCGTCGACGCTCTGCGGGCGGGCAAGGAGTACGAAGCCGCCGACAAAG
Source organism: uncultured Solibacteraceae bacterium (assembly GCA_964472745.1). Taxonomy (GTDB): domain Bacteria; phylum Acidobacteriota; class Terriglobia; order Bryobacterales; family Bryobacteraceae; genus CAYYNC01. The sequence continues at coordinate 22,016 of CAYYNC010000002.1, forward strand.
AGGCCACTGCGGCGTTGCAGAAGTATCCGTCGGACCGCATCGTCAAGGTGATGGCCGCCAATGTGCACATGGATCTCGGGCGTTTCAAGGAAGCCGAAACGTTGCTGAAATCGTTGCTCGACGGCAAGAACGACCGCGAGACGTGGCTGAGCGTGGCGCAGGTCTACGAACGGGCCAAGCGCTTCGACGACATGGCGAAGGCCATTAACAACGCCGAAAAGCTGAGCCGGACCGACGAAGAGAAAGAGGGCGTGTGGTTCATGCGCGGGGCGATGTACGAACGCCAGAAGAAATACGACCTCGCCGAGGCGGAGTTCCGCAAGGTGCTCAAGCAGAGCCCTGATAGCGCATCGGCGCTGAACTACCTGGGCTACATGCTGGCCGACCGCAACGTCCGGCTGAACGAAGCGCTGGAGATGATCCAGAAGGCCGTGGAGATGGAGCCGAACAACAGCGCGTATCTCGACAGCCTGGGCTGGGTCTACTACCGGCTGAACCGCCTGGAGGAAGCGGAGGATTACCTGCGGCGCTCGCTCGAGCGCGGCAGCCGGGACGCCACCGTGCACGATCATCTCGGCGACGTGTTCTCCAGCCGCGGGAAGCTGAAGGAAGCCATCTCGCAGTGGGGCGTCGCGCTGCGCGAATGGCACAGCGCCTCTCCCAGCGAGCGCGATCCGGAAGCCGTGGCGAAGATCCAGAAGAAGCTGGAGGGCGCCAAGATCCGCCTGGCGAAAGAAGCGGCGGCTCCGCGGCAGGAGCAATAGCGCGCGGCCGGCCCGCTCAGGTCAGCTCGCGGGCCAGCGGAGTCTCGCACGGGAGCGACACGCGCACCTTGGTGCCGACGCCGACGCTGCTCTCAATTGCGATGTCACCGCCGTGCTGGCGGACAATTCTCCGGAATGTGAACATCCACCAGTTGCCGGTTCTGACGCGGTTCTCGGCGACCTGAAACTGCATCTCGAAGATCGTCGCGAGCTCGGGGGCGGGGATCCCCCGGCCGTTGTCCTCGATCAGGACCTCAAGCAACCCGTTGCCGCAGGGACGCGACGACACCAGGATGCGTCCGCCGCCGTTCTCCACAGCGTTGGCCGCATTGCTGATCAGTCCGTGGAAGACCGCGCTGAGCTGGGCGGGACGGCATACGATTCTGGGCAGCGGCTCGAGTTCGGACTGGATAGCGGCGCGGCCTTGTAGGACCGGAGAGACGAGCGCGATAGCGTCCTCAATCATCTCATTCACGCACGCTTCGCCAATCTCGGCCTTGTCGAGGTTTGAGATCCGCTGCATCCGGGCCAGGATCTCGCTGAGCCTGCCGGCGGACTTGTGAATGGACTTGCGCAAGTCGTTCATCACCCGCAGAGTCCTCTCGCGCCCCTTTTCGTCGCCGGAGAAATCCCGTCCGCAAAGCAGCAGCACCGTATCGACCGCACTGCGGAGCGCTCCCATCGGCGAGTTCATCTCATGGCTCAACGCCGCAACGAGACGAGTCAGCATCGCGGACTGCTCCACGACCAGCATGCGCGCCTCGGCCTCGCGCAACTCCTCGACCGCCTTCAGGCTGCGGATGTAGGACTGGTAGTAAAGAAAGCGCTGCCTGTAGACGACAGCCGCCACGCCCGCGCTGAGCAGCGAGAGCATCACAATGAACAGCAGGTTGATTTCAATCGGCCCGCTGCCCCATTGCAGCCAGCGGTAGGAGATCGTGGTGGCCGCGACATAGATCAGCGACATGCACAGGCCCAGCCCCAGGGCCTGCGCCGGGCGCAGCGGCACCGCCGCCAGCATCACCAGCATCACCAGGGTGACCTGCGCGGGAATGTAGTCCTCCATGCGCGGCGAATTCAGACTCAGCAGCAGCGAGAAGAAGACAAGGACAGCCGTCAGCACGAGCGCGCTGACGCACGCGGCCAGCCGCGACCACTTGCGCACAACCTCAAGCCTGGGCGCGAAGAAGCTGCCCGCGCCCAGCGCCAGAACCACCAGCGCTTCCAGCATCCGCACGCTCAATGTTTCCGGCTCGGGATCGACCACGAAGCGGGCGAGCGTGAGGACCAGAGAGCCTCCAATCATCACGCCGCCGGCGACTCGCAGGCCCATCAGGCTCAGCTTTTGAATCTGCTGCCTGAATCCCTCGTCGGCCTCAGCGGCGCCAGGGAAAATGTAGGCTTTCCACTGGCGGAGATTCATACCCACCCATCTTACGCGTGCGCGTCGAGGTATGCTTCGATGCGCTCGATGGAATCGAACTTGCGCGGGTTCAGATCGGCGTCGGGAATCGAGATGGAGAAGTCCTGCTCGAGCGCGGCGATGAGATCGGAAAGCGCGAAGGAGTCCAGTAGGCCGGATTCGAAGAGCGATTCCTCCGGCCCGATGGCGATCTCCTTCTTCGTGACGCGAGCGAGGATGGCGACGATCCGAGTCCGGCGGTCCATGGCTTCACGGGGGGTTGCGGGCTATCTGCCGTACTTCTTCAAGTGGCCGTTGCGGGCGTTCGTCACCGTGAAGGCGCCGCTCTTCTCCGCCGAAACCTCGATGGGATGCCCTTCGCATTTCGCTTCGGGATTGGCGATGCGATCGGCGGGCGCGTTGTGCGTCTCGCCGCCGGCGAGGGAGTAGTGCAGTTGCCAGAGGTCCTGGAGGCCCGGCGAGGACGAGACGATGCTCCACGCCGCGGGCGAACCGCCTTTATTAGCTCCATTGTTCATGATCGCCACGCGCGGCTTCAGCCCGTGCACGATGGCCTTCGGGCCGGACTGGTCCAGGCCGTGGTGCGTCGTCAGGTAGAGGTCCACCGGGCCGATCATGTGATCCGGGCAGGCGATCTCGAGCTCTTTGTTCCAGGTCAGGTCCCCCAGATCGACGAAGCGGAAGTTGCCGAAGCTGAGCAGGATGCCGATGGATCGCGCATTCTCGCTCGGATCGTCCTTCTTTTTCATCTCTTCGCCGCAGAGCGGGTTCTTCTTCCCTCCGCCCTTCACAGGCTTGGAAATCCGCTCCCCGCGCGCTGTGACGACTTCGATCCTCACGTCTTTCAATGGGAGGACGTCGCCGGGCTTCACGCTCATCCGTTTTACCCCCGAGGCGATCACTTTGCGGTACGCCTCCTCGAGCTTCTGCGCCGCCGGACCGGTTTCGGTATTGTCGCCGTGATCTATCACGGTCCCGACCGGGAAGATCGCGGCGAACTCCGGCACGCCGCCGACATGATCCAGGTGGTAATGCGTAACGAGAACGTAGTCGATCTTCGAGAGGCCGAGTCTCTTGGCCGCGGCGGCAATGCGGTTCGCGTCGCGGCCGCCGTTGCCGGGGAATCCCGCGTCAATCAGCACCGACTCGCCGGAGGGAGTCACGAGCAGCGTCGCCTGCCCGCCTTCGGTGTCGACGAAGACCATGTCGAGGGTTTTGCGGCCGGCAGCCGTCGCTACAACGCAGCAGAACAGGATGAGAGCAATACGTCGCATATGGGGGCATCGTATCACCCCCTGAATCCGCGGGAACAGTCTAAGGGCTGCCGCCGTAGTAAGATACGGGAAACCGAGATGCCCTATTGCACGCAATGCGGGAAGGAAGTGCTGGCCGCCGACAGATTCTGCGCGGCCTGCGGATCGGAGCAGAGCGTCGCGGGCGGAACCGCCGCCGCCGGAGAAACCAGGAAGTCCTCCAGCGGCCTTTCCGAATGGCTCAGGAATCTCGAACCGCAAAAGGCCTCCACTCTGTGCTATGTGCCTGTCGTCGGGTGGGTGATGTCCATCGTCGTCCTGGCCGCCGACCGGTTCCGCGACGAGCGCGAAACAAGGTTCCACGCTTTCCAGGGGCTCTATCTCTTCGTTCTGTGGCTGTTCGTCGATTGGGTGTTCTCCCCGATTATGTCGCGCATCAACACCGTCGACTTTCTCGGTCACCTGTTCAAGGCGGTGGTCCTTGGAACCTGGATCTTCATGCTCGTCAAGACCAGCCAGGGCCAGATGGTGCGGCTGCCGATCATCGGCGAACTGGCGGACCGCTCCGTCAGCGAGCAGAAATAGCCGGGATCGACAGCGCCTGTTGCGCAAACCTGTGGTATATTTATTCATGAGAGTGAATAATTAACCAGCCGGGATACACGCAGCAGATGGCGATAAAAGCGGGCATTGTCGGATTCCGCGGCTACAGCGGAATGGAGCTTCAGCAGATCCTCGAGCGGCATCCGTGCGTGACGCCGTTCCTGCTGGAGCACCGCCAGGACGGGTCCGAACGCCCGCGCCCGCTGCCGCACCGGGGGCCGGACCGGATTGCATCGACGCCGGAGGCAGTGGCGGCCGCCGGCATCCAGGTGGTCTTCCTTGCGACGCCGCCAGAGGTGTCGATGGAGCTGGCGCCGCCGCTGCTGGAGTGCGGCGCGCGCGTGATCGATCTGAGCGGGGCGTTCCGGTTGCGCACGGTGGAGAACTACAGTCGCTGGTACAAGGAAGAGCACACGCAGCCCGGCTTGCTCGCCAGCGCCGTCTATGGCCTGCCGGAAGTGAACCGCGCGGCGATTCCGGGCGCAAAGCTGCTCTCGAATCCGGGCTGCTATCCGACCGCGGCGAATCTGGCGATCCGGCCGCTGGTTGAAGCGGGCGTGGTGGACCGCGCCCGCGGGATCGTCTGCGACGCCAAGAGCGGGGTGAGCGGCGCCGGGCGCAAGCCGAGCCTGAAGACGAGCTTCTGCGAGGTGGCGGAGAACTTCTCGGCGTACTCGATTCTCGACCACCGCCACGTCGCCGAGGTCCTGCTGACTTCCGGGCTCGAAGAGAAAGAGCTCAGCTTCACGGCCCAATTGATCCCTATTGACCGTGGGATTCTCGAGACCATCTACCTGCGAACCGCGGGCGTTTCAAGCCCCGAGGAACTGCTCGGCGTTTATCAGCGAGCCTATGCGGGCGAGCCTTTTGTGCGGCTGTATGCGCCGGGCACGGTTCCCGACCTGCATGCCGTGCGCCGCACCAACTACTGCGACATCGGTTTCAAGTTCGATGCCGCCACGGGCCGCCTGGTGGTTGTCGCGGTGATCGACAACCTGGTGAAGGGCGCGGCCGGCCAGGCCGTGCAGAACATGAATCTCATGTTCGGCTTCCCCGAGAGCGAGGGATTGCTTTGAGAACGCTGATCAAGCTCGGCGGCACCCTGCTCGACGCCGTGGAATCGCGGAGCGCCATCGCCGCGCAGATCGCGGAGCTCCACGCGACTGCGCCCGCCACGGTCGTGGTGCACGGCGGCGGCAAGCAGATGACGCGATTCCTGGCCGAACGCGGCGTCGAGAGCCGCTTCGTGCGCGGGCTGCGCGTCACTTCGCCCGAGGTCGTCGATGCCGTGCTGAAGGTGTTTGCCGGGAGCGTAAACAAGGAGCTTGTCGCCTCGCTGATCGCGGCCGGAGCGCCCGCCGTGGGACTGAGCGGGATCGACGGCGCTCTGGCGGTTGCCGAACCGCTGGACCCCGAGCTGGGCGCCGTGGGGAAGATCACGCAACTGAATGCCGGCGTGCTGGAGGCGCTGGTCGGCGCCAACTACCTGCCGGTGGTGGCGTGCGTTGCGGGCGGGCGCGGGGGCGTTGTCTATAATGTCAACGCCGATCAGATGGCCGTTGCCTGCGCTACCGGCTTTCGCGCGGACCGGCTCATCTTTCTGACCGACGTCGAGGGAGTTCGCGGCGCGGACGGATCGCGCCTGAGCCGGCTCACCTCGTCCGCCGCTAAGGCGCTGATTGAAAAGGGGATTGCCACCGGGGGGATGCAGGCCAAGCTGGAAGCGGCCTGCGCCGGACTGGAGGGAGGCGCCGGGGAAGTCGTCATCGCGCCGGGCGCGGAGCCCGGAGTCGTGCGGCGGCTTCTGGCCGGCGAGGAGATCGGAACCAGGCTGGTGGAGGGGGCATGTTGACGCTCCGCAAGGCCAGAATGCGGGATATCCCCTCGATTCTCGCCCTGATCAACGGCTTCGCCAGGCAAGGCGTGATGCTGCCTCGCACAGAGTTCGAGCTGTCGGAGGGCATTCGGGATTTCACGGTTGCGGAAGATGGGGAGAACCTGCTGGGGTGCGCGGCGCTCCACTTCTACGGCCCCACCACCGCGGAGGTCCGCTCGCTGGCAGTGCATCCTTCGGCCCAGGGGCAGGGCGCGGGACGGCTGCTGATTAAGTCGCTGGAGCAGGAAGCGCGCGACTACGACCTTGACGCCGTGTTTGCATTCACCTATGTGACCGGCTTTTTCCGCAAATTGGGCTACCGCGAGGTGGACCGCAGCGAATTGCCGCTCAAGGCCTGGAAAGATTGCCTGCGCTGCCCGAAATTCCAGGCGTGCGACGAGGTCGCGGTCCTTAAAATGTTGAAAGAGAAGGAGAAGCTGGCGCTTCCGGCGCGGATGGCCGCCGAAAATCTCGTTCAACTCCCAATGATTAAGAACGCATAAGGAAAAAATCTTCAATCCCTGCGAAAAACCCGGAGAGTTTTCTCAGAGGTTTGCACTAATCCCACAGTGAGCATCGAGGCGGCCTGTGGATGGCGCCAGGGCTCACACGGGTAGCGCCGGTGGCGCGGCTGCCCGCGAGTTTGGGACCCCGAGGCGGCCGGTTGGAGGCCGCCGCCCGGGATGGAGGATTGGAGATGAGGGCGCAAGCCGTTGATATTCGGACCGCTCAGGGCAGAGTTCTCTGCTGCACGATCTTCCGGCAGGGGGGCAAGAAACTCCTCGCCAAAGGGCATCAGCTCAGCGACGACGATGTCCGCCTGCTCGAAACCGAGGGGCTGGACCGCGTCTGGGTGACGGAGCTGGACGACGGCGAGGTGGCCGAAGACGAAGCCGCTCTTCAGGTGGCCACGGCCATCGGCTGCGGGGCGCTCGAGATCCGGCTGGCGGCCGGGGGCCGGGCGAATCTCGTGGCTACCGAAGACTCCTGCGTCCTTGTCGACGACGAGCTCCTCAAGCAGATCAATTGCGCGGCCAGCCTGGTGATCGCGACGATGCCGAATTTCAGCTACGCCGGCGCCGGCGGCCGCGTGGCCACCGTCAAGAGCGCGCCTTTCGCGGTTCCGCAGCAGCAGCTCGAGGCCGTGCTCTCCATCATCAAGGAGCGAGGTCCCATTCTCCAGGCGAGGCCGATGCGGCAGCCGGCGGTTGGCGTTCTTTACAGCGACGTGCACGCCGGGGATCGCGCGCGCCAGCTTTTTGAAGGAGTGATGCGCCAGAGGCTGGAACGCTTTGGGCTCGCGCCGCGGTTCTCGCTGGCGGCGCTGGAGGAAGAAGCGGCGGTCTCCAGGGCGCTCGAGCAGCTTCTCAAGGCGCGCCCCGCCGTCGTGCTGGTGGCGTCGACGACCGCGCCTGCGGGTCCCGAGGACGTCGTCGGCCGGGCGATGGCGCGCATCGGCTGTCACCTCGAACGCTTTCTCGCTCCGGTCGAGCCTGGCAACCTCCTGCTGCTGGGCTACAAGGACGAGGTGCCGGTGGTTTCCGCGCCGGGTTGTTTCCGCTCGGCGAAACCGAATGTCGTGGATCTTATACTGCCCCCGATGCTGGCGCGATACCGGGTCTCCGGTTGGGAGATCGCCTGCCTGGGGCACGGAGGACTTCTCTCATAGGCCGATCTTTCCCCTCCTCCTCCAATCGACGCGCGGCGCCAACTCCTCCGGCGCCGCGCATCTAAATGGGAGCCGGGCGTCTCCCCCAAAGGCGCCCGGCATTTTTTGTGTCGTTCCGGAGCCGCCTGAGCCCCATCATCCGGCCCGCCGCCGATTCGCGGTGATACAATCCACTCGATGCTGCCGGAACTTTCAGGACTGGCGGCGGCGGGAGCGGGGGCGTTGGCGTGGGCCGTCCGGGGCCGCTCATCCGCACTGCTCGCTCCATCCGTGTGGCGGGGGCCGAGAACCCGCCGGGCGATCGCTCTCACCTTCGACGACGGGCCGAGCGAATCGACGCGCAAGCTGCTGGGCCTGTTCGACCATTACGGAGTGCGCGCGACATTCTTCCAGTGCGGCCACCACGTCCGGCGGCTGCCCAAGGTGGCGCGCGAGGTCGCCGAGGCCGGCCACGAAATCGGCAATCACACCGATACACACCCCGCGCTCTACTTCCGCTCGCCGGACTACATCCTCGACCAGTTGCGCCGCGCTCAGGAGACGATTGCCGCCGAAACCGGCTGCACCCCGCGGCTTTTCCGCGCTCCATTCGGCGCCCGCTGGTTCGGTTTGCGGGAGGCCCAGCAGCGGCTGGGCCTCCTTGGAGTGATGTGGACCACACTCGCGCGCGACTGGCTGCTGCCTGCGCGCGACATCATCAGGCGACTCGACAAGGCGGCCCAGCCCGGAGCCATCATCTGCATGCACGACGGGAGGGTCCTGAAGCACGATCCGGACATCCAGCCAACCATTGACGCGGTCGAGGAGATGCTGCCGCGCTGGCTGGAGGAAGGCTACGAGATCGTCACCGTCAGCGAACTTCTGGCGGGGCGTCCCGCCGCCTGACCGGCGCTCCGTCTCAGATCAGGCGCTACAATGCGATGAATGCTGGGGATTGCCGTTGAGGTGAAGCGCCGAAGAGGATGGGAACTCTGGGCGCCGGCCCTCGCGATGACCCTGGTCTCGCTCATCAGCTACATCGACCGGAACACGCTGGCGCTGCTGGCGCCCACCATCCTGGCGGAAAACAAGCTGAGCGCCGAGCAGTACGGCTGGATCATCTCCGCCTTCTCCGCCGCGTACATGGCGGGCAATCCGCTGTGGGGACGCTGGCTCGACCGCTGGGGGGTGCGCTGGGGCATGTTGAGCGCGGTTCTCTTCTGGACGGCGTCTTCCGCGTCGCACGCGCTGGTCTCAGGATTCGCGGGGTTCGCCATCGCGCGCGCCGCGCTCGGCTTCGGCGAGGGCGCGACGTTTCCGGGCGGGCTGCGCACCGTCGTCCAGACGTTGCCCGCGCGGTGGCGCTCGCGCGGAGTGGCGCTCGCTTACAGCGGCGGCAGCCTTGGGGCGGTGGTCACGCCGCTGATTATCACGCCGGTCTTCCAGGCGGCGGGCTGGCGCGGCGCGTTTCTCTTTACCGGCCTCATCGGACTTTTGTGGGCGTGGTGGTGGTTGCATCTCAGCCGCAGGCCGGACCTCGCAGCCGCCCGGCCAACGGAAGAGATTCCGGAGCGGCGGCGAGGCGCAATCCAATGGCGCGACCCGCGGCTGTGGGCTTTCATGGCCAGTTACGCGCTGGGCGGGTTGCCGCTTGGCTTCGTTTTGTATCACGCGTCGCTCTACTTCAGCCGCGCGCTCGGAAAGTCGCAAACCGAGATCGGCGCGGCGCTCTGGATCCCGCCGCTCGGCTGGGAGATCGGCTACTTCGTTTGGGGTTGGGCGGCGGACAGGGCCACGCGCGGCGGCGGCGTGTTGCGCGGATACCGCAGGCTCACGTGGGCGGCATTGCTGCTGACGCTGCCGCTCGCCGCGGCGCCATTCGCCGGCGGTTTCCCCGCGGTTTTGGCGCTCCTTTTTCTGGCGATGTTCGTCGCCGGCGGCAACGTCATCGTCGCCATCGGATATGCCACGCACATCTTCACCTCGGCGAATGCGGGTCTCATCGCCGGGCTCGGTGCGGGGTCGTGGTCGGCCGTGGTCGCGCTGACGATGCCGTGGTTCGGGCGGCTCGTGGATCGTAGGATGTATGCAGAGGCGTTCCTTCTCGCCGCCGCGGCGCCGGTCGCCGGATTCCTTTTCTGGCTTTGGGTGAACCGCGGAGCGGAGGTGGAGGCATGAGAGTGGCGGCGCGGCTGTGCGTATTTCTGATCGCCGCAGCCGCGTGCGCGCAGACGACGCTCGAGTCCCGGACGCGCACGATTCTGCGCGACCTCATCCGCCTGGCGGCGGTGAATCCGCCGGGCGGCGAAACGCGCGTGGCGCGATACCTTCAGGGGATTTCAATGCAGCAGGGAATCGAATGCCGCCTGCTCGGCGAGGATTCCGAACGGCTGAACTTTGTCGCGCGGCTCCGCGGGAACGGCGCGAAGCGCCCCCTGTTGCTGATGGCGCATAGCGATGTCGTCCCCGCCGACGCCGCGCAGTGGCGCGTTCCGCCCTTTGCGGCTGAGATCCAGGACGGCGAGATCTACGGGCGGGGCGCTGTCGACACGCTCGGGCTGCTGGCAGCCGGGATGGCCGTGCTCGTGGAACTGAGACAGCGGGGCAGCCCGCTCTCCCGCGACGTGATTCTGCTCTCCGAGGCCGACGAAGAGGCCGGATCCACGGGCATGCGCTGGCTGGTGCGCAACGCCTGGCGCGAGATCGACGCGGAGTTTGCGCTCAACGAAGGCGGCGCCTGCGTGCGCATGGAGTCGGGCGAGCTTCTGTTTCAGATCCAGATCGCCGAGAAGATCCCCGCGCGCGTCGTGCTGCGGGCGCGCGGCGTCGCGGGACACGGCTCGCTGCCAAGGGAGGACAATCCGGTGTTCCGCATCGCCCGCGCCGCCGTGCGGTTGACGGAGGCCGAGCACCCTGTACGATTGAGCGCGGTGACGCGAGCGTACCTGGCAGAATACAGTGCGCTGTCGTTCGGGGCGTGGCTCAAGCCGCTGCTGCGCCTGCTTGAGGATCCGCAGGCCTCGCTGCGCGCCGCGGCGCAGGTGCGCAAGGCGAATCCTGAGCTTGCGGCGATGCTCACCACGACCGTGACGCCCACCATGCTCGCGGCGGGCACGTCGATTAACGTGATCCCCGGCGTCGCCGAAGCGCGATTCGATGTGCGGCGTCTGCCGGGCGAGAGCCGTGAGGAGATCTTCGCGCGATTCCGGCGCATAGTCAACGATCCTACCGTCGAGATCGTCCCCGAGGATGGAGAAGAGATGCCGGAGGCGGAGCCCAGCCCGCGGAACACCGAGTTGTACCGCGCGATGGAGACTGTTTTGCGGGCGGCGGATCCCAGAGCACGGGTTCTGCCGTACATGATTCGCGGCGCCACCGACGGCGCTTTCCTCCGGGCGAGGGGAATGCCGGTTTACGGCGTGCCGGTTTTTGAGACGCCGGACGGCCAGTCGCTGGCTCACGCCAACGACGAGCGCATCTCACTCCACAGCCTGAACAAAGGGGCGCGACTGCTGCTCGAGATCGTTGAGCGCGTCGCCGTTGAGCGTTGAGACCAGGTTACGGCGGGCAAACCCCCGCGCAGCCGGCGGCGGCGGGATTGAAACCGCAATACATCGCGTTCACCAGCGATTCGGCGTGATTCTCGATGTCGCCGCTCAGCTCCCAGAACATAACGCCTCCCAGGACCTGGTCCGTCACGTACTTCACTTTGCGGCACACCGACTGGCGGTCCTCATAACTGAGAAACGCCATGGCGCTCGGCGATTTCGGGAACCAGGTCAGGGTGGGCGCTTGCGCCGCCGTGTCGTACGCCCGCGTTCCGGCCGGAAGAATCCTCGACAGGATGTCTTCGTAGTCGAGAACGCCCGAGCTATCCCACGTCCCCGCCGGCGTCCCGCTGTAGCTTTGAAAGAGGCCGAGAATGGCGGGATTGCCCGCGGATTGCTTCGTGACATTGGCGTAGGAGCGCCCGTATGTCGGAAGACCGAGGTTGATCTTGCTCGCGGGCACGCCCTCGGCGATATGGCCTGCTACGCAGCCGCTTCCCGTGATGCGGCTCGACAGCGGCGAGCTTGCCGCGGGGTCGCCCGGATTGAGGAAGAGCTGTGCGTGATGGCCGGTCTTCGAATCCCATGACCCGTGAAAATCGTAGGCCATCAGATTGAACCAGTCCAGATATGGCTCCATCCCTTTCAGATCCATCTGGCCGCCCTTGCTCGGGTGCTCGTAAATTGACGGATTGCACGCGTTGGCCACCGTGAGCAGCTTGCCCGCCGCCTTGAACTGAGGGCCGCACACGGCGAGGCCGTTCACAAAGTTCGCCGCATCAACGCCGGGCCGGTAGGAGTTGTCTCCCTCGCCCGGACTTCCGGGGTACTCCCAGTCGATGTCGGCGCCGTCGAAGCCGTACCGGTTTACGAAATCCAGCAGGGTCGTGCAAAACCGCTGGGTCTTCGTGGCGTCGGCGAACACGTCGGAGAAGTGGTTCGACCACGTCCAGCCTCCCACCGAGATCAGCGTCTTGATGTGCGGGTAGCGGCTCTTGAGGATCAGAAGCTGCTGGAAGTTGCCCTTGAACGGCGCGCCAGGGGGCTCGTTGCCGAAGCTCTTTTCGACGTCCGCGAATGAGTCGCCCAGCAGGACGTTTCCGTTCGAGTCGAGGTTCGCGAACGCGTAGTTGATGTGCGTGATCTTGTCCGCAGGAATGTGATCGACGCCTGGCGTGTGCTCGTTCACGTAATACTCGCGTGCATAGATGCTCCACGAGGTGTAGTAGCCGATCACCTTGCTGTACGACGGCGGCGGAGGCGGCGGCGGCTCTCCGCTGATCTCGAAGTAGAGGTGATCGACAGTGAGCGTCGCGTAGTTGCGCCGTCCCGAGGTCCGGTTGGTGTCAACCGCTCTTACCCACACGCTGCCCGACGGCGGCGGCGAGAGGGTGTAGCTCTTCGTCTGGAGGGTGGTGCTGTTGATCTCGAACATCGGCATCCAGCTTTGCCCGCCGTTGGCGGACCACGCGAAGCTGAAGTTGTCGCCGTCCGGCCCTGGATCTGTCCGCGAAGCGGCGGCCGCGAAGGCGACTGAGAGCCCCGTTGCGATGTCGAACTTCCAGATGTGCTCGAGCACGTCCGGCCGCTTGCGCGGCGGGCCGGCGGCGGCGTCTGCTTCACGGATCGTCTCAACGCCCCCGCCCGCGGCTTGTGTGTCGAGATACGAGCCGCCCGTGATCAGGCCGGAGACGGTCGTCTCCGCAACCGCCGTGCAGCGCGTCGCCCCGTTTGCCGCCGCGCAGTTGGCGGCCGCGCCGGCGCACGCCGCCGCAAGAGTCAAAATGATCAATAAAGCCAGAATCCTCATCTCAGAACTCCTCCGCATCTGAAATCATATGCCACGTTCGCCTCGCGCCGCGGCCTTCGAGTATCATCAACACAAATGAGGGGACTCCGGCTCTTACCCGCGCTCCTGTTGCCGCCCGCGCTCTTTGCCGCCGACTGGCTGACCTTTGGCGCTGACCCGCAGCGGAGCGGGTGGGCGCGCTCGGAAAGGGTGCTGACCAAGGCCAACGCCCACGAGCTCAAGCTCGAATGGAGCCTGAAGCTCGACAACCAAGCCCGCGAGATGATGGCGCTCACCGTGCCTGTGATCAAGGAGCAGGTGGTCGCGCCAGGCGGATTCCGCGACGTCGTCCTCGTCGCCGGCAGCTCGGACAAGGTCTGGGCGATCGATCCCGACACGAAGAAGATCTACTGGAAGCGCGAGTTCGAAAACGCTGAAAAGCCGCGCAGCCCGGCGAACTGGCTCTGCCCCAATTCGCTGAACGCCACGCCGGTGATCGATCCGCGCAAGCGCGTCGCCTATGTGATCACCAGCGACGGCAAGCTGCGTACGCTCAGCCTCGTCACGGGAGAAGACCGCGCGCCCGCCCAGCAGTTCGTCCCCGCTTACTCGAAAAACTGGAGTCTGAATCTCGCCGGCGATGTCCTCTACACCGCCACCTCGCAAGGCTGTAACGGCGCCAAGAGCGCGGTCTACGCCATGGACCTGAATGCGCCGGACCGGCCGGTGACTCATTTTCTGGCCACCACCACCGGCGGCGCCGGCATCTGGGGCCGCGCCGGGGTGGCCGTGGGGTTCAACGGACGCGTTTTTGCTGAAACGGGAGACGGGCCATACGATCCCGCCGCGGGAAAGTGGGCGGACACGTTCCTGGGCCTCGCTCCGAAGGCGGCCGGGCTCGCCGATTACTACACGCCCGCCAACCGCGCCTGGATCACGCGCAAGGACCTCGACATGGGCTGCATCAGCCCGGTCGTGTTCAAGTACAAGAGCTGGGAGCTGGTCGCCGGCGGCGGCAAGGAAGGCGTGCTCTATCTGCTCGACGCCAACAAGCTGGGCGGCGACGATCACCGCACGCCGCTCTACCGGAGCGCGCTCATCACGAACGAGCAGGTGGACTTCGCCGGCAGGGGCTTCTGGGGCTCGTTCGCCACATGGGAAGACGAGGCCGGGACGCGCTGGCTTTACGCTCCGGCCTGGGGACCGCCCGCGTCAACCGCGCCGAAGTTCCCGCTGAGCTACGGCCCTACGCCCAACGGCAGCATCATGGCGTTTCGCATCTTGGAGAAAGACGGCAAGCCTTTTCCCGAAGCGGCCTGGATGTCGGTGAACATGACTGTGCCGGAGCCGCCCGTCATCGCCAACGGCGTCGTGCTGGCGCTCTCCAACGGCGAGTACGTCGAGCAGGTGGACGAGGAAGGCCGCCTGCTGCCCACCGAGGCGCGCGCGAGGAAGTCGCCCTCGAACGCGGCGCTCTACGCGCTCGACGCGGCCACGGGCAAAGTGCTGTGGTCGAGCGGCGATCAGATCAAGGGCTGGACGCACTTCAGCGGTCTGGCGCTGGCCAACGGGCGGATCTACGTTGTGACGCACGACTCGACGCTGTGGTGCTTCAGCGTCGAGGAGAAGTGAAGCTCAGCGCCGCGGCGCTTCTGCTGGCCGTCTGCCTGCATGCGGACGATGCGCTGCCGCGGGCGGCCTCGGACGCGCTCGATAAACGCTTCCCTGGCTGGAGTCTTGCGCCGGTTGCTCCGCAGATCACAGCCTGGTTTGAGCAGGACCGGATTCCGGGCCGTCCCAATCTCGTCGGCGGCGACTTCGACCGCGACGGGCGCGAGGATCTGGCGGCGCAAATCCTTGCCGGCGGCCGCCAGCGCGTCGTGATTCTGGTGGCGCGCGGCGCGGGCTTCGAGGTCCACAACGCGGCCGAAGAGGAGCCCGACGTGTTCAGCTTCCTGGTGCTCTTCCGCCGGGGCGGGAAGGACTTCGACTTCGAGAAGATGAAGCCCTTCCGATACGCCTCCGACTGTCTCGGGGTTCTGCACTCGCGCAAGACCGCGGATACCCTCTGCTGGCTTCGAAAGGGCTTTCAAAAGCGCCGCTCGCCCGGCGACGAAGAGGCGGAAGCTGAGCGGGAAGGCGCGAACCGCGATTGATTCCCTGAAGGATTCACCCGGTCCCGCCGATAAGCCCATTGGCGGATCGTGTCGTTACGCTCCGTCCGCCGGAGGTTCGCCGATGGGTCTGACCCCGCTCGCCTTCACAGGCATCAGCAAGTTCAGCAACGACTTCCAAACGATTCTCGGCCGCACCGTGGCCATCGCGCAGTTGCCCGTCCAGGCCTTGCAGCGCGACCAGCTTACGCTCAGCCAGAGAACCATGAGCCTCGCCAAGCTCCGCGAGGCCGCGATGGAGTTTGCCGCCGCGGCCAAGGCGCTGGGCGCCCAGGCCGAGACCCGGGCGATGGATGTGTGGTCGAGTTCCTCGAAAGTGGGAGCGAGCCTCACCGGCGGCGCCGCTCCCGCGACGTTTGTGATCACCGACATCACGGCCCTCGCCAGGAGCGCGGTCTCCACATCCACTTCCGGATACGCGACCACGAACGCCACCGAAGTCGCGGGCGCCGGAGACTACCTCGAGCTCGTCGTCGGCGGGCAGGCGGCGGATCTCGATCTTTCCGGAGGCAAGGACAGTCTGGAGGGGGTTCGCGATGCCATCAATGCCGCGGGCCTCGGCGTCAGCGCTTCGATCCTGAACACAGGCTCGGAAACCGACCCCTACGTGCTGACGATTTCGGCGAACGACACCGGGTACAAGCCCATCTCGCTGCGGACCGTGAAGGGCAGCTCGGACTCCAATCTGCTCACCACGGTGGATTCCGGCGCCGATGCCTCGTTCAGGCTGAACGGACAGACGGTGACAGCCTCGACGAACACCATCGAGGATGTCGTCGAGGGCGTCAGCTTCACGCTCCAGAATACGACCGATGCCGGTGAGTCCATCACCGTCACGGTGCGGTCCAGCCCGGCGGCCCTCATCACCGCCATCAACCGTTTCGTCAAGGCGTACAACGCTCTGGCCACGAAGCTCCAGGAGCAGATCGGCGAATCCGCGGGAGCGCTGAGCGGCAGCAGCATCGTCGGCGATTTCATGCGGCTCATGCGGCGGACGGCCGGTTTCACAGGCGAAGGCAGCGTGCGCAGCATCTCCGAGCTGGGCCTCACCTTCACCAAGGAGGGCGTGCTGGAGTTCGACTCTTCCGTTATCAACGCGATGGACGCAACCCGGCTCGAGGACGCTTTCGGCCTCATTGGCAGCTCCACGACCGGATTCGGCGAACTTGGCGCCCAGTTGGAGGACTACACCGACCCCGTGATCGGAGTCATCCAGCGCGAGATCGAAAGCAACAACGACGCCGACTCGCGGCTTTCCGATCAGATCGAGGCGATGAACGAGCGCATCGAGATCATGCGCTCCTCGCTGATGGCCAAGCTCCAGGCCGCCGACGCGCTGCTGGCGCAATTGGAGAGCCAGCAGGGGATGCTCGACGCGACGATCGAAAGTCTGAAGCTCGTCAGCTACGGCAAGAATAGGGAAGACTGATGATGGGCGGCAAGCGGAGCGGCGAACCGCCGGAGCGAGGCCTCGTCGAAGAGGCGCTTCAGGAAGCCGAGCGCGCAACGGCGCGCCTCGCCGCGGCGATCCAGGCCGGGGACGCCCACTTTCTGGAGCACCTCGAAGCGCGCCGCCGAGCCGTCACATGGCTCAGCGGGATTCCGCCGGCGAGCCTCGATCCGGCCAGCCTCCAACGGCTCCACGCGGTCAAGCGGGGCGGGGAGATCGTGGTCTCTCTCCTGCGGAGACGGCGTGAACAGACACTGTTGGAACTCAAAGGACTCTCGCAATGCGCACCCGGCGGCTACTCGGCTCCGAAGCGCTCCCGGCCTCAATACAAGAACATCGACGTGTAGGCCTGGCGTCGCACGCGCGCGGCCAGCTCCAGGTTCACTGCCAGCGTCTTCAGGTTCGACCGCGCGCCGGCGTGCCGCGGATTTGCCTCCAGCGCCCGGCGGTAGCAGCGCAATGCCTCGCCGGGATTGCCCAGCGCCTCCATGATGAGGCCCAGGCTGTCCCAGGCGTCGGCGTGATCCGGCTGGCAGTCCAGGAGGTTTCTGAACGCTTCGACAGCGTCTTCCAGGCGCTCGGCTTCCAACGCGGCGATGCCTTGTGCGTAAAGCAACTCACCGGCGTGGGCTTCGGGGTTGGTGGGTAGGAATCCCATGCGTGTTTCTCATCCGACAGATCGGCGGATCGGGGAAAAACATGAGGCTCCGGGGAGGGGAACCCTCCGGGGAGCCTCTGAGTTTCAGCGGGCTACTTCAGTTGCGATAGCTTAGCCGCGCAGGAGCGACAGCACCGCCTGCGGCGCGGCATTGGCCTGAGCGAGGGCGGCGATGCCGGCCTGCTGGAGGATCTGCGCGCGGGTCAGGTTGGCCGCTTCGAGGGCGAGGTCGGCGTCGCGGATGCGTGATTCGCTCGCCGCCAGATTGGTCAACTGCGTCGAAGCCAGGCTGACGGCGAAATTGAACCGGTTCTGGCCCTTGCCGACGACGGCCTGAGCCTGACCCAGCTTCTCCACCGCATCGGCCAGAACCATGACGGCGTTCTCGGCCAGGTCGGCCGTCAGGACGCTGATGTTGCCGCCGCTGCCGGAGGAGGCGGATTCGTAGGTGTCGCCGGTCTCGTCGAGACCCTCGGCGCCCACGCTGGCGTTCTGCACGGTGACGTTAAACGCCCTGTCGGACACGAACGTCACCTCGTCGGTGCCGGCCTTGCTCTCCACGGCCACCATGCCCTTCAGCGCGGCAACACCGGAGGCCTGGAGCTGTGTGTTGATGTAGTCGGTCGCGGTGTCGGCCGTGAGCGCGCCCGTCAAGGTGATGTCGATGTACTTCAGCGCACCGCTGTCGTCGGTCGTGCTGATGGTGAGCTTCTGCGTCGTGCCCGCGTTGAGCGCCGCGAAAGCCACCGCGGCCGATTGCAGGCCGCCGGCCACTTTCACGGTGGCGGCGGCGCCGGTGTTGAGGAAACTCCGCGCGGCCGCGGTGTCGCCCTCTTCCACGGTGAAGGCCGTGGTGGCCGAGTTCAACGTGAAGCTCTCGCCATCGCTGCTGATGGCGGCCGAGATGCCGGCGTTCTTGAATGCCGTCGCGCTGGCGGAGGTGCCCGCCGCCGCGGCCGCGATCCCTTCGTTGATCGCCGTAACCAGCCCCGCCAGGTCGTTGACGCCGGTGAGGTTCACCGTCACCGCCACGTCGTCGAATCCCGGACCGGAGAAGTTGAAGATCATCGACGTGTTGGCGCCCTTCGCGGTGGCGAACGTCGTCGCGTCGTCGAGGTTCGTCAGGCCTGTCACCGCGTAGGTGTTGAGTCCCAGGCCCTTGGTGTCCACCGTCGAGTTGCTGAGATCCACCGACACGGAGCCATTGGTGATGACAGCGGAGTCCGAAGCGCCGCGGCCGCCGCCGATGAACACCGTCAGGTTCTTGGCGAACGTGCCGCCCGCGTTCAGGCCGATCGCCTGCGCCTGGCGGTCGATTTCGAGCAGCACGCTCGTGAACTCGGAGTTGACCACCGAGCGGTCGCCGTTGAACGTGCCGGAGGCCGACTGCGCCGCCAGCGTGCGGGCGCGGTCGAGCAGCTTGCCGATGTTGTTGATGCCGCTGTCGATCGTTTGCAGCGTGGCCAGGCCGTCGTTGGCGTTCCGGATTCCCTGCGACAGAACCGCCTGGTCGCTCCGAAACGAGTTCGCGATGGCCAGCCCGGCCGCGTCGTCGCCCGAGCCAATGATCCGCAGACCCGAGGTCACGCGGTTGATCGTCTTGTGCTGGAATTCACCGGTCACACGCAGGTATTCCTGCGCCTGCATGGACGCGATGTTGGTGTTGATCGTGAATGCCACTTGTTTTTCTCCTGGAGCGACGGCCGCCACGGTCATCCTTTCCCGCGTGGGCCCTCTGGGGTCCGTGCCGTGCTTCCACCCCCCTCATCGGCTCGCCGGCCGGAATTTAGGAGAAAAATGTGCGGCCTACGGAGCAGGCTTGCCGGCGAGCGCCCGGGACAGCGCCAGCAGCTTCGGCGAGATGAGCGACTCCGCCGCCGCCACGTTCGCCTCCCTGGTCACGCGCACCTCCTCCCGCAGCACGCCCACTTCCGGCGGCGCGGTGATCCCCAGCGTGACGCGCCCGGCGCCGATATCGAGCACCCGGATCGTCACGCCTCCGCTCAGCAGCAGCGCCTCGCCCTCTCGCCTCCGGATCACGAGCATTGCGCCTCGCCTTCGGGCTCCGCCGCGAGCGGATGCTGCGCGGACAGCGCCGCCCCGGGCTGGATCGCCTGCACGCCCCGCCGCTTTCGCGGCTCGATCAGGATCGGAGCCAGCAGGTTCACCGCCGCCGGGCCTTGCGACGGCGCGATGACCGTGGCCAGGGCCACCAGTTCTCCCGCCCCGCCGTCGCTCTCGAGGCCCAGACAGGCCCGCTCGGCATCCCCCAGCTCCGGCGCCGCCCCGCCCACGAAATCGCTCCACGGCAGGCACAGGAATCGCAGGTTCGGCCGGTCGACGCACTGGAGCACAACGAGCGGCCCCCCGCCGGGCAGGTTCACGAGGATGAAACGCCGCACATCCTCGAACGCCGGCAGGCCCGCCGGGAATTCGATCACCTCGCCGGAGGAGTACTCCACGCGGCCCAATTCGGCTGTCTCCAGGCAAGGCACGGCTTCCATTAACCTCAGTGCAGCGCCCGGCCGGCTCCTCTCAGGGCATTTTTGGGACAAACGCATCCTTCCCCTGCGATACACTGGGCCTTTGGCTCAGTAACTTATGGGAATCCTGGCCCGGGTTCGAGGACAGAAGGCGATTCTGCGGGAAGGAGTCTGGCGTTCGGCGGACGCGCCGCTGGAAGAATCCCTCAACCGCATCACGGAAGAGTGGATCCGTGAGACCGGCGGCCCGCCCGTGGGAGCGCGCAATCCCGAAGGAATCACCGCGCGTGAGATCCTGAAGCGGACCGGCGGCCGCGTCCTGTTGCGTATTCCAGTGAAGTCCAGACGCTCGGGTTCCGTCTATATCGCACTGCGCCAGTACCGTCTGCCTTTCTAGGCTCACTTCCAATGAACCCGCAGCCACGCCCTCCCCTCGTTCCGGCGGCCGAAGCGCTCGCCGGGCGCATCCGCTCCAGGACCGCGCGCGTCGGCGTCGCCGGCCTGGGCTATGTCGGCCTGCCGCTGGCCGTCGAATTCGGCAAAGCCGGCTTCCACGTCACCGGCATCGATGTCTCCGCCCGCAAGGTTGCACAGATCAACCAGGGCGTCAGCTACGTGCAGGATGTTTCCACCGCCGAGGTCGCCGCGCTGGTTTCCGCCGGTCGTCTCCAAGCCACGACCGACTTCGCCGCCGTCGCCAAGCTCGACACCGTCAACATCGCCGTCCCGACGCCCCTGCGCAAAACCAAAGACCCCGACATGAGCTACGTCGTTTCGGCCGCGCAGGAAATCGCCCGATATCTCCATCCGGGGCTCCTGGTGATCCTCGAATCCACGACCTATCCCGGCACCACCGACGAACTGCTGCTGCCGATGTTCGAGCAGCACGGCCTCAAAGCGGGCCAGGACTTCTTCCTCTGCTTCTCGCCCGAGCGCGTCGATCCGGGCAACCCCGTCTACCAGACGAAGAACATCCCCAAGGTGGTCGGCGGCATCACGCCCTCTTGCACCGAGGTGGGCCGCATCTTCTATTCGCAGGCTCTCGAGAAGGTTGTGCCCGTCAGCTCCACGCGCGTCGCCGAGATGGTGAAGCTGCTCGAGAATACCTTCCGCATGATCAACATCGGGCTGGTGAACGAGATGGCCCTGATGTGCGACCGCATCGGCGTCAACGTCTGGGAGGTGATCGAAGCGGCGGCGACCAAACCATTCGGCTTCATGCCCTTCTATCCCGGTCCCGGCCTCGGCGGCCACTGCATCCCGATCGACCCGTTCTACCTCTCGTGGAAGACAAAACAGGCGGGCATCGAAGCGCGGTTCATCGAGCTCGCCGGATACATCAACGGCCAGATGCCGCACTTCGTGGTGGATAAAGTGCAGAACGCGCTCAACGAGGTCGCCAAGCCTCTCAAGGGCTCGCACATCCACGTGCTCGGCGTCGCCTACAAGCGCGACATCGACGACGTGCGCGAATCGCCGGCGCTCGACATCATGCACCTGCTCGGCCGCCGCGGCGCGCGCGTGACTTACTTCGATCCCTACATCCCGGAGATCGACGTCGAAGGACACCGCTTCTCCTCCCAGGACGATCCGTCACTGATTTCCGCAGCGGATTGCGTGCTGATCATCACCGATCATCAGTGCTTCGACTACGCGCAGACTCTCGAGCGCGCCCGATTGATCGTCGACACGCGCAACGCGATGAAGGGTCTCTCGTCGCCGAAGATCGTCCGCCTCTAGCGCCGATGGCCGCGCCGCGCGTTTCCGTGCTGATGCTGACGTTCAACCGCCCGCAGTTCATTTCGCGGGCGATTGAAAGCATCCGGGCGCAAACGTTCGCCGATTGGGAGCTGCTCCTCGTGCACGACGGACCCAACGAGGAGACCGCGCGCATCGCCGGCGAATGGGCCGCGCGCGAGCCGCGCCTGCGCTACATTCGCAGGATTCAGCCGGGCAACATCGCGGAGGCCAACAACCACGGCATCCGCGAAGCGCGCGGCGAGTACATCGCCATCCTCGACGACGACGACTTCTGGCGCCTCAACGACAAGCTCGCGCGGCAGGTGGCGTTTCTCGACGCGCATCCCGATCACGTCGCCTGCGGCGGCGGCTCGGTGTGCATCAACGAGCGCGGCGAAGAGACGCTGCGGTATCTGAAGCCCGAGCATCACGACGACATCGTGCGCGGCGCGCTGGTCGCGAATCCGATGATTCACTCGACGACGCTCTATCGCAAGGCCGCGGCGTTCGCAGCAGGGTTGTACGACGAATCGCTTGCCGGCTACCAGGACTGGGATCTCTGGCTCAAGCTCGCCCGCATCGGCAAGCTGTACAACTTCCAGGAGTACTTCCTCACCTACCAGATCTGGGAAGGCGGAGGAACGTTTTTCGCGCAGCGCCGCAACACCGCCTGCGCGGTGCGCATCGTCCGCAGGCATGGGAAACACTATCGCCGCTACCCCCTGGCGCTGGCGCTGGCGTGCGGCGCCTACGTTTACGCCAGGCTGCCAAAAGTGATCAAAAACGCCACTTTTGAGCCCCTGAACCGCCTCAAAAAGGCGTTTTTTGCGTCAAAAACGCTTTAGGCGCGGGCGTCGAGCAAAGCGGGGTTGGCGAGCAGGTAGTCCACTGTCCGCTCCACCGCCTGCCGGATCGTGAGACGCGGAGCCCAACCGAGCGCGCGCATCTTGGCGCAGTCGAGAAAAATGAACGGGCTGTCGCCGATCCAGCCACGCTCTCCCCCGGCAAAACTAAACCGCGGCGCAAGGCCCATGCGCTCCGAAATCCAGCCGGCGGAGTCGATCACCTGGCAGTACTCATCGGCGCCGAGGTTGAAGATGTTCACCTTGCCGCGCGCCCTGTCGAGCGCGATGACGATGGCGTCGACACAGTCCTGAATATAGAGATAGGACTTGCGCTGGCGGCCGTCGCCCAGAATATGCAGGTGATCGGGGTGCGCGCGGAGCTGCTTCAGGAAATCGAACACATGCCCGTGCGTGTAGCGCTCGCCCAGGATCGAGACGAAGCGGAAGATGTACGTTTCCAAGCCGAAGGTCTCCGCATACGCCTGAATCAGGCCTTCCGCCGCGAGCTTCGACGCGCCGTAGAGCGAAGTCTGCACGGGGAAGGGGCATGTTTCCGGCGTCGGAAAGACATCGGGCTCGCCGTAGATGGAGCCTGTCGAGGAGAACCCGATGCGGCGGACGCCGTTCACCCGCATTGCTTCGAGCACGTTCCAGGTGGCGATGGTGTTCTGCTCGAGATCGCGGCGCGGGTGATCGGCGCCGAACCGCACGTCGGCGTTGGCGGCGAGATGCAGAACCAGATCGTGGCCGGCGATCGCTTGCCTCAGCGTTTCGAGGTCGAGCAGATCGGCGCGGACGAGATCAAAAGCGGAGGATTTCCGCGCGGCGGCGAGGAACATCTCCTGTCCGGTTGAGAAGTTGTCGTAGCCCGTCACACGATGGCCGAGCGAAAGGAAGCGGTCGACGAGCGCGCTGCCGATAAACCCGGCCGCGCCCGTAATGAACGCACGCATAAGCCTCATGATAGCGAAGCCGTATTTCGGTCCCTCCAGCTACAATCAGAAGAACCGGACAGGAGGAATGCTTGATCATCACGCGGAGCCCGCTGCGAATCTCGCTTGGAGGGGGCGGCACCGACCTGGCGTCCTACTACAGGGATCACGGAGGATTCCTTGTAGCGGCGGCGATCGACAAATACGTTTACATCACGGTTCATGAGCCGTTCACCGACGAAGTGATCGTCAAATACTCGAAGCTCGAGAAGGTGGCCAGGGCCGAGGAGGTGAGCCACCCGATCGTGCGCGAAGCGCTGAAGCTCACTGGCGTCGACGGGCGCATCGAGATCGCCTCGATGGCCGATATTCCCGCCGGCACGGGGCTGGGATCGTCGGGCAGCTTCACGACCGCGCTGCTCAAGGCGCTGCACATATTGAGGAAGAACATCGTGCATCCGCGCGATCTCGCCGAGCAGGCCTGTCACATCGAAATCGACCTGTTGGGCGAGCCGATCGGCAAGCAGGATCAGTACATCGCCGCGTTCGGCGGCATCACTTGCTTCACGTTCAACAAAGACGGGTCCGTTGAAGCCGATCCGCTGGCGATTCCCGAGGAAGCGCTGCGCAACCTCGAAGAGAACCTCTGCCTGTTCTTCACCGGGGTCACGCGTGATGCGTCCGAGATCCTGAGGGACCAGGATCGCCGCAGCCGCCGGCAGGACGCCTCGATGATCGACAACCTGCACGTAGTGAAAGAGTTGGGCTACCGCAGCCGCGACGCATTGGCGAAGGGCGACCTGCGGCGCTTCGCCGAGCTGATGGACATCCACTGGAAACACAAGAAGGAGCGCTCGCAGGGCATGAGCAATCCGCAGATCGACGCCTGGTACGAACTTGCGCGCGAGAACGGCGCGCTGGGGGGGAAGGTGATCGGCGCGGGGGGCGGAGGATTCCTGATGTTCTACACGGAGGAGAAGCTCAGGCTGCGCCATGCGATGCGCATGGCGGGATTGCGCGAGGTGCGCTTCCGGTTCGACTTCGAGGGCGCCAGCCTGGTGAGCCGGTCGTAGGCGTCCATGTTGCCCGTCGCCATTCTCGCCGGCGGACTCGCCACCCGGCTGCGGCCCGTGACGGAGAGGATTCCGAAGATGCTCGTCGAGGTGGCGGGCGAGCCGTTCGCCGCGCACCAGATGCGATTGCTCAAGCGCGCGGGCGCGACGCGCGTGGTCCTCTGCACGGGCTTTCTGGGCGAGATGATCAAAGAGTACGTCGGCGACGGGAGCCGCTTCGGCCTGGAGATCTCCTACTCGCCCGACGGTCCGAAGCTGCTCGGCACCGCGGGCGCGCTCAGGCAGGCGCTGCCGCTGCTTGGCGGCGCGTTTCTGGCGCTGTATGGCGACTCCTACCTGCCGTGCGACTACTCCGCGGTCGAGCGCGCATTCCTCGAATCCGGCAAGCTCGGCTTGATGACGGTGTACCGCAACGAAGGGCGTTGGGACACGAGCAACGTGGAATTCGAAAACGGCCGGATCGTCGCCTACGATAAGAAAAACAGGACGTCGCGCATGCGGCATATCGACTACGGCCTCGGCGCATTCCGCCGTGAAGCGTTCGACGGCATCGCGGAAGGCGAGGCGGCGGATCTGGCGGCGCTGTACCAGGATCTGCTGGCGCGCGGCGAGCTTGCGGCCGTTGAAATGAGTGAGAGGTTTTACGAGGCGGGCTCGTTCAGCGGCATCGAGGAGTTGGCTGAGTATCTTCGCGTCTCATCGCAATGAGGAGATCGGAATTGAACTTCACCGAACAGTTTCTCGCCGAAGCGCGAGAGGTGATCGACAGGCTGGACCGGGAGGCGATCGAGAAGATGGCCGTCCTGTTGCGCGCGGTGCGCGACCGCGGCGGGCGGCTCTTCATTCTTGGCGTCGGGGGCAGTGCAGCCAACGCGTCGCACGCGGTCAACGATTTCCGCAAGATCTGCGGCTTCGAAGCCTACGCGCCTTCGGACAACGTCTCCGAGTTGACCGCACGCACCAACGACGACGGCTGGGAGAGCGTTTTCGAGCAGTGGCTGAAAGGCAGCCGCCTGCGCGCGGACGACGGCGTACTGGTGTTCTCCGTTGGCGGCGGAAATCTCGAGAAGAACGTCAGCCCGAACCTGGTGCGGGCGCTCAACCATGCGCGGGAGGTGGGCGCCGCGGTGCTGGGCGTGGTGGGGCGCGACGGCGGCTACACAGCGCGGGTGGCCGACGCTTGCGCGATCGTGCCGACAGTGAACGCCGTGCACACGACGCCGCACGCCGAGGCGTTTCAGGCCGTCGTCTGGCACCTGCTGGTCTCGCATCCGGCGCTGAAGCTGGGCGAAACGAAGTGGGAGTCGGTGCGCTAGCCCGTCATGAAGCGCGCGGTCTTTCTCGATCGGGACGGCGTGGTGAACCGCGCGTTCGTGCGCGACGGGCGCCCGCATCCGCCTGCGAGCGTGGCCGAGGTGGAGGTCCCGGACGGCGCGGCTGAGGCGCTGAATGAGCTGAAGGCCGCGGGATTCATGTTGATCGTCGTGACGAACCAGCCCGACGTGGCGCGCGGCTCGCAATCGATGGAAGTCGTGGAGGCGATCAATGCGCGTCTCGCGGCCGAACTTCCGATTGACGCCTTCCGCGTCTGTGCTCATGACGACTCGGCGAACTGCGCGTGCCGGAAGCCGCGTCCGGGGCTGATTCTGGACGCGGCGGCGGAGTTCGGCATCGACCCGGCGGCGAGTTATATGATCGGCGACCGGTGGCGGGACATCGACGCGGGCGCGGCGGCGGGCTGCCGTACGGTCTTCATCGACTGCGGCTACCGCGAGCGCGGCCCTTCTTCCGACCCGCAATACCGTGCGCGTGACCTGTATGATGCAGTCAGATGGATCCTGCAAACCTCAAGGTGAAGCTGTTCGCCGACGGCGCCGACAAGCGCACGATGCTCGAGCTGTATGCCAACCCGCACGTGCGCGGCTTCACCACGAATCCCTCGCTGATGCGAAAGGCGGGCGTCGCCGGTTACGAAGCGTTCGCGCGCGACATTCTCGAAGCAATTCCCGACCGGCCGATTTCGCTCGAAGTCTTCGCGGACGATTTCCCTGAGATGGAGCGGCAAGCCCTCAAACTTGCCTCATGGGGTCCGAACGTCTACGTGAAGATCCCGGTGATGAACACGCGGCGGGAGAGCTCGTGCGCTCTGATCCGCAAACTCAGCCACGACGGCGTGAAGGTGAACGTGACGGCGATGTTCACGCTCGACCAGGTGCGCGAGGTCACCGATGCGCTGGCGGGCGGGGCGCCGTCGAACGAGAGCGTCTTTGCGGGACGCATCGCCGACACAGGCGTCGATCCCTGCCCCATCATGGCCGCGGCGGTGGAGATCCTGCGTCCTCATCCTCAGATCGAGCTGATCTGGGCCAGCCCGCGCGAGATTCTCAACCTTGTGCAGGCCGACCAGGTGGGCTGCCACATCATCACCGCAACGCCCGACATCCTCAGGAAGCTCAACCTGTTGGGCAAGGACCTGGATGAATACTCGCTGGACACCGTCAAGATGTTCCACGAGGACGCCGCGCGCTCCGGCTACACGCTGTAAAACGCCTGGATCTGTTCGGCGATGTACTCGACATCGCCCGGCTGAAGCCCGGAGTGCACCGGCAGCGCCAGCACTTCGCGCGCGGCCCTTTCGCTCTCCGGCAACGCGCCCTCGGGGATTCCGAGGCCTCTGTAGCACGGCTGAAGGTGAAGCGGGATCGGATAATAGATCTCAGTCCCCACGCCGCGAGACGCCAGAAACGCCTTCAACTCATCGCGCCGCGGCGCGCGGATCACGTACTGATTGAAGACGTGGCGCGTCTGATAGGGCGCTGGGCGCGGCGCTGTCACAGGGCAGCCGCCGAGCAGCGAAGTCAGCAGCGCCGCGTTGCGCTGCCGCCCCCCGGTCCACGCGTCCAGATGCGGGAGTTTCACGCGCAGGATGGCCGCCTGAAGGGTGTCGATGCGCGAGTTTACGCCAACCCATTCATGGCGGTATTTCTCGGTTGAACCGTGGACGCGCAGCGCGGACAGCCTCCTGGCGACATCGTTGTCGAGCGCGGTCAACATGCCCGCATCTCCGAATCCGCCAAGGTTCTTCGTGGGAAAAAAGCTGATGCACCCGATGTCGCCGATGCTCATCACGCGGCGGCCGTTGTACTCCGCGCCGATCGACTGCGCGCCGTCTTCGATCACCGTCCAGCCGCGCTCGCGGGCGAGGGCCACCAGCAGGTCCATGTCGGCTGAGCCGCCGAACAGGTGGACCGGAATGACGGCCTTGATTTCAGGATGGAGATCCGCCGCCTTGCGCGCTTCGGCGGGATCCAGATTGAAGGTCAGCGGATCGATATCAGCGAAAACAGGAGTGGCGCCGATGCGCGTGACCGCGCCGGCCGTGGCGAAGAACGTGAACGGCGGAACGAGCACCTTGTCGCCCGGCCCAACCCCGCAAGCCATCAGCGCAAGCAACAGCGCATCCGAGCCGGACGCGCAGCCGATCGCATGAGGCACATGCAAGTACTCAGCAACCTCGCGCTCCAGCTCAGCGACATCGCCGCCCATGATGAAGTAGTTGGAGTCGACCACGCGCAAGATCGCGGTGAGAATCGCCTCGCGCAGAGGCCCATTCTGGGGAGCGAGGTCCAACAGGGGAATCGAACGAAGGGGAACGGTGGGCACGGCTCGCCCTCAGCGTAGCACGGCGGGGCGCGGCAATCTTCCCCTTGCACAGAACGGCTCTGCACTCCCTTTTCGTAGTGCTGTTTCCAGTTCTCGGTTCAAATCAGAGCGGTTGCGCCCAGGGAGCAATGGCTGCCGCCCGGCGGGTCGCCGAAGAGGTCCGTCCGGCTGATACCGAGGCCCGCTCGTTCACTTCCAAGCTCACCGGCCGGGAGTTTCGTTCTTCAATTGCATTGCCGCGGGTCTGAACGCTGAACGACGACATCCGCCGGCCGGCGCTTTATCATCTCGATGCGCACGCCACGTCCGGCATCGTGGCGCAGACTGTCCGCCTGCCGATCTTTGACAACCAGATCGCTCCGTTGCTGGTGTCTGAAAGGCCGCACGCGCAAGTTCATGCAGGCTACGGCGCTGAGGAAGCCGAAGACATCGCGGGCCCTTCGAGGCAGTTGATGGAACTGCTGGGGAAACTTCTTCGCTCGAGTTGGAATCCTCCGTGTTGGGGGGGCGAGAATCACTTCTCCGGACGCTCGGGACAGTACAGCCGCGGCATCGGGATGTTGTCTGGAATGAAGAAACCAGGTTCGGGGCCGAAGTGATCCGCGCCCCGTGCCGGAGGCGCCGGCTCGAACTTTGAGCGATTCGGGGCGCTGTGCCCGAGCCGCCGCGCACCCGCCAGTTGTGGCGCATGCCCCGGTTGGGCGGCCTGGGCAGTCCATCGAGTACGCCGATCGCAGGAGGTTTCCCCATAACGCAACATCCGCATGAACGCCCGGATCATCGAGTTTCCCGCGCTTCTGAGCCGCCATCACCCGCCTGGAATGTCAGGTGCGATGGCAACGCCGCCGACACACCCATTGACAGGAGGATGCGGACGGTTTGGCGGCTTCCGGCCGGGCGGCCCACGCCGGGGCGTCATTGCCCAACGCCAGGGAACCCCGTGTCGGCCCTCCTGCTACCTCATCCCCAGCGCATGTAACAGGCGCTCCACCCTCTCGAACGCATCTCGCATGATGAGGGCGCGTTCCTCCGCGCCGGCGGCCGCCTCGAAGTCCGCCACGCACCTCGGCCCGACGTGCGCCGGCATGGCAAACTTCTCCGCGATCTTCTTCAGCCCCTCCTCGACCAGGCCGTGCCCCGGATGGGGCAGGATCTCGCAGACCAGCGCGTCACCACCGCCAGGGTAGTTGGCGAGGCTGAAATAAATGTCCCACGCGTCCTTCTCCTTGAGCCGCACGTGAAGCGCCATCCCCTTCATTACCAGGAAAGCGAGAATCGAAGCGACCCGAACCCGGGCCCGATCCTCGCCCCCGTCCGGCAATCGCCCCGCGACCTCGGTCTCCACGAACATGTCGAAGGGGAGATCGCACCCCCGCGCCTTCCGGGCGCGGCCCTCCTGCACCGGCTGGGTGCGGTGTCTGGCACTCGTTCCCTCGTACTCGCCGGCCAGAAAGTCCACCTCCAGCCGGATTGGGTCGCCTCCGCCCTGGACCGTCCAATGAAAGATGAAGGGCTGGCGGACATCGGCCACGCAGCCCCGGCGCAGCAGCGGCATTTGGAGGGACGCCGGGCCGGTCTCGTGAAGGCGCTTGTGGTTCAAGGCCAAATCCACATCGATGCTGCCGGCATGCCGTCTCGGGTGTTGGGGCAGCAACAACTGTGGAACGCAACCTCCAACCACGACAACGTTGTAGCGGTATTCGCCGGGAATGCGGACGAGTTCGAGCAGAACGGACTTCGCCGCTTCCACCTGGTCCGCCGCGCAGTCGCGGTACGTCACTGCCACAGCGGTTTGATCACGTCATGCAGAATCGGTTGCGCGGCCTTTTCACCGCGGCCCTTGATGCCCGCCAGATCGAGATAAAGCTGCACCGGAGAGATCACTCGAACTCCATCGACCACGCGGCCGCCATGGAATACGCCCTCATCATACGGAATTAGCAGCACGACGTTGCCGCCACCTGTAACTCTTCTGAGGCCTACTGAGCCGGCCGCCCCCGCCGTGTCGCCTTCAACATACGCCGTCACCCGCTGATAGCGGACGGCGGGGGCAAGCCGGACTGCGCCCGACAGCGCCGTGAGTGCGACCGCGTGGTTGGAGCAAAGCTCCGCTTCGATCTCCGGCGGAGTTTGCATCGTGTCATACTGCTGGGCCCGATTGCGCTCTGCCCGACAGCTTGAGGCCCACCCGGTGAGGAGCGGCAGCACGGCATCGCCGGGAGATCGCAAGCGCAGTCCGTCCGCGGCCGACTCGGCCCATTCGCGATCCAGCAGAAGCCGCTTCACATTGGCGACCTGTCCGAGGCTCACGTGGGCTTCCCTTGCGAGATGCTGCATCTTCCAGGCTCTCGAGCCGGCGTTCAGCGGGACCCGCAGCACGCGCTCCGCTTTCGGCGAATGGAGCGGCCGGAGCTCTCTCTTCCGGACAGCCGCATCCGGATAGCGCTCGCGCGGGATCAACACATGGTCAAAGACGATCCGGCAATTGCCGGCGAAGTCCAGCTAGTCCACGTCCGTCTCCGTGCAAATCGCTGCCGCGTCGTTAGAGAGATACGGCGCAATCAGCATCGAATACCGGCGTTTTCGGAATCCGATGGCGTCCCGAAGCCGCAGGCAGGCGCGCCGCACGAATCCGGGCTGCCCGTTCGCGATCACCGCGAACATAAGGCGCGGCCCACCGGGCAGTGACACGATCAGATCGATCCCGTCATTCCTTGAGCGAGCGGACACAACCCGGACCGGCGATGGAAACGGAACGCGCCGGAGCAGGTGGCCGATCAGCGCCGCCGCCTCATGTTTGGCTGAAAACGCACGACCGCACGCGCGAGTCCGGCGCCTCATTGACTCGCTTCCATGCCGCGACGGCATGGATGGCCACCCGGGGGAGCCGGCAGTAAGCCTCACAATCGCCCGGACTGCACTTCAAGCAGGCGGCGTTCCAGATAGCGGCGCTCGCACTCGTTGCTGGCCAGCGCAAGCGCCTGGCGATAGGCATTCGCGGCTTCCCCCGTGCGGCCCAGGCGGCGGAGCAGGTCTGCGCGCGCGGCGTGGAGCAGGTGGTAGTGATCGAGGCCGCCGGCCGCGGCGAGGGCATCGATCAGCTCAATCGCCGGCGCGGGGTCACCGGCCATGGCGATAGCGACAGCACGGTTCAGCGTCACGACCGGCGAAGGTTGCAGGCGTTCGAGGAGATCGTAGAACCTCACGATCTGGCGCCAGTTCGTCTCCTCCGCCCGCGCCGCGCGGCAGTGCTCGGCCGCGATTGCCGCCTGGATCGCGTAAGGGCCCGGGCCGCCGCGAAGCGCTTCCTCCACCAGTGGCAGCGCCTCGGCGATCTGGCGATGGTTCCAGCGGCTGCGATCCTGCTCTTCCAGCGTCACCAGGTCTCCGTCCTCATCCTGCCGGGCCTCGCGCCGCGAATCGTGCAAGAGCATGAGGGCCAGCAGCCCCGTGACTTCCGGCAGCGGCTCCGCGGACAGCAGCGCTCTGACAAGGCGCCCCAAGCGGATCGCCTCGGCACACATCTCAGCCCGCACCAGCGGTTCGCCGCGCGTGGCCGCATACCCTTCGTTGAAGATCAGGTAGATCACCGCCAACACCGCGTCCAGCCGCGCCGTCAGCTCGTCCTTGCCGGGCACCGCGAATGGAATCTTCGCGTCGCGGATTTTGCGCTTGGCCCGCACGAGCCGCTGAGCCATCGTCGCGGGCGGGACAAGAAAGGCGCGCGCGATCTCGCCGGTCTCCAGCCCGCCCAGGGTGCGCAGCGTCAGCGCCACTTGCGCTTCCGGCCCCAGCGCCGGGTGGCAGCAGGTGAAGATCAGCCGGAGCTGGTCGTCGGGAATGCCATCCATCCCGGGCTCCGCTGTTTCGAGGCTGCGCGCGGAGTAGGAGATCTCGGCGAGCTTCTCAGCGAGTCGCGCCTGGCGGCGCAGGCGGTCGATCGCTTTGTGACGCGCGGTCTGGATGATCCACGCCCGGGGCGACTCCGGCACGCCGGAGTCGCGCCACTGGCTGACAGCGGCCGCGAACGCCTCCTGCGCCGCATCCTCGGCCAGCTCGAAATCGCCCAGGAGGCGAATCAGAGTCGCGACAATCAGTCCCCAGTCGGAACGGTAAACTGCTTCCACCGCCGCATCGGCATCCCGCCCCATGTAACGATCCTACGGAATCTGCGGCCGGGCTGTCGATTCCGGCGTCTTCCATTCGACATGCGGTTGGAGGTGCGCGCATGAGGTACATGCTGCTGATCTACCTGGACGAGAAAACGCTCGAGGATCCAGCCCGAGAAAAGTGTTACGTCGATTCAGCGGCCCTGGCGCGAGAGCTGCATGAGAAGGGCATGTACCTCGCCGCCGCGCCGCTCCATCCTGTCTCGACGGCCACCACCGTCCGCCTCCGCGAAGGCAAACGCCTCGTGGTTGACGGCCCTTTCGCCGAGACCCGCGAGCAGTTCGGCGGCTATTTCCTGATCGAAGCCAAGGACCTCGACGAAGCGATGAGCGTCGCCGAGAAGATCCCGGCCGCGAAGTTCGGCAGCGTGGAGATCCGGCCCGTGATGGAAGTCGCCGGGCTGCCCGACACCTAGCCCCCGGCCAGCGCGCCGATCACCATGAACGGCTCGGTCCCCCGCGCCACAGGCTCGGGGAGCGGATCGTCGGGCGATGCGTGCGAGAGGTCCTCCTCGCAGGCGAAAAACCGGATGAACGGCCGGCGCTCGTGCGATACGTGGTCGCGGATCGTCCCGCGCAGCATCGGATAGCGGGCTTCCAGCGCGTCGAGGACCGAGCGCTGCGTCACCCGGCCCTCGACTTCAATTGTGACTTCGCCATTCACGCGCGCCAGCGCTTTCAAATGCGCGGGGAGCAGCACGCGGATCATCACAGCGTTTGGACCTCCACGGAGAGCACCGGCGGCAGGTGTTCCGCGATGGGCTTCCAGGCGTCTCCGGCGTCCGCGGACGCGTACACCTGGCCGCCAGTGGTGCCGAAATAGACGCCGCAGGGGTCGAGCGAATCGACCGCCATGGCGTCGCGCAGGACGTTGACGTAGCAGTCGCGGTCCGGCAGCCCCTTGGAGAGCTCCTCCCACTCGTTTCCGCCCGTGCGGCTGCGGTACACGCGCAGCTTGCCGTCCGGCGGAAAGTGCTCCGAATCGCTCTTGATGGGCACGACGTAGATGGTTTCCGGCTCGTGCGCGTGAACGTCGATGGGAAATCCGAAGTCGGTGGGCAGGTTGCCGCTGACCTCGTACCAGGATTCGCCGGCGTCGTCGCTGCGCATGATGTCCCAGTGCTTTTGCATGAACAGCACGTTCGGCCTCGAGCGGTGCATCGCGATGCGGTGCACGCAGTGGCCGACTTCGGATTCCGGGTTGGGGATCATCTCGGATCTCAAACCGCGGTTGACCGGTTTCCAGGTCTCGCCTCCGTCGTCGCTGCGAAACGCGCCCGCGGCTGAGATGGCGATGAAGATCCGTTTGGGATTCGACGGATCGATGAGGATCGTGTGCAGGCACATCCCGCCGGCGCCCGGCTGCCAGTGCGCGCCCGATCCGTGATTCCTCAAGCCCGAAAGCTCGCGCCACGTTGCGCCGCCGTCGGTTGAGCGGAACAGCGCGGCGTCTTCCACGCCGGCGTACACGGCGTCTGGATCGCTCCACGACGGCTCAAGGTGCCAAACCCGCTTGAACTCCCACGGATGCGGCGTGCCATCGTACCACTGGTGCGTGCCCGGGACCCCGTCGTAGGTGAACTGGTTGCCCGCGGGCTCCCATGTCTTGCCGCCGTCGCTCGAGCGCTGGATCAATTGGCCGAACCAGCCGCTGGACTGCGAGACGTAGATGCGGTTCGGATCCGCGGGCGACCCCTTCATGTGATAGATCTCCCAGCCCGCGAAGTGCGGCCCGTCGATCGTCCACCGCTTGCGCTTGGCATCAGACGTCAGAATGAACGCGCCCTTGCGCGTCCCGACTAATGCCCGTATGCCCCTCTTGCTGGCGCTCATCTGCGTTCCTCCTTGCGATCAGTTCAGTCAGCCGTTCGCAGCCGCGGGTCGAGAGCGCATCTGCCGCATAAATTGCCGCATCCCCTCGATTTGTCCGGGCGAACGCCGTTCCATCCAGTCTTCGTAACGCCGCGCGGCGCTCTCCAGGTGTCCGAGCATCAACTTGTTGGAGAAACGCTCGCGGGCCTCCGGAACAAAAGGCTTGAGACGCTCCCAGACCACGAAGAACTCGCCGTTGGTCTCGAAGAACAGGTCTTCGTGAAGCAGGCCGTAGTCGAGCATGGCGCAGACCTGTTCCCAGTAGCCCATCACCATTCCAACAAACGTGCCCTCCTCCGTGCCAGGGGGCGCGAGGCGCATCGCCTCCTCGAAGCTGTCCACGTTGAAGTTCTTGAAGAACCAGTCGCGCGCCTGTCGCAGGCGGGCCTCGCGGCGCAAGTCATAGATCTGAAGTTGGAGCTGCGCCTGCTCGTGCGCCGGTTTCGAATTCGTTTCCATGTTGACTCCTTTCGTTACTTCCTCGAGGCCACCTGTTCTCGCACCCGCTCCTCCTGCGCCCTGAGCTCGGGCGTGAACTCCTGCCCGAAATCCTCGGGTTCGAAGATTTGGCGGATCTCGATCTCGCACTCCTCGGGATGCGGGTTGGGGCAGCGCTTCACCCACCCGATCGCTTCCTCGAGCGAGCGCACCTGCCAGATCCAGAAGCCCGCGGCCAGCTCCTTGGTCTCCGGAAACGGACCGTCGATGACGGTGCGCTCTTCCCCCGAGAACCTCACGCGAGCGCCCTTCGAGCTGGGGTGCAGACCCTCCCCCGCGAGCAAGACACCTGCCTCCGCGAGCTCTTCGTTGAACCTGCCCATCGCGGCGAGCAGCGCCTGGCTGGGCATAACTCCCGCCTCCGAACTCCTGTTGGCTTTGACAATCACCATAAACCGCATCCTTGCATCTCCTTAATAGGTTCTTTTCTCAGGCAAAGCGGCCGCATTTCGATACGGCTGCGCCTCTCCTCTGTACCAGTAGATCGATTGGCGGCCTGGAGGATCGACAGCAGGATGTAACATTTCCCCGGGATCTTCCTCGAGCGCCGCCCGCGCGGATTCCCCCTGCGCGCCGGGACGCAGAGGCCGCGAGGCCATCTGCTAAAATGGCGTCGAATTAGAGGTTTGAATTCACTTCTACGGGTGTGTCCTTTTTCCAACGGTTAACCTGGCTGATGCTCGCGCTCCGCTACCGCGGGGCGATGCAGGCCATTCGAGAAAGCGGACTGTTTGACGACGAGTGGTACCTGAACTCGAGTCCCGACCTGGCGGGCCGCGAGGTCGATCCGCTGCTGCACTATTGCGCGTTCGGATGGCGCGAGGAACGGCTTCCGCATCCAGCGTTCCTGACGTCCTACTACAGGGCGCAACTGCCCGCGGAGCAGAGGCTGGAAAACCTCATCCTGCACTACATTCGGCGCGGCGCGGCTGAGGGGCTCTCGCCGCACCCGCTGTTTGATCCCTCGTATTACAGCGCGCGCGGGGCATCCCTGCTGGACTACCTGAGCGAGGACGCAGGCTCATGCGCGGACCCGCATCCGCTTTTCAGAGGGAGATTCTACCTGGAAAACCTTGGCGGCGCCGGTCTGCCGGGCAATCCGCTCGTCCACTACCTGCGCGAGGGCGCTAAGAACGGCATCCCGGCGCACCCGCTGTTCGATCAGCAGTGGTACCTTGCCCAGCGGCCTCCACGCGGACGCCAGCGCGACCATGACCCGCTGATCGACTTTCTGCTCTTCGGCGCGGCGGAACATCTGGAGCCGCATCCGCTGTTCGACACGGGATATTACCTGGGCCAACTGCCCGAGCCGCCCGAGAGGCCGTTCCTCGACTACCTGGCGCGCAGCGGCGAAGACCTCGATCCACACCCGCTGTTCGACACGTCGCACTATCTCAGCCAGTTGGAGGCGCCGCTTCCGCGGGGCATGACCGCGCTCGAGCATTACGTCGCCACCGGCGCGAAGCTGGGTCTCGATCCCCACCCCGACTTCGACACCTCCTACTACTTAGAGACCTACCCCGAGAGCCGGGCGCGCGGAGTGAATCCGCTGGTGCACTTCGTCACCGAGGGGTGGCGCGAGGCAAAGCGGCCGGCGGCGGCAATCAGCGTGCCGGAGATTCTCCGGCGGCATCCGAGGCTCAACCGGAAGCTGCGCGAGAAGTACCTGGGCGCTCCGCCTCCAATGACGCTTTCGGGCGGGACGCTCTTGAAGGAGCTTCGCCGGTACGGCGCGTTGATCGACCGCGCCGGCGAACCGCCGGCGCCGGCGATCGGCAAACCCGGCCGCAGGAAGATGTACTTTGTCACGCATTCGGCCGGGCGGACGGGCGCGCCGTTGATTCTTCTGCGGATCGTGGAAGCCTTCGCCGCCGCGAACGACCTGGACTGCATCGTGTTCTGCGAAAGCGGCGGCCCGCTGCTCCACGAGCTGCGCCGCCACGCCTGGGTGATCGACTGCTCGAAGTTCTGGACCGACCGCGAGTCGGCGGTCGAGGCGATTGAAGGCACGATTGCGGCGCCGCTGCCGGCCGCGGCTCTGTGCAATTCCGCCAACACCAATTGGTTCGCGGCGTATTTCAAACGCCGCGGGCTGCGCGTTGTCTCCCTCGTCCACGAGTATGTCAGGATGTTCGAGGAAGGCTTTTTGCTCAGGCTCTACGAATCGTCCGACGCTGTGGTGTTTCCTTCGGACGCGGTTCGCGAAGTCGCGCTCGAACGCCACCCCGGCATCGCCTCGAAGTCGAGCGTGATGGGACAGGGTCTGCTGTGGGATTCCTGCGGCCCTCTCTCGCGGGAGGAGTGCCGGCGGCGGGTCTTGGAGGAGCTTGGCCTGCCTTCGGGCTGCTTCCTGGTGGCGAGCTGCGGTTCGGTGGACCAGCGCAAGGGCGCCGACCTATTCCTGAGCGTCGCGCAGCACGCGGAGATCCGGAATGATCCGCGGATCCAGTTCGTGTGGGTGGGCGGCGGAAAGTACGCAGACGGGACAGCGCTCTACTGGAGCGCGTGGGACCTGGAGCGCAGCTCGCCGCCGGCGAACGCGCACTTTATCGGCGAGCGCGCTTCGGCCGCCGCCTATCTGCGCGCGGCGGATGTTTTCCTGCTGACTTCGCGACTTGATCCGTTCCCCTGCGTCGTGCACGAAGCGATGAGCGCGGAGGTTCCGGTGATCGCGTTTTCCGGATCTGGCGGCGCGGCTCAAGCTCTGAGGCACGGCGGCGGCGTGCTGGTCCGCTATCGCGACCTGGACGCGATGGCCCACGCGATCCTTGATCTGAAACGGGACGAAGAGCGGCGCGCGCGCATCGGCCGCGAGGGGCGCGCGGCGGTGCTTGAGCATCACCGCTTCAGCGACTACTATCAAGGGCTGGCCGGACTGTTGTGCGAACCCGCCGCGAAGCCGCTGCCTCCCCCTCCGCCGGCGCAGCCGGGCCGCCGGATTATCTTCACGAATTCGGATTGGGGAATCAGCGGCGTCAACTCGATCACGGAGACGCTGATCGCGCAACTCCGGATGCGTGGATGGGACGCGCGGCTGCTGTTCACACGCGGGATCCCCGCCGAGACCCCCGAGCTGCCGTTCGATGTGCTCTCCGCCTCCCGCGGCGCCTGCGAGGAACGCTGGCGCTCGCTGATCGACTATTTTGAGAGCGCCGCGCCCTGCATCTTCGTGCCCGGGTACGATTACTTCGCGTCGGCGGTCTCTCCGGCGCTTTCCAACGGCGTGGGCATCGTCGGCGTGATTCACAGCGACGACGCCGAGCATTACGATCATGCCAACCGGCTGGGCCGTTACTGGAACCGCATCGTGGCGGTTTCGCGCAGGACCTTTGAAGAGACCGCTGCGATTAACGCAAACTTCCGCGACGTTCTGCGCCTGGTGCGCAGCGGAGTCGCCGGCGTCCCCGCGGCGTGCCCCGCGCGAAACGGCGATGGACAACTGCGCATTGTCTACACGGGCCGGCTGGTGCAACGCCAGAAGCGCGTCCTCGACTATCTCGATGTCGCGGCCCGGCTTCACGCGCGCGGCGTGGACTTCGTCATGACGTTGGTCGGCGAGGGCTCTCAAGAGCACGACCTCAGGCTGATGGGAGCGGATTTCATCCGCCGCGGCCAGTTGCGCCTTCCGGGGCGGCTTTCGGGGGCGGCGCTGCGCGGCGAGCTTGAGTCGGCCGACGTGTTCCTGCTGCTCTCGGAGTTCGAGGGACTGCCGGTCTCGCTGCTCGAGGCGATGGGGCACGGGTGCGTGCCGGTGGTGACCGGCGTGGCAAGCGGCATCTCGGAGGTGATCGAGCCCGGCGTGAATGGGAGGCCGGTCCCGCCCGGCGATGCGTCCGCCGCGGCCGCGGTCATCGAAGAGCTGAAGAACGATCGCGCGCAGAGGGAGCGATTGTCCCGCGCCGCACACGCCACCATCCGGGAAGGCGGCTTCCTCGCCGAGGACATGGTCAACGGTTACGAGTCCGTCTTCCGCGAAGTGTGGTCCGAGATCGAATCGGGCCGCTACCGCCGTCCTGCGGTACTGAACCACAACTCGCCCACCGGCAGGATCCTGCCGCCGCCTTCGCTCCAGGGGCACCCGGACGAGCATTTCATCTGACAACATGGTTTAGCTCATGAACGGGAAGCCGCGGCTGCTGATGATCGTGCCGTTCCTCGAAGTAGGCGGGGCGGACAAGTTCAACCTGGACGTAACGAGGCTTCTCGTCGAGCAGCACGGCTGGGACGTCACCATCGTTGCGACTCTCCGCGGCGCGCACCGTTGGGAAGAGCGGTTCGCGCGGCTGACCTCCGATATTGTGATCCTCGACCGCCTGGCGCGCGTCCAGGAGTTCCCCGGGCGCATCGATTCGATCATCGAATCGCGGCGTCCCGATGCGGTGCTCATCACGCACAGCCAGTTGGGCTACCAATTGCTGCCGTGGCTCCATTACCGCTATCCGCGGACGCCCTTCGTCGATTACCTGCATATCGACGCGGACGACTGGAAAAACGGCGGCTACCCGCGCTTCTCGCTCAACTATCAACCGTGGCTGGCGCGGACGCTCACCAGCTCGGAGTACTTGCGGAACCGGATGATCGCCTGGGGCGCCGACGCGGCCAAGATACAGGTGGTGACGACGAACATCGACGCCGAGGAGTGGGATCCGGCTCGTTTCGACCGGGCGGAAGCGCTCGCGCGATTTGGCGTCCCCAAGGGGCTTCCGCTGATTCTCTTCAGCGGCAGGCTCGATCCCCAGAAGCAGCCGCAAGTTCTCGCGGAGACGCTGGGCCGGCTGCGGCAGCAGGGCGCGCGATTTCACTGCCTGATCGCCGGCGACGGGCCGGAACGCGAAGCGTTGGAACTGGACCTCGCGAAGCGCGGCCTGACGGACAGAGTGCGAATCCTGGGCTTCCTCGCGCCGGAAGCGGTTCGCGAGCTGCTCGCAGCGGCCGAGATCTTCTTTCTGCCATCGAAGTGGGAGGGAGTCTCACTGGCGATTTACGAAGCCATGGCGATGGAGACCGCCGTCGTCGCGGCGGACGTTGGCGGCCAGCGCGAGCTGGTAACGCCGGAGTGCGGGATTCTCGTCGCGGCGGACGAGCGCCAGGCGGAGAGCTACGCCGCCCACCTTTCCGCGCTGCTCGCCGATGAAGGGCGGAGGGCGCGGATGGCAACCGCGGCGCGGCGGCGCGTGCGGGAGCACTTCCGGCTTTCAGCCATGGGAGCGGCGGTGGCCGCGGCGCTCCGCACGCCCGCCGCCCCCACGCCTTGCGCGGCGGAGTACGCGCGCATCCATGCGATCGAGATCGCGGAGCAGACGCGGCTCGAGTGGGCCTGCGACGAAATGTGGCGCGCGCTGTCCGATCTGCGCGCGGTGCGCGCGAAACTCGAAGAGCACCTGTCGCCGAAAGCTCACTCCGCGGTGGTCGCCGGACTTCTTCTCTGCCGCGGCACGGGCTTCAGCGGCTGGGTGCGAACGCTCGCGCTGGCGCTCGGTCCGCGCGGTCTGGCCGTGAAGATGAAGAACCTGCGGCTGCTCATCCGGGTGCTCTCGAATCATGCCGCCGCGGACCGTTTGTACCGCACGTTCGACCCCGACTGGTACAGGCGGCGCCACGCCGACATCCGCGCATCGCGCGTCCAGCCGCTCATCCATTACGCCGTGGCCGGATTCCGCGAGCCCGGCCGTTCTCCGCACCCGGATCTCGATCCCGCCTCCCGGTGCGCTCCGGAAACCGGCCCGGCGCTCAACCCGCTGCTGACTTCCGCGCTCGCCGGGTCCGCAGCGCACGCCGAGCGGATCTAGCCCCAGCGGAGGGCGCCTCGGAACCGGACCGTCCCCGGGCCCCTGATACAATGCCCTGAATAGCTCGAGGTTGTCCAGGGAGGGGCTACAGATCAAGTGCGTGAAACCTGAATGTCGTTTGTTTCAGCCTGATGTGCGTGAGATTCGCCGGAGCGGCGTTTTCGCCGCCGGCGCGCTGAGGCGACTGAAGCCATTCGGCTCGCTTATGCCAGGAGACTGCGGGCCGGGCTGGGAAGAACAAATTCTGGGAGGTTCGAGATGAGGGCCGATTTTGGAGGGGTAGTACTGGCGGTTTTGTCATTCACAGCTCCGCAAGCGGCGGCGCAGACGGTGGATGAGGAATTCAAACAACTGGGCGAGGATGCGATCGAGATCATCGACCACACGCGCGACGCCTGCGATAAGGATGACCTTGTCAGAATCACCTCCACCACGGACGGCAGTGTGACGCTGCGGCCGGGGCAGGTGCGGTACTTCCGGATCAGGGACATCGACGATTACACCCGCAGCGGCGGTTGGTACTGGCGATGCGGCGGGTCCGAGGAGAGGGCGCGGATCAAGGGTGCGAACTACATCAAGTCCATTCGCAAGGCAAATGGCGTGATCGATTGGTACAAGGTCCGGAAGAAAGCAAGCGCCGGACCCGCGACCGCTTCCGCCGCTTGCCTGAGCTCCTCTGCACCTGCGGGCTACGGCCGCTATTGCAGTCTGCTCTATCCTGGCGGCGGCTGGGCGTTCAGCGCGGTGGCCGACGGAAACGCCGATCCATGCGGGGACATGTTGAAATCAAGCCCCGGCGGAACCATCGCACGCGCCGGGCTGTGGTCGATCTCGGAAGAGAACAACGTGATGGTGCGGTGCGACGGAGACCTGGGGTTGCTGAGGGACGTTGGGTCAAAGGCCACCGGAACGGCTTTCAACAATTCAAAAGGCAAGAAGAACTGCGTTTTCACCGTCTCTCCCGTAAACCTGCCGGTCTTCGGCTTTCCCTATGGGAGGACGACAGCGGTCCAGTTGCATCCCAGCGAAGACGTGGACGTGACCAATGTCCACAACTACAACGTGATCGGGGCGGGGATGAGCGTGGCCGATTTCGGGCAGACCCCCGTGGCCAATCACCCGCAGGCGCACACGGTGGACCGGCTTGGCCGGCAGCTCTGCCGGCTCGGCACGCGCCAGGAATGCTGTCCCGATCCGAAGGACAAGGACAACTGCAAGCCGGCGGGTTGCCACATTAACCCTTCACACGGAGGCTACGACTGG
The DNA here is from genome assembly GCA_964472745.1 of uncultured Solibacteraceae bacterium. Taxonomy (GTDB): domain Bacteria; phylum Acidobacteriota; class Terriglobia; order Bryobacterales; family Bryobacteraceae; genus CAYYNC01. The sequence continues at coordinate 63,529 of CAYYNC010000002.1, forward strand.
GTGATGCCTCTCGGCAAGCCGATGCTGGCCGTGGCGGACGGCGTCGTGAAAATGGCGCGCAGCCGTGACGTGTCGGAGTTCAAGTGCGGCGATACCGACAATGAGAAGTTCCAGAACGAGATCTTTATTGAGCACGCGGTGGGAAGCGGGCGCTACGCTGAGCGCTTCATCACCTACTACGCCCACATGTCAAGACTGAACGTGCGAACCGGCGACCAGGTGAAACGCGGCCAGAAGATCGGCGAGGCGGGCGACACCGGTTGCTCGAGCGCCAGTCATCTGCATTTTGGCGTGGTGCGATTAACCAACGCCTCCGGCTTTCGGACCTATCCCTACCAGGTCACACCGTCGGGGTGCGGAGACAATGGGGCTCCGGTGGTCATCGACCCCTTCGGCTGGGCGGCGCCGAAGAACATCGACCCGTGGGCCTCGAGGTACCTTGGACGCCAGAACATGGGCTGCGTGGGAGACGTGATCGATCCCGGGGCTTTCAGCATCGACCTGTGGTGCGAGGGACAATCTCCGCCCAACCGCCGTTAAGGTTCGGTCCCGGCTCGGACCGCGCCCGGGCTATTCATTTCAGCGCATGCCCGGCGTGTGGTGCAAACCCGGCGTTTCCCAGTCCGGCAGCCCGGCGGGCCTGGCCGCCGGATCTTCCTTGAGGCGCCCGTCACCGCGCCGCCACGCCTCCGTCTCCGTGGAAACGCCGCTTCTCTCCGGGCAGGAGGCCGCGCGACTCCACGGTTTCGCAGGCAGGCCCGCCCTGTCGCAAGACATACCAGCCAGACGCGTAAAAATTGTTTCCGGCGCGAGAAGAAAAAAGCCTGCTTGCGCGTCATCCAGTCAGGACGGGCATGACGGCCGTTGGACAAATACTCATGGACGCCAACCTCGGAAGCGGCAATGCCGGAATCACAGGGCTGTTCGAGCAACACAAAACCCGCTGCTTTCACTTTGCGCTCCACATGGTCGGCAATTACGACGACGCGATGGATATCACCCAGGACGCGTTCCTCAAGCTCCACCGGGACTGGCGGCGCCGCGATCCGGCGCGTTCACCCTTGGCCTGGCTCTACGCCGTCGTCCGCAATCTGGCCATCGACCATCTGCGGCGGCGCGCCCGCCACGGAGAGTGCGCCATCGAGGAAGCCCCCGGCATTTCCCCGGAACCCGGACCGGAAGCCAGCGCTTCCGGCGGCGAACTGGCGGCCCGGGTCTGGGAAGCCGTGAACTCACTGCCCCCCGAGCAGCGCGAGATCCTTTTGCTGCGGGACTGGCACGAATTGAACTACGCCGAGATCTCACAGGCGCTCGGCATCAGCATGGGAACGGTGTCCTCGCGGCTCCATCATGCGCGCGAGAGGCTCCGCCCACGGTTGAGGAGGTATCTGTGATGACACCCGGCGAGCACCAGGAGCTTCAAGTCATGCTCTCCGCCTATCTCGACGGCGAACTGACCCAAGCGTCCGAACAGCGCGTGCGGCTCCATCTGGAAGACTGCGCCGCCTGCCGCCAAGCGTACGAAGAGATGCTGCGCGTGCAGCAACTGACGAAATCAATCAGATTCCCGCAACCCCCGGAGGCAAGAATGGAAGAGCTGGAAAAGAGCCTGTCGGTGCGCGCACCCCGCAGCGCCGGCTGGACGTTAATTCTCGGCGGCTTCGCCGCCTGGCTGATTTACGCGATCGTGATGGCGGTGAGGAACTGGCGTATGCCCACCGCCGAGGAGTTGATCGCCGGCGCGATCGTCGCCGGCGCCCTCCTGCTGCTGGCCTCGGTGCTCCTGGAGAGACTGCGGCAGTTGCCGCACGATCGGTATCGAGGAGTCAAGCGATGATCATCGTTACCACATTCGAAATCGAAGGCAAGCGCATCGTGCGCACCCTCGGCCTGGTTCGGGGCAACACCGTCCGCGCCCGGCACGCCGGCAGAGACTTCATCGCTTTCCTGCGCAATATCGTCGGCGGCGAGGTGCTGGAGTACACCAAGCTCCTCGCCGAAAGCCGCGAGCAGTCGCTCGATCGCATGCTCGAGGAGGCCCGTTCGCTCGGCGCCAATGCGGTCGTCGGAGTTCGATTCATGACCTCGCAAGTGGCCCAAGGAATGGCCGAGTTGCTCGCATACGGCACAGCGGTGGTCGTGGAGAACGCGTGAACCGGCAGAGCTTCCGGCCCTCCACGCGGAGTGAACGGCGGAAGATTCGCCTGCGATACGCTGAACGGCAGGATGAAGCTTCGTGAACTTGCTGCGAGACTAGGCTGCGAACTGCGCGGCGACGGCGAAATCGAGATCAACGGGGTGGCCGGAATGGAGTACGCCCGCTCCGACCAGATCACCTTTCTCGCCAACCCCAAGTACGCGCATAAAGTAAAGCAATCCGCCGCCGGCGCGATCATTGTCCACCGGGACGCCGCCGAACTCCCCATTCCCGCCCTGCTCTCCGAGAACCCTTATCTCGACTTCGCCCGTGCTCTCGAGCAGTTCTACCAGCCGCCCAGGCCCGCGCCCGGCATCCACCCCTCAGCCGTCATCGCCCCGTCGGCGCGCATCGGCGAGAACGCCTCCATCGGACCCTGCTGCGTAATCGGCGAGCACGTCGCCATCGGACGCAACTGCATTCTGCATCCGTCGGTGGTCATCTACGAAGGCGCCGCGATCGGCGACGACTTCACCGCGCACTCCCACGCCGTCGTGCGCGAGCACTGCCGCATCGGCCGCGGCGTGATCCTTCAAAACGGGGCGGTCGTCGGCGGCGACGGTTTTGGGTTTGCGAAAAAAGCTGACGGCACGCACTACAAGATTGTGCAGTCGGGACCGGCCGTCATCGAAGACGACGTCGAGATCCAGTCGCTCTCGAACGTGGACCGCGCGACGGTGGGCGAGACCCGCGTCCGCCGCGGCGCCAAGATCGACAGCCTGGTTCAGATCGGCCATGCCTGCGAAGTCGGCGAAGACAACATCATCTGCGCGCAGGTGGGACTGGCCGGATCAAGCATCCTCAAGAAGAACGTTCTGCTCGCCGGGCAGGTGGGCGTCTCGGGCCATCTGACCATCCACGACGGCGCCGTCGTCTACGCCCAGAGCGGCATCGGCGGAGACGTCAAGCCTGGGCAGGTGGTCAGCGGCTCGCCGGCGTTCGACGCCGCCGTCTGGCTGCGCGCCGTCACTGCCTTCCAACGTCTTCCTGATCTTCTCAAGTCAATGAGACAATTGGAGAAGCGCGTCGCGGAGCTGGAATCCGCGCTCTCGGGGAAACCTTCGAATGGACAACAATAAGCCAAAACCGCCGAAGCGGGCGCCTCTCGCTTACCAGAACGCGGAGTTCATGGAGGGCTGGTCGGCGCGCAGCCTGCGAATCCTCTCCGAGTATCTCGAGCCGCTCGACCGGCTGGGCAAATACAAGGTGCGGGACACGATTGTCTTCTTCGGTTCCGCCCGTGTGACCGAGGACGGCCCACTGGCTCATTACTACCAGGCCGCGCGCGACCTGGCCCGCATGGTCACGGAGTGGTCCGACGGGCTTCAGCCCCCCACGCGCCGCTTCGCCGTCTGCACCGGCGGCGGCCCCGGCATCATGGAAGCCGCCAACCGAGGCGCCCACGACGCCGGCGGCATCTCCATCGGGTTGAACATCGCACTGCCCTTCGAGCAGGCCCCGAATCCCTACATCACTCCGGAGCTGAACTTCGAGTTCCACTATTTCTTCATGCGAAAGTTCTGGTTCGCGTACCTCGCCAAGGCGCTTGTGATCTTCCCCGGCGGCTTCGGTACGTGGGATGAGCTGAGTGAATTGCTGACTCTCACTCAGACTCAGAAGCTCGAAAAGCCCATTCAGATCCTGCTTTACGGCACGGACTTCTGGAAAGAGATCATCAATTGGGACGCACTCGTGCGCCACGGCATGATCAGCCCGAACGACCTGAACCTGTTTCATTTCGTGGACGACACCAAGGTGGCGCTGACCAAGCTGAAGCTGTTCCTGACGGCCAATTACCTCCAGCCGCAGCATGTCCGCCACGCCGAAGAACTTCCGGATATCGCCAGGTCGCGCATCTAAAACGCCCAGCAATCGGATAATCTGAAACGGAATGACGGGCAAAGCCTGGGAGGAGTGGCGCCGGCACATCGGTTGGGCCGAGTACGCGCTGTTTGTGTCTCTGCTCATCGGCGTCGCCGGCCGTTCGGGACTGGGCGGCACGCTGGAGTTCTTCGGCTTTTCCCTGGCGATCCTGTTCGCGCTTATCTCGGCGGTCCGCTGGGCTTACCGGGCGACAAAACGCGCCATCTGGCACCTCCGCAACCGCCTCATCGTCGCCTACCTGTTCATCGCTTTCGTCCCTCTGCTGCTGATGCTCGTGCTGCTCGAGCTTGGCGCGTGGGCCCTGACCGGCCAGATCGGCGCTTACCTGCTCAACTCCGAGTTCGAGCGCCGTGTCGACCTGCTGCGCCGCCAGGCGGAGGTTCTCTCAAAGGTCCCGCAACAGATGCGAAGCGTGGTGATCAGCCGCGTGGGCTCCGTCCTGCGCGAGCGCTTCCATGGCGCCGAGATCGCCGGCCACGGCGTCGACGGGGCGCTGGTCCATTTCCCCGATGACAGCACTCTCCCAATGCCTCCGCCCGGGCATCCGGACGGCGCGGGTCTGCTCGAAAAGGATGGCGTCTTTCACCTCTGGGCGCACGTCGCCGGCGAGCGCTTCGAGGTGGCCGTCGTCGTGCCCATCACCCGGAGCTTCCTCACGGGCTTGGTACGCGAGATCGGCGACGTCGTGCTTCTGCACGTCCCGCCGCCGGGGCAGCCGCAGCCGCAGCGCAGCATCAGGCTCCATCGTCCCGTCCCGGGAGAGCCGCCCGCGGAAAGCGGCGGCGTGCCGCCGCGCAGGAACATCCTCGACCTGCCGGTGTTTAATGCCGTCACGCTGCCGCTGGCCATCTGGGACAAGCCAAACTCCAGCGACGAATCTGCGACCCTGGGCGTCCGCTCGCGTATTTCGCGCATCCTCAGCCTGCTGGTAACATTGCGGACCGAGCGCGAACAGCCGCTCATCTTCAACCTCTTCATCGGCGCCGCTATCGTCTTCCTGCTCGTGCAGATCGTCTCGATTAAGATCGGCCTCAACCTGACACGCACCATCACCCTGGCCGTCAACGAGCTGTACGACGGCACGGAACGAGTAAAGGTCGGCGACCTCTCGCATCGCATCGAAGTGCGGGGCAATGACCAATTGGCCGAGCTGACGCGCTCCTTCAACGGCATGACCGAGAACCTCGAGCGGCTGCTGTCCAGCGAGAAAGAACGCCAGCGCCTCCAGGCGGAGCTCGAAATCGCGCGCGAGGTCCAGAGCCAGTTGCATCCCAAGCCGCTGGCCGGCCTGGGCTCGCTGCGCCTCACCTCTGTATGCAACGCGGCACGCATGGTCTCCGGCGACTACTTCGATTACCAGAAGATGGGCGATACGCGGCTCGCCATCGCCATCGGCGATGTGGCCGGCAAGGGCATCTCGGCCGCGCTGCTCATGGCCAGCCTGCAATCCGCCATGCGCAGCCAGCTTCGCCACTGCATGGAGATGGCCGCCGCGGCCACCGCCGGCGGCGGCAGCGAGGCCGCGCCCGATCGCATCTCCACTTCGAAGCTCATCTCCAACCTCAACCAGCAACTCTACGCCTCCACGGCGCCAGAAAAGTACGCCACGTTCTTCTTCGGCGTCTACGACGAGAACAGCCACCTGCTCACCTACACGAACGCCGGCCACCTTCCGCCGATGCTGATCCGCGGCGGCACGGTGACGACGCTCGACACCAACGGCATGGTAGTCGGCGCGTTCCCTTTCGCGCGTTATGGAGAAAGCCAGTTGAGGCTGCACGCCGGCGATCTCCTGCTCTGCTACACCGATGGCATCACGGAGCCGGAGAATGAGTATGGAGAGCAGTTCGGCGAAGAGCGATTGAGCGCGCTGTTGCTCGAAAACGCCCACCGGGAAGGCCATGAAATCGCCGGCGAAATCGTGGACGCCGTCAGCCGCTGGACCGCTTCGCCCGAGTTGCAGGACGACATGACGATGCTGCTGGCACGAAAGCTGTGATGTCATGAGCCCGCACATCCGGCGCTTCGCTTTCGTCCTTCTCGCCGTCGCCGTCACTCTGAGTACCGGAACGGCCGGCTACGTGATACTGGCGGACTACCCCGTGTTCGACGCCTTCTACATGGCCGCCATCACGATGACGACGGTGGGCTACGCCGAGGTGCGGCCCCTCGGGCATGCCGGGCGCGTGTTCAACTCCCTCTACCTGATCCTTAGCGCCAGCATGCTTCTCCTCGCCATTGGCGTGATGACGCATACGGTCGTCGAGATCCAGTTGGGCGGGCTCGTGGCGCGCAGGAGGATGCGCAAGATGATCGATGAGCTGAAAAACCATTACATCGTCTGCGGCTTCGGCCGGGTGGGCCGCGGCGCGGCCGCGGAGCTGCGCCAGGCCGGCGCGCGGGTCCTCGTGATCGACAAGCGGGAGGACCGCGTAGAGTGGGCCATGCGCAGCGGCTACCTGGCCGTTCTCGGCGACTCCACGCGCGACGAGACGCTCAAGGAATCGCGCATCGCCCACGCCGCCGGCCTGATCGCCGCCCTGTCCACCGACGCCGACAACCTCTTCGCCGTCATCTCCGCCAAGACGCTCAACCCGCTCATCCGCGTTGCCGCACGCGCCGCCGAGGAGGAGGCCGAACGCAAGATGCGCCAGGTCGGCGCGGACTCCGTCTTCGCGCCGTACACGATGACCGGCACGCGGCTTGCGCAATCGCTGCTCAAGCCGCACGTGCACCAGTTCCTCGACTTCGCCACCACGGGCCTCGGCGTCGATGTCCGCATCGAGCAGGTGCAGGTCTCCGCCGAGAGCGACATGCCGGGCCGCTCTCTTGCCGACCTGCGCCTGCGCAGCGAGTACAAGGTGATTGTCCTGGCCATCCGCCGCGAGTCCGGCATGGAGTTCAACCCTCCCGCCGAAGCCATCATTCAGGCGGGAGACTACCTCATCGTCATGGGCGAGCCCGAGCCGCTGCGCCGGCTCGAGGCTCGCGTCGCGGGAGCGGCCGTATGAAGATCCTCACCGCCGCGCAAATGCGCGACATCGACCGCCGCACGATGGAACTCGGCATCCCCGGCATCGTGCTGATGGAGAACGCCGGCAGCCGCGTCGTGGAGTTTCTCGAACGAACTTATGCGCCGCTGTCAGCGCAGCGCATCGTCATCATCTGCGGCAAGGGCAACAACGGCGGCGACGGCCTCGTGATCGCGCGCCAGCTCTGGATCCGCCACCGCCCCGCCTCGCTCGACGTCGTGCTTTGCTGGCCGCCCGAAGAGTTCCAGGGCGACGCGGCGGCCAACTGGCGGATACTTCAGGCTCACGGCGCGCCGGTGTCGCGCCAGATCGCCCCGCGCGCCCGGGCCGCGACGCTGGTGATCGACGCGCTGCTCGGCACGGGGCTCGCGGGCCCCGCGCGCGGGCCCGCGCTCGACATGATCCGTGAAATGAATGCCGGCTTCCCCGGCGCGGAGATCGTCAGCGTGGATGTCCCCAGCGGGTTGCACGAAGAAGGCGAATCGGTGCGCGCAAAGCACACTGTCACCTTCACCGCTCCCAAGTGCGAGCAGGTCCTGCCGCCGACCTGCGATCGCGTCGGCGAGCTGCATGTCGTCCCCATCGGAACGCCGCCGGACCTCTTCGAAAAGGACCCCGCGCTCTGGCTCAGCCTCATCGAGCCCGCCGGTTTCCGCCGCCTCTTTCAACCGCGCCCTCGCGGCGCGCACAAGGGCGACTTCGGTCACGTGCTCGTCGTCGGCGGAGCGCGCGGCAAGGGCGGCGCCGCGGCCATGGCAGGCGCCGCCGCGCTGAGATCCGGCGCCGGTCTCGTCACCGTCGCCACCGATCCGGCGGAACGCGCCACCGTCACTTCGCTGATGCCGGAGCTGATGACGCAATCGGCGCTCGATGACCCCGGCGACCGCGACGTCCTCGCTCTCGGCCCCGGACTCGGCCTGGACCCCGAAATGGCCGGACTCGCTCAGCGCCTGTTCGCGCAATCCGCTCTTCCCATGGTCGTCGACGCCGACGGATTGAACGCCCTCGCCGGCACCGCCTTCATGGGCCCCGGTCCCTGGCGCGTCCTCACCCCGCATCCCGGCGAAATGGCTCGTCTTGCCGGCTGCACCGCCGCCGACATTCAGGCGGACCGCGTGGGCGTAGCGCGCAACTTCGCGATGAGCCGTCATGTTGCGGTGGTGCTCAAAGGACAGCGCACCGTCATCGCCTTCTCTGACGGCCGCGTCTTTGTGAACCCCACCGGAACGCCCGCGCTCGCCACCGCCGGCAGCGGCGACATCCTCACCGGCCTCATCGCCGGGCTCATGGCGCAGTGGCCCGACCGCCGCGAGGCCGCGGTCCTCGCCGCGGTTTGGCTGCACGGCCGCGCGGCTGAAATCGGCGCCGCCGAGATCGGCGAGCTTTCACTCACCGCCACCGATGTCCTGCGCTACCTCCCGCGCGCCATCGCTCAAGTCGCCCCATGAAGCGGCAGGTCTTCACTACCTCGAGCGAGGATGACACCATTGCGCTCGGGGCGCGTTTGGCTGCCTCGTGGCCCCGGCCCGCCGTCGTGCTGCTCATCGGCAATCTCGGCGCCGGCAAGACCACGCTGGCGAAGGGCATCGCTTCCGGCTTAGGCGCCGCGCGCCCCGAGGAGGTCTCCAGCCCCACGTTTCCCCTGATCCATGAATACGGCGAGCCTGCCGAGGTCTATCACATCGACCTCTATCGCCTCGACACGCTGGCCGAAGTCGCATCGCTCGGCGTTGACGAGATCCTTGCGCGCGATGCCGTGGTTCTTTTCGAATGGGCCGAGCGTTTCCCCGAGATCCTCCCCGATTCGCGCATCGAAATCAGGCTCGCGACAAACCCCGACGAGAGCCGCACAATCGAAGTGACGGAGTTGCCCTGACCTCATGCCCGACAAGCAAGTGCATCCGCAAACGCAACTGATCTTCCTCGGCGCGCTGTGCGCCGTCGCGGCTTTCCTTGTGTGGCAGATCATGGAGCCGTTCCTCCCCCCGGTTTTTCTCGCCGCGGTACTCGCCATCGGCTGCTATCCGCTTCACGAGCGGATTCTGCGCAAGCTCCGGCGCAAGAACCTCGCCGCCCTCGTCTCCATGCTCCTGATTCTCGCGCTGGTGCTCGCGCCGGCGGTGTTCATCGTCGCTCAGGTCGCCTCCGAGGCGCGTCACATCTATCAGGCCCTCGCGAGGGAGAGCGCCGAAGAAGGCGGCTGGAGCCGGTATCTGAGCGGCTTGATCGAGGGCCCGGTGGAATGGATCACCGCGCGCACGGGCGTTGAGATGCCGCGCCTCGAGACTCTGCTGGTGGAGCGAATCGAATGGCTCAGCGGCCGCCTGGCCCGCTGGCTCGGCGCTCTGCTCGGCAACGTCACCGCGCTCCTCTCGCAGACCGTGATCTGTTTCTTCACCCTCTTCTTCCTGCTGCGCGGAGGCCACGCCATCCGCGACCGCCTCTTCCAGATTCTGCCCATGGAGCGCCACCGCCTCGAGGAACTGCTGCGCACGGCGGCCGACGCCATCGTCGCCAACGTCTCCGGCACGCTGACCGTGGCGGCCGTGCAGGGTTTCCTCACGGGACTCGGCTTCCTCTTCACCGGGCTGCCTTCGCCGGTCCTCTGGGGTGTTTGCGCCGCCTTCTGCTCGCTGATTCCGGTCGTCGGCGCCGCCATCGTCTGGGCGCCTGGCGCCCTCATCCTCGTCGCGTCGGGCTCATGGGCGAAGGCGATCTTCCTCGCCGTCTGGGGCGCCGCGGTTGTCGGCATGGCCGACAATGTCGTCCGCCCCCTGCTTCTCGCCGGGCGCACTCAAATGAACATGATGCTGATTCTGTTTTCGCTGCTCGGCGGCATGCAGTTCTTCGGCCTCGCCGGCCTCATCGCGGGCCCGGTGCTGTTCTCCGTGGCTTTCGCTTTGTTCCGCATCTTCGGCGAGGTCCTCGAAGAGCGCACCGGCGTCAACGCGCCGCCCGCGGAACCTCCCGCAGCCTGATGTCGCGGAACATCACGACGCTGTACTGGTCGTGGAGCTGCAACCCGACCGGCCCTGTCTTCGGCCGCGCCGGATCGCCCGGATGCTCAGCCACCAACCGCCCGTTCAACCGCACCTTCAGCCCCGCGTCGCGCACCGCGATATCGAGCATGTTCCACTCGTTGTCCTTCTGCGCGCCTGTTTTCGCCTGAACGAACGTATAGATCGAGCCGCTCGGCTGCGGGTCGGGATACTGGTTATTCAACTGGATCTCGTAGCCGAGCTTGGAAGGCGTGCGCCGAAAATCGGCCGGAGTCGTGATGGCATACCGGGCCCGCGACGGATCGCGCAGCGAGACGCCGCTGTTGCCGCCCGCCGGCAGCCAGTATTCAAGATGCAGATCGTATTCGCCGTAATCGGACTTTGTGTACAGCCACGCCTGAGTGTTCAGCCAGTCGCTGTAAGTCTTGCGGTCGACGGGCCACGACTGAGGAAAGTCGCGGCGCGGCATGCGCTGCCCGACAAGCGTCCCATCGGCCATCACGTGCCAGACGCCGTTGCCGATCTGCTCCCACCCGTCGAGGTTCTTGCCGTTGAAGATCTTCCGCCACTGCTGCGCGCCGGCGGGCGCAAAAATGACGCAAAACAGCATCAATACGCGGGCAAAAGTCACTTTTTGTCGTCCTTTTTGAGGGTTTCGCCCTTCTTGAGCAGGCTGGGCCGTTTCTTCTTGGCCTCGGTCTCCCGCTTCTTGCGCTCGGCGGCCTCTTCCTTCTTCTCCGGCGTCGTCAATGCCTCGCGCTCTTTCCTGATCTGGTATTCGCGCGCCTCCACCTCGCGCCGCCGCTCCTTGATGTCGCTCTCGGACATCTCCGCGCTGTCGCGCGTCGTCTCGATCGCCTGCTCCAGCGTGAATCGCCAGCGGTCCGCGTCCTGCGCCTCGATGCTCGCGAACTTCTCGAGCTTCGCCAGCATCTGCCGCTGCGTCTTCGCGACGTCGCCGAGAATCGTCATCTCCTTCTGCCGGCGGATCGCGTCGTCGATCACGACGTCCATCGCGTCGATGATCTCCGTATACTGCTCCAGCAGATCGTGAATCATGCCGCTGCGGCCCGCCTGCCGCTTCGCGAAGAGCTGCTCGAGCTGGTCGACGCGCTGCCGCGCGAAATCGAGGTACAGCTTCAGACGGAGATCGGGCTCCTGCGCCTCGCGAAGCTGATCCACCTCATCGGCGGTGAGGAAGTCTTTCTGCGCCGCCAGCGGCAGCGCCGCGAGAAACAGCACAACGAGCCAGCGAAACATGCGTTACCTCACTTTCCGCTCATCACGGCCAGAAGGAACTCTTCGTGCAACCCTCTCACTCTATCGCGCGCCTCTTCGGCCGGCGGGCGGCTGCCGAAGCTCAGCGCGAGCACGAGGTTCTCGAGCAGTCGCAGCATCTCGCGCGATTTTAGCTCAGCCCGTTTGTACTGCCGCGACAGCTTCGATGCCTTTTTGCCTGTGTCGCGCAGAGACTTCAGCGCCAACTCCACGCCGCCGGTCACGCCCTTGAGCGCCTCCTCGAGTTCCTTCATCGCGCCGCCTTCGGAAGCGAGCTTGCGCGCCCGCTCGAGAGACCACGCGGCGTAGTCGAGCGCCTTCTCCGACCGCTTCTCCAGGTTGGGTTCCTTGCGAACGTCTTCGAGCGTGATTTCGCGCTCTGTCGCAAAGGCGCAGAGAGCGGCGGCGAGCAGCAATGCGCATCGCATCGTCATCTCTCCAGTACCTTTCGCAACACCCGCACCCGCTGCCGGGCCTTGAACTCCTCCTCCGGGCTCCGGCCTTTGCTCGCCGCCAGAAACCTCTCATAGCTCTCGAGCGCCGGCTTCGCCTGCTTCATCGCGTCGAGCATGGTCGCCCGGAAGTAATGATACGCCGGGGTCTCGCCGCCGAGCGACTTCGCCTTCTCGAGCGTCTGTAGAGCGGTATCGTAATTCCCGAGCAGCATCAGCATCGCCGTCAGCTCGTTCCACGCTTCGAGCGAGTTGGGCCTGGCCTGCGCCGCAATCGAGAACTGCTTGGCCGCCTCTGCATACCGTTTCTGATCGCGCAGCAGCCGTCCGTAGAACATGCGCATCTCGACATTGTTGGGGTCGCGCTCAACGATCGAGGCCGCCAGGGGGATGCTCTTTTCGGGCTGCTTCGCGCGCAGGTACGCCGTGGCCAGCGCGAACTGCAACGCCGGCGCCGGGCTCTTGTCGGCGGCACGCTGAAGCGCCGCCGCCGCGCCCGCGGCGTCGCCTCTATCGAGGAGAATCAGTCCCAGTCGCTCCTGCACCTCCGGATCCTCGGGAAAGCGCGCATAGATCTCCGCGGCCTCAACCGGCATCTTCGCTTTCTCGAAGCTGTTTGCGAGCTCCAGTTGCAGCGCCGTATCGCCGGGAGTGATCTCGGCGGCCTTCTTCAGCGCCTCCGCAGCCTCCTGCCACTTGTTCTGCGAGGCCAGGGCTCGTCCCAGCCCAAGCCACGCGTCGCCCTGCTTCGGGTCGATTGCGCACGCCGAGCGGAACCTGCTCTCGGCCTCCTCCGCCTTCCCTGCACTGAGCAATGCGCCGGCGAGCAGGAACGCCGGCCGGAACTCCTTCGGACGTTGCCCCGCCGCCTCTTGCAGCACCTTTGCGGCCTCGTCGAACCGCCTGGTCTTGATGAGCAACTGTCCCAGATTCAGTTGCGCCTCATACAGCTTCGGCTCGAGTTCCAGCGCCTTGCGAAAGCCCGCGATCGCCTCGGCGTCATCGCCCGCCATGCTCTGCGCGACAGCGAGGTTGAAATGCACGCCATAGTTGTCAGGGTTCTTCTCGAGCAGATCCTTGAGGATCGTGATCGCCTGCTGATGCCGCCCCGCCTCCAGGTGCGCCATCGCCTGCGTCATCGGGTTGTCTTGCTGAGCCGCCAGCAACGACAGAATGAGAATCGCCGCGCCCATCCACTACCATTTTGCGCCAGTACCATGGTCGCCGCTTTGGACGCAGATGCGGCAGTGCAGCATCCGCCCTGGCTTGGCTGCAAACCAACCGGGCAGGAGCCGTCCCACGGCACGCGGCCTCTACGCCGACAGTCCCCGCAAAAACCGCCCCGTGTGCGACCTCTCGCACTGCGCCACCGTTTCCGGAGCGCCCTCGACCACGATCTCCCCGCCTCCATCCCCGCCCTCCGGCCCAAGATCGATGATCCAATCCGCGTTGCGGATCACTTCCAGGTTGTGCTCGATCACCAGCAGCGTCGCGCCGCTCTCCACCAGTCGTTCGAACGCATCGAGCAGCTTGGCGATGTCGTCGAAGTGCAAGCCCGTGGTCGGCTCGTCGAACAGGTAAAGGACGCCTTTGGAATCGCGCTGCGTGAGATGGCTCGCGAGTTTCACGCGCTGCGCCTCGCCTCCGGACAGCGTCGTCGCCGATTGCCCCAGCCTGAGATAGCCCAACCCCACGTCCGCCAGCGGCTTCAGCCGGCCGACGATTCTCGGCTGATCGGCGAAGAACATCAGCGCCTCGCTCACCGTCAGCCGCAGGATCTCGTGAATGTTCAGACCCCGATACCGGACGTCGAGAATCGCCTGCTTGTACCGCGTGCCCTTGCAGTCCTCGCACACCAGCTCGACGTCGGCCAGGAATTGCATCTCGACCGTGACCGTGCCATCCCCCTGGCACGTCTCGCACCTTCCGCCCGCGATGTTGAAGCTGAAGTGCCCGGCCGTGTACCCCCGCCGCTCCGCCTCGGGCGTCGATGCCAGCAATTCGCGAATCGGGTCGAACGCTTTGGTGTAAGTCACCGGATTCGACCTCGGCGTCCGCCCGATGGGCGACTGGTCCACCAGAACGAGCTCGCGCACCAACTCCGCCCGCTCCACCTTGCGGCAGGTCTGTTTTTCCGGCTTCGCGAACTCCTCCTGCCCTTCGCCGGCATCCTGCGAAAGATCGCGGCGGTAGCGCGACTCCAGCGTCCGGTGAATCACCTCATGCACGAGCGACGACTTCCCCGATCCCGAAACGCCCGTCACCACCGTCATCAACCCGAGCGGAATCTCGACGTCGATGTTCTTGAGATTATTCGCGCGGCAGCCCAGAAACCGCACTGCCTTCCTGCTGTCCGGCTTCCGGCGCAGAGGCTTCCGCGATGTCGCGAGTTCGCCCCTCAAGTACCGCGCCGTCAGCGACCCATTGCGTTTCGCGCCGTTCGCCAGCAGCTTCTTGAACGATCCCTCGAACACGACGGCGCCGCCCATCTCGCCCGCTCCAGGCCCCATGTCGACGATGTGATCGGCGGCGCGCATGACGTCGGCGTCGTGCTCCACAACGAGAATCGTGTTTCCGAGATCGCGTAGCTCCTCGAGGATGCGGATCAGCCGCGCCGTGTCGCGCGAATGCAGACCAATCGAGGGCTCGTCGAGCACATAGCAAGCGCCGACCAGCCGCGAGCCCAGGCATGTCGCCAACTGAATCCTCTGCGCCTCGCCGCCCGAGAGCGTTCCTGACAAGCGGTCCAGCGTCAGGTACTCCAGCCCGACATCGTTGAGGAACTTCAGCCGCTGCTGGATCTCCACCAGCACCCGTTCGGCGATCGCCGCCTGCTCCGGCGCAAGCTCAAGCCGGTTGAAGAACTCGTGCGCCGCGGCGATGTTCATCCTCACCGCCTCGGCGACAGTGATCCCGCCCACGCGCACATTCAGCGCTTCCCGCCTGAGCCGCGCGCCGCCACAGTCGGGACATTCCGTGAAGCCGCGATAGCGGCTCAGGAACACACGCACCTGAACCTTGTACTTTTTCGTCTCGACCTCGGCGAAGAACTTGCGGACCGCATCCTGCACCAGCGCTTTCTCCGCCGGCTTCAGGTCCGCGTAGGGCGCGTGCATTCTCACCCGCGACCCGTAACGGCGCGCGAAGTCCGACAACGCCCACTCGTACTGCGGCCTCGTCCACGGCTCCACCGCACCGTCCTCGAGCGGCACGGACGGATCCGGAACCACCAGCCCCATGTCGTAGTCGATCGTGTTGCCGAACCCCTGGCACTTCGGGCATGCGCCGTAGGGATTGTTGAAGCTGAACAGCGACGGCTCGGGATTGATGAACTCTCGTCCGCAGCCCTTGCACGCGAACTTCTCGCTGAAGCGCAGACGCCGCGGCTCGGCCTCTCCGGCCTGCTCGAAGATCACTTCGCCCGTCTCGCGATAGCAGATCTCGATGGCGTCCACCAGCCGCTGGAAGATGTCGTTTCGGATCACGAGGCGGTCCACCAGCGAATAAACGGGCTTGGTGAAGTCGATCTCGAGCAGCGACTCGGGAGTCGAGAACTCGAACATCCGCCCGTTCTGATACAGCCGGTTGAACCCGCGCCGGCGCAAGTCGGCCAGGTGGTCCTTCAGCACATTTTCCGAAGCCGGGGCATCGTGGTGAATCGGGAACAGCGCGTACCAACGCGATCCCTCGGGCTGCGCCAGCATCTGCCGCGCCACGGGGTCCACCGTGTCGCGCTCCACCTTGCGCCGGCACTCCGGGCACCACGTCTCGCCGGCGCGCGCATACAGCAGCCGCATGAAGTCGTAGATTTCGGTGGACGTCGCCACTGTCGAACGCGGATTGCGCGTCGTGTTCTTTTGCCGGATCGCGATGGGCGGCGCGATCCCGTCGATCTCATCCAGCTCCGGCTTCTCCATGCGGTCGAGGAACTGCCGCGCGTACGCCGAAAGCGACTCGACGTAGCGCCGCTGACCCTCGGCGTAGATGGTGTCGAACACCAGCGACGACTTCCCCGATCCGGACACGCCCGTCACCACCGTCAGCTTGTTGTGCGGCAGATCGACGGAGACGTTTTTCAGATTGTGAACCCGCGCTCCGCGGATTCTCAGGAAGTCTTCCACTGGTCCGGCCAACCTTCGGGATCGAGAGGAGATGAGGGGGTCGCTATTATTGTACCAACCGCATGCCGAACCCCCGCGCACTGGCCAGGCGCCTGCTGGCATGGTACAGCCGCTCGAAACGCGATCTACCCTGGCGCGACGCGCGCGATCCGTGGCGCGTTCTCGTTTCCGAGATCATGTTGCAGCAGACGCGCGTCTCGGTCGTTATCCCGTACTATGAACGCTTCCTGGAGCGCTATCCGGAGTATCGAGACCTCGCGACCGCCCCGGAGCGCGAATTCCTCTCGCTCTGGGCGGGATTAGGTTATTACGCGCGCGCCCGGAATCTCCAGAAAACGGCGCGGGCTGTGGCCGCGGCGGGAGCATTCCCGCGGTCCTATGAGGAGCTGCGCCTGTTGCCCGGCGTCGGCGAGTACACCGCCGCCGCAATCGCCAGCATCGCCTTCAACCAGCCGCACGCCGTCGTGGACGGCAACGTGATTCGTGTCATCAGCCGGCTGACCGCCGAGCGTGGGGACGTCCAGAGTTCTGTGGTACGCGCGCGCCTCAAGGAGGCTGCGCAGTCGATCCTCGATCCGCGCCGCCCGGGCGACTTCAACCAGGCGCTCATGGAGCTTGGAGCGACAGTCTGCCTCCCGCGCAATCCGCAGTGCCTGCTCTGCCCGTGGCGCGACGACTGCCAGGCGCGAGCCGAAGGCATCGAGAACGAGTTGCCCGTGAAACTCCGCCGGCGCGCGCCGGTGCGCCTCTCCGTCACGCTCTACCTCGTCGAGAAGAACGGCCTCATTCTTCTCCGGCAGCGCGGCGGCGGCGAACCCCGGCTCGCTGGCTTCTGGGAACTCCCCGAGGCGCGCCACCTGCCCACAGCCCGGCGCGGCAAACGGCTCGGCGAATTCCGCCACTCCATTACCCGCCACGACTACACGATCGAGGTCTACGCCGCCTCGCCCGTCAAAGCGCCGAAAGGCTGGCGCTGGCACCGCTGGTCGGACCTGCCCTCGATCCCTCTTGCCACCACCGCCCGCAAGGCCCTGGAGGCGGCCCGGGCTTCCGGGAACCTACTACCCCCCTCAACAAAGCCGGGGAATTGAGCCGCCCACCCTGCTTTCCGTATCATCAGGCCAGAGTCATCTGCCCATGCCCCGATCTCTCCGCGGCATGCTGGCGGCATGGACGCTGCTGGCCGGCTCCCTCGGCGGCCAGCAGGCGGTTCCGGGAGCGCCTGTCTACTCGGCCGCGAGCATCGTACACGGCGCCACCTGGAAACCCGGAGCCCTGGCGCCCAACACTCTCATTTACATCTTCGGCAAGGATCTCTCGGATCGAACCCACCTCCGCACGGACGACGACGTGCAGGGCGACAGCCTGCCCTTCCGCTTCCCTCAGGCCGGAATCAATGTCCTGGTGAGCGGCTTGTTTGCATCGCTCGAGTACGTCTCCCCCGAACAGATCACGGCCGTGATCCCCCCGGTCTTCGACGGCGCCGGTGAGATCGAGGTCACCGTCATCCGCGGCGCGCTGCGGGGTCCGAAAGTGAGAATCGCCATGCAGCCGGCCGCTCCGGCGCTGTTCATGCTGCAAGAGAACGTCGCGCTGGCCCGGCCGGCGGCGTCCTACGACTGGGTGACGGCCGAGTCCCCGCTGGCTCCTGGCGACAAGGTCCGCCTATACGCCACCGGTCTCGGCCGGACGAACCCGCCGCTGTCCTATCTGCAAATGCCGCGCGAGGAGGGTGAAATCGGCGCCCGGAAGGATTTCGCCGTGACGCTCGCAGGCGCGGACATCCCGGCGGAACTTGTTGGTTATGTGGGGCTCATGCCGGGAGCGCCCGGGCTCTACGAAATCCGCCTCCAACTGCCGGAGGATTGCCCAGACAATCCTGAAATTCGCATCCGCGTGGGGGACTGGGACAGCCCTGAAGGCGTCATCCTGCCGGTCCGCCGCCCCCCGGCGCAACCTCAGTGACCCCAGGCGCGTTCAATTGTATGGGGCCCGGGGCGAGACTCGGGTTACCCTGAAAGTAGAGGTAGCGCCTGTGTTCATCCGATTCGCCGTGCTCTTGCTGGTCCTTGCCGTCGCCTTGGGCGCGCAGGAGGTTCAACCCGCGCCCGCGCAGCCGCCCGCCGGAAAGACCTTCGTGGTCGAGCCTGGGACCAAGATCCCGCTGACACTGATGAACAGCATCAG
Organism: uncultured Solibacteraceae bacterium; assembly: GCA_964472745.1. Taxonomy (GTDB): domain Bacteria; phylum Acidobacteriota; class Terriglobia; order Bryobacterales; family Bryobacteraceae; genus CAYYNC01. The sequence continues at coordinate 81,679 of CAYYNC010000002.1, forward strand.
CACACGGTCGGCCGCCGAGGGCGACAGGGTTTATCTTCAGACGATGTTCCCCATTCTGGTCGACGGCCGTATCGTGATTCCTCCCGGCAGTTACGTCGCGGGGACCGTTACGTCGGTCAAGCGGGCGGGCAAGGTGAAGGGCCGGGCCGAGTTGTACATCCGCTTCGACTCATTGACCCTGCCCAACGGCGTTACACGCGATTTCCGCGCCCGCGTCGCCACGCTCGACGGCTCCAATAAAGAGGAACTCGATCGCGCCGAGGGCAAAATCAAGGGCGATACCGACAAGGGCGGCGATGCGATCAAGGTCGGGACCACCGCGTCTTACGGCGCCATGATCGGCGGCGTCGCCGGCAGAAGCGCGGGCGCGGCCGGGATCGGAGCGGCGGCGGGTGCGGCGGCAGGGCTCGCCGGGGTCATGATGAGCCGCGGCCCCGATGCCATTCTCGAGCGCGGTTCCACCGTGGAGATGGTCCTCGACCGCCAGTTGCGTTTCGATGAATCTGAGCTGGTGGGGAACACCGCGCGTCACGCCGCTGCGCCGGTGACCCCTGCGGAGGAGTCCAAGCGCAGCGAGCGCGGCGGGTGGCCCGGAGTCCGGCGGCCGTGGCAATAGCCGGGTAACTTCAGGCTCGCGCTAAGTCTTTCGCCTGATTCCCTGCATTTCGCGGCCGCTCCATACTGCGCATGGAGGGCCGCCCCATGTCTCCCGAAGAGACCAGATTTGCCGCCAGCGTCGCCGCGGGCATTTGCGCAGCGGGCCTCGCCCTCATCTGCGACTGGCTCCGCGTCTCCCATTGGGTCTCTCTCCGTACGAACCGGCGGCTGCACGCGGAGCTGGCCGCACTTCGCATGGGGATTGAGCGCCTTGCCGAGCAACAGCGCCGGCTTGAGCTGCTAAGCCGAACCCGCCCGCTGAAGCGGCCGCTACGCGGCCAGCGCGTCCTCAACGGCCTGGAGCAGGGCCTCCACTGACACGGGTTTCTGCAACGTGTTGTGCGCGCCCAAATACCCGGCAATTCGCAAATAATCGCCACCGAATGCCCCGGACATCGCGATCACTTTGATCTGAGGGAAATCCCGCCGCAGCAGCTTGATCGTCTCGATACCTTCCTGCTCGGGCATCACCAGGTCGGTGATGATCAGATCGAAAGATGCATTCTGGATCTGCGAAATCGCGTCCCGCCCGTTTTCGGCCTGCGCAGTCGAGTAGCCCGCATCGTCGAGGATCGCCGTCAGCAATTGCCTGACGGAAAGGTCGTCGTCCACAATCAGGATGCGCGCGCGCTGTGGCGGCCCGGGTGCCATTCTGCGGAGTATTTTACCTTTTTTGGCCGCCCCCGCGTTGTAAAGACATGAGATTAATCCTCTGGCTCGTCCTAAGATAGCGTGGGCCGCGCAGAAGCGCGGCCCACAGTGAGTGTGTTGGCCTGAAGGTCAGTTGAGCAGGGAGATCAAGCGGGCCGCCTTCTCTGTCAGCCTTCTTGCATCCTTCGTCGCCAGGCCGCCGGCTTTGCTCAGGCTGTCAACTTCGCGTACGAAAACGGTCAGGGCGAGGCGCGCGCGCGACTTGTTCTCGCGGTTGATCCTCGCCCCTGCAAGCTTCGCATCCAGTGAGCGGCCTTGGTTGTTGTTCAATGTCTTTCTCTGCATCAGCGCCCGAACTTCGGCGCGCAGTCCTTCGATGTCGCGTTCCGTTCGAGTAAGGGCAAGCGTCGGTCTCATCGGGTCGCAGCGGGGCGTTAGCAGCATGTTGTTGTACTGGTCGAGCAGTTCCGCGGCGCTCACCATTTTCTTGCCTTGCTCAGTGGAAGTCTTGACATTGTACGGCAGTTTGCCGGGATAGGTGCTGAGCAGACTGTCCGCCGTGGTGATTGTGTCCTTGATCGGATCCGGGTTGGAGCCCCAGGCGATGTTGAGCTTCGCCGCGATCAACTGGGCTGCCAGAATCAGGCTCGCGTCGCCACGGTCAGGCGAGCGCAGCAGCAAGGCCAGTTCCTGCTTGGTATAGGTCTGGCCTCCGAGGGTCAGCGAAGTCACCGGCCAGAATTCCGCCTGGTTCTTCCAGAATCCCTGCGACACGGGACACGCATTCGGCGGTGGCGGGGTCCCGAACTGGAGCACCACGACCACAGTGATGTCCGAAGTGAAGGCCACGTCGTACACGTTGAAGGTGACGAAGGGGCTGCCTTGGGGAGGAACAGCGGTGATCGTATACATGTTGTACGGGCCGTTGGGATACAGCCACAGGTCAGCCTCTCCAGAACTATTGGTCGCGTGCGGCAGCAGCCACGAGGGGTAGTACGACTCCCCGTTCGCCGCGAGCCCTCCCAACAGCAGGTTCGGGTTGTAGCTGCCACTGGTCGTAAGGCTCACATTGGCCACGGGCAGGCCCTGC
>CAYYNC010000002.1:84176-187881 GCA_964472745.1 uncultured Solibacteraceae bacterium
AAGACTCCCCGTTCGCCGCGAGCCCTCCCAACAGCAGGTCCGGGTTGTAGCTGCCGCTGGTCGTAAGACTCACATTGGCCACCGCCTGACCCTGGGGATCTTTAACGTGCACGTGAATCCTTTTGGCGGGCAGGCCGATGTTCATCGTGGTGCTCACGGCCAGGGAAAGGGCCGAATTCGCGGCCAGATAGTAGTACCCCGGAGCGTTCAGCCCAGTGTTCGCATCGTTGTACCCATAGACCCGGAACTGGTAGTCGCCAGGAGCGACCTGGAACGAGTAGTTACCCAAGGCATCGGTGATTGAGGAGATCCAATTGTTGGTGCCCCACGGCGCCAGCTCAACATGCTGATTGGGCAGCCCGCCGTTCAGCGGGTCGAGCACCCGGCCGGTCAGCGCGGCGCCCCCCGCGGGAACAAGCACAAAATTCAGCACAGTGTCCGAGGCGATCGCCTGGCCCGGCGCCACGGCCGGACCAAAGGGGCTGCCCGGCGGTGACGTGACCTTCACGTCATAAGTCGCCGGAGCGGCGGACAGCGCGTAGTTCCCACCGGCATCTGTTTGGGCCGACGCCACGACCGCCTGATTCAGCGGATCGATGGCCTGAACAGTCGCGCCGGCCACCGCCGCGCCAACGTTGTCCTTGACGGTTCCTGAAATCGTCACATTCGCCTGCGCGGCCGCGGCGAACATCATGAGGACGCAGCAGAAGATGGAAATGCGCCCGCCGCGCCGCAAGCCGGCCTCCCGGCGGCCCAGCCACGGCTCGGACCGCGCGACGGCCCGAGCGTTCGTCATCGCGCTCGCAAGATGTTCCAAACGGTTCATAGTTAACTCACCATCTCGACGTATAGTTCCCCTGCGTCCGCCGCGAAAGCGGCAAAGTGCGTCACGGGCCTCGCCAGCACCGCTGCCGCGCTTTGCCGCCGCACATATAATTGGGACAGCAATTCGGATATGCACACCCAAAGCTCCAGGCCGGGAATGGAGCCGCCCGCCAACCCGGCGGGCGAAAAGCTCGAATCGTGGAAGCAGATTGCCTGCTACCTGAAGCGGGACGTGCGGACGGTCCAGCGCTGGGAAAAGCGCGAGGGCCTCCCCGTGCACCGCCACGCCCACGACAAGCTCGGCAGCATCTACGCTTTCACGGGCGAGATTGACGCCTGGTCCGAAAGCAGAAGGCTCCGCAACGGAAAAAAGGAGTCGAAAGGCGACGGAAACTCCCGCCGCCTCTGGCTGATTTCGCTCATCGCCATCGCGTCCGCCGCCGCACTGGTGGTCTGGCTCGTCGCGGGCGGAAGTTCCGCGGAAACGTCCGAGATCGCCGCGCGGCGGGTCTGGTCCGGCCCCGACGTGGACCGCCTCGGAGGCGTCTCGCCCGACGGCCGCCACGTCGCCTACATGGACAAGGCCGCCGATGCCCTTGCCATCAGGGAGATCGCCGGCGGACGAGAGCGGCCGCTGTTCTCGGCGAAACATGCGACGCACGCGGGCGAAGCCGCCAACCCGCTGTTTTCGCCCGGCGGTTCGCAGCTCGCGTTCGCCTGGTTCAACGAAGAGGAGTTCTGGGACTTGCGCGTGATCAACGCGGACGGGTCGGGGCACCGGATCGTCTCTCGCGATCCCGGCGTCGCCCGCATGATGCCCTGCGGCTGGAGCGACTCGGGAGAAGACGTGCTCGTCATCCGCACGCGCCAGGACGGCACCGGGCAGCTCGCTCTCGTTTCCGCGTCCGGCGGAGGGGAACGGATCATCAAGACCTTCGAGGGATGGAGCACCCCCATCCGCGCCAGGCACTCTCCGGCAGCCGCCCTGGCGGCCTACGACAGGCCGGTGTCGAAAGGCGATTCCGCCCAGGACTTGTTCATGATCGATTCCGCTCCGGGCCAGGCAGCCGGCCGCGAGATTCCGCTTGTCGTCCACCCCGCCGACGACTACCTTCTGGGTTGGGCGCCCGACGGGCGCTCCCTCTATTTCGCCAGCGACCGGTCCGGCGACATCGACGTTTGGAAGATCCGAGTCACCCCCCAGGGTCCAGCCGGGGGGCCCGTCCGCGTGATGAGGAACATCGGACGCGCCTGGCCCCTCGGCTTCGCATCGAACGGATCGTTCTATTACGGGCTCCAGACCGGTTTGACCGACGTCTACACGGCCGGATTGGACTCGGGCGGGCTGCGCTTCAACGCCGCGCCGGTAGCCGCCGCGCCGCGGTTTGTCGGCGCGAACCGCTCGCCGGACTGGTCGCCCGGCGGACAGGAGATCGCCTGGGCGTCTCAGATCATCCCGTTCTACGGCCGCTTTGGCGTGCGCGTGATGATCAAGACGCTCGCGACAGGCGCGGTCCGTGTGCTGGCCCCCGCCGCGACCATGGTCGAGCACTTCCGCTGGTCGCCCGACGGGGCACTCTTCCTCTCGACGGGTCTCGGACCCGACGGGCTCGCCGCGCTCTTTACCATCGACGCCACCAACGGCGCAGTCGCCGTGTTGCGGCGAGGTGGCAGCAAGGAGATCCTCTGCGAGCCGGCGTGGCATCCCGGCGGAGCCGCCGTGTACTTTAAGGCCAGACATGGCGGCACTGAACCCGCGCCGCTCATCGCGTTCGACCTCGCCGCGCGCGCGGAGAAGCAGCTGCTACCTGCCGTCTATCGCTACGACGTCTCGCCCGACGGCCGGCGCCTCGCTTACTCCTCCTTCGACTCGCAATCGGAGTATCTTCGAATCCTGCCTCTTGCCGGAGGACTGCCGCGCGAAGTCTACCGCCAGCCAAGAGGCAGCGGGCGGATCTATTCCATCGCCTGGACGCGTGACGGGCGCCACCTCTTGTTCTCGCGCCGCGGGGAGCTGTGGCGCATCCCCGCCGCGGGCGGAGCGGCTGAAAAGCTCGACTCGCCCGCCGTCGAAGGCCTGCGCGAGATCCGAGTCCACCCCGGCGGCCGGAGCCTCGCCTTCACGGGCCACACCGGAAGGGGCGAGGTCTGGGTGGTCGAGAATCTCCTGCACGCTCCGTAATTGGCCGCCTTGCTGGATTGACCTCGAGCCGCTCTATGCAGCTTCGACGGTGGACGCTCGGGAAATGGAGGCCGGAGCACATTGGCGAGATCCTGAAACATCCCAAGGTGATGGCTGCGATGATGAACATGGTGAAATTCGACATCGCCGCACTGAAAGCCGCGGCGAGAGAGTAGCGGCCCCTTCGCGCAAGCGACGCCGCCCGCTGTGATCGCGGTGACGCGTGAAGCGGCAATGTTCAACAACGTGTGCTGTCCGGAGCGCCGGCGATCACGGTGTCCAGGGCCGCCCGGCAAGCATAACCCTCGGGTGCAAGATCCGTGGTCAGCAACCCGATCTCTGATCGTGACCTGCAAGCGTTTGTGACGGCGTCGCCGCTTTGCGGGCCGACCTTGCAGGCGGCCACGCGCCTATCTCACTTTCGCTCGGCGGCCAAAGTCCTCTCCAGCGCCTCCAACTCCCGCCCGGCGTCCGCATACTTGCCCTGCGACATGTATTCGCGATGCCGGCGCAGGATTTCCCGCGCGCGGTCGAGCGTCTGGCCGGAGATGTCGATCGTGGGGACCGGCTTAGGCGCCTCCTCCGCTTTGGGGGCGCCACGCGCCGGGGCCGCCGGGACTTCCTGCCCCGTCAGCCGCTGCAAAGCCTCCTCGTATGAATCGGCATAAATCAGCCGGTTCCCCATGGCCATCACGATCTTTTTGAGCTGCGGCATCCTCGCCTGCGCGGCCTGGATGTAAATCGGCTCGACATAGATCAGGGTGTCGTCGACCGGCAGGACCAGCATCTGGCCGCGCAACACCTGCGATCCCTGCTGGTTCCACAGCGTCAGGTCCTTGCTGATGTTCTGGTCCTGGTTGATGCGCGCTTCGATTTGCATCGGCCCGAAGATCAGTTCCTGCTTGGAGAGTTGGAGGAAGAGCAGTTCGCCCAGCGCCGGGCCATCGCAGCGCGCCACCATCAATCCGATCAGGTTGTCCTTATTGCGCGGCGTGAAGGTTGTCAGCAGAAGGAACTCCGGCTCGTCGCTGCCGGGCAGGGTCGCCACGATATAGGTAGGATCGACCGGCGCGGGCCGCCCGGAAGCGTCGTTCAGATTCCTCGAGAGGTCCCACACGTCCTCCTTATTGAAGAACGCCGTGGGGTCCGTCATGTGATAAGTGCGGTAGATCTCCGCCTGGACGCGGAACAGCCTCTCGGGATAGCGCGCGTGCGCCCTCAGATCCGGCGGCATCCCTGAGGCGTCGCCGACGAGCTTAGGGAAGAGGCGCCGGTACGCCGCCAGGATCGGGTCCTTCGTGTCGAAGGCGTAGAGCCTCACCGTTCCGTCATAGGCGTCAACAGTCGCCTTCACCGAGTTGCGCATGTAGTTGACGTCGCCCACTCCCGCAATCCGCAGATTGCGCGCGTAGGGATGCGCATCCGATGTCGTGTAGCCGTCAACGATCCACACCAGCCGCCCCTCCGCGCTCAACACCAGGTACGGATCGCCGTCCCACTCGAGAAAGCCCGCGATCGCCTGGAGCCGGTCGAGCACCTTGCGGCGGATCATCATGCGGCTCTCGCGCTCGACGTAGCGCGTCAACAGGATGTTCCAGTTCCCCGTCGAGACGGCGGCGGCGAATCGCAGTCCGAACGAAGCGATCGGGAAGCCGCCCTTGCCCTCGTAGCGCGTCTCCACGTTCTGCTCGCCCGAAGGATAGTTGAACTCCGGCTGTCCGGTGCGCACGAACACCGGCTCGTGCGCGACTTCGCCGTAGTAAAGCTCGGGCCGCGTGAGCTTGAGCGACTTCGCCGACACTTTCGGCGGCGCGTCCTGCACGAGGAGCACGGGCAAGCCAGTCTCCGTGATGCGCGCCGCTTCGGCCATCACGATGCCGTAGCCGTGCGTGTAGATGAAGTGCGGGTTGATCCAGCGGCCGCGCGCGTCGGGCGGCAACTGCTGCACGTCGAGCTCGCGCGGCGTGAGCATCACCTGCCGCAACTGCCCGTCGATGACGTAGCGGTCGACGTCGCTGTCCTGGAAGACGTAATAGGGACGCAGCGCCTGGATCTGCGTGACGGTGTCATGGAACGCGCGCCAGTCCCATAGCCTGACGTTATCGAACAGCGCCCGGTGCTTCGCGCGGTCGATCGGCGCTTCGAGCTTCGCGGCGAAATCAATGATCCTGCTCTTCTCGGTCAATCCCCAGGCAACACGCGTCGCCTTGATGTGACGGTCGATGTAGGACTCCTGAATGGTGATCTCGCTCGGCCTGACGTAGAGCGCGGTGACGACGCGCGGCGCGACGATGCTGAGCAGGTACGCGAAGGGCAGGATCACAGCCCACTTCACGCGCCCGGCGAGCAGTGACGCCGCGGCGCCGAGAGCCGCTGCGACGTTGAGCCACAGGAGCGGGAGCGTGAGGTTCTCGGCCACCCAGTCGATGCCGACCAGAGAGCCGTGATCCTCGAGCAACAACCCGTAGCGGTCGAGGAAGAAGCGGCCCGCGAGCGCGACGAGGAAGAGGGCGCCCGCGATGCGGAAGAAGCGCGACCCGAGCACCGCACCCAGGTTCAACACGCGCAGATCGATGGCCACGCCGCCGCCGAGGTCCGGCAGTTCTTCGGCCTGCTGCGCCAGCATCCAGCCGCGCGCCGCGATCCAGTAAAGGAAGCCGGCGGCGATCGAGACAGCGAGCACGAAGCCCAGCAGGAGGCGATAGAAGGGCAGGTCGAAGAAATAGAAGCCGAGCGGCCTGGCGAACACGGGATCGCGCCATGCGCCGGAATCGGCGCCGCTGCCCGCCCAGCGGACGACGGTCCAACTGTCGACCGCCGCACCCGCGATGAGCGCGGAGAGCAGCAGCAGCACGATCGTGGAGACAGTGGCGTAGACGGGATGTTCACGAAGTCCGGTATCGGCGTGCTTGAGCGCGCGCGCGTGCGCCACCCACAGGACCACGAACGTCAGCAGGCCTGCGAGTACGACGGGCACGAAGCCGTATGTGAGCATTTCGAACCACGTCTCGACCTGCTCCACTTCGCGCCACCAGTTGTACTCGATCGCCAGTGAGGCGAGCCACCGCGCGCCCAAGAGAATGGCCAGCAAGAGGATGAGCCACTTGCCGGGAAGTCCTTTCCCGCGCCTGCGGGTGTCGTAGAAGTTCATCGGGTGCTCCCATGACCAGTCTATGCTTCGACACGGCGCCGGCGGACGGTGTATGCTCTCCCTCGATGACACGTCGCGAATTCATCGTTACTCCGGCGCTCGCAACCGGACTTGCCGCGCAGCCCTCTTCCCCGCTTCACCGGCCCATGCGGTGGATCCAGATCGCCTTCGTCGAAGACGATCCGGGGCGCTTCGATCTCAACTTCTGGCTCGATTACTGCAAGCGCATTCACGCCGATGCCGCTACTCTGAGCGCGGGCGGATGCATCGCCTTCTACCCCACGAAGGTGCCGCTGCACTACCGCTCGAAGTTCCTCGGCTCGGGCGATGCGTTCGGCGATCTCGCAGCGGGATGCCGCAAGCTTGGGATGAACGTCGTCGCGCGCGTCGATCCGCACGCGTGCCACGACGATGTCTACCAGGCGCACCCCGACTGGATCGCCGTCGACGCCTCCGGCCAGCCGCGCCGCCACTGGGCCAGCCCGCAGTATTGGGTGACCTGCGGTCTCGGGCCCTACAACTTCGAGTTCATGACCGAAGTGGTGCGCGAGATCGTCGCGCTTTACGATGTCGACGGCATCTTCGCCAACCGCTGGTCGGGCTCGGGCATGTGCTACTGCCGGCACTGCCGCGAGAACTTTCGCAAGTTCAGCGGACTTGAACTGCCGCGCACGAGCGACACGCGCGACCCGGCGCGCCGGCAGTACATCGTGTGGCGCCAGCAGCGTTTGTTCGAGCTGTGGGACCTCTGGGACGCGGAGATCCGCAAGCTGCGCCCGGCGGCGGCGTTCATCCCCAACACCGGCGGCGGCGCCACCAGCGAAATGGACATGGCGGGCGCGGCGAAGCGCGCGCCGACGCTGTTCGCCGACCGCCAGGCGCGTCGCGGCGTCATGCCGCCATGGGGCAACGGCAAAAACGGCAAGGAGTACCGCTCGACGTTCCGTGACAAGCCTGTCGCGGGCATCTTCAGCGTCGGCGTCGAGGAGCCGTACCGCTGGAAGGACTCCGTCCAGAGTCCCGCCGAGTTCCTCGTGTGGGCCGCAGACGGCATCGCGCAGGGTCTCAACCCGTGGATCACCAAGTTCAACGCGAAGCCGCTCGACAAGCGCTGGCTCAAGCCGGTCGAAGACCTCTACGTCTGGCACTGGAGGAACGAAAAGTATCTGCGCAACACGCAGTCGCTGGCGCGCGTGGGCATGGTCTACTCGCAGCAGAGCGCGCGGTTCTACGGCGGACAGGTGGAGCAGCACACCGACGGCTTCTATCACGCTCTTGTCGAAGCGCGCGTCCCGTTCGAGATGGTCCACGATCAGTTGCTCGACGCAGAGAGCGTCCGGCAGTTCCGCGTGCTCGTCCTGCCGAACATCGCCGCGCTGTCCGATGCGCAGTGCGCACAGCTTCGCGCATTCGTCGAGCGCGGCGGCGGCATCGTCGCAACGCACGAGACCTCGCTCTGCAACGAGTGGGGCGAGAAGCGCGCGGATTTCGGCCTGCGCGACCTGTTCGGCTGCTCCTACGCGGGCAACACGATCGCGCGTCAGCAGAACGCGTATATCAACATCGACCTGCGCGAGCACGCGCTACTCGAGGGTCTGCGCGACGCGGGCCGCTTCATCCACGGGGTGCAGCGCGTCGAGATCCGCCGCACGGAAGCCGCGGCCGAGGTCCCGCTCACCACACTGCCGTCGTATCCCGACCTGCCGATGGAAGAGGTCTATGCGCGCATCGAGCGCACGGATATCCCCGCGGCTCTGTGCCGCACGCACGGGCGCGGGCGCGTCGTCTACTTTCCCTTCGATCTCGACCGCACCTTCTGGGAGGTGATGTCGCCCGATCACGGCCGGCTGCTTTCGAACGCGGTGGAGTGGGCGGCGAACGAGGACCCGCACGCGCTGGTGCGCGGCCCCGGCATCGTCGACGTCGCCTACTGGCGCCAGAAGGACTCCGTGACGCTGTGCCTCGTCAACCTGACGAACCCGATGATGATGAAAGGGCCGTTCCGCGAGTTCCTGCCCGTCGGCCCGCAGCGCGTGAGGCTGCGGCTGCCGGATGGCGCCAAGCCGCGCGGCGTGAAGCTCCTGGTGAGCGGCGCGACGCCGCCATGGAGGTTCGATGGCGGCTGGTTCGAGATGACGACGCCAGCGATCCTGCTTCACGAGGTGATCGCCATCGACGTCTGATGATTGTGGAGGCTGCAATGCGGCTCTGCTTCTCTGTCTTACTTGGCGCTCTGGCGCTTCAAGGCCAGGCGCCCCCCGCGGTGCGCGACCTGCGCATGACGATCCTTTCGAACAACGTCGCCGCGCGCGGCCTTGGAGAATGGGGCTTCGCCGCTCTGGTTGAGACCGGCGGGCGGCGCATCCTGTTCGACACCGGCGCGCGCGAAGCCACCGTGCTTCACAACGTGCGCGAGATGAAGATCGATCTCGCAAACGTGCGCGACGTCGTGCTCTCGCACAATCACCTCGATCACACCGCCGGACTGGTTACGCTGCGCAGAGAATTCATGAAGCAGAACGCGGATGCGTTGTCGCACGCCTGGGTGGCGGAGGGCATGTTCTATCCGCGGCCCGCTCCGGACGGAGCGGACCGGAACTCCATGAACCGGGTGCGAGGCGAGTTCGAGAAGCTGGGCGGCAAGTTCCAGCAGATCTCACGAACGCACGAGCTCGCGCCGGGCGTATGGCTCAGCGGCCCGACGCCGCGCGCAAGAGACGATCCGGGCCAGTTCGGAGGGGGCAGGTTGCGGCGGCCCGATGGATCGGACGCCGAGGACAGCATCCCCGAGGACATGGCGATGGTGTTCGACACCCCACATGGACTGGTGGTAATGACGGGCTGCGGGCACGCGGGCGTGGTCAACATCCTGGAGCACGCGCGGAAGACGATCCGCAACACGCGCGTGCACCTCCTCGTTGGCGGTCTGCACGTCTTCAACGCCGGCGCCGCGCGGCTCGATCACATCGGCGCGAAGCTCAAGGAGTTTGGCGTGGAGCGCTTCTACGGCGCGCACTGCACCGGCATCGAGAGCGCCCTGCGCCTGGGCGGCCGGATTCCCGCGACAGGCGACGTCATCACTCTGGAGCCATGATCTTCCTGCTCATTCCGCTGCCGCTGTTGTTGCTGCTGCCCGCGCGCTGGGTGCGGCGGCGGCTTTTGCGGCCGGGGGCGAGCACGGCGCCGCAGTACTGGCTCACCGCCGCGGCCTGCGCGGTATTCCTGCCCGCGCTGCTCTACATTCCGGTGACGGCGCGGGCGGCGTCGGCGTACGCCGGCACGTGCTCGGGTTGGATGGACAGCGGCCCGCGTGCGTGCGGGTTCGCGGAGTTCGTTCAGCAGCAGTTGTTCCGGCTGTCGCTCGCCTGGGTTGTGCCGCTCGGCGTCTTCTGGCTCGGGCTGGCTCTCTTATTCGCCGCGGGCTGGAAGCGCCGCGCTATTGCCAGGGGGCCTGCATCCTGGCGTCGAGTGTGAAGCAGTTGCGGCCGGACTTATGTGCCCAGAAGCGAACTTCGCCGGCGCGCGGGGGCGCGGAGGCTTCGGCGAACTCGGCGCAGAGCTCGAACTTCGAACCGTCGATCAGCCTGTAGCCGTAAGGCTTCCACGTCACCGGATCCAGCAGGCGGACAGGCGCGCCGTGCGGGAGAACAGCGAGGTCGGAGAGCTTCTCGGGGAGCTTGCGCTCGTCTTTCGGCTGGCTTTCCCAGTAGCGATAGAGCGCGTTGCCGATCTCGCGCAGGTCCGACACGCGGCGGTTATCAGCTTCATAGAGCCGCCGCTGGGCGGGGCTGCCCGAGTAGTAGAAGCCGAGCGCGATGGTGACGGCAGCCAGGGCCGTCGCCGCGAGAGCCCACATGCGGTCGCGCGTCATTGGACCTCTCCTCGTTGTTTTGCGCGCGCGATTGAGCCTGCGTAGTAGATGAGCGACCCGCCCGCGAGGACGAACACCGTCAGGGCTTTGAGGATGAACCTCGCCGTCACCTCGCCCTTGAAAAAGAAGGCGAGGACCGCGATGAGGTCGCCGATGACGATGCCCGCGGCAAGGAAGCTCGCAAGCCAGGTGAGCCACTTCTTCACGCCCGATTCGCGCTTGGCCTCGCTGGCCTGCTGCTCGCGGAGCAGAGTGCGCATCGTCCACAGGTAAGTGGGAAATGCGACCAGAATCGCGGCGAGCTGGAATGTGAGGTCGAGGCGCGTCGAGCGCCACACGTTTTCATAGAGTGGATCGCGGAACCACACGTCGATCAACTCGAACCAGATCGATCCGGCCGAGGTGATCCAGGTGGCGAGCGTGGCGAACGAGAGCAGGTGGAGGAAGGCGTCGCGGGCCGATTCGGCGGCGCGCCCGCGCACGGGGATCGCGACTCCGGTCGCCTGTTCGTAGTAGCGGCCGAGGGCGGCGTACAACTCTTTTTCCGGCCAGCCTTGATCCTTGAGCAACGCGACGAGCGAGGCGTCGTCCGCGCCTTTCGCCTTGGCCGCACCGAGGAAGTCGTCGAGCTGGGCCATGTTCAGAAGCCCTCGGCTTTCCAAACCACCTTCCCGCCGACAACGGTCAGGATGGGGCCGCCGCGGAAGCGCTTGCCGTTCCACGGCGAGTTGCTCGACTTCGAGGCGGACTTCTTGACGTCGTACGTCCAGGGGTACTCGGGGTGGAAGATGGTGATGTCGCCGGCGTAGCCGGGCTTCAAAGCGCCGCGCGCCTGCTCGCCTTTCCAGCCGATGACGCGGGCGGGCTCGGAGGTGAACATCGCGATGAGGCGGTTGAGGCTGATGCGGCCGCTGTGCACGAGGACTTCGAGCGAGACGCCGAGGGCGGTTTCGAGGCCGGTGATGCCGAACGGGCAGCGCTCGAACTCCTGCATCTTGTCGTCGCCGGCGTGAGGCGCGTGGTCGGTGGCGATGCAGTCGATGGCGCCGTTGACGATGCCCTCAAGAGCTGCGCCGACATCGTGTTTCGAGCGGATCGGCGGCTTCATCTTGTAGTTGGAGTCGTAGGGCTTCATCAGCCCGGTATGGAGCGCGATGTGGTGCGGCGTGACTTCGGATGTCACGGGGATGCCCCGCTCTTTCGCGGCCTTCACCATGCCGACGGCGTTTTCGGTGGAGATGTGGGCGACGTGATAGCGCGCGCCGGTGAGCTCGGAGAGGATGATGTCGCGCGCGACCATGACGTCCTCGGCGGCGGAGGGAATGCCGCGCAGGCCGAGGCGGACGGAGTCGATGCACTCGTGCATGTTGCCCCCGGCGCTGAGGTTCAGGTCCTCGCAGTGGTCGATGACGGGGATGCCGAAGGCGCGCGCGGTCTCCATGGCGCGGCGCATGACAAGCGAGTTCATCACCGGCCGGCCGTCGTCGCTGATGGCGACCGCGCCGGCGGCGACCATGGAGCCGATGGCGGCGAGTTCTTCGCCGGCGCTGCCCTTGGTGATGGCGCCGATGGGGAAGACGTTCACCACGGCGCAGCGGCGGGCCTTCTCGACGATGTAGCTGGTGACGGTGGCCGAGTCGTTCACCGGCAGGGTATTAGGCATGCAGCAGATGGTGGTGAAGCCTCCGGCCGCGGCGGCCTGCGCGCCGGATTCAATGGTCTCGGCGTGTTCGAAGCCGGGCTCGCGGAGGTGGACGTGGATATCGATGAAGCCGGGCGCGACGACGAGTCCGGCGGCGTCGATCACTTCGACTCCGGGCGTCGAGAGGTTGGGGCCGACGGCGGAGATGCGGCCGTGCTCGATGAGGACGTCGGCCGTCTCGTCGTAGTCCGACGCGGGGCAGATGACACGGCCGTTGCGGATGAGGAGTTTCATTGCGTGAGCACCTTCTCCAGGACGGCCATGCGCACGGCGATGCCGTTCTCCACCTGGTTGAGGATCATGGAGCGCTGCGAGTCGGCGACCTCGGAGGAGATCTCGCGGCCGCGGTTGATGGGGCCGGGGTGCATGACGATGGCGTCGGGGCGGGCGAGGTCGAGGTGTTCGAGGCGCAGTCCGTAGAACTGGAAGTATTCGCCTTGCGGAATGGGCGGCTCGTTCATGCGTTCGAGCTGGACGCGCAGCATCATGATGACGTCGGCGTCGCGGATGGCCTTGCGGATATCGGTCTCGATGGTGATGCCGGGGGCGATGCCGGCGAGCTCGCGCGGCACGAGCTGCGGCGGGCCGCAAAGCACGATGGCGACGCCGAAGCGCGAAAGCAGGTGAATGTTTGAGCGGGCGACGCGGCTGTGCTGGATGTCGCCGATGATGGCGACGCGGAGGCCTTCGAGCTTGCCTTTGCTGTCGAGGATCGTGCGCGCGTCGAGCAGCGCCTGCGTCGGGTGCTCGTGCGTGCCGTCGCCGGCGTTGACGATGGGCGTGGTCAGGTAGCGCGCCAGGAAATGGGGCGCGCCGGAGGCGGCGTGCCGCATGACGATGGCCGAGGGGCGATAGCTGATGAGGGTGTTGAGAGTATCGACGAGACTCTCGCCCTTCGTGACGCTGGAACCTGAAGCGGTGATTGAGAGCGTGTCCGCACCGAGGCGCCTGGCGGCGATCTCGAAGCTGGTGCGCGTGCGCGTGGAGGCTTCGTAGAAGAGGTTGACGACGAGTTTGCCGGTGCAGATATTGAGCTTGGCGAAGCTCTCGCCGCCGTGCGGCTGGAAGTCGCGGGCTCTTTCGAGGAAGGCCTCGATTTCACTGCGTTCGAGGTCCTCAATGCCGAGCAGCCCTTTGCCCATGGGGGCCTCCTCAGTCCACGCGCTCGACGAGCAGGACTTTTTCGATGCCGTCGACCTCGTTGAATTTCACTTCGATGATCTCGCGCGAGGAGGTGGGGACCTTGCGGCCGACATACTGCGCTTCGATGGGGAGCTCGCGATGGCCGCGGTCAATGAGGACCAGGAGCTGGACGCGGGAGGGACGGCCGCGCTCGAAGAGCGCGTCGAGGGCGGCGCGGATGGTGCGGCCGGTGTAGAGCACGTCGTCCATGAGGATGACGTCCTTGCCCGCGACGGGGAAGTCGATCTCGGTGTTGGTGACGACGGGCTTCTCGTCGATGGTGGAGAGGTCGTCGCGGTAGAGGGTGATGTCGAGGATGCCGACGGGGACTTTTCTGCCTTCGAGCTCTTCGATTTTGCGTGCGAGCCGTTGCGCCATCGGGACGCCGCGGCGGCGGATGCCGATGAAGGCGAGCTTGCCGACGTCGTCGGATTTTTCGAGGACTTCATGCGCCAAGCGGACCATGGTGCGGTCGATCTCGGAGGCGCTCATCAGTTGGGCTTTTTCGCGAGTGGGCATGGTGAGGACTATCCGATCCAACACTCTATCATTTCGGGGGTCTTTTGACCGCTCCCTGACGATCGCGGCTCTGAAGCGCGGGGTCAGAAGCGCTTGATGCGGCCGCGGATGCGGCGGCTGAGTTTTTCGATCTCTTCGAGCTGCCTGAGGGTCTTCAAGGAGAGAACGTGGTGCTCGTTTTGCTCGAGATCCTTGCGGACGGCTTCGATCAGATTGAGCATTTCTTCGAGGTCTTTCAGGTTCTGCTTGTGGTCGGCCTTGAGGATGGCTTCGCTTTGCAGGCGGCCGTCGGGGAGGCGCTCCGGCTCCTTTTCCCGAGTAGGAGGCATCCGTTGCGCAGTTGCGGCCGCGGCGAGGCACGCAATGAGGAGCAGGGTCCGCAGGAGGCGGCTGATATCCTGAAAGTTTATGCAGGACGTGAATATCGGCATTGTCGGCCTCGGCAATGTGGGCTCCGGAACACTTACCATTCTCTCGGAAAACGCGGATCAGATCGCGCGCAAGCTCGGGTTCCGGCTGAATGTTACCGCCCTATGCAGCCGGACGGCGAAGTCGAAGAAGCTGCCGCCAGGCGTGAGCCCGGCGTTGGTGACGGAGGACTGGCGCGAGCTGGTGGCGCGGCCCGACGTGGACGTCGTCGCCGAGCTGGTGGGGGGCACGGGCGCGGCGGCGGAGATCGTAGACGCGGCGATCGACGCGGGCAAGCACGTGGTGACGGCGAACAAGGAGCTGATCGCGCAGGCCGGGGTGTCGATCTGGAAGCGCGCGCACAAGGCCGGGGTGACGCTGGCGATGGAGGCGAGCGTCTGCGGCGGAATTCCCATCCACAACGTTCTGCGCGAGGGGATCGCGGGCGACCGCATCGAGACGCTGTTCGGGATTCTGAATGGAACGAGCAACTACATTCTGACCGAGATCGAGAGGCGCAACGCGGCATTCGGTGATGTCCTCAAAGAGGCGCAGGACCTGGGCTACGCGGAAGCCGACCCGACTGCGGACATCGACGGCTTCGACGCGCGGTCGAAGCTGGCTCTGCTTGCGTCTCTGGCATTCGGGGTGCGTGTGGCGCCCGCGCACATTCATACCGAGGGCATCCGGCCGGTGACGCCGGTGGACTTCCGCTATGCCCAGCAGCTCGGGTGTACGATCCGGCTGTTGTGCGCGGCGCGGCGGGAGGGCGAGTCGCTATTCGTTTCCGTGCGGCCGGCGTTGATTCCTAAGAACACGATCCTGGCCAGCGTGGTGGGGGCGTACAACGCGGTGTGGTCGCGCGGGGCGTTCGGGGCGGACACGTTCTACTACGGACGCGGAGCCGGGCCGCTGCCGACAGGCGTGGCGGTGGTGAGCGACCTCATGAGGGTGGCGCGCGAGATCCGAAGCTCGAAGTCGGAGAGGGTGTCGCCGTTCGGCTTCACGGAGCTGCCCGAAGGGAGGACTTCTCCCATCGAGTTGCAGCAGCGGCCGTGGTATCTGCGGTTCGTCGTGGTGGACCAGCCGGGCATCATCGCGTCGATTGCGCGGGTGCTGGCGGATCACGAGATCTCCATCGACGCGGTGTTGCAGCTTCCGTCGGAGGACTGGCGAAATCTGCCGTTCGTGGTTACCATCGAGAAATGTGCAGAGGAGCAGGTGCGGCGTGCATTGAAACGCATCGCGGAGTTTCCGTTCAATTCGGAGGCGCCGTTCGCGATGCCGATGGAGCAGGGGCTGTAGCGCGTATCGCGGCGCTGGCCGCGGTGTTCGCAGCGGCGGTGTCCGGCCAAGTGGCCGAGAAGGCCAACACGCAATACAAGACGCCCGAGGGCCGCGCGGCCATGCTGCGGACGCTGGGCGCGGCTGAGCGCGCGGAACAACTCCAGGCGGCGCGCATCGTCGGCGCGCTCCAGATCAAGCCGGGAATGGCCGTGGCGGATTTGGGCGCGGGGGCCGGGGTCCTGCTGCCTTTCCTGTCGAAGGCCGTCGGCCCGCAGGGCAAGGTCTATTCACAGGACATCTTCGAGGATTTCATCCAGCAGGCGCGGGCGAAAGTCGAGAAGGAGGGGCTGAAAAACGTCGAATTCGTGAAGGGGACTGAGAGAGATCCAAATTTGCCCCCGAATTCGATCGACTTGGCCGTGACGGTGGACGCCTACCACCATTTCGACTATCCGGAGCCGACGCTCTCCGGATTGCGCAAGGCGCTGAAACCGGGCGGGCGGTTTGCGATCGTGGACTACTACAAGCGCGTGGGGGCCATGGGGGATGGTCCGCGGGCGAATTTCGCCCTGGAGCACATCCGGCTGGACATGGACGATGTCATCAAAGAGGTGGCGGCGAACGGTTTCAGGCTGCTGGAGGCGCGCGAACACGTGGCTGGCAAGCAATACATTGCGATCTTCACGGTGAGCTTGCAGTGAGCGGGACACCGATGCGCTCCTGAGCGGGAGCGAGTCTGGGTTCGTTTCGTCAAATCGCCGGCGGCTCAATCGCAGCCGCACACAACAACCCGTTGCTCCTCAAGTCCCGCCTATTTCCGGCGCATGAGAGCCAGCAGCCCTAAACCGATCCCCATCAGGGCGAAGGTGGACGGCTCCGGAATCTGATTCGTCGCCGTGAACGAGTTCGCGAACAGCTCGTAGAGCTCGTCGTTGTTGCCGCTGATGAAGCCGGGGAAGAGATTGAACCAGTACACGCCGTTCGCGCTGCGGGCGATCATGTAGATGCCGCCGCCGTCGGTCGCCAGCAGAGTTGCGCCGGAAGCAAGCCCGGGGTGCGAGAAGTTGGAGTTATGGAAGTAGGTGATCGACCCGAGATCGATGCCGTCGAACAGCGGATCGGGGCCTGTCGCCACAAGATTGCCGCTCACGTTCCCGTTCACACCGAGGTTGGTCAGCCCGACGTAGTCGCCCGTCGTGACCCGACCCGTAATGGCCCAGGGATTGCTCATCGAGTATGTCGCCACCGTGAGGCGCTTCGAGCCGAGGTCGTAGTAATCCGCGAGTAGGTTTCCAAACGATAGCGGATCGGTGGGAACGTTGTTGGTCCACGCCAGGACCGCGTCGTAACCGCTCAGCGTCGCCAGCGAGGGCAGACCCGAATTGACCGGGAACAGATCGACCGCGCTGAATCTGCCGGTCGCCAACAGTTTCGTTTGTGCGCCGGGCGCAAAGCCGGTGTCCGCATGGAGCAGGGCCAAGGTCGCTGCTGACGCCGGCCCTACCGCCAATGCCAAAACGAGAGCCAGCAGAAGTGTTTTTTTCATTCGGCGATTTCCTCCGCGTTGCGGGCACACACCCGCATCGCCAACAGTCTATCCGGACTCCTGGGACAGGTCAATAAGTATCTGCCGGCCAACGAGATAAAAAGTACTACTCGCGCTCACCGGCGTCTCTCCACCCGCTGGTGCAGCCGCGCGTGCGCCTCCTTGAGGACTTTCGCGATCCGGTCCAGCCGTTCCTTTTCGTCGGGCCGCGTCGCGAGGTTTTCCACATACGTTTGAGTCCCCTCGATCAGCTTCATGAAGTACGCCGCCGCGGGCGCCGAAAACACCTCACGCCCTGGTGACATCAGGTACACCGGCGAGGTGTGCGCAGCCACGCCAAATCGAGCCGCGGCCACGCGCGATCCCACCCGCGCCGCAAGCCACCCCGGCCCCGGCACATTCACCTTCTCCGCCAGCCGCATCTGACGTGTGCCGCCCATCTCCTCGCGCGAGGCCGCCGGCTTGCCGTTGTAGACGATCTCGAGCCGGTGGAAAGGCACGAAGCTGGTCGCCTCCGCGATCACCTCGAGCGTTCCGCCGCTCGCAGGCAAGCGGATCTCATCCCCCGCCATCCTGCCGTCCACGCGGAACTCCACCAGCGGCCCCGTCGTCGCGAACGTCCGCCCTGCGCGCACTGCCGCCGCCCAGTTCCCGAAGGTGAACTCACGATCCCCAAGATAGGCATACGTGCGATTGCCGCCCACCGGAGTCGACGCCGCCATCTTGTCCGTCCCGCCCGCCGCCGCGACGCGGTAGCCGCAGTTCAAATAGCGGTACCAGTCGTTGTACGCCAGCAACCGAAACGCCCCGTCAAAGCGCGGGTACAATTCGACCGCGTCGACTTTGCCCATGACGATCTCCGCCGCCATCTCCGCGTTGGGCACGGGGAAGTGGACCGCCACCACAACGCCTTCCCGCTTCCTGCACGCATCCGCCCAATCCGACATGCTCGTCCACAGCGGATCGCCCGGATACGCCTCGCTCGGCCCGTCGGCCGACATCGGGAACACGGGCTCGCCGTGGCCGCCCAGCAATCCGAGGTGCCCCATCAGATGCTGGCGGTTCTCCGTCCCCACGGAAACGATCGTCTCCTTGTCAGCCGACACCAGCGGCCCGTAGGGCAGATCGCCGACGTTGGTGAACAGGTCGCCCCACTGCGCGGCCAGCAGGTTCACCAGGTTCAGTCCTTCAGCCTGCGCTTCCAGCACGGCGGTCGACGGCGAGAGAAAATGAACGTGCGTATCCGCTGTCACCCAGCCGCGTTTGCGCCAGTCCGCGATGCGCGGGATGCGCAGATCAAGTTCGCGCTGCCCCGCGCCGACCTGAAGCCGCTGCCTGACGGCTTTGTATTCGAAGCCCTTGCTCAGCTCGACGTAGACCTCGCCCACCGGCAGCTCCACCTGAAACGTGCCGTCCACGTAGGCGAACGAGGCCGCGCCCACTTGCGCGTCGGCGCCGTAATCCTGGAACCAGGCGCTGTTGATTTCCGTGCGGTGCCCGTACGGGGGAATGTAGCGGCCCTCCTTTGAGCGGAACGCCAGTCGCGCCGGCGCCGGCCGTCCGGTGGATTCATCGATCACGCGGCAGTGCAACCACGCCTTCTCGCGCTCCAGCACTTCCACGCGCGACGCGCCCTGCCGCGCGGCGACCGGCCTGCCCGGCGCGATCCCCGCGAGGTCGAACTCGTACCGCGCGCTCGTTGCGGTGTCGGTCAGCTTCAGCGTTGCCTCGGCGCTCGAAGTGATTTCGGCGTAGATCTCGCTCGATCCCTTCACGGGAGGCCGCCGCTCGCCCAGTCCAGCACTTTCCGAATTCAGCCACTCCTCGGCGTTGAACTGCGCGCCCGGCCAGGTTCTGCAAACGAGACCGAGGTCCACCTCCACCTTCCAGCGGCCGGCTGCTTCAGCCGTCGCCGATGGCAGCATTATGCGATAGAGCCTCCTCCGCTCCAGACGCAGCGGATTCTGCCGCCCGTGATAGAGCGTGAGGCCGCAAACAATCAGGTAATCCTCATCCGCGGCATCAATGCGCAGCGCCTTCACCGCGCGATCAGGCACGGGATTCTCCAAGGCCCAAATCCAAAGCGCAGCACGACTCAATGACTTGTAGAGCACCCCGTTCTGCAACTCGCCCCAGTCGGTGCCGCGCTCCAGCGGGTCCCTCAGGCTGACCGTGCGCCACGTGTTGCTCTGCATCGCGTTGAAGCACTCGTGGCCCCATGCGGCGTGAGGCGGCCGCACCTCGAACCTGCGCCGCACCGGAAACGATTTCGCCGATCCGTCGTCGTACACCAGCACCGCATCCGCGAGACGCTGCCCGATCTTCTCGATCGTGTCGACGTCATCGGAATGCAGTTCCGCCGGGTCCCAATCGCAGAACTGCGCCAGGCAAAGAAATGCCGCCTTCCGTCCGATCGGGATCTCGACGCTCCGCGTCGTCCACGCGTGCGCGCGAGTGCTGAGTGCAATCCAGGAGCGGCGCTCCACGCCCGGCGCGCCGAGACGAAACGGAATGCCGCGGATCTCCTGCTCGCCCGCCAGCGGCTGAATCAGCCCCTGCATCGGATCGCGCGGACCGAACTCCTTCGGCGAGGCGTTGAAGTAACGGTCCAGCTCAACCGGTGTGAACTTCTCCGCCGGAGCCGCCGCCAAAAGCTCAACAGCCGGGACCGCCGCTCCTGCGCCCTTAAGAAACGATCTTCGTTGCATCACTTGCCTCCCGGCAGCACACGCCTGTGCAACACCAACGCCATCGAACCCTGCACGGTGATGACGTCATACCGCCCCACCATCCCGATGAGCAGATGCGCCGCCCACGGCTCCATGCGGTACTCTTTCACGAGCCAATCGACCATGTCCGAAGTCGCCAACCGCAGACTCCGGTCGAGCGAGCTCGCAAACTCCGGCTGGCTGCCGATCGACGCAATGAACTCCGATGTCTCGAGCCGCGGTCCCGTGAGATTCGCGTTCTTCCGAAGGCGCACCGTGAACACGACGTCCATCGTGGTTTCGACGCCCGTGCCGATCGGCTCACCGTCGGCCTGGAGCGCATGGCCATCACCGATAAACAAGAGCCCGCCGGGATGATAAACAGGCAGATGCACCGTGACCCCTTCGCCGATCGCGTTGTAGTCCATGTTGCCCCCGTACGGCCCCGAGATCGAAGACGGCGGCGCGAACACGCCCGGCGCGGCGACGCCGACGCACCCGAGCATCGGCCGCGCGGTGAATTCCATCGGATGAACAGCCGATCGCGGCTCCACCAGCCGTACCTTCGACGTCTTCCGATCGATGGACCACCGCAACAAATCGTCGCGCTCCGGCAGAGCCGCGGCTTTTCTCGGCGTCCGGGGATAGATGCCCTCAATCGACCTCTCCGCCAGCGACTCCAGCAGCAGCCGCTGGCTGGTCCAGCCGAAGTCGCGGCTGATGCGCACACGCTCCAGGCGCACTTCGAGAGCGTCGCCTGCCTCCGCACCCTCGATGTAAAAAGGTCCTGTGAGCGGATTAGGCCGATCGCCCGCTTTCACGCCCTTCGCATCATAGCCGCCCGCGTCGATCGTGAGCGTATTGACCGTATCGCCGGGCCGGATCCGCGACAGCACCGGATGGCGGTGATCGAACGAGTTATAGAACTTTTCCGGCCGGATGGTGTGCGTCTCCGCCCACGCGCCCGCCGTCAAGAGCAAAACGCAAATGAGAGTCTTCATCCGCGCGCCTCCCTCTGGGGGTTAACGCTACCACGGAAACGCTCGGTTTACGAACGGCCTTGTTAGAGTAATACTCAAATGGAACCGCTCACCAGCACTGCCGCGTGGAAGCGGCTCGAATCGCACTTCGCTGAAATCCGCGACGCGCATCTGCGCGATCTCTTCGCGGCGGATCGAAATCGCGGCAGGCGCATGGCGCTGGAAGCGTGTGGACTGTACCTCGACTACTCGAAGAACCGCGTCAACGATGAGACGCTCCGCCTGCTCGTGGGACTGGCGAAAGAGCGCGGGCTCAAGCAGCGAATCGAGGCGATGTTCAAGGGGCGGAAGATCAACGTCACCGAAAACCGCGCGGTTTTGCACACTGCCTTGCGAGCGCCCCGCGAGGCCGACATTCGCGTCGATGGGAGGAATGTCGTCCCCGGAGTCCATGAAGTGCTCGGCCGCATGGAGAAGTTCGCCCGCGGCATCGGCTCCGGCCGCCGGCGAGGTTACACGGGCAAGCGCATCCGAAACATCGTCAACATCGGCATCGGCGGTTCGGACCTCGGCCCGGTGATGGCGTATGAAGCGCTGCGCTACTACAGCCGCCGCGAACTGGCCTTCCGCTTCGTCTCCAACATCGACGGCACCGATTTCGCCGAAGCCGTCCGCGGCCTCGACGCCGAAGAGACGCTGTTTATCATCGCGTCCAAGACCTTCACCACGCTCGAAACGATGACCAACGCGCGAACCGCCCGTGACTGGTGTCTCGCCGCGCTCAAAGATGAAAAGGCCATCGCCAGGCACTTCGTCGCGGTCTCCACCGCCGCGGATCTCGTCAAGGCCTTCGGCATCGACACGAAGAACATGTTCGGGTTCTGGGACTGGGTCGGCGGGCGCTACTCGATGTGCTCGGCCATCGGCCTCTCGACGATGATCGCCATCGGCCCCGAGAACTTCCGCCGCATGCTTGCCGGCTTCCGAGCCATGGATGAGCACTTCCACACCGCGCCGTTCCGCCGGAACATGCCCGTGCTGATGGCCCTGCTCACTGTCTGGTACAACAACTTTTTCAATGCGGAAACGGTCGCGGTCCTGCCTTACGACCAGTATCTGAAGCGCTTCCCGGCCTACCTTCAGCAAATGACGATGGAGAGCAACGGCAAGCAGGTAACCATCGATGGAAAGCGTGTCAATTACCAGACCGGCCCGATCTACTGGGGCGAGCCCGGCACCAACGGGCAGCACTCCTTCTATCAACTGATTCACCAGGGCACGAAACTCATTCCTTGCGACTTCATCGGATTCTGCCGCTCGCTGAATCCCCTCGGCGATCATCACGACCTGTTGATGGCGAACGTCTTCGCTCAGAGCGAGGCGCTGGCCTTTGGAAAGTCTCACGAACTCCCGTACAGAGTCTTCGACGGCAATCGTCCCAGCAACACGATCCTCGCCGAGCGCCTTACGCCCGAGGCCCTCGGCTCGCTCGTCGCGCTGTACGAGCACAACGTCTTCACGCAAAGCGTCATCTGGGACATCAACGCCTTCGACCAGTGGGGCGTCCAACTTGGCAAGGTGCTCGCGGAGAAGATCGCGCCCGAGCTGAGCAGCGCCACGGACCTCCATCACGATTCCTCCACGAACACACTCATCGAGCGCTACCGGAACTCGCGATAGACTTGCCGGTGATGACCGACCGGCGTACGTTTCTGCTTTCGTGCGGCCTCAGCGCCGCGCCAATCCGCACAAGGCCGCCCAACATCGTCATCGCGCTCTGCGACGATCTCGGTTACGGCGACCTCTCCTGTTACGGCCACCCTGTCATCAAAACGCCGCATCTCGACCGTTTCGCGCAACAGGGCATCCGCTTCACAGACTGCTATGCCGCCGCGCCCGTGTGCTCGCCTTCGCGCGCGGGACTCCTCACCGGCCGCACGCCCGATCGCGCCGGCATCTACGACTGGATTCCCGCGAACAGCCCGATGCATCTGCGTCGCGAAGAAGTCACGATCTCACGGCTGCTCCAGCAGGCGGGCTACGCGACGTGCCATTCCGGCAAATGGCATCTGAACGGAATGTTCAACAGCGCCGCGCAGCCGCAGCCCGGCGATCACGGCTTCGACCACTGGTTCGCCACGCAGAACAACGCCGCGCCCTCGCATCTCGATCCCGTGAACTTCGTGCGCAACGGCAAGGAGGTGGGGCCGCTCAGAGGCCACTCCAGCAGGCTGATCGTCGATGAAGCGATCGAGTGGCTGAGAAGCGTTGATCGCAGCCGCCCTTACTTTCTCTTCGTCTGCTTCCACTCGCCTCACGAGCCCGTCGCGGCGGACGAGGACTTCGTACGTCCGTACGCGAGCGACCCCGAACGAAATCGCGCGATCTACTACGGCAACGTCGCGCAAACCGACCACGAATTCGGCCGACTGATGCAGGCGCTTGAACAACGCGGCGACTTCGACAACACGTTCGCGATGTTCACCAGCGACAACGGCCCCGAAACGCTGAAGCGCTACCCTGGGGCCGCACGCAGCTACGGCTCCGCCGCGCCGCTGCGCAGCATGAAGCTCTCGCTGTATGAAGGCGGATACCGCGTGCCGGGCATGATCCGCTTCCCGCGCCGCGTGAAAGCGGGCCGCAGCAGCAGCGTCCCCATCTGCTCGCTCGATCTTCTGCCCACCCTTTGCGGGCTCGCCGGCATTCGCGTGCCCCAGCGCAAGCTCGACGGCGCCGACATCAGCGCCGCCCTTGACGGCAAACCCGTGAAGCGTCCGCGTCCGCTGCACTGGCATTACTCCAACGCGCTCGACGCGCCGCGCGCCTCCCTGCGCGAGGGCGACTGGAAGGTCCTCGGGATTCCATCGAAGCCATCCGGCCGCGCGCCTGGGGGAGGCCAGTCGAAGCCGGACGACTACGACCTCGCCCGCTTCGAGCTCTACAACCTGCGCCTCGATCCCGGCGAAAAGAACGACCTCGCGGCGAAAGAACCCGTGAAACTGGCGGCAATGAAAAAAGCGCTGCTCACCGCGCACGAAGACGTAAAGGCGGATTGGCCCACGTGGGGTTGAAGCATGAGAATCTCTCGACGCACGCTCTTCAAGGCCGCGCCTGCCGCGGCGCTCCAGTTCGACGCTGTCGCGCAATCTCCCGCGCCTCAGCTTCCGCCGATGCGCGCACGCTGGATCTGGTTCCCGGAGGCGCGCACTCTGCCCGGGACCTTCGTCCTTTTTCGTAAAACAATCACGCTCGCCGATGTTCCGGCGAAGGTCGAAGCCTGGGTGAGCGGCAATTCGCGCTACGAGCTGCTTGTCAACGGCCAGCTCGCCTCTCGCGGCCCCGCGCCGTGCGATCCGCGCTACTGGGACGTCGATCCCGTCGACATCGCCCCATATCTCAAGCCCGGCCGCAACGCGATCTGCGGCATCGTCGCCTGCTTTGGCGGCGGCGACGGAACCTACGTACCGGGAAGCCCGCTGGGCATGGGCAACTACGGCCAGGGCTTTCTCTTCCAGATGGACGGCCTGGCCACCGACGCCTCCTGGAAAACGCTGCGCGCGCGCAGCTACAAGGCCGGCCAGTACCAGCGCTGGTTCCTGCGCGCGCTCCAGGAAGAGTTCGATATGCGCCTGTGGCCCGAAGGCTGGTTGCTGCCCGACTTCGACGACAGCGGGTGGAAGGACGCCGTCGTCAGCCGCATGCCCGCCGGCAAGCCGAACTTCAGCGAACTGCCGCGCGAAGGCGCCAGGGACGACTGGACTCTGCGTGCGCGCACGATTCCACCCATCAAAGAGACTTACGTGCGCGCGCCGGAACCAGTGGCCAAGGGCTGGATCGATTGGCTCACCGCGCCCGAAGAGTACTTCGAGTGTTTCCCCATCGACGCCTTCACCGAGCGCGGCGACGCGTCGCTCGCGATGAACAAAATCCCGCCCGCGCGCCCGGGCGTCTCCGCGGCCTTCACGTTCGACTTCGGCCGCGAGATGCTCGGCCATCCGCGCGTGAGAATCCGCGCGCCCGCGGGCACGGTGGTCGAAATCCTGTGGGTGGAAAACCAGCAGCCCGGCGCGCTCCTGTTGCGCACGCCAGCGCGCTTCGGCCAGTGGGCGCGCCTCATTTGCCGCGAGGGCGTGAACCCTTTCGAGACGTTCGAATACGAGTGCCTGCGCTGGCTCCAGGTGCTGGTGCGCAACAACGACGGGCCCGTTGAAATCCAGGAGGCCGGCGTCACCGAGCGCAACTACGCGTGGCCGCGCGAGCCGGACCTCAAAACCTCGGACGCCGCGGTAAACCGCGCCTTCGAAGCGTCGGTGAACACGCACAAGATCACTTGCCAGGAGACGCTGGTCGACAACATGATTCGCGAGCGCCAGCAGTACGCCGGCGATCTCGATCATGCCAAGCTCGGCAGCTACTACGGCTTCGGCGAGTACGCGCAGCCCGCGCGCATGTTGAAAACCTTCGCTCAGGGACAGAACCGCGAGGGCTGGTTCCCCGACAGTTGGCCCGCGTGGGATCGCTGCCAGCGCCTCTGGCAAAAGCACCTCGGCCTCACCGAGTGGGGGCCGATCATCGATCACTCGCTGCAATTCACCCTCGCGTCGGCGGAGCACTATCTCTTCACCGGCGACAAGGCGCTGCTTGCCGAGCTCTACCCGCGGCTTGTGCTGTTCGACGAGTTTCTGGAGCAGCGCATCGCGGAGGGCGGCCTGCTGCGCGTCCAGGACCACATCTGGACCTCGGTGTGGATCGATCACATCGGCTTTCACGCGGAGCGCGACAAGCACTGCGCGCTGAACATCTACTGGGCCGGGATGTTGTCGCGCGGGCTGGCGCGCATCGCGGCCTGGCTCGGCGAATCGCGCAAGGCCGCGGAGTACCGCGAGCGGGCGCGCGCAATCGAAGCGCAGGTACGGTCGCTCTATTGGGACGACGCGCGCGGGCTCTACATCGACAACCTTCCGCGCGTGCAGAACGACGGCGCGGCGCGCGTCCACGCGCGCACGCTGTCGATGGCGCTGCTGTTCGGCTCCATCCCTGCGGGGCGCGAGAAGGCAAGCGTCGATCTGCTCGCCGCCATGCCTTCCGTCGACCGCAGGAACGTCTACGAACTGGAAGGCGGGCGACTGTTGCTCGGCTCCAACTACCCGTTGAACGACATCTGGCGGCTGTGGGCGCTCGGCTGGCACGGACGCGGCGACGCCGTCGTAACCGACCTTCGTCAGCGCTGGGCGAGCATGCCGTCAGTGCTGGAGAATCGCACGTACTCCGAGATGTGGAACCCCGGCCCGAGTGCGACGGGCAGCATCTGGGCCCAGAGCAATCCGGTGCCGATGATCGCGCTCTATCAGATCGTTCTCGGCGTGCGGCCCACGGCCCCGGGATTTGCGGAGTATGAAGTGCGGCCGCAGCCCGGCGATCTCGCGTCGATCGAAGGCACCGTCCACTCGCCGCGCGGCGCCATTGCGGTGCGCGCGCAGGGCCGCCAGCGCGGCTTCGCACTCACCTGGAAAGCGCCCGCAAGGTCGCAGGGCGTGCTGGTGACGCCAGAGGGCGCTCGCGCCACGGGGCTCGCCGCGGGAGTGCGCTTTGAGCCCGGTCCCGCGCCCGGAACGCAAAAGGCGCTGCTGCCCGCGGGCAAGGAGGCAACGTGGGACTTCGCGGTGGAGTGGTAGCGCTCGCCTTCGCGCTCTCCTGTTGCGCGCAACACAACGTGCAGCGCACGATGACGCTGCTTGCGAAGAGCACGCCGCAGAAGCGTAACGCGGCAAAGGTGCTGTTCTACGGGCGGTCGATCACCAGGCAGGATCAGCGGGATCATATCACCTGGCTTCCGGAAGAGGGCGCGCCGCCCGATCAGGACCGCGTCAAGCGTGAAGCCTGGCACGACCGGCACAGCTTTGAGCGGCTGCGCGATCCGCTGAGCGACAGCGTGCATCTGGACTCGCGCGGCAGTCTGTTGCTCGCGGAGCTGGTGAAGCCTCATCTGCGCTACGATCCGGCGATCCCGCGCGAATCATGGGAAGGGCTCGTGAGCGACTACAAGCCGGAGTGGAAAGACGGGCGTCTCCTGCTCGAATTCGAGGGCAACCGTGCTGATCTGATCACCGCGCGGCGCGGCCGCCGCACCCTCAGGCTCAAGAGCGGCCAGTCGGTGGACCTCGAACTGCCGCCGAAGAGTTCGCTGCTCTTGGACGCGGCCACCGGCGAGCGCCTGCTCTGAGGCTACTTCCGGTCTCCGGGGACAGGCGGCTTCCCCCGGCCCGCCCGCTTGAGGATCGTTTTGGCTTTCGTGATGTTCGCCCGAGCCGCCCGCTCGCGGAAATAGTCATCCGTCCGCAGCGCCGACAGCTTCTCCGCCACCGCGACGTTGATGAACTGGTTCAGCGCGACACCCTCTTTCTCCGCAACGCGCCGCGCCTCCTGGAGCAGCGACTCCTGAAGTCTCAACGAAACGTTACTTCTTCTCATGCCGTCTTCCTGCCATCTCACGCCAGGCTTCGCCCGGTGTCATAGCGCGCACGCCAAACTGCGCGGAAGCCGCGCCGAGATGCCTGATGTTGAACGTCACCAGCCAGTCCGCCATTCCGTTCACCGCGGTCTCCAGCACCATCTCATCAGCCGCATCCTTCAACCTAGGCCGCCAGTGGAACCAGAGATGGACTGGCTCTGCAACCGCCGTGAGCGCGTCGAGAACTGCGCCCACCTCCTCCGCCGTGATCCCGGCCGCCCGTAAATGATCTTTCCGTGTCAGCACAGCCTCGTACTCGACCATCAGGGGAACCGAAACGAGCGCCGCCAACCGCCGATCCAGAGCCTCCCAAAGCAGTTGTCGAGAACCACCCTGGTCACTGCGAAAGGCAGCCGCCAAAACGTCCGTCTCCAGAACAACGCGCAAACCAACCCCGCCACAATGATATTACATGCAATATTATCTCACGGCGGGCGCTCCCATGCCGCCGGCGAGCGCCGGGGGTGATTACGCGGTCTCGATGGCGATCACGGTGGCGATCGGGTCGCGGCCGGCCATGGGGATCTGGAGCAGGTGGCCGTTGTCGACGTCTTTCATCGGGACGGGCTGGTTGGAGCCCACGAGCTTCGCCGACTTCACAGGCATCGGCAGGCGCGGGATCACCAGCGCCTGGTCGGGCCAGTCGAGGATGTGCGCGTAGACGACGCCCTTCTTCTGCGTAGTCGCGCCCCAGGGGCGCGGACTGATCGGGCCGCCGCGCGTACCGTAGATCGACTCGCCGTACTTCGACATCCACTCCCCCGTCTCTTTGAGGCGCGTGATGAACTCATCCTGAATCGTGCCATCGGGCTTCGGACCGACGTTGAGCAAGAAGTTGGCGTTCATGCCCGCGGCTTTCACCAGGTAGTGGACGAGCTGCTTCGTGCTCTTGAAGCGGCGGTCGGTGGAGTTGTAGCCCCACGCAACGTTGATCGTGTCGCAGGTTTCAAGGGGCAGCGCGCCGATCTTCGACTCCTCGTTGAAGCCGGCGGTATTCTGGCCCGGCAGGTCCTTCTCGAACATCTGGAAGTCTTCGCCCTCGAAGGGCGCCAAGTGGTGATTGTTGCCGATGAGCGCGTGCGGCTGGTGGTTGTGGATCAGGTCGTAGGTCTGGCGCAGACGCCAGTCGGCGCCCTTCCTGTCCCAGATGCCGTCGAACCAGATGCCCGCGATCTCGCCGTAGCCTGTGAGCAACTCGGTCAACTGCGCGTCCATGAAGTCGAGATAGCGGTTGAAATCGCCCGACTCGGGCCGTCCCGACGCATGGCCAGTGCGGCCGCGCGGGAAGTAATCGGGATGATGCCAGTCGAGGTGCGAGTGGTAGAAGAACAGCTTCACGCCCTGGCGGCGGCACTCGTCGGCGAGCGGCTTCAGCGCGTCCTTGCCGTAGGGGGTGGCGTCGACGATGTTCCACTTGTTCTGCTTCGTGCCCCACATGGCGAAGCCGTCGTGGTGCTTGCTCGTGATGGTGATGTATTTCTGCCCGGCGGCTTTGGCGAGCGCGACCCACGCGGCGGGGTCGTACTTCACGGGGTTGAACTGCGCGGCGAGCGGCTCGTACTGGGCGATGGACATCTTGTCGTTGTTCATCACCCACTCGCCCTTGCCGAGCACGCTGTAGACGCCCCAGTGGATGAAAAGGCCGAACTTCGCGTCCTGGAACCACTGACGCGCCTTCACGTTCGAGGGATGAGGAACATAGGGCGCGGCGTGGGCGAGCGAGCGAGCGGCGAGCGAAGCCGCGCCGGCAGCAATCAGTTGTCTGCGTGTCATTGTCAGGTCCTCCAGGTGACCTCGACGGTCTGGCCGTCTTTGTCTTTGTTGCCCGCGATTGCGCGCAGGGTGAACCTGGCGCCGCGGCGCGAGAAGACGCCCTCCACCCAGCCGACGGGGTCGATGTCGCGGAAGTTGTAGCCCACCGCCGGGAGGTTGATGAGGTGAATGCCGTTGAAGGTGTCGTAGCCGTAGACGTGCGAGTGGCCATAGACGATGGCTTTCACCTTGCGGACGTCGCGGACGAGGTCGAACAGCCGTGGCGCGTCGAGCAGCGAGCCGTCGTTGTCGTCCAGAGTGTGATGGATGCAAAGGACGACGGGCGTGTCGTCGCCGGAGGCCAGATATTCCTTGAGCCACGTCCGCTGCGCCTTGCCAAGCAGGCCGGGCGTCAGGTTCGGCTGAATCAGGGAATCGAGGATGACCATTTTCACGGGACCGGCATCGGCGACGACGATGTGGCGGTCTTTGACAGCCTGCGCGCCCTTTTGCGTCGCGCCCAGGGCGGCGAGGAAGTTCTTGCGGTCGTCGTGGTTGCCGAGCGCCATCGCCACCGGCGTCTTTGCAAGCACGGGCGCCATCAGCGCGGCGGTGGCGTCGTAGTCGCCGCGCAATCCTTCGAGCCGCGCGACATCGCCGCAGACCAGAGCCGCGTGCGGGGCGTAGCCGACCACCTGCGGCACGACGGCTTTCAGGTTCTCCACCGGCTTGAAGCCACGATAGACGTTCGACGGATCGGCCGGGACGTGGGTGTCGGCCAGCAGCGCCCACTTCACTTCGCCGGCGGTTTGAGCGCGCAGCGAAAGCGCGCCCAGCGCCGACAGAGCGAAGCCGCGCCTCGTCAGAGCGGGAGTCGTCAGGACAGGCATGATCAAGCTCAGTGTATCGTCAGATGCGCCCGCGCGACGAGTTGGAATGAGGCCGCGATTTTGAGAGGATCTGAGGCATGAAGCTGAAGGCATTGATCGTTGCCGCGGCGCTTGTCCCGCTCGCGGGTGCGGAGCAGGATTTCGACCTCGTGGTCTACGGCGGCACCGCGGGAGGCGCGGCAACGGCGGTGGCAGGCGCACGGCACGGGTTGAGGGTCGCGCTGCTCGAGCCGGGGAGGCACATCGGCGGCATGGTGAGCGGCGGACTCTCGGGCACCGACGTCGGCCGGCGCGAGGTGATCGGCGGCTTGGCGCTCGAGTTCTACTGGCTCGCCGGGAGGCACTACGGTCTCCACCGCCACTTGCAGGAGATCGCGTGGATGCCCGAGCCGAAGGTGGCCGAGGCGATCTTCCGCAGAATGCTGAGCGACGCCAAGGTCACCCTGCTTGAACAACATCGGCTGCGCGAGAAGGACGGCGTGGTGAAGCAGGGCAATCGCGTCGTCGAGATCATCACCGGGAACGACTCGCGTTTCCGCGCGAAGGTCTTCGCCGACGCGAGCTACGAAGGCGACTTGATGGCGCAGGCCAAGGTCAGCTACACGTATGGGCGCGAGGGCGTCGCGCAATATGGCGAGTCGCTGGCCGGGGTGCGCGCGCACACGGAGAACCACCAATTCGCGGTGGATATCTCCGCCTACGACGAAAACGGCAGGCTGCTGCCGGAGATCTCGGCGGAGCCGCGCGGTGAGCCGGGGTCGGCCGACAAGCGAATCCAGGCGTACAACTTCCGCGTCATCGCGACGACGGCGCCCGAGAATCGCGTGCCGTGGCCCAAGCCCGTGGGGTACGATCCGAAGCGCTACGAGCTGCTGGCGCGCTATCTCGCTGCGATGACAAAGTATATGGGCCGACCGCTGACGATGAACGAGGTCGGCCTGATTCGCCTGATTCCCAACGGCAAGGCGGACCTAAACAACCGAGGCGGCTTTTCGACCGATTACATCGGCGGGAACTACGGTTACCCCGAAGGCAGCTACGCCGAGCGCGAACGCATCTGGAAGGACCATGTCGACTACCAGCAGGGCTTCTACTATTTCCTCGCGAACGACCCGCGCGTGCCGAAATCGCTTCAGGACGAAGTGCGCGAGTGGGGTCTGGCGAAGGACGAGTTCGCCGACACCGCAAACTGGCCGAATCAGCTTTACGTCCGCGAGGGACGGCGCATGGTAGGCGATTTTGTGGCCACGCAGAAGGACCTGCAAACCGACCGCACCAAGCCGGACGTCATCGGTATGGGGAGCTACAACTCCGACTCACATAACGTGCAGCGGCACGTGGCAGAAGGCGGCATTGTTCTGAACGAAGGCAATGTCGAAGTGCCTGTGCAGCCCTACCAGATCCCATACCGGGTGCTGCTTCCGAAGAAGAGCGAGGCGGAGAATCTCCTCGTGCCCGTTTGCTTTTCGGCGAGCCACGTCGCGTATTCGAGCCTGCGCATGGAGCCGCAGTACATGATCCTTGGGCACGCCGCGGGCGTCGCGGCGGCGCTCGCCGCAAAGAGCGGAGCCGCGGTGCAGGACATCAGCCTCGCCGAATTGCAGAAGCGTCTGATCTCCGAAGGCGCGGTGTTCGAGTACGGCCCGGAGTTTCAGGCGAAGGCACTGGCGGCGATCCGGCAGCGATCCCAGCCGGCGCGCCCCAGAGGTCCCGCTCCGTGGGCGCGTCCGGCGCCCAAGAAGATGTGATCGAATAGAGGCGCGAGGGTTCTTGCGCTGCTCATCGCGGGGGATGCGGCCGCGCAGCCCTGGAGCATCTCGTCGCCCGACGGGACGCTGAAGGCGGAGGCGCTCGTTTCGCCGCTGCGGTGTCGCGCGACGCTCGATGGCAAGCCGCTGCTGGTCGAGCCGCAATTCGCGATTGATAGCGCCGCGCGGGTTGCGGGACGGCGCAGCGTGCGGACGTCGTGGCGTCCGGTGTACGGCGACCGGGCGGAGATTCTGGAGCGCTACAACGAGATCACGATCGCGGCGGGCGCGAACTCCATCGTCATCCGCGTTCTTGATGAGGGCTTCGCGTGTCGATACCGCGGGGCGCTGCGGAGGGAGCGCGAGGGCACGACGTTTCGCTTTCCCGCGGGCGCCGTGGCATAGGACGAGGTGGGCGCCGAGGGCGAGTCTTCGGTGAAGCCCGTGGGCGGGAGCGGCGAGAAGTGCGAGCGCCCGCTGACTGTGGATCTGCGCGACGGGCGTTTCGCCTCCATCGCCGAAGCCGTGCAGAGCAACTGGCCGCGCATGCTGCTGGCGCCCGCGGGAGGCGGGGCGGTCCGCGTGCAACTCGACGGCGCGGCGGAGGCGAACGAATCACCGTGGCGCGTGATCGTCGCCGGCCGCCGGCCAGGCGATCTGCTGGAGCACAATCTTCTGGCCTCGAATCTCAGCCAGCCGAACCGGCTGAAGGACACACCGCGGTTCCGGCCGGGCCGCGTGATGCGCGAGGTGACCTTTCCGCCGCCGGCGGCAAGCGCGTGGTTGATGCGGCCAAGACGCCAGGCATCGACCTCGTGGAATACGACGCCGGCTGGTACGGCCACGAATACGACGACGCGAGCGACGCGCGGCAGGCGCCGCCCGATCATGGCGGGCTCGATATCGAAGAAGTGATCCGCCATGCGCGCGAACACGGCCTGGGCGTGATCCTCTTCGTGAACCGCGGCGCGCTGGAGCGCCAGATGGACGAGATCTTTCCTCTCTATCAACGCTGGGGCGCGGCGGGCGTGAAGTTCGGCTTCGTGAACGTCGCGGGCCAGAAGTGGGCGCAGTGGTTGACGGAGGCGATTCGCAAGACGGCCGGGCGCCGGATGATGGTCGACGTCCACGGCAGCCACCGGCCCAGCGGGCTCTCGCCCACGTACCCGAACCTGATGACGGTGGAGGGCCTGCGCGGCAACGAGCACATGCCCACGGCGCGGCACAACGTCACGATGCCGTTCACGCGCGCCATCGCCGGCCCGATGGACTACACCGCCGTTGCGGCAGCCCGCCGCAGCCAGCGGCTAAATTTCGTAGCGCGTGCAGCCGGCCGGCACAGCCTGTAGGCTATGCCACGGCCCTGTTACAGGGCCGGTTTCCAGAAGGGGCCTTCCTCGTCGTACCAGCGGGCGAGGGTCTCGCGGATCTTGTCGCGGCCCACGCGGTCCGCCCAGAACATCGGGCCGCCGCGCCAGGCGGGGAAGCCGTAGCCGGTCATGTAGACGACGTCGATGTCGGAGGCGCGCAGGGCGATGCCTTCCTCGAGCAGGCGCGCGCCCTCGTTGACCAGCGCGTAAAGACATCGCTGGACGATCTCGTCGTTCGTGAAGCGGCGCTGCGGGATCGCCTGAGCGGCGGCGTACTCGCGCAGCAGCACCTCCACTTCGTGATCGGGCGTCGCCTTGCGGTCCTGATCGTAGCGGTACCAGCCCGCGCCGTTCTTCTGGCCGAAGCGGCCCATCTCGTAGAGCACGTCCTCGAAGACGCGCGGCTCGACGTTCGGCAGGCCGGCCTTGATGGCCTCGCGACGCACGCGCCATGAGACGTCCAGCCCGGCGAGGTCGCCCACCGCCAGCGGTCCCATCGCCATGCCCCAATCCACCAGGGCGCGGTCTATCTCCCATGGCGAGGCGCCCTGCTCGGCCATCGCCACGGCCTGCGCGCGGTAGGGCGCGAACATGCGGTTGCCGATGAAGCCGAAGCAATTGCCGGAGACAACGCCGGCCTTCTTCAGCCGCCGCGCGAGATCCATGGAGGTCGCAAGCGTTTGTTCTCCGGTGTCCTTGCCGCGGACGATTTCAAGCAGGCGCATGACGTTCGCCGGACTGAAAAAGTGGTGGCCGACAACAGACTCCGGCCGGCGCGTCTCCGCGGCCAGCGCATCGATGCTGAGCGTCGAAGTGTTCGAGGCCAGGATTGCGCCCGGCCTGGCGACCGCGTCGAGCTCGCGGAATACGTGTTTCTTGAGCTCGAGCTCCTCGAAGACCGCCTCCACGATGATGTCGGCCTGATCGAAGCCTTCCCACTCCAGCGTGGGCGTGATCAGGGCCATGCGCCTCTCAACATCGCCTGAAGTGAGCTTCCCCTTGCGGACAGACGATTCGTAGTTGCGACGGATCGTGGCGAGACCGCGCTGAAGCGCCTCTTCCGAGGCTTCCCTGATCACGACCGGAATGGCCGCGTTGGCGTAGCACATCGCGATGCCGCCGCCCATCGTGCCCGCGCCCACAACGGCAGCGCTGCGGATTTCGAGCGGCTTCACATCCTTTGCGACAAACGGGATCTTCGCCGCCTCGCGCTCGGCGAAGAAGGCGTGAATCAGCGCGCGCGCCTGTTCGCCGTAAAGGCATTCGAGGAACAGCTTGCGCTCCAGCGCGAGCCCTTCGTCGAACGGAAGGGACGCCGCCGCCGCGACCGCCTCGACCGCTTTCAGCGGCGCCTCCTGGCGGCGCATGCGCTTTTCGCACTCCGCGCGAAAGCGATCCAATGGCGGCTCGCCAGCCGGCGCGGCGCGATCGCGCGTGCGGCGCGGCCCCGGGCACGATCGCGCGAATCGAACAGCGCCCTCGAGCAGATCGCCATCAATCACCGCATCGAGAATCCCCAGCTCCAGCGCGCGCCGCGCCGCAACCGGCTCGCCGAACGCGCACATCTCCATCGCCGCCTCAAGGCCGGCGAGCCGCGGCAGACGCTGCGTCCCGCCGGCGCCTGGAATCAGGCCCAACTTCACCTCAGGCTGTCCCACCAGTGCGGACTCGACCGCCACACGATAGTGGCCCGCCATCGCCGTCTCCAGCCCGCCGCCGAGAGCCGTGCCGTGAATCGCCATCACCACCGGCTTGGCGCAATCTTCGATCGCGGCCAGCGAGGCATTGAGATCGAGCGGCGGCTTCTCGCCGCAGGCGATCTTGGGAAACTCGCGAATATCGGCGCCCGCGATGAACGTGCGTCCCGCGCCCATCACGACGACCGCGCGGACCGCGGGCTCCTGCTCCCCTTCGCGCACCGCCGCGGCCAGCGCCTCCGGCAGCCCCGGACTCAGCGCGTTCACCGGCGGATTGTCCACCAGGATCACCAGAACATCCGCATGCCGCTCTGTTTTGATCATGCCGCCCATAATTCCTCTCGTGCCATACTGATCGTTTGACCCACCGCCGGCTGACGCTCCAAGAGACGCAGGAGTTGATCCCCCAGATGCCATTCAACCACCATCTGGGCTTCCGCGTGACCCGCATGCACAAGGACGGGTTGACGATGGAGTGCCAGCCGCGGCCGGAGATGCGCAACTTCACCGCGACCCTGCACGGCGGCGTAACCGCGACGCTGATCGACGCCGCGATCGGCGTCGCGGTCTTCGCGCACTACGGCGGGCGGCTGGCGACCACTGTGAATCTCGAAGTGTCCTACCTGCGCCCCATCCACGCCGGGAAAGTTGTCGCCCGGGCGCGGCTGGTGAAGACGGGCAAAACACTGGCGGTAGGCTCCTGTGAGGTGCGGACCGGCGATCGCAAGGTGGCCGCCGTCGGGTGCGCCACATACATGCTGCTCTGAATTGCGCCAAATGCCCCAATCAACCACCGCTGGCCGTGGTCGTGAAGGGAAAGGTGTCGCTAAGTCATTGAGATCGCCCTGGCCCTGTTGACATTTACTACGGAATCCAGACTAAGAGGTCTGGAACGACAATTGCTTATCGAACACTGGCAAGGAGGGGCGCTGCATGGCTCGAGGCTCCATCGTCGTAACAACGGAAAGATGTAAAGGGTGCGGATTCTGCGTCGAGTTCTGTCCCACGCATGTGTTGGAGCTCTCGTCGGCTTTCAACGCCAAGGGATACCATCCGCCGCACATGGTAACTCCTGAAAAATGTTCGGGTTGCAACCTGTGCGGCATGTACTGCCCGGATTTCGCAATCTTCGGCTACCGGTTTCCGCAGCAGGATAAGGCGCAAAAGGAAAAGGAGGCCTGACGATGCACGCGGATCCAGTCTGTGTCCTGACAGGGACGCATTTCATCAACGGCGACGCCGCCGCCTGCGAGGGCGCATTGGCGGCAGGTGCGCGATATGCCGCAGGGTATCCGATCACGCCCTCCACTGAAATCGTGGAGAGGTTCGCCAACCGCGCGCCACAGGTGGGCGGGGTCTTCATCCAGATGGAGGATGAGCTGGCGGCGTCGATCGCGATTCAGGGGATGGTGTGGGCCGGCCAAAAGTCCTTCACGGTGACTTCGGGGCCGGGCTATTCGCTCATGATGGAGCACATCGGCCTCGCCGCCATGACGGAGACGCCGTGCGTCTTCATCGACGTGCAGCGCGGCGGACCTTCGACGGGTCTGCCGACGCTGGTCGCCCAGGGCGACATGATGCAGGCGCGGTGGGGTTCGCACGGCGATTACATGACCATCGCGCTCTGTCCGAACTCTCCCCAGGAGTGCTTCGAGCTCACGGTGAAGGCGTTCAACCTTGCCGAGGAATTCCGCGTCCCGGTGATGGTGATGATGGACGAGTGCGTCGGCCACATGACGGAGAAGGTTGTCATCCCGCCGGCCGACCAGATCAAGCTTTATCCGCGGCGGCACACGAAGAAGAAGCCGGGAGAGTTCACGCTCTACGAACCCGGCCCGGACCTCGTACCGGAGATGGCGCACGCCGGCGAGGGGTACAGGCTATTCGTCACCGGCCTGACGCACGACAAGCGCGGCTACCCCGTCATCACGCCCCAGGCGCAGCGCGAGCTGGTGACGCGCCTCGTCGACAAGATCCGCCTGGCGGCGGACCGCCTGGTGATGCTCGACGAAGACCGCGTGGATGACGCCGAGGTCGTCGTGGTGAGCTATGGCATCACGTCGCGCGTAGCGGAGCGGGCCATTCAGATGGCGCGCGATAAAGGAGTCCGGGTGGGCCGGCTGCGCATGTTGATCGCGTGGCCGTTCCCCGAGAAGCGCATCCGCGAGCTCTCGTCGAAGGTGAAGTCTTTCGTGGTTCCGGAACTGAATCTCGGGCAGATGGTTTACGAGGTGGAGCGCTGCGCGGCGGGCCGCTGCCGGACCCTTGGGGTGCCACATCCGGGCGGCACGGTGCACAAACCAGAAGAGATACTCGATGCGATCATGAGGGGGGCGCAATGAGCACGACAATTGAACCGACCAGCCTTCATAATCCGGTGGAAGACCTGCTGCGGCTGGACCGCGTACCCACGGTGTGGTGCCCGGGCTGCGGCATCGGGACGACGTTAAACAGTTTCGCGTTCGCGCTCCTGAAGACCGGCATCGACCTCGACAAGGTCAGTGTCGTCTCCGGGATCGGGTGCTCGGGACGCGTGAGCGGCTACGTCAACCTCGACTCGTTCCACACCACGCATGGCCGCGCGATTCCCTTCGCTACGGGGCTGGCGCTGGCCAATCCCGAGCTGAGCGTGGTGGTCTACTCCGGCGACGGCGACCTGACCTCGATCGGCGGCAACCACCTGATTCACGCCGCGCGACGGAACATCAACATGCTGGTGATCTGCGTGAACAACATGATCTACGCGATGACCGGCGGCCAGGCCGCGGCGACCACTCCGGGCGCGGCAACCTCGACCACGACGCCTTACGGCAGCTTCGAGCCGGAGATTAACATTCCGCAGCTTGTGGACGCAGCCGGCGCGTGCTACGTTGCGCGCTGGACGGCGTTTCATGTGAAGCAACTCGAGACATCCATGGCCGAGGCCATGAAGAAAAGGGGCTTCCGCTTCATCGAAGTCCTCTCGCCGTGCCCCACTTACTATCAGCGCAAGAATAATTTGGGCGACGGGCTGGCGGCGATGAAGGACTATAAGGAGCGCAGCAAAATCCGGCACGGCGCGCCGACGCACGAGGTTGCGCTCGAGCCCGGCAAGCCGATCATCGTCGGCAAGTTCGTCGATCGCGAGCGCGAGGATTATCTGACGCTGATGCGCAGAATGCTCGGCGCGAACTACAAGGAGATCCCGCACGACGTTCCGGAGCAGGAAGAGGCCCCCGTGTGCGGCGAAGAGAAGGAGGGCTGCGGATCATGCTGAAGGAGCTCCGCATCGCGGGTTTCGGCGGGCAGGGCGTGATCCTGTCGGCACACATTCTGGGCCGCGCGGCCGCGCTGCACGAGAACGGCTACGCGACGATGACGCAGAGCTTCGGGCCGGAGGCTCGCGGCGGCGCCGCCAGCGCCGCGCTGATCATCAGCGACCAGCCGGTGCTGTACCCTTACCTCACGCGGCCCGACATTCTTGTCGTCATGTCGCAGGAGGCGTATACGCGCTTCGTGCCGGAGCTGAAGGACGACGGTTTCCTTCTGGTGGAGGAGGACCTCGTGCGGCTCGACAGCCTGGCGACCCGCGCGCGCGTGTATGCGATCCCTGCGACGCGCATCGCCGAGGGGCTCGGCAAGAAGATGGTGCTGAACGTCGTGATGGTGGGATTCCTGTGCGCGATGACGCAGGTGGTCTCGCGCGAGGCCTGCCGCCTGGCGGTGGAGGAGAGCGTGCCGGCGCGGTTCCGCCAGTTGAACTTCGACGCGTTCGACAAGGGCTATGCGTTCGGCGAGGAGCTGCGCGCTCGCGGCCCCGAGCCGGTGGAGCACGAGCACGCCGCGGAAGTCGAATCCTGAGGCCCTCGCCAATGCGGTTCGGTATCGCCGCCTTGTTGTTGTTTGCCAGGGCGCTGGAGGCGCAGAGCGGCTTCGCATGCGGCATCCGCACGGGCGAGGTGAGATCGTCGAGTGCAATCGTTTGGCTGCGCACGACAGGCGGGGAGCGGAAGGCGGATGGCAGCGTCCCTGGAAAGTCGGCGCTCGTCCGGCTGCGTTACGCGGCCGCAGGAGGGGCCGCGCAGTTCACCCGCTGGAAGCGAACCTCTGCCGCCGCCGACTATACTGCGCGTTTCATCCTGAGCGGACTGACGCCGGACACGCGCTACGAAGCCCGCGCGGAGACGCAGCCGGCTTCTGAATCGCCCGCTGCGTCCTTCAAGACGGCTCCGCTCGCGAACGCCGATGCGGGAGTGCGTTTCGCCGTGCTGACGGGCTTGATGTATCAGCACCTCGACTCGCCGCAGGGCTTCCACATCTTTGAAGCGCTGAGGCGGCTGAAGCCCGACTTCATCGTGCTCACGGGCGACAACGTCTACTACGACAACGAGCCGCCGAAGGCGCGAACAGTCGAACTGATGCGCTATCACTGGCAGCGCATGTATTCCCTGCCCCGCCATGTGGCGTTCTTTCTGGAGACGCCTGCGTATTGGATGAAGGACGACCACGACGTCCTGCGCGACGACATCTGGCCGGCGATGTCGCCGACGGGCATGGAGCCGGTCACCTACATCGAAGGCGCGCGGATTTTCCTCGAACAGACTCCGGCGCCGGCGGACCCCGCGCGCAGCGTCCGCTGGGGGAAAAACCTCCAGATCTGGTTGCCGGAAGGCCGCGACTTCCGCTCGCCGAACAACACGCCGGACGGTCCGGCGAAGACCATTTGGGGCGAGAAGCAGAAACGCTGGCTGTTCGAATCGATGGAGAAGAGCGGCGCGACTTGGCGAGTGCTGGTGAGCCCGACGCCGATCGTCGGGCCGGACCGCGGCCGTAAGGCCGACAATCACGCCAACGCGGCGTTCGCAACCGAGGGCAACGAGGTCCGCCGCCGTCTGGCGGCGATGGCGCGCGGCACCCTTTTCGTCGCCTGCGGCGACCGGCACTGGCAGTATCATTCCGTCCACCCGGAGACGGGGATCGAAGAGTTCTCGTGCGGCCCGGCCAGCGACGAGCACGCGAGCGGCTCTCCGGGCGAGGACCCCGTTTATCACCGCTTCCACCGCGTCAAAGGCGGCTTCCTCATGGTGGCTGCGACGCGCCGCGAGATCGTCTTCCGCCACCACGACGTGCGCGGTGCGG
Organism: uncultured Solibacteraceae bacterium; assembly: GCA_964472745.1. GTDB lineage: Bacteria > Acidobacteriota > Terriglobia > Bryobacterales > Bryobacteraceae > CAYYNC01. Next base: position 123,624 of record CAYYNC010000002.1, read on the forward strand.
TCGTGTACGAAACGCGTCGCGCGGCCCCGCGTTAGGAGCGAGCGGCCGCGTGCAGCCGCACGGCTCCCGGAAGATGCAGCCATGCCACCGGGTGCAAGGCGCTTCTTTAGAATCATGGTCGGGGCTCGCGGACATCGGCGTGACACGGGCCTGACGAGATCGGCTCCGGCAACGCTCCACTCGCGCGTCCGCTGAGCGCCTTGCACGCCTCTTCCAAATTCAGAGTTTAAGGTATAGAATATGGATATCATGCAGAAGTCCGAGAGAGCGGCTTCGTGCAGCGACCCGGCTGCCGAAGATGCAGCCATGCCCTCGGCGCATGACGCGCTGATTCAGTTGTATGGCTGGGACTCGCGGACGTCGACCTGGCACGGACCGAACGAAATCGGATCGAGCGACGCTCCGCCCGCGAAGCTGCTGGCTTCTCTACGCAGCGTGCACGGGCAATCGTGGTACGGACCGCTCATCTACTGCCAGTCGCGCGATCCTGACGCCCGGTTCTTCGCGCTTGTTCACGAGTTCGCGGACTCCGCGGTCGCGCTGATCTACTGTGACGATTCAAAGGCTGGGCCGGCGGAGATCCTGGCAGTCCTGCCAGCCGAGCGCCGGCCGCGGCTGCGACCGGAATTCGCATTCGGGTTCCTGGCTTTCGCGCGTTTCTTGGGTGCGGTCGACGCAGGCAGCGAACTTCAGGTGCACGATGCGATGGCGGCGGCCGTTACCGAGGCGCGCAGCACCGATTCGGTCGTGTTCTCGATCAGCACCGGCCTGTGGCCTCACGACCGCGAGCACGTGCTCTCCGAGTGCGTCGGAGACATGGCGGTGACGCTGCTGGAGTGGCTGCGGGAGCGATAGGCGGAAGCAACCTCCAGAATTCCGGGCTCAGGCCTGGCGCTTCCAGCGGACGATGGGTTTGCGTGCTGCGGTGACTTCGTCGACTCGTGGAGTCCGTGTGAGATGCGGAGCTTTCAGGACGAGGTCGGGGTTTTCGTCGATCTCTTTGGCGATGGAGATCATCGCGTCGCAGAAGAGGTCGAGTTCGTTCTTGGGCTCGGTTTCGGTGGGCTCGATCATCAGCGCGCCGCTGACGATCAGCGGGAAGCTCACCGTGTAGGGGTGAAAACCGTAGTCGATCAGGCGCTTGGCGATGTCGCCGGTGCGCACTCCCTTGGCAGCCTGGCGGGCGTCGCTGAACACGCACTCGTGCATCGACGGGGCCTTGTAGGCGATTTCGTAGTAGGGCTCGATCAGGGCGCGGATGTAGTTCGCGTTCAGCAGCGCGTCGATCGTCGCGTTCTTCAGGCCGGGGCCGCCGTGCGCGAGGATGTAGGCCAGGGCGCGGACCAGAACTCCGAAGTTGCCGTAGAAAGCCCGCACGCGGCCGATCGATTGGGGGCGGTTGTAGTTCCAGGTCCAGGCCCCTTGCGGGGTTTTCGCGAGGCGCGGGGTCGGGAGGAAGGGCTCCAGGTGAGCTCGAACCCCGACAGCGCCTGCGCCAGGTCCCCCGCCGCCGTGAGGCGTCGAGAACGTCTTGTGCAGGTTCGCGTGCATCACGTCGACGCCGAAGTCGCCGGGGCGCGAGAGGCCGACCAGCGCATTCATATTCGCGCCGTCCATGTAAAGCTGGGCGCCCTTTGCGTGGAGGATCTCCGCAATGCGCAGGATGTTCACCTCGAAAACGCCGACGGTGTTGGGATTGGTGAGCATCAGCGCGGCGACGTCTTCGTCGACGGCGGCGGCGAGCACGTCGATGTCGATCATGCCGCGATCGTTCGACTTGATGTTCTGAACTTCGTAGCCGGCGATGATCGCAGTGGCTGGATTCGTGCCGTGGGCCGAGTCGGGGACGAGCACCTTCTTGCGCGGGCTGCCTTTGCTCTCGAGGTAGCCGCGGATCAGCATGATGCCAGTGAACTCGCCGTGGGCTCCGGCGGCGGGCTGGAGCGTGACGGCGTCCATGCCGAAAATCTCGCACAGCGCGCTTTCCAGGTGGGCGATGACCGCCATCGCACCCTGGGAGAGCGATTCGGGCTGGTAGGGGTGCGCCCACGCCAGGCCCTCGGTGCGCGCGACGGCCTCATTAATGCGCGGGTTGTATTTCATCGTGCAGGAGCCGAGCGGAAACAGGCCGAGGTCGATGCCGTAGTTCCAGGTCGAGAGGCGCGAGAAATGGCGGATCACTTCGACTTCGCTCACCTCGGGGAAGTCCTCGATCTCCTTGCGGACGTTGGCTGCGCCGAGCGCTGCGGCGGGATCGACGGGCGGGACATCGAGGTCCGGGAGCTGGTAGGCCTTCTTGCCCGGACTCGACATCTCGAACAGCAGAGGCTCGTTCTGGCTGATATGCGTGCGCGTCTTGCGGATCATTTCAAAAGGCCTCCTTCACGGTGTCCATGTCGCCGCGAGCGGACATCTCGGTGGCGCAGAGCAGCATGCAATCGGACAGCTCGGGGTAGAAGCGGCCGAGCGGCAGACCCCCGATGACCTTGCGATCCAGCAGCGCCTTGTTGATCTCTTCGGGCGGCTTGCCGTTCGCGCGCACAACGAACTCGTTGAAGAAGGGGCCGTTGAAGCGGCGCGGAAGGCCATCGGCCAAGTAGTGGGCCTTGGCGAGGTTCTGCGCGGCGAGCTCGCGCAGTCCCTCCTTACCATAGACGCTCATGAAGACGGTGGCCATGAGCGCGATCAGCGCCTGGTTGGTGCAGATATTGGAGGTCGCTTTTTCACGGCGGATGTGCTGCTCGCGCGTAGAGAGCGTGAGGCAGAAAGCGCGGTTGCCGGCGGCGTCTCTCGTTTCGCCGACGAGGCGTCCGGGAATCTGGCGGATGTACTTCTCCTTCGTCGCGATGACGCCGGCGAAAGGCCCGCCATAGCTGGGCGGGATGGCGAACGACTGGAGCTCGCCGGCGATGATGTCGGCGTCGCGCGGCGGCTCCAGCAGGCCGAGCGAGACGGCCTCGGTGAAGACCATCACCAGCAGCGCTCCGTGCTTGTGGGCAAGGGCCGCGGCTTCGGGGATGTTTTCGATCACTCCGAAGAAGTTGGGGGATTGAAGAATGACGCACGCGACCTGCGGGGAGAGCCTGTTCTCGAGATCGGCGAGATCGATGGCGCCGGTCTGCGCGTCGAAGTTGAACGTGTCACCGTGGAGGCGCGCGTTGTGGGCGCTGGTGGCGAGAACCTCGCGGTATTCGGGATGGACGCTGCGCGCGATAAGGAAGCGGTCGCGGCCGGTGACGCGCATGGCCATCGTCGCCGCCTCGGGGACGGCGGTGGAGCCGTCGTACATGGAGGCGTTGGCGACTTCCATGCCCGTCAACTGGCAGATCATCGTCTGGAATTCGAAGATCGAGGTGAGCGTTCCCTGCGCCATCTCGGCCTGGTACGGCGTGTAAGAGGTGAGAAACTCGCCGCGGCTGACAACGACGTCGCAGAGCACGGGGCGGTAGTGACGGTAGACGCCGGCTCCGAGGAAGCTGGGGTAGCCGGCGGCGCACTCGGCTCCGCGAGCGTTAAAGTAGCCGGAGATTTCGTACTCAGACCGCCCCGGCGGGAGGCTCAGCGGGCGATCGAGAAGGGTCCCTGCGGGCAGGTAGGAGTAGAGATCCTCCGCCCTTTCGAGACCGATGGCGGCGAGCATCTCGCGCCGCTCGGAATCGGATTTCGGTAGGTATCGCAATGTTGTGCCTGTGGTGCAAATGCGTGAAAAGAATTGGGCTTTCGGCCCGTCACCTCATTATCTCGCAGGGCCGGCCGCTTTCAGGCTCCGATGTAGCTCATGTAGTCGGCGGCGGTGAGGAGCCGTTCGATTTCGGCGGGATTGTCGATGCGTATCTTGACGAGCCAGGCGGCGCCGTGAGGGTCCTCGTTCAGCTTCTCCGGGGCGGCGGCAAGCTCTTCGTTGATCTCGATCACCTCGCCTGTGGCTGGCGAGTAGATGTCGCTGACTGCCTTCACCGATTCGACGGAGCCGAAGCTCTTGCCGGCCTCGGCGCGCGTCCCGGGCCGCGGAAGGTCCACGTAGACGATGTCGCCAAGCTCTTTCTGGGCGTGGTAGGTGATGCCGATGGTGCCGGTGTCGCCATCGAGGGCGATCCATTCGTGCTCTTTGGTGTAGCGGTAGTTTTCGGGATAGGTCATTTGGGTCGTTTGTAGAAGGGGGTTGGGACGATGACTGCTTCGACGGGCTGATTCCGGATCATGATCTCAATGGCGGTTCCGGGGACTGCTTTGTCGATGGGGAGATAACACAAGCCGATGTTCTTGTTCATGAATGGCGCCGGGCCGCCGGAGGTGACCCAGCCGGCGGGAACGCCGTCGAGACGGACCTCGTAGCCGTCGCGGCCGATGCCGCGGCCGCGCATCTCGAAGCCGGCGAGCTTGCGTTTCACTCCGGCCGCTTTCTGCTTTTCGAGCGCAGCCTTGCCGAGGAAATCGCCTTTGTCGAACTTCACGATCCAGCCGAGTTCGGCTTCGAGCGGGGTGATGCTGGCGTCGATCTCGTGGCCGTAGAGGGCCATCTTGGCTTCTAGACGCAGGGTGTTGCGGGCGCCGAGGCCGCAGGGCTTCAGGCCGAATTCGCGGCCGGCCTCCATGAGGTCGCTCCAGCGCGCCAAGGCTTCCGCGGGGTCGATGTAGATCTCGAAGCCGTCTTCGCCGGTGTAGCCGGTGCGGGCGATGCGAGCGGGGCGGCCGGAGACCTCGCCGTCGACAAACCAGTAGTAGCGGATGGCGGAGAGGTCGACGCTGGTGAGCTGTTGGAGGATGCCGGGGGCGTTCGGACCTTGCACGGCGATCTGAGCGTAGCGGGAGCCGGCGTTCTCGACGGTGCAGTTCCAGCGATTCTGGGCGGCGATGTGCTCGAAGTCCTTGTCCTGGTTGGAGGCGTTGACGCAGAGGAAGTAGTGGTCGTCGGACACCTTGTGCACGAGGATGTCGTCCACGAAGCCGCCGTGTTCGTAAAGCAGGCCGGAGTATTGGATCTGGCCGGCCGCCAGCTTCGCGGCGTTGTTCGTGGAGACCCAATTGACGAGATTGAGGGCTTCGGGGCCGCGGATTTCAATCTCGCCCATGTGCGAGACGTCGAAGAGGCCGGCGGCTTTGCGGACCGTCATGTGCTCGTCGATGATGCCGGAGTACTGGACAGGCATCTCCCAGCCGCCGAAGTCCACCATTTTGGCGCCGAGGGCGCGGTGGGCCTGGTTCAGCGGGGTCTGTTTGAGAGTACCTGATTCGCTCATGAAGAGGGGGTCCTTCGGCGGCCAATGTGTAGCATAACCAGTTTGGCGGGGGGAGTGGGAGCCGGAAGGCGGCAGCGCCGCGTTTGACAGTGCAGGAAGGGGATTCCTATACTTCAAGTTGGACACACTCGCCCCGCATTGAGCCGGGCGGACTTGTCCGTTTTCGATTTCCTGGCGTCTAACCTACAAAGGAGAGCTCAAATGAAATTGCGCCCGTTGCATGATCGCCTTCTCGTGAAGCGTCTGGAGGAGGGCGAGACCGTCCAGGGCGGCATCATCATTCCGGATACGGCCAAAGAGAAGCCGCAGCAAGGCGAGGTGATCGCAGCCGGCAACGGAAAAATGCTCGAGAACGGCAAACGGGTCGATCTCGACGTAAAGGCCGGCGACAAGATTCTCTTCGGCAAGTATTCCGGCTCGGAAGTCAAAATCGACGGCGTCGAGTACCTGATTCTGCGGGAAGATGAGGTGCTCGCAGTTCTGGACTAGACCGCCCGAACGAAGGAGTTACAACAGACCCATGATCCGCACCCTCCGGACCCGAATCCTCCCCATCCTGGCGCTTGCCGGCAGCGCCTGCGTGCTGCTGCCCGGCCAGGTCAAGGTTGGGGTCGTCAACTTGCAGACGTCGCTGCAAAACACCGCCGAGATCAAGCAGGCCGAGGCCGATCTCAAGGCGAGGTTCGGGCCGCGGCAGGAGCAGGTGACCCAGTTGGAGAAAGAAGTCGCAAAGCTCCAGCAGGAATATGAGACCAACCAGACCAAGTACAACGAGGCCGCGCTGGCCGAGCTGGCGAACCGCATTCAGCTCAAGCAGCGGCAGTTGCAGCGCAACACGCAGGCGCTTCAGGACGAGGTGAACCGGGAGCGGCAGGACATCCTCCAGCGCGTAGGGCAGCGTTTGCAGGCGATCGTCAAGAAGGTCGCAGAGGAGAAAGGCCTGGACATGGTGTTCGACCTCAACACGACGCTCTACACTAAGCCCGCGCTGGACATCTCCGCTGAAGTCACGGCGGCTTACGACGCGGCCCACCCTGTAAAAAAGTAGCAGCTTCCCCGCGGGGACCTGAAGGGAGAGAGCAATGGCCGATTTCCTGGAGGGCTACGGCGCCGGGGACGAGCGGCGTGAGCGCATCATGCGCTGGGCGCTGATTACGATCGGCGTGCTCGCCCTCGTCTGGCTGGTCGACTGGTGTCTTACTCTCTATGGGACCTACAATCTGCGCGACATCCGCGCGCAGTATGTTTCCTGGAAGTTCTTTCGCCACCTGAAGAACCAGGAGTACGACAAGGCCTATCGCATGTGGGGCTGTGACGAAGCCCATCCCTGTCGCGACTACACAAGAGAGAAGTTCATGGAGGACTGGGGACCCAAGGGCCGGTACGCCGATCTTTCAAAGATGGAGACGAAGGCGGTGCGCCATTGCGGCAGGGGCATCATCCACTCCATTACTCTCGGGCCGGACAATTCGGTGGATCTGTGGGTGGAACACAGGGATCTCGTGCTGAGCTTCGCCCCGTGGCCGGTCTGCAACCCGCGCTGGCAGGCGCCCGCAACGCCGTGAGAACCCGGACAGGATTCGGGCGATCGTGAAGATTCTCGCGCTGCTCTGTTGCAGTCTTCCCCTTGCGGCCGCAATCCCGCCGCAATCGGAGGCGTTCGACGCCTTCTACAACCTGGAGTACGACAAGGCGATCGCACTGTTCGAACAGACTGCCAACAGCGAGCCGCAGAATCCGGAGGCGTGGAACCACCTGGCGCAGGCGATCCTGTACCGCGCTTTCTACCGCTCCGGGTCGCTGGAGAGCGATCTGGTGGGAAAGTCCAACGCCTTCCTGTCCCGCCCGCGCGCCACCATGGCGCCGGAAGACGAAAAGCGATTCCTGGAGGCCGTCGCGCGCTCGCTTGCGATCTGTGAAGAGCGCTTCAAGAAGAACCGCGCCGACAAGAGCGCGCTGTACGCGGCAGGCGTCGCCTACGCTCACAGGGCGCAGTTTCACTTCCTGGTTAGAAAGGCGTGGTTCGACGCATTGCGCGATGGGACGCGCAGCCGTAAGATGCACGTTCGTCTGCACGAGATCGACCGGTCCGACCCCGATGCCTTCCTCATCGCGGGCACGCACGAGTACGTCACCGGGAGCTTGCCGGGCTGGGTGAAGATGTTCGCCTTTCTGGCCGGCTTTCGAGGCGACCGGGAGACCGGCATTAAAATGCTGGAGCAAGCGGTGCGCGAGGGAAAGAAGACGGCCGTCGAGGCCCGGGTCCTGCTAGCCCTGGTATATGCGCGCGAATCGGCGCAAGCCAAGGCCATCCCTCTGCTGGCGGAGGTTTCGCAGGCGTTCCCGCGGAACTACCTCTACCGAAGCGAGTACCTGCTTCTGCTGGCGTCGGCAGGCCGCAGAGACGAAGCTTTGGCGGGGCTCGGGGGGATGCAGGAAAGCCTGCGGCGCGGTGCGCCGGAAACCAGCCTCATGGCGCCGGAGAAATTCGCGGCATTGCGCGGCGCGGTTCACTTCCGGCTGAAGAACTGGAAGGAATCGCTGGCCGCTTTTGAAGAGATCGCCCAGCCCAGGCAGGATCAGTGGGCGATGATCCGGTCGCGCGCGTTTCTTTACACGGGCCAGGTCTTCGACATCGAAGGACAGCGCGGGCGCGCCGTGGAGCGGTACCGCGAGGCGATCCGCCTGGCGCCGGAGTCCGACATCGCGAAGCTGGCGAAGTCGTACCTCAGCCGGCCGTATCGCCAGGCATCATGAGCCGCCCGCCGGACCGTTTCTACGAATTCCTGCGCGGCCGCAACCGGTCGATGAGCCTGCTGGAGGCGGCGCTGGAGATCGCGGCGCTCGATCATGCTGATGTGGATCGCGCATTCGTCGCCCGGAGTCTGGACAATTGGGCCGCCCGGGTGCTGGCGCTGGCGCAGGCCGGGTGCAGCGGCGCGCAGTTTCTTGCGGCGATGCAGTCGGTCTTGTTCGGCGAACAGGGCTTGAGGGGCGATACGGCCGACTACTATAATCCGCTCAATTCCTGCGTGGATCGGGTGATCGAGAGGCGCCGGGGACTGCCGATCACGCTGTCGGTGATCTATCTCGAACTGGCTCGCCGGCTGAACAGGCCCGTCCACGGCGTCGCGCTGCCGGCGCACTTCGTCTGTAAGTACAACGACGGCCTGGCCGAAGTCTTCATCGACGTCTTTCACGAAGGCCGGCTGCTGATGCGCGATGACTGCCTGAACATGATCGAACGTCTGACGGGCCAGCGGCCGGGCACCGAGTTCATGCTGTTTGAGCCGGCGACGGACGCCGAGATCGCGCTGCGGATGCTCAATAACTTGCAAGCGGCCTACTTGAAGCAGGGCCGGCCGGACCGTGCGGCGTTGATCGCCGAGGTGAAGCGGTATGCTGGTTGAAGGAGATTGAAGTCATGCCGAGGATGGTGCATTGCGTCAAGTTCGGGAGAGAGATGGAGGGTCTCGACGAGGCGCCCTTTGACGGCCACCCTCTCGGCCAGCGGATCTACGAGCAAGTTTCCAAGGAAGCCTGGCGGATGTGGGTGGAGCACATGAAGATGATCATGAACGAGTACCGCCTGAACCTGGGGACGCCCGAGGCGCAGGAGTTCCTACTGAAGCAAATGGAGCAGTATTTCTTCGGCCCGGGCTCGCAGGCTCCGCCGGGTTACGTTCCGCCCTCCCAATAGCCCGGCGCACCGCCGATCTCAACTTCTTGCGAAATAGAGCTGCACGGCCCGCTCGAGTTCATTCCGCGTAATCTGCACGGGCTTGTGCTCGTATTGGCCGATTGCCGAGATGATGTTCACGATGTCGATCGGGTAGCAGGCGCGAAGCTCCTTCCGGCCATCGGCGAGGCAGAGTCGTCTGAGGTACTCCGCGCTGTCGTAATCGGCGGGAACGTCTTTGGCGGTTACAACGCGCTGGAAGATCAGGTCGAACACCTGCGGGCTGACCGGCTCCACCTCGATTTTGTTCTGAATGCGGCGGAGGAACGCTTCGTCGGCGAGGTCCGCGGGATCGAGGTTGGTCGAGAAGACGACCATCAACTCGAAGGGAATCTGGAACTTCACGCCGTAGCGCAGGGTGAGATAGTCCACCCGCCGGTCCAGCGGCACGATCCAGCGGTTCAGCAGATCGCGCGGGCTCATCAACTGGCGGCCGAAGTCGTCCACGATGAAGATGCCGTTGTTGGCCTTCATTTGCAGGGGTGCGGCATAAATGCCGGAGGACTCGTCGAGGCGCAGCTCGAGCATCGACGGAATGAGCTCGCCGCCGACGACGATGCAGGGGCGCTTGCAGAGCACCCAGCGCGGATCCACGTCGGGGTTTGAAAGGTCAAGCGAGTGGTGCACCACGGGGTCATAGAGACTGATGATCTGGTTGTCCACTTCGACCGCGTAAGGAATGAGCACCGCGTCTTCATACACGCGCAGCATGCGCTCGGCGATGCTGGTCTTGCCGTTGCCGGACGGGCCATAGAGGAAGATCGAGTTCTGCGAGATGAGCGCCGGGCCGAGCTGATCGAGCAGCCGCTCGGGGACGACGAGATCGGAAAAAGCGGTGCGGAGAGCCCGGCGGTCCACTTTGACGTGGGCCACCTGCCGCTTTGTGGCCGTGTGATAGTCGCGCAGCGAGACGGGGCAGGCGCCGGCGTATTGCGAAATCTGGAAACGGTCCGAGGCAAGCTGCTTGCCCGCGCTGGTGAGGATGAACTGGTAATCGTTTCCGATCATCCCCTTCACTTCCAGCAATTGCTGCTGGCGCAACTGGCGGAAGACGGCGTCGACGATCGGAAGCGAAAGGCGCAGCGAAGCGCTGAGGCTGCCCAGGGTACTGAAACCCTCCAGCAGAAGCCGCCGCAGCACCAGGTCGATCACCATCGAGTGGGGGATGCCAAGCGACTCCATCGACTGCGGGACCGGGGGAAGAAAGTCCGATCGGAGCGTGGGCGTGGAAGCCATTCCGATTCTTCTATCGGCAGACAGCCTCGCCCGCTTGAGGCCCATCGCCTTGCACGGCCGTAAGCCAGTGCGCGTCATGGACTGTAGAAGGTGTCGTGCGCGCGAACATTGCTGCTTTGGCTGTGCGCCGGGATGATCTGCCTGGCGGGACCCGGCGAAGGGCTGTATAAGAAAGCGCGCAAAGCCGAGAAGGCGGGGCGGCTGACGGACGCCTATCTGCTTGCGAATCAAGCGGTTGCAAAAGAACCTGAAAACGCAGTGTACTGGGCCTATGCCCAGGCGCTCCAGCGGCGGGGCATGGAGGGTGTGGAATTGGGCGTGCGTCCCGTGGCGAGGACGCCTGAACCGGCTCCCCTGCCGAAGTTCCCTCAGATCACTAGCGCGGACTATGTTGAGTCGCGTGAAGCGCTGCCGCCTCCCGTGCTGCGGTGCGGGCCCGGGCGCAAGGACTTCGACCTGAAAGGCGACGCGAAGAGCGTCTTCGACCAGGTGGCCGCCGCTTTCGGGCTGAATGCTGTCTTCGACACCGACTTCGAGGGCAGCAAGCAGGTGCGGTTCGTGATGACCAATGCCACATGCCAGGAGGCGCTTCGCGGCGCGGAAGCGGTGACCGGCTCCTTTCTTGTCGCCGTGAGCGAAGGGCTGGCATTGGTGGCGAAAGACACAACGCAAAAGCGCACCGAGATCGAGCCGGTGATGTCGGTCTTCGTGCCGTTTCCCGAGCCGCTCTCGCCGCAGGACGTGATGGAGGGCGCGCGCGCCGTGCAGACGGCGTTCGATATGCAAAAGGCGGCGATCGACAACGGACGCCGGCTCGTGCTGTTCCGCGACCGGGTCTCCCGCCTGAAGCCGGCCATCGAGCTCTTCAAGCAGTTGATGTCGCACAAGGCGCAGGTGATGGTCGAGGTCGAGCTGCTCGCCGTGGACCAGACGTCGGCGCTGAATTACGGCATGCGCCTGCAATCGAGCTTCCCGATCGTCTCCTTTGGTGAAGTGCCTGGCTTCACGACAATCGTCCCCAAGCCGGCGGAGGGCACGGCGGGCTTCGGAGGAGGCGCAAGCAAGTTCGGCGTCGGGCTGACCGATGCGCTGCTGTTCTCTTCGCTGGCGCAGTCGTTCGCGCAGTCGGTGGTCCGGGCGCAACTGTTGTCGTTGGACGGCCAAGCCGCGAACTTCCATCTCGGGGACCGCTACCCGATCCTGACGCAAGGCTACTTCGGGCCCATTCAAGGCCCCGGCCAAGTCTACACTCCCCCGCCGACGATCAACTTCGAGGACCTCGGCATCGTGCTCAAGGTGACGCCGCGGGTGCACAACGCCAGCGAAGTCTCGCTGGAGCTGGAGGCGAATTTCAAGGCCCTCACCGGCCAGGCTCTGAACGGCATCCCGGTGATCTCCCAGCGCGACTTCAACTCGCGCGTGAGGATGAAGTTCGAGGAAGCCGCCATCATCGCCGGGCTGGTTCGCGCCAGCGACAGTATCACCATCAGCGGCATCCCCGTGCTGAAACTCCTGCCGGGGCTGCGCTCCGACGATAAATCGCGCGAGACAACGCAGTTGTTGCTCGTGGTCAAGCCCCGGCTGGTCGCCCTGCCGGCCTGGGAGCTGCTGGTCCCGGATCCGATCTACTCCGGCACTGAGACGCGCCCGCTGACGCCGCTCGAGTGAAGCCGGCCGCCTCCTCTATGGGATTATTGGGGGGGAGGCGAGCCAGGCCTGATGTCCAAGATGATGGAGGAGATCCGCGAGCAGCCGGCTGCGCTGGAAAGAACGCTGGCCAGGGAGCTGCGCGGAATCGCGAAACTCAAGCAGCGCTTTGAGAAAAACCCGCCTCGCCTGATCGTACTTGCCGCGCGCGGCACCTCCGACAATGCCGCACTATTCGGCCGGTACCTGATCGAGATCGCCACCGGAATCCCCGTCGCGCCGGCCGCGCTTTCTGTAAACACCCTGTACCACGCGAAGCTACGCGTCTCGGGCGCGGCCGTGGTGGGGATCTCGCAGTCGGGCGAATCCACCGACACGAATGCGATGCTGGAAGAGGCGAAGAAGAGCGGCGCGTTCACCATCGGCATCACGAACGAGCCGAAAAGCACGCTCGCGCGGCTGGCCGATCACGTCGTTCTCGTGCGCGCGGGAAAGGAAAAGAGCGTCGCCGCGACCAAGACGTACACGGGCCAGCTCATGTCCATCTATCTGCTGGCCTGGGCGCTGGGCGCGGAAATCGGCCTCGACGATTTGAAGAAGCTGCCGGACCACGCATCCGCGGCCCTGAAGCTGGAAGGAGAAGTCGGGGCTCGCGCCGAGCGCTACCGCTTCATGGACCACGCGGTGGTGATTGGCCGCGGCCTGAACTACGCCAACGCTTTCGAGTGGTCGCTGAAGCTCATGGAAACCTGCTACGTCGTCGCCGAGCGCTTCTCGCAGGCCGACCTGCTGCACGGTCCCATTGCGATGGTGGACCGCTCGTTCCCCGCGTTCCTGCTCGCCCCTCCCGGTGCGACGTGGCCGGTGATGAAATCGCTTTCGGAGAAGCTATCCGGCCTGGAGGCTGAGACGCTGATGATCACCGACCTCTCCAATCGCGAGGCGCCCAAAAGCGCGGTTCGCGTTCCTGCCCGCCTTTCATACAAAGGCAGGCTGCCCGCCGATTTGTACACTCCCGTTCCCTACATCATCCCGGCTCAGATGTTCGCGGCGTCGCTTGCCGCCGTCAAGGGGCTGAATCCAGACCATCCGCGCGGGCTCAAGAAAGTGACCAGAACTCTTTAGAACAGGCCCAACCGACTCATGATTCCCGCACCCTTGAAAAAAGCCCTCTATCTCTTTCTCCTCGCGGCTCTCCTCTCAGGCCAAAGGCGCGGCGAGCTCATCGGCGGCCCCTACGTTGTCCAGGTGACTCCGACCTCGGCCACCATCGGCTGGGTGGTGCAGCCGCAGAAGGCCGTCGAGAAGGGCCAGTTGATTCTTCGGTCGCAGAAGAAAGTGATGACGGGCCTCAAGCCGGGCCAGCGTGTCAACTTCCACATCGACGGCATGCCCGAGGCGAACGTGAGCTTTCGCACTGCGCCGGACAAGCCGGCGGCGTATGAGGCCGTGGTCTACGGCGACACGAGAACGCGGCACGAGATGCACCGCCGCGTGATGGAAGCGGTCCACAAGATGACGCAGCCGGACTTCCTGATTCACACTGGCGACCTGGTCTCAGACGGGCGCAAAACGGAGCAATGGCCGGTGTTCTTCGACATCGAGCGCGCAGTGCTGCGGCGTTCGGCCTTCTTCCCCGTGTTGGGAAATCACGAGCGCAACGACCCGCAGTTCTACGACTTCTTCGCGGTACAAAAGCCCTACATGTCTTTCGACTGGGGCGCGGCGCATTACACGCTGATCAACAGCGATGTCGGCAACGCCGCCAGAACAGACCAGGAGCGTGACCAGTTCTGGAAGGAGCAGACGAAGTGGATGGTGGAGGACCTCCAGAAGGCGCAGAAGGCGCAGTTTCGTTTCGTCGTCTCGCACCACCCTCCCTTTACCGCGGTGAAGCGGCGCCAGGATGACAAGCATCCCGTGAAGGAGTTGATCCCCTGGTTTGAGAAGTACCGCGTTCACGCCGTGTTTTGCGGGCACGATCACAACTACCAGCACCACCTCTTCAACGGAGTGCGCTACGTGGTGACCGGCGGCGGCGGCGCGCCGCTCTACGCCGCCGACGCGCCGCTGCCGGGGATTACGCAAAAAGTCGAAACGACGGAGAACTTCGTGAAGCTGAAGGTGGAGCCGGGCAAAGCGGCGGTAACCGCCGTCGGCCTGGACGGCCAAGTGCTTGATTCTTTCGAGCTCAAGCCGTAGCGGCACGGGCCAATTGCCGCGGGCGCGCGGTGGTAGTACCCTGAAACGGGTTGGATTCGGGTGATGGCAGAGCGAGCGGGGCAGGCCGTGCCGAGACTTGTGATCTTGACGGAGGACGGCGAGCGGCGAGTGGTTGAACTCGGCGGCGAGCCGGTCTCAATCGGAAGATCGTCACTCAATACCGTCAGCATCCCGGCCAACCGGCATCTTTCGCGAAGGCACCTCAGCGTCGAGGCCGAGGGCGACCGCTGGGCCGTGGTTAACCTCGGCAGCAAGAATGGCCTGTTCGTCAACGGCGCCCGCGTGGATGACCGCTGCCTGCTGAATCCGGGCGACTTGATCACCGCGACCGGGCTGACAATCACTTTCCTTACGGGCAACGGCGAGGTTGTCGCCGAAGACAGCTCCCCGAGGAATGGCGATTCCGGCGCCGAGTCGGTAATCACGACGTCCGTTCTGAACCTGATGCCCGAGAGCGGGGTCACAGCCTCCAGGGAGCGGGCGGTGCGCGCCGGGCGAGCGGACCTGCTCAGCCTGTTCCTGCGGCTGAGCCGGGAGATGGCGCGGCGCCAGCCGCTGAAGAACCTCTTCGGGACAGTTCTGGATCTCGCGCTGGAAGCCTCTCGGGCGGAGCGCGGCGTGCTGATGACGCTCGATCGGTCCACTCTCGTCGTGCAGGCTTCCACCGGGGGGCGCATTCCAGTGAGCCGTGCGGTGCGCGACCGCGTGCTGGTGGAAGGCAAGTCCCTGCTGGTGAAGAACGTCTTCTCCGATCAGGAGCTTCAGGCCAGCGAAACGATCATCGGCCAGGGAGTGAAATCACTGCTGGCCGTGCCCCTGCAAACCGACGAGCGCGTCATCGGCATGATCTACCTCGAGTCCAGCAATCCGGCCCGCGCCTTCAACGAGGACGATCTGAATCTGCTCACCGTGATGTCCTACTTCTCCGGCATCATGATCGAGCGCGAGCAATGGGAGACGCTACGCCGCGAACTGCTGATCGAAAATGCCGCCACCCTGCAACAGTTAGCCGCGGCGATGAGCCACGAGGTCAACTCCCCGCTGGGTGCGCTGAAGAGCGCGATCGACACCTTGTTTCTTCTCGCTTCACGCGACAGGAACGCGGATGCCCAGAGCGCCCGGCTGTCGAAAGCCCAGGCCGAACTGCGCCGTACGCTGGATGATTCCGTGACACGGATGACCGAGGTGATCGAGCGCATCAAGCGCTGGACGAATCTGGACCGCGCCGATATTCAGTTCGTGGACCTGAACCTGCTGCTCTTCGACCTGCTGATGCTGCGTCTTTCGCCGGCCGCTCCCGACACGCCGGTTCCAGACATCCGGCTTGGGGATCTTCCGGAGATCCTTTGCCGGCCGATGACGCTCCGCCGCGTCTTCGCCGGGCTCATCGACTTTGCTGTGAAACGGGCGCAGCAGGCCGAAGGCGGAGGCGGTTGCGTGGATGTCTGGACGCGGCTTCAGGGGGACGACGTCATCGTGGAGATCGCCGACAACGGCCCCCCCATCCCGCCCGAGGAGGCGGCGCGGTTCTTCAACCTTGTCTTCCGCATTGAGGGCGCGCGGATGACATGCAACTGGGAACTCTTCACCGCCCGCAGCGATCTGCGCGAGCAAGGCGGAGATATCCGGCGCGAAAGCACGCCCGAGCGCGCAAACCGCTTCGTCGTCCGGCTCCCGCTCAGGGTGCATCAGGACTGAGCCGGAGGCTCACTGCGCCGCTGCGAATGTATAAAGCGCCGAATCGCCTTTGTCCTCGAAAAACTTGACTATGACATCGCGGCGCTTGAGAAGCGCCTTAATCTCACCGTCCGCCATGTATGGGCGCATCTCTTTTTTCAGGGTTTCCTCGTCCAGCAGCTTCATGCGGGCGAGAAGGCTGCGCTCGCACATCTTCAGATTGCCCGGATTCCGCAAAGTAGGCAGGAGCCTGAACGCACGCGAGTGATCGATCATCCACAGGCGCCAGGTCTTGGTGAAGAGGATGTTGCCGACGTTGCGGTCCACGTTGTGGATCAGCTCGTCGAAGACGTGGACGATGGACAACTGGCACTTCCAGTAGTGGTCGTCGGGTGGCGTGATCTTGCGCTTCGCGCGGTCGCCCTCGTCCATGAGGAGGTCGTCAACCCACCAGACGAACGAGCAGGTCTTGCCGCCCCACCGCCGTTCGACGGTCGGCGGAACCATGTCCAGACCCAGCATGAGCGCCAGCTTGTAAGCCGCGATGTTGTGCTTGTAGGTATCCCTGAAGTTGAGCTCGGTTCCTTTGTCGCCCTGGAAGAGAGGCTTTTTTTCGTCGATGCACTGGATGCAGGCGTCGTGCTTGAATCCGGTTGTCTTATCCATCAGTGTCGCCTGCATGGTGCCGGTGACACCCTTGGACGTCTGTTTGAACTTCAGAACTTCGGCCGTGCGGAGAAACTCCTCCATTTGCTCGCGGGTGAGCGCGGGGGAATCTTGCGCAGGGCATACAAACGGGAATGCCGCCGTCCAGCCCAGGACGGCTGCCGTGGACAGGAGCAATACTCTCATCTTCGTCCCCTCCCGGGTTCACCCTGGATTATATGGCGGCGGGACGCCGATTGGAAGGGTTTTTGGGGCCTGCCGCCCTCAGGAGAACTTCCGGATGCGGGCTTCGACATCGGCGCGCAGCCTGTCGATGAACCCCAAGACGTAATCGCCGACGGGCGACGACGGGTCAGCGATGAGCGGCGTCAGGTCCATCGCGTAAGTCAGAGCCGTCTCGACGTCGGTGGCGTGGGAAGCGGCGTAGGTGGCGTGGGCCAGGCGGCGCCCGGCGGTCGCCAGGTCGTAGCGCTTGCCGCCGCTGATCTGCGAGTCGAAGATGCCGACCAGCGCCGCCGCGATATTCGAGCAGGCCGACACCGGGAGCATCTGCTTGTCTTCGTCCGGCAGCCAGTCGAGGTCGCGCCACACCTCGCAGCCGTATACCTTTTCGGGCTTATATTCCCCGGCCAGCGCGCGCAGCGCCGCGATGGCGCGCAGCGTCACGCCGACGTGGGTGTCGTGCTTGTCGGCGAGGTTGTGCAGATAGACGACGGCCGGCCGCGCCGTGCGAAAGATTTCCACGAGGTCATCGCGCACCGCCGGATTGGCTGCGTCTTTCACCGCACCGCTCGGATAACCGAGCTGGATCTGGCAGGCGTACTCGCCCACGTAGGCCGCCTTGCGCTGCTCCACGAGCCGGATGCGTTGCATCTCGTCGTCGGTGTAGTGGCCGTAGATGCCCGTGCGCGGGCTGCCGGCGCCGTTGGTCACCACCACGCCCGAGAACCATTTGTCCTGGCGGCCGAAGCATTCGGCGACGCCGTGGTAAGCCATGATCTCGATGTCGTCCTGGTGCGCGGCGACGCACATGTGAGTGGTGCGCGCCAGCGCGGCGCCGGCGTCCACGCCGTCAGGCACGAAGATATCCGCCTTCGAATTGCGCAGTTGCATGATGATTCCTCTCCTTACTTGCGGATGCGCGGCAGGCTCGCCGCGGCCACCGCCTGGCCGTGGCGTTTCTCTTTCTCGTCGGGCGTGTGGAAGTGCACCTTCTCGCTCAGCTCGGGAAACTCCGCCCGCAAAACGTCCATCGCAATCTTCAGAATCATGTTGCCGCCCTCGCCCGTCATGACCCGGCCAAGGACGAGCATATTCCGGAACTCGTAGAAGTCCGCGTAGTGGGCGATGGCGTACCCCAGATAGACTCCGATCGTCTCGTAGATCTTCCGCGCCCGCTCATCGCCGGCCTCCATCAGTTTCTGCACCTCGACCAGGCGGGACGCGAAGTGCATGTCCTGGGAATACTGGAGCCCGGCGAGCGGCGCGAGGCGCGCCACGGCCTGCTGCGAAAAGTACTGCACCCCGACGCCTTCGTCGCCTGACCACTCATCGGCCGGCGCGGGCGAGCGGAAATCGACAGGCACAAAGGCGAGCTCGTTCAGCCACGTCGTGATGTTGCCTTGCGGATTGACATAGCCGGCGGCCAGGCTCGACCCCATCGCGATGCCGAGCACGGCGTTGTCGTTCAAAGCCATGGAGCCCGCGAGCGCGGTGACCTCGCCATCGTTGACAACCTCGAAGGGGATGCCGCCCCAGGATTCCTGAAGCTCGAAGAAGATCCGCCGGATGCGGGTGTTGAACAGTTCGGGCGGAACGCTCCGGAACAGCGACGCGACGCGAACTTCGTTGTTCACGTAAACGCCGGCGGAGCTGCCGCCGATGGCGTCCACCCGCGGCATATGCGCCGCGGCGAGCTTCAGCGAATCGTTGATGCCGTCGAAGTGATACTGCGGGTCCGATTGCACGCTGGGATCCCAGCGCACTTCCTCGCTGAAGACCACCTCGCCGTCGATGACCGCGGCGCACTTGCGGTCGCTCGCTCCCAGATCAAAGCCGATGCGGCAGCCGTCGAGGTTGCGGCCCATGGGCAAGCCGGTCTCTTTCACGTCCGGCGCTTCCCCGTAGGAGCTGTGCAGGATCTCCATCGGGTGATCGTAAACGCGCTCGCCAATGAAGAAGAAGTCGAAGCTGCGCTTGCCCCCGGGACTGTAGATGGCGCGGATGTGATCGGCAATGCCGGCGGGTCCGGCGATTGTCACTCGAAATCCGCCCTTCTGCCAGAGCAGGAACTTGACAAGGCGCTCGACATAGCGATCGTTCAACTCGATGCCGGCGCCTTCATGAGGCAGCACCTGGGTGCGAAAGACGGACACGGAGCCGTCCTTGCGCTCGAGCGCGATCGCCAGCTCCTCCGGCTTGCCGCTGTCGCGCACCTGGCGGCGGAACTCGCGCGTCCACAACGATGCAGGAACGAACTCTGGATCAAGTACAGGAATGAATTTGGGGTGAATCTTCAGAGAATGGCTCATCCGGGAGACCTCGGCCCCGGCGCGGGGCCTGAGATCATCCTATCGGACTTAGCGGGCTGAGTTGATCCGCCAGCGCTCCGGCAGAGGAACATCGTCCGGGAGAACCGTGCTCGCGTCGCCGAGCGCCTCTTCAAGCTGCTCACTGGTCAGGTCCTCCGCCGTGCGCAGATCCGCGCCGCTCAGATTCGCGCCAGTGAAATCGACCCCGATCAGCCGCGCGCCGACCAGGTTGGCGCCGCGCAGATCGGCATACCGCAGGTCCGCGCCCTTGAGGTTGGCCAGTGTGAGGTTGGCGTCCTGGAGCACCGCCTGCGAGAGATTCGCGAGGATCAGGTTGGCTCCTCTCAAATCGGCGCCCTTGAGGAACGGCTTCACTCCAGGGTCGGTCTCGCGCCAGCGGTTCCAGGCGTCAACGTCGGTGAGCAGGACATCGAGTTGTTCCAGGTCAGGCATGGCTGTCTCCCAATTTAGCCTGTCCGGCACGCTCCGGTGTCAATCCTCGAGGAAGCGGTGATAGAGGCCCATGTAGTAGGGCAGCAGATACGACGCGCCGTCGGCGAGTCGCCGCCCCGAGCCGGCGTAGTCCAGCACCCAAGGGTCGTGATTCCACTTGTCCACGAAGCGTTCGTCGATAGGCAGGACCTTGCCGTTGCGCCGCAGGCCGCGGCCCGCCCGCTCTCTGGACCACGAAGGCAGCGGCACAATGTCCAGGCGGTGCGAGTTCTTCAGCCCCCAGTCGATGCGGTCGAGCGGATAACGTTTCAGCGTGTCGGCGGACTCCGTGAGCCAGTCGCCCGCCGGCGTCAGTTCCTCCTCGCCGAATGCGTCGCTGAACTTCAATCCGCTGGCCGCCGCGGCGTAGATGAAGTTGAACAACGGATTCAGTTCGGGGCTTTCGATCACCCAGCGCCGGTGGAAGGCCAGCGCGAACATCGAGCGCAGCTTCTGGTCCTTTTCGTACTTCAGCAGGTTGTAGAAGTTCATAAACGCCATCTCGTCGTCGGACTGGTTGCCCGAGCCCGGGCCGGAGTTCGTTTTCGAGATGAGGACGTTCATCGCGTAAGCGTGGTCGCGGATGAGCCGCGCGGCGGCGTCATCGAAGCGCGATTCGCCGGTGATGTGCGCGGCGGCCCGCAGGTAGGACAGAATGCTGAGCGAGTTGAGGCCGCGCTCCTCGTGCCAGTTCGGATCGTGGTTCAGCGCTTCTGGGTTGAACACCGCCCAGCGCGTCGGCAGCCCGTCGTGGTCGATCAGGCGGAAGTTGTGATCGGCGAGGTGGCCGGTGAGCGCCGAGACGTGATCGCGCACGCGCTGCTTCTCCTCCGCCGTATCGGCCGCAAGGTCGTAGTAAAGCCCGTAAAAGAAGTAGTGGCCGTCCAGCTCGTCCGAGCTCGTGTCGGTCTTCCAGAACCACCGGCCGTCGGCGCTGCGCGGCCAGCGCGGTGCGATCACCTTCCACAGCCTGTCGCGCGTGGCGCGAGTCTGCTCGTCGCGCGCGCGTGTGTAGACCAGGTTCGGGTCCGGGCCGCTCGTTGGCAGAATCGTGCGCGCGACGAAGCCCTTCGGCGCGGGATGCGGGCCGCCCTGCGTGACGACGCCGAGGAAGCGCAGCGCTTCGAAAGCCGCCTTCGCGCGGCGCTTGGCGTCCGGGTCGCGCGTGGCCGCCCAGGCGAAACATTCGCCGGCGCCGTACATCGACGTCCACAGGCCGTCGTTGTCGGAATCGTGATTGGTCCACTCGCTCAGATTGCCGGGCGACTTCAGAATGACGCTGTCGACGTACCCATACGGCGTGCGCCGGTGGCGCTTGTCGATCTCGCTCTCGAAGAAGCGCGCCTTTTCGGCCAGGGTGGTTGGTTTCTTCTCGATCACGCCGGCCCCCTTCGCAGTGGCGAACCAGGCGGCGCCGCCGGCTGCAACCGCTACGCCACGGACCGTGTCGGAGGGCAGCCAGCGCAGCCCCTGGCGATACTCCCAATTCTCTCCGTCGTAGCGGATAGCGCCTGCCGTCGTTCCGAACCAGATGTCGCCCTCCGCGCCCGCGGCCATACCGGTGAAATCGGCGTAGGGCAGGCCGTCATGGCCCGTTAGCAGGCGCCACGTCCCGTCGCGACGACCCGCGCCCTGCCGGCTGGCAAACCAAAGCCTCCCCTTCGCGTCGTAAGCAACGCCGCGGACATCCCGAGGCGCCCAGCTTCTGCCGTTGGCGCTCGGGTTGATGCGCGACCACGCGCCCGCGGCGTTGCGCTCCCACAAGCCAGCCGCGGCCGCGACAGCGATCTCGCCCGAGCGCGCGCACGCCACCTGCCGGATGCTCCTTTCCGCGCCGAGAAAAGCGGAAAGGGCAGCCTCCTCGCGGATCGCGCCGCTGGCGTAAAGGTAGAGGCCCGATTTCGTGCCCAGCACGGCTCTGCCGCACACGGCGATCGAGGTCACTTCGATGGACGGCAGATTCACCACTCTCCGCACCCGCTCGCCATCAAAAGCCCAGAGCTCTGCGGCCGTGGCCCAGTAAACCGCCCGCGCATCGCCGCCGACGGCCCTCGCGCCGCCCGGCGCGGCCCCGAGCAGCGGCGACCACTTTCCTCCCGCGAACCTCGCGATCCCTTGCGATGTCGCGGCAAAGATCCCCGCCGGCGTGGCCGCGATGGATCGCACATCCTCGGATGGCAGCCCGTCCGCAACGCCATAAAAAGTCCTCACCTGCTGTGCGAAGGCGCCGGTGCGGACCGGCGCGGGATTGCTTTGAGCCGCCAGCAGCGCTGCCGATAAGAGAGGAGTGGAGAAGTGCAGTAGAGCTTTCATGGGTGTGAATTGTACAGCCGCGGTTATCTTACGGTGCGCCGTAGAGTCTCCGCAACAGCCCTTTCGTTAGACTGAGAATCTGAGCCCGCCCCATGCGAATCCGCAAAGCTGTGATTACCGCGGCCGGCAGCGCGCAACGGCTGCTCCCGCTCCAGGTCCTGATCGATCGCGACGGCCGCGAGCGCAGCGTGCTCGCCATCCTCATTGAAGAAGCGCTGCGGGCGAAAATCGAAGAGGTCTGCGTGGTCGTTCACCCGGGCGACGAGGTCGACTACGCCGCCGTTGCGGGCGAACATCGTCCCCGGCTGCGCCTCGTCGAACAACGCGAACAGCGCGGCTACGGCCATGCCATCTGGTGCGCCCGCGAGTTTACGGCGGGTGAGCCCTTCTTGCACCTCGTCGGGGATCACCTCTACGTCGGCCGCGGTGAGCGCGGCTGCGCGCAGCGGCTCGTGGAAACCGCCGCGGAAGAGAGGTGCATTGTCTCGGCGGTCCACGCCACGCGCGAATCGCAGTTGCCCTTCTTCGGCGCGGTCGGCGGGCAGCGCGCGCCCGGCAAGCAGGATCTCTACCATGTGGACACGGTCCTGGAAAAGCCAACCCCCACGGAGGCTGAGCAAAAGATCGCCGTCGCCGGTCTGCGCACGGGCCACTACCTGTGCTTCTTCGGCATGCACGTTCTGACGCCGGCAGTAATGGAATTGCTGGGACGGCTGCTCGCGGACGGGGGCCGGGTGACGCTCTCCGACGCGCTGGCGCAGCTCGCGCGCACGGAGCGCTACCTGGCGCTCGAAATACCCGAGCAGCGCTACGACCTCGGCAAACGCTATGGCCTCTTCATGGCGCAGCTCGCACTGGCTCTCAGCGGACGCGACCGCGAGGAGATGCTGGCATCCCTGGTGGAGATGCTCGCCCTGCACGCGAGTCTCGCGAAGGACGGCCGGGAGAAGGCATGAGCGAGTTGGTTGCGATCATCACCTCCGCGAATCCGGAAGTCCGCAACAGGCCGCTTGAGGACTTCTGCGACCGCGCCTCGCTCGAGGAGCTGCTGGCGGAATGCGAGGCCCTCGAAACACTGCGCGCCTCGAGCCAGAACCTGTATGAGCGCGTCCGCGCGTTGCTGTTCCTCTCGGCAATTCACCGTTTCTGGGTTCCGCTGAAGCCGCAAGCGGTTTCGGCTGCGCTGGTTCCATTCGACGGCTACGAGCACTTGCTGGAGCGGCGCTTTGAGGCTGCCATCCGGCGGTTCCTCGCCGTCCAGCGCGATTGTGGCCCGGGCGAGGCGATCTCGAGCGCGCTGGCTGCCGCGTACAAGGGCCTCGCGTTTCAAACCCTCGCCGGGCAGGTGCGCCGCAGCGTGCGGCTGGTCCGCGGCAACCAGTGGATGTTCCGCTGTGGCCACCCGGCGGAATACCCGCTCCGCATCCGGCCCGAGCTGCTGCGCCGCAGCGCCAACGGCCTGTTCCCGATTCTGCGCGAGACCACGCCGGTCCGCATGGATCTGTCGCACAGCGGCTGGAGCGACATCTTCTTCCTGGGGATGGACTTCCCTGAAGGCGCGCGCGTCATCAACACGTCGATCGATCTCGCTGTGCGCGACGGCGCGGGCGGCGGCGTCCCGCGACCCCCTGTCGAAGCCTGGTTGCGCTTGCTCGACGAGCCGGTGCTGCGGTTATCGAGCGTCGACCTTCAGGCCACTGCCGCGATTCAAGACCTCGGCGAGGTCTTCGATTTCGCGCGCGATTACCTGGGGCTGCTCAAGGCCGCCGTGATTGCTGCCGGAATCGTGCCGCCGGGGCTTGAGGGCTCGGGCCAGTCTCTCGGCCTGCTGCTCGAGCAAGTCACCGGCAGCGCCGGGCTGGGCCTCGAAATCGTCAGCCGGGTGAACGACATTCCCAAAGGGTCGCGCCTGGCGGTATCCACAAACCTTCTGGCCTGCCTGATCACGGCCTGTATGCGCGCGACGAGACAAGTGGCGGCTCTGACCGGCGCTCTCGAGGAAGACGAGCGGCGCCTTGTGGCGGCGCGTGCGATCCTCGGCGAATGGCTGGGCGGCTCGGGCGGAGGCTGGCAGGATTCCGGGGGCATCTGGCCGGGCATGAAGCTCATCTCGGGCGTTGTCGCGCAACCGGGCGACGTCGAATACGGCGTCAGCCGGGGATGCCTGCTGCCGCGGCATCGCGTGTTCGGCTCGGACGAAGTCTCCACGATCACAAGGCAATCCCTCGAACACTCGCTGGTTCTGGTGCATGGCGGGATGGCCCAGGATGTCGGGCCGGTCCTCGAAATGGTCACTGAGAAATACCTGCTGCGCTCGGCGCGCGAATGGCGCGCGAGGCTCGAGGCGATCGGCATCCTCGACGAGATCGTGCAGTGCCTCCGCTGCGGCGACATCGCGGGTGTCGGGCGCGCCACGGACCGCAACTTCCACGGGCCGATTCAAACCATCATTCCCTGGGCCGGCAATCACTACACCGACACGCTGATCGCCAAAGTGCGCGCCGAGTTCGATCGGCGGTTCTGGGGCTTCTGGATGCTCGGCGGCATGTCGGGCGGCGGCATGGGCTTCCTTTTCTCGCCTCAGGCGCGGCCGCGAGCTCTCGAGCGCATGAGCGCGATCCTGCTCGAGACCAAGCGCGGGCTGGAAAACGCCATGCCGTTTGCGATGGACCCGGTCGTCTACAACTTCGCCATCAACGAAAGCGGCACGCGCGCCGCGCTTCTTGAAAATGACAACGCGCTGATGCCCGCGGGCTACTACACGTTGTGCGTGCCTGCGATGTTGAAGCAGGAAATCCGGCTGCTGCCGCCCGCGCGTAGGGCGGAGCTCGAGGTCTTCGGAGAGGCCTGCCGCCGCAGGCCCGATCTCGGCGGTATGGTGCGTTCGATCTTCGACCACCTGCTGCCGGAGAAGGCCGAAGAAAGCTCGGGCGGTGGGAGCCTGGAGGCTCTTCTCGAACAGAACGGCTTCGACCGCGCGCAACATGAGAAGATCCGCGCCGATCTGCGCGGCGGGCGCATCGGTCTCGCTCAGAACCGCCTGCCCGCGGCCAGCCGCATCGAGGACGTCCCGCTCGATGAGATCGCCGACGCCCGCAACGGCTTGCCCGAGCGATTGCGCCGCATCGGCCTCGACGCCCTGCGCCAGGGCGAGGTCGCCGTCGTCTCGCTCGCCGGCGGCGTGGGGAGCCGCTGGACTCGCGGCGCCGGCGTCGTCAAAGCCCTCAACCCCTTCTGCCGTTTCGCCGGCAGGTACCGCAACTTCGTCGAGATCCACCTGGCCAAGAGCCGCCGCTCCGCCCGGCTGTGCGGAACGAGCATCCCTCACGTCTTCACCACCAGCTATCTCACGCACGCGCCCATGGAGGCGTGGCTCGATCGCGAGCGGAACTACGAATACCCCGGCACGCTTCTGCTCTCGCCCGGCCGCATGGTGGGCCTGCGTCTTGTGCCGATGTCGCGTGATCTCCGCTACGCCTGGGAGGTGACGCCGCAGCAGCAGCTCGACGTGCAGAAGCAGAAGGTGCTCGAAAGCCTCCGCCACAGCCTCCTCGAGTGGGCGCGCCAGGCGGGCGAAGGCAGCGACTACACCGACAACCTGCCGTCGCAGTGCATGCACCCTGTCGGGCACTGGTACGAGGTCCCCAACATGCTGCGCAACGGCGTGCTGAAACGGTTGCTCGATGAGCGCCCGCAATTGCGCTGCCTGATGGTGCACAACATCGACACCCTGGGCGCCGGCGTTGATCCCGCGCTCCTCGGCCTGCACATCGACTCCGGCGCCGCGATGACCGTCGAAGTGATCCGCCGCCAGGTGGATGATCGCGGCGGCGGGTTGGCCAAGGTGGACGGCCGGGTGCGGCTCGTCGAGGGGCTCGCCCTGCCCTCCGATGACGTCGAGTTCAGTCTCTCGTTCTACAATTCGCTGACCACGTGGGTGGACATTGACCGCCTGCTCGCGGCCTTCGAGCTGACCCGCCAGGATCTGACTGACGGCTCCAAAGTCGCCTCCGCGGTCCGTGCGCTGGCCGAACGCATGCCCGCCTACATCACCCTCAAAGACGTGAAGAAGCGATGGGGCCGCGGCCAGGAGGACATTTTCCCCGTCACGCAGTTCGAAAAGCTCTGGGGCGACATGACCGCACTGCCGGGCTTCGAATGCCGCTACGCCGTCGTTCCGCGGCTGCGCGGCCAGCAATTGAAAGACGTCGCCCAGTTGGACGGCTGGCTGCGCGACGGCTCGCACGCCTACGTCGATCAGCTCTGCGACTGGTGAGCCCGCGGAGGCCCCTGCTAAACTGGAGAAGTTCCTTTATTTGTGATGCTAAGGCCCATAGGAGGGGCATGCGCACTCTCTTCCTGAATCCCCCGTCGTTTGAAGGCTTCGATGGCGGCGCAAGTTCGCGCTGGCCCGCGACGCGCGAGATCGAGTCCTACTGGTATCCGGTCTGGCTCTGCTATCCCGCCGGACTGCTCCCCGATTCGAAAGTCGTCGACGCTCCTCCGCACAAGATCTCCATCCCGCAAACCGTCGAGATGGCGAAGGACTTCGAGCTCCTCGTCCTGTTCACCTCCACGCCGGGCCTCCAGGTGGACATCAGGATGGCGGAGATGATGAAGGACGTCAACCCGAGGCTTCAGGTCTGCTTCGTCGGTCCTCCTGTCACGGTCGAGCCGGAGAAGATACTGCGCTCGAAGGCGATCGATTTTCTCATCCGCCGTGAATTCGACCACCAGATCGTCGCCTACGCCAAGGGCGAAAAGCAGTTGAGCGAGCTCCCCGGAGTCAGTTTCCGCACGCCGGACGGCGGCTACTATCACAATCCCGAAGGCGGCTACATCGAAAACCTCGACGAGATGCCTTGGGTGACGAAGGTCTACAGGCGCGACCTCGACTTCCGCCGCTACAACGTCCCCTTTCTGCACAATCCCTTTATCGCGTTGTACACCTCTCGCGGCTGCCCGGCCATGTGCACCTTCTGCCTGTGGCCCCAGACCCACTCCGGCCACCGCTGGCGGCTGCGCTCCTCAGACGACGTCGTCGCCGAGTGCAAATGGGCCATTGAGAACTTCCCCGGCCTGAAAGAGATCTTCTTCGACGACGATACCTTCAACTACAAGCGCGAGCGCACCATCGAGTTGTGCCGCAAACTCGAGAAGTTGAACTTCACCTTCTCCTGCACCTCGCGCGTGACCACCGACGAAGACACGCTCCGCGCGATGAAGGACGCCGGTTTCCGCCTGATGATCGTGGGCTATGAATCGGGCGATCCGCAGATCCTCAAGAACATCAAGAAGGGCGCGACGGTCGAGATGGCCCGCCGCTTCACGAAGGCCGCGCACAAGCTGGGCCTGACGATTCACGCCGATTTCATCATCGGGCTGCCCGGCGAATCGCGCGCGTCCATCCGACGCACGATCGACTTCGCAAAGGACCTCGACTGCGAGACGGTCCAGGTGTCCATCGCCCACCCCTACCCCGGCACCGAGTTCTACGATTACGTCAAGCAGAACAACCTGATCCAGATCGACGCCGCGATGACCGACGAGATGGGTCACCAGTTGCCTAACATCGTCTACCCCGGCCTCGACCGCGCCGAACTGGTCGATTGGGTGGAGCGCTTCTATGGAGAGTATTACTTCCGTCCGAAGGCCGCCTGGCGCGTCATGCGCAAAGCCATCTTCGACGGCGCCGAGCGCAAGCGGCTCTACAAGGAAGCCCGCGAGTATCTCGCCCTGCGCCGCAAGCGCAAGCAGTTCGTGACCGAACAACGCCAGGCGTCCGCCGCCGCGGCCAACGGCGACTGATGAAGCTCTCGCATCGGCTGCTGACGGCGGTGGTCGTCGTACTCAACGTCGCCGGCAATTTCGCCCTCGGCTGGGGCATGAAGCACGCCCCGGCCGGCGCAGGCCCCATTCTTTCTCTACTCGAGCCCGCCGTTCTGGCGGGCATTGTTCTTCTGATCGCCTGGACTCTGCTGCGCATGAAGCTGCTCGGCCTGGCTGATCTCAGCTTCGTCCTGCCGGTCACCGCGGTCGGCTACGTCCTGAACGCGGCGATGGGCATGGCTTTCCTCCATGAGCACATCTCGCCCGCCCGCTGGACCGGGACGCTGCTCATCGTCGGAGGGGCGGCGCTCACTGGCGCCACCGGAGTCGGGGAGGAGAACGCCCCGCAATGAAGTGGCTCCTGGTCGCTCTCGTGGTTGGCGCGACGACGGTGTGCGATCTTCTGCAAAGCCACGGCATGAGGCGCGGCGGCCGCGCGTGGAAGCTCCCGCTCTCCATCGTGTTCATGGCCGTCTCGTTCTTCTCCTTCACTCAGCTCCTCAAGATCGCCGACCTGAGTTTCGCTGTTCCCGCGACGGCTGCAAGTTTTGTTATTGAGACGCTGCTGGCTCGCATCGTCCTCAAGGAACGCGTGGACGGCAGGCGTTGGACCGGGGCGTTCCTGGTCGCCTGCGGCGTCGCGCTGCTCGCGCGATGACCGCCCTCATCGTCGGGATCGCGGCCTTCGTGGCGTTGGCCTACCAGGCTGTCGCCCTGCTTGCCTGCCTGGTCCACCGCGAGCGGGCGCGCATTCGCTACAACAGGCCTCCGGGCGACTACCTCCCTCCCGTCTCCATCCTCAAGCCCGTTTGCGGACTCGATGACGGCTTCGAACAGGCCATCGCCGGCCACGCGCTGCTCGACTATCCCGAGTACGAGCTGCTGTTCGGAGTGCACGACCTCGCCGACCCGGCCGTGCCCGCCATCGAGAAGCTCATCCGCGGGAATCCCGGCAAGCAGATCCGCCTGATTCACTCCACGGCCCAGGCCGCCAACGGCAAGGTCGGAGTCCTGATCGATCTGGCCCGCGAAGCGAAGCACTCGACCCTGCTGGTCGCCGACAGCGACATCGGCGTGCCGCGCGACTACTTGCGCCGCGTCGTCGCGCCCCTGGCGGACGACGCCACGGCCCTCGTCACCTGTCTCTACCGCGCCAACGCGAACTCCGTCGCCGGCCAGTGGGAATCGCTCGGCATCGCCACCGACTTCATCCCCAGCACCCTCGTCGCGCCCCTGGTCGGAATCCGCGAATTCGGCCTCGGCTCAACGCTCTGCTTCCGCCGCGCGGACCTTGAAGCCATCGGCGGCTTCGAGGCGATCAAGGATTACATCGCGGACGACTACCAGCTCGCCAGGCGCCTCACCGGCCTCGGCCGCCGCGCTGTGTTCTCGGAGGTGACCGTCGAGACGACGCTTTCGGACCCCGGCTGGGCCGCCGTCTGGCGCCACCAGGTTCGTTGGGCGAGAACCATCCGCGTGAGCCGCGGCGACGGCTATGCCGGCCTGCCCGTCACTCACGCGGGGCTCTGGGCGCTCGTGGCATTCGCCGCGGGCCACTGGCCGCTCGCCGTGCCGCTGATCGCCGCCCGCATCACGATGGGGATTGCCGGAGGCTGGTGGGTTCTCCGCTACGCCCCCGCGCTATATCTTGCTCCGCTGATCCCCCTCTGGGACCTCTGGGCGTTTGCCGTCTGGATCGCCGGCTTCACCGGCCGCACGGTGGAGTGGCGCGGCGGCCGCAAGCGAGTCCTCGCCGACGGCCGCATGCAATCGCTCCCCGCCATGGACGGATCGGAGATCCATCAGCGCTAATTCTGCTCCTCCCCTTCCCCTACCAGGGAATTCGCAGCCAAGGCGCAAGTCCGGGCTCCGGCCCTGCCACAGCGGTTCGCAAACGCCACGGCGTTCATCGGGCGTTGTCACATTGTGAGGTAGCATTGCCTTGCCGGAGTATGATGGAGGGGTGAATCTGACAATCGAGCTTGATCGGGAGGAAGACGGACGCTGGATCGCTGAGACCCTCGAACTGCCGGGGGTGATGTGCTATGGCCAGACGCGGGAAGAGGCGATCAGCAACGCGGAACGCCTGGCCATCGAGGTCATCGCTGACCGTATCGCTCATGGTGAGCTTCCGTCGTCTGCGCTCAGCGTTTCCTTCACCATTCCCGATGAGCATCTGGCGCGCCGTTAAGGCGAAGCGGGTTCCTGCCGCGTTGGAGCGGACCGGCTGGCGTGTGAAGCGACAGCACGGTTCTCACCGGCTCCTCACGCGTCCAGGTTGGGCAGACTACGCGTTCCCGTTTTCATGATCACGACGAGAACGGTCCGCGGATGTTGGCGCGCGTGGCCAGGCATACCGGGATGAGACCTGAAGACCTCTGATCCGGGCTTCGGCGTCAGGGACATTGGACCCGCCAGCGGCCCTTTGCGATTACTCCGGCTGCTTCCTCCGGCGGCCGAATTGGAGAGCGGATAGAACCGCTGCATATGCGTCGATCACTCCGCCGGCCACCAGTTTCTGCTCCAGGCCGGGGATGCGACGCGCCGAATCCATCAAGACCAGTTTGACCTCCTCTCCGGAAAGATCGGGCCCCACCGGGAAGAGTGAGGCCGCAACCCCAGTCGCGACGGGGGCGCTGTTTGAGGTTCACCCCGCGACGTCGTATGCGGAACTTCCGTTGACGACAGTAGTCGTGTAATTCCTCGCAATGGCCGCCAGGTGCACGGTTCTTTTACCGAAGGTGGACGCGCTGATCCGGTCGCGGCCCGAGCTGGCGTCGAGCTGGGCCCGAAAGTTGACCTCCGCCACCCGGAGAATGTTCTCATTCTTGAACGCCTGCGGATACACGGCATTCTCGGGTAGATCGAAGTTGGTCCCATTGTTCCCGGCTGCGAGTATGATCAGAACCCCGCGGCTTTCGGCATAGGTGAACGCCTCCTGCAACCGCCGCAGATCGGCAGGGTTCTTGTCGGCCACGAAGCCGCTCCAGTTGATAACGCGTGCGCCGTTGTCGACGGCGTAGCGAATCGCCCGGGCGGCCAGGACTTTCCGCTGAACGTCTACCTCGCCGCGGCGGATTCCTTGCGCCCCAATCTTCAGCAGCATCAGGGACGTGTCCCAATTGATGCCGGCCACTCCGGCCCCATTGTTGCCTCTCGCGCCAATGATGCCGGGCCCCGGGGATGTGGCTCCGTCGGTCCAGCCCCTTGCAGGATAGTCGTCCGATATGAAACCGGGGCTGCCGGTCTTGCCGCCAAGGCGCCCTGGACGCGAACGGAAGCCCCTTATTGCGAGTCGTACGGCTTGAGCTTGCGGAGCCAGATGTTCTTGTACCGCACCGGATGCCCGTGGTCCTGCAAGGTGAGCGATTCCTCCGGCTGATGTGGCGTGTACGTGGCCACCCGCCGGTGAATCGCACGCCCCAGAACCTCCTGCCGGTGATGCACCATGATCCCGTTGTGCACAACCGTCACATAGGCGGGCTTCACCAGTTTCTCGCCCTCGAACTTCGGCGCCTCGAAGAAGATGTCGTAAACGTTCCACTCGCCCGGAGGCCGCGAGGCATTCACCAGCGGCGGCCACTGGCCATAGATCGAAGCCGCCTGCCCGTCCGCGTACGTCACGTTTTCATACGACTCCAAAACCTGGATCTCGTAACGCCCCATGATCTCGACACCGCTGTTGCCCTTGCTCTGCCCCGCGCCCGGCGTGTTCGGCAGGACCATCCACTCGACGTGCAATTGGATATCCCCGAACTTCTCTTTCGTCGCCAGGCGGCCCGTGCGCGGCACGATCTCGAAGTAGCCGTTCTCCACTTTCCACTTGGGCTCCTGCGTTGCGCCGCCGCGCATCTGCGCGACCCACTTGGAGAGGTCTCTGCCGTCGAACAGCACGATCGCGTCGGCCGGCGGCGGAGCGCTGACGTACGGCCCCGGAGCAACTTTGGGAGGCCGCGGCCGCGCCATGTCGTGCACCTTCCACGGCTGGTTGGGCAATTGCGGAGTGTCGTTGTAGCCGCGGCGGTCATCGCCGATGTCCGCCTTAGGAGCGGCGGGCGGCTGCTGCGCCAGCAGCGCCGCGGACAGGGAGAGCAGGAGCGCATACTTCATGGGATGAATTCGATCTTACCGCGAAAAAACTCTCAGTTCGCCGGACGCGGGCGCGGCGTGGCGTCCCCCTCGGTCAGCTTCATGCACCACTTCACGGCCTCCAGCCACATTCTCTGCATGTCCGGGCGGTCCCACGATTCGTATGTGTGGCCGAAGGTCGAGTAGAATACGCGGCCCTTGCCGTACTCGCGGACCCAGGTTACGGCGAAGTCCTTGTCCGTGCGCCGCACGTTCTTGTTGTTCAGATCGATCTTATTCTCGTCCAGCCGCTGGAGCACCCGCACTCTCTCACGTGAGAAGTTGCGCGCCTGATAGATCTCGTCGTACGCACGGAACGCCTTCGGGAAGTGTCGCGTCGTGGGATGGTCCTGATCTTCCGTGATTACCGGCGCTTCGAACGTGTTCCACGGATGCAGATCGAAGTAGCCGCCGATCATCTCGCCGTACTCAGGCCACTTGTAGAGCGTGTCCATTGCGCTGTGGATGCCGACGAACCCCTTGCCGTCGTCGCGGACGAAGGAGATCAGCGACGCCTTCTGTTCTTCGTCGAGGTCGATCTCGCCGGTCGTGTAGAATGCGATGGCGTCGAAGAAGTCGAGGTTCTTCGCGTTGCCCTGAAGCTTCTTTTTCGTGATCAGTTGCGTGTCTGTCTTGAAATACGTATCCCAGAGGCCTGCGTCCTGCCCCAGCTTCCACAGCATCCCCATGCCGTGCGACGTGGAGTCGTGCTGGAAACCCTTCACGGCGCCGATCACCAGCAGCCGCTTGCGTTTCGGCGTTTGGGCGTTCAACTGATCCGCCACCGGGACGCAAAGGCCGAAAGCCGCCGCCAGAACGGATGCGATTCGCAGAGTCCTCATCGCTTCGATTGCACCTCGCGAACATGGTATCACGACCCCCCGGCGCCTCAGCCCTCCGGCGAGGCGGCGCCTCGCACACGCCGCGGCATCGCCTAAGCCTTCCGATATGAATGACTTGGGCCGATAAAAATTTTGAGTCAGCCCCAGAAGAAAAAAGAGTGAGGCAACGGCCCGGCGGCGTTGTACCATGGGAATCCAAAACCCCCGTCCGGTTTTCCCACGTCAGGTTTCCCAAACAAGAGAGGCTCAAGAGTGAACAAGAAGTTACTCACCACAGGATTCGTGTCCTCATGCCTGGCCCTGGCTCAGACGCCGGCGGGCATTGAAGAGAAAGTCAGTAAGGCGCAAACCGCCGCAGCCAGCGCGCAGATGGCGGGAGACAATGCCTGGATGCTCGCCAGTTGCGCGCTGGTCCTGCTTATGACCGGACCGGGCCTGGCGCTGTTTTACGGCGGCCTGGTCCGGCGCAAGAACGTGCTGGCGACGATGATGCACAGCTTCATTCTCATGGCGCTGGCCACGGTGATCTGGGCGCTGGTCGGCTACAGCCTCGCCTTCGGTGAAGGCAACCCGATCGTCGGCGGATTCCAGTTTGCGTTCCTGAACGGCGTCGGCATGGATCCCAACACCGACTACGCCCCCACGATCCCCCACCTCACGTTCATGGCCTTCCAGTTGATGTTCGCCATCATCACGCCGGCGCTCATCTCCGGCGCGTACGCAGAACGCATCAAATTCAGCGCGATGGTGGTCTACACGACGCTCTGGCTGCTGATCGTCTACTTCCCGATGGCGCACATGGTGTGGGGGAAGGGCGGCCTGCTCAACGCGTTTCTGGGCGGCAAGATCCCCACCTTTGATTTCGCCGGCGGCACCGTGGTCCACATCTCCTCCGGCGTCTCTGCGCTTGTCGCGGCCCTCTACCTGGGCCACAGGCGCGGTTACATGAAAGAGCCCATCCGCCCGCACAGCCTGGTGCTGAGCTTCATCGGCGCGTGCCTGCTCTGGTTCGGCTGGTTCGGCTTTAACGCCGGCAGCGCGCTCGGCGCAGGCGGGCTGGCGGCCAGCGCCTTCGTGGCAACCCACTTCGGCGCCGCCGCCGCCACCATCGGCTGGCTTCTCGCCGAGTGGCTCAGGAACGGCAAACCCAGCGTCCTGGGCGGCATCTCCGGAAGCGTCGCCGGCCTCGTCGCCATCACGCCCGCAGCCGGCTTCGTCAAGCCGATGCCCGCCCTGTTCATCGGCTTCGCCGCCGGCGTCGTCTGCTACACGATGGTGGCGATCGTGAAGACTAAACTCGGCTACGACGACGCCCTCGATGCCTTTGGTGTTCACGGCATCGGCGGCACGCTCGGCGCCATCCTCACCGGCGTCTTCGCGACCAACGCTGTCAACAATGCGCTGAAGGGCGCCGACGGCAATCCGCTGGCCCTCGGCCTCGTCGACGGCAACGCCGCGCAGGTGGGCAACCAGGCGCTGGGCGCGCTCATCGCCATTGTCCTGGGCGCGGTGGGAAGCTATATCTGCCTGAAGATCGCCGACCTCACCTGCGGACTCCGGGCGCCCGCCGAGCACGAGATCGAAGGGCTCGATCTCAGCATGCACGGCGAAGAAGGATATGCTCTTGAGGGCTGAGGAGTCACGCGATGAAGAAAATCGAAGCCATCATTCAACCGTTCAAGCTCGACGAAGTGAAGGAGGCGCTCACCGCCGCCGGTATCGACGGCATGACGATCCTCGAAGTGCGCGGCCACGGCCGCCAGAAGGGACACAAAGAGGTCTATCGCGGCATGGAGTACGATGTCGACCTCCTGCCGAAGATCAAGCTCGAGATGGTCGTGCCCGACTCGCGCTGCGACGAAGTGATCTCTACGCTGACCAGGGCGGCCAGAACCGGCAAGATCGGCGACGGGAAGATCTTCGTGACGAACGTCGAAGACGCGATCCGGATCCGCAATGACGAGCGCGGAGAAGCAGCACTGTAGCGGAGTCTCCGATGAGGTCCGCGCGGCGTTCATGGAGAACGGGCGCGCCATGCCCGTTCTCCGCGCGCGCTCGGGCGCCGTCGATGCAATCGTTCTGGAAACGTTTGGAGAAGCGCTCGCGGCGTCGATGGAGGAAGGAGTCGCACTGGTCGCTGTCGGAGGGTACGGCCGCCGCGAGCTCTTCCCCTGCGCCGACATCGACCTCCTGATTCTCGTCAATCGCCCGCTGGAAATGCCCTCGGCCCGCGAAGCGCTGGCGCATTTCCTTAGAGTGCTCTGGGACCGCGGCCTGAGGGTCAGCCAGTCCGTCCGCACGGTGGAGGAGTGCTCGAAGTTTCATGAAGGAAACTTCGAGCTCACCGTGAGTCTGCTCGATGAGCGCTTCCTCGGAGGCGACGCCGCGCTCTACGGCAGGCTGAGAGACCGCTTCGGGCGCTTTCTCCAGGCGGAGCGGCGCGACACCATCCGCCGCCTGTGCCGCCTGACGCGGAGCCGCCATGCCCGCTTTGGCGGGACGATCTATCGCCTTGAGCCGGACATTAAGGAATCCCCCGGCGGCCTGCGCGACTACCAGACCATCCGCTGGCTCGCCGGATTGCGCCAGGCCGCCGCCTGGGACGATCCCTACCCTGCCGAGTTCATTTTTTCGGCGCGCTGCCTCCTCCATTTTCTCGCCGCCCGCGATTCGAACGTGCTCAGCTTCGAGGCCCAGGACGCGGTCGCCGAGGCGCCGTTCTCCAACTGGCGCGACCCCGCCGATTGGATGCGCGTCTACTACCGGCACGCCGCCGCAATCCACGCCGCCGCTCTGCTTGAGCTCGAAGCCGGCGAGTCCGCCGACCGCTCGCTGCTGGCAAGCTTCCGCGACTGGCGGTCGCGCCTTTCCAACGCCGACTTCACCGTCTCGCGCGACTTGCTCTTCCTCAAGAACCCGAGTGAGCTGGAAGTCGATTCCACCCTTCCCCTGCGCCTGTTCGAGTTCGTCGCCCGGCACGGAATTCATCCCGCGCGCCAGACCCAGGAGCGTCTCGTCGCGCATTCGCAGCGCTGGCAACCTCGTTTCGCCGCCCACCCGCCTCAGGCGGACTTCTGGCGAGACCTCCTTCAGCACGAGCATTGCGTCGACGCGCTGCGCGTGATGTCAGGATCGGGCTTCCTGGCCGCCGTCATTCCGGAGTGGGGGCGCATCGATCATCTCGTGGTGAGGGATTTCTATCACCACTACACGGTGGACGAACACACGATGGTGGCGTTGGGAGTACTCGAACGGCTCCGCGATTCCAAAACGGGGCCGGAGAAAAGAATCCGCGAGTTGATCGATGAGTCCGCGGGCCAGCTCTGGCTGCTGCGGCTGGCGCTGTTGCTGCACGATGTGGGCAAGGGGAGCGGACAGGACCACGCTTCCGAGTCGCTGAGCATCGCGCGCCGCTTCCTCGCACGGATCGGGGCCGAAGTTTTCGACGCCCGCGTGGTCGAGTTCCTCATCGAAAACCACCTGCTCATCTCGCAAGCCTTGCAAAGCCGCGACCTGCACGATCCCGCGACGGCGAGTTGGCTCGCCAGCCAGGTGAAGACCGCGGAAATCCTGCGCCTGCTCACGATCCTGACATACGCCGACATCAGCGCCGTGAACCCAGGCGCGATGACGCCGTGGCGAGCCGAGCAGATTGTGAGCGTCTACCACGGCGTCCACCGCCGCCTGCTGGGAACTCTGGCGCCCAACGGAACGACGGCCGAGGAAGTCTACGGAGACCTCACTCCCGAAATGCGCGAGTTCCTTGCCGGCCTGCCGGCGCGCTACCTCTGGACGCACGACCGGGCGGAAGTCGAGAGCCATGTGCTGTTATTCGCCGAGGCGCGGCGCGCCGGCGTGGCCATCGACATTGAACGCCGCGCGGGCAACTGGCGTCTCACGATTGTCACCGCAGACCGGCCCTTCCTGCTCGCGTCGCTTTCTGGCGCCCTCGCCAGCTTCGGTCTCAACATCCTGAAAGCCGGCGCGTTCACTAACGCCGCCGGCTACGCGGTGGACAACTTCACCTTCGCTGATCCGGCCCGAACTCTGGAGCTGAATCCGCCCGAGGTCGAGCGCCTGCGCCGCCTCATCGCCCGCGTCGCGGTCGGCGAGGCCCGAGTGGAGGACTTGCTGAAGAACCGCCCCGAGCGAAAGGCCCCATCGAGATCCGGCCGGATCGAGCCGCGGGTCAGCGTCGACGCCGAAGCTTCCTCATCGGCCACGCTCTGCGAAGTCATCGCGCAGGACCGAACCGGCCTGCTCTACTCACTCACCTCCGCCATCTCCCGCGCCGGCTGCAACATCGAAGTCGTCCTCGTCGACACCGAAGCCCACAAAGCCATCGACGTCTTCCACGTCACCAAGGACGCCCGCAAGCTGGATGCTTCCGAGGCCTCCGCCCTGCGCCAGGCCGTCCTGGACGCCTGTCGCTGAAAGCAGGATTCAGCGCGACCGCGGCTTCCCGGGCGCCCGCGATGCTGCGCTGGGACCGTTCACCGCGGAGAGGCGCATGTCCTTGCTCAACTCCTTCGTCTTGCACGCGGAGGTGTGCATGAGTGTGGGGCGAACGAGGGCTTTGTGATGGGCCTCTGCCGCTACTCACAGCGAAAACGTCGAAAACAAATACAGGTAAACCGGCGAGCCCCCTCGCGTCGCATTGCGAATGAACGGCCCCGCGACGAACCGCGCCGCCCCCGCGCCGAACAGAAAATGCCCGCGGCGCACCGTCACGAAAACATCCGCCTCCTGTCCCACGAACCGCCCCGCCGCGCCGGAAGCCGAACGCGCTATCGGACGTCCTGCGCCGTTGTACAGCGCATCGCGCACGCGCGCCAGCCAGAACGCGTCGTACATGAAGTTGAGCGCCACTCGCGCCGTCAGATCGCAGCGCGCCACCGACCGCGCATTGTGTATGTTGCGCCAGCCGAACAGATCCTCATGTCCGAACTTGTCGTGGTTGGCCGGAGAGATCTGGTCGAACGTCGACACCCGCGCGGCATCCGCCGGATCGCCCGTACCCGAAGCGAACTTGTACTCGCCCGAAACATCGAGCACGCGCGACCGCACGCTCATCCTCCGCCCAACGAGCGAATACCATGCCGCCGCACGGTGCGACGCCTCGCCGATCCGGCCATTCTGCAAAACACCTTCGAGGCTCATCCGCCAACGATCGCTCAGCGGGCGCGCCAGCCGCGCCCCAAAGCTGTTTGTCGCCACCCTCCCATCCCCCGCGAACCCGCCCGCGCGGTTCTGCTCGTGGCGCAGCATGTACGGCTCGAACACCCCCTTCCCCTCGGCGAATGAAAACGAGTTGTAAGTCCCCCAGATGCGTTCGCCCAGCACCGGCCGGTTGAATCCCGCCGCCCGCACCTTCACCGGCGACGCCAATAACATCTCGATGCGCCCCGCGCGAAGCGCATATCCGGCCCGCGCATGGTCGTAGGTGCGCGACAGGTTCGCCCACTCCGGCGACCCGATCAGCCGCGCCTCGCCGTAGTTGAGCATCCCGCGTCCGGCGGCAAATGAAAAACCGCGCTTGCGATCGGTGAAAATCCCGACCTTGGCCTCGTGCAGATCAGCCGGATCGCGCAGCGTGTTCGGGGCGCCGGGGCCGTAGCCCGGCGCGCGCGCATCCTGCACCAACGCGCTCAGCGACAGCCAGGAGAGCGCATTCGCCGCAACCCCGATCCTGTTCCGCACCAGCGCCGTGCGGACATCGCGGTCCGGGTCGAAGCTCGTCGCCAGCCGGCTCTCCAGCCGCACCCGCGATTCAAACGTCCACCGCACCCGCGCAGGAGGCGCCGGCGATGCCTGCCCGCTGGCCAGCGCGCACAGCGCCCAGCCGGCGATCAAGCCGCCTCGCGCTGGAATCCGTTCCGTCAATCTGATCCTCTGGTCTATATAATCAGAGCCGTTGGGGTCAGGAGGAAACGATGGAATCGGTTGGACGGCGCAACCTGATTGAGTGGGCCATTCGAGGACTGGCCGCGCTGATCGCGGCGGGGCTCGGCGTCCCCGCCATAGCCTACCTCTTCACCCCCGGAAAAGCTCGCGGTAAGTCGGGCTGGATCGACGTGGCCGACCTCGAAAAGCTCCAGCCGCGTGTCCCCGAGGAGGTCGTCTTCCGTCGCGTGCGCGTCGACGGCTGGAAGATCATCAGCGAGAAATCCACGGCCTGGGTTGTGAAACTGTCCGGCAAGGAGGTCGCGGTCTTCACCCCCCAATGCACGCACCTCGGCTGCGCTTACAACTTCGACTCCGGGAGAGGCCAATTCATCTGTCCCTGTCACACCTCGTACTTCTCCATCGATGGCAGGGTCCTGAGCGGGCCCGCGCCGCGCCCGCTTGACCAGTATGCCGTCCGCATCGAGGGCGCGCGAGTCATGATCCGCGACGAGGATGTGTCGTAAGAGGGAGCCTGAGACGTGTTACGACCGGTTCTGGATTGGATCGACGGCCGCACGGGCGTGGTCGCCGCCGCGCGCCGCTTTTTCGACGAAGAGATTCCCGCATCGAGCGGCTGGCATCAGGTCTTAGGCAGCGTCGCGCTGTTCCTCTTCCTCGTTCAGGCGTTCACCGGGACGCTGCTTGCGCTGAACTACGCGCCGACTCCCGGCGACGCCTACTACAGCCTGCGCTACATCACCAGCGAGCTCACCGGCGGCGCGCTGATCCGAGGACTGCACCACTGGGGCGCCTCGATGATGGTCGTTGTCGTCGTCCTGCACATGGTGCAGGTCTTCCTGTGGGGCGCCTACAAGAAGCCGCGCGAGGCCACCTGGATGGTCGGCGTCGTCCTGCTGCTGCTCACGCTCGCCTACGCGCTCACCGGCTACCTCCTCCCCTGGGACAACCGCGCCTACTGGGGCACTGTGGTGACCACGCAGATCGCCAGCCGCGCGCCGGTGCTCGGCCCCTACGTGCTTCGCCTGATGGGCGCCGAAGACGGAGTCGGCGTGGTGACGTTCGCGCGCTTCTTCGCGGTGCACGTCCTGTTGCTCCCTCCGGCGACGATGCTGTTGATGCTGCTGCACGTCTATCTCGTCCGCCGTCACGGAGCCGCCCCTGCGCCCGGCGACGAATCAAAACCCAGGAAACGCTTCTATCCCGGCCAGGTCTTCAAAGACGCCTCCGCGATCTTCGTCGCCTTCGCTGTGCTCTTCACGCTTGCCGTGGCGGCCAAAGCCCCGCTGGGCCGGCTCGCCGATCCAACCGACCTCAGCTACATCCCGCGCCCCGAATGGTATTTCCTCTTCCTCTTCCAGTTGCTCAAGTACTTCGAAGGCCCGCTCGAGGTCTTCGCCGCCGTGGTGCTGCCCGGAGTCGCGGTTGGCGCGCTCTTCCTCGTCCCGTTCATCGATCGCAAGGCCGTTGTTCCAGTCCTGAAGCGCACGCTCGCCATGGCGATCGTCGCAATCGCCGGCCTGGGCTGGACGGGCCTCACCGTCGGTGCCATCCGCTCCACTCCGCCCGAAGCGCGCCTCGCCGACGAGGGCGGCCCGCAGGAATGGCGTGATCTCACCCCGGTCGAGCTCGCCGGCCTCGCGCTGTTCAAGAAAGAGCGTTGCGGCGCCTGCCATGGAATGGGCCCCCGCGCCGAAGCCAAGATCGGGCCCAATCTCGGAACCACCGAATCGCGCCGCGACGCCGCCTGGCTCATCTCCCACTTCAAGCAGCCCGCGCGCATGAGGCCCGGCAGTCAGATGCCGCCCGTCCGGCTCTCCGACGCCGAGCTCAACGCCCTGGCCGCCTTCCTCCTGAAACTCGCTCCCGAGAACGCGGCGAAGATGGAGGACGTGCCGGACTTCGCGCTCAAAGGCGCGACGCTTTATCAGAAGAGCCAGTGCCACCTCTGCCACGCCGTCAACGGAATTGGCTCCAGGGTGGGCCCCTCGCTCAACGGCCTCAGCCGCCGCCGCGACGCCGACTGGGTGAAGGGCCACTTCCTCGATCCGCAGAAATTCTCCGCGGGTTCGACGATGCCGAAATACGCATTCAACCCCGCGGACAACCAGGCGATCACCGATTACCTGATGGCTCTGCCCTGACCGCTGAACGCCTCTCGCACCACCTCGCGCAGCGCCTCCAGAGCCAGGGCGCAGTCCTCGCGCGTCACGTCGTAATGCGTCACCGCGCGCATCACTGTCGTGTTCACGCCGTTGATCAGCACGCCGCGCTCCTTCAGCGCCGTGCTGATCTCGCCGCTTGTCCGCCCCGTCCCTGAAACATCGAAGATCACGATGTTCGTGGGCGTGCGCGCAGGATCGGCCGAGATGCCCTCGATCTCCCGAAGCCCGCCGGCCAGAAATTGTGCATTCTCATGATCCTCGTGTAGCCGCGCCGGCATCTCTTCGAGCGCCATGAGCCCCGCTGCGGCCAGAATCCCCGCCTGTCTCATGCCGCCGCCGAGCCGTTTGCGATACAGCCGCCCTTTATCCATCGCCGCCTGCGTCCCCACGAGCATCGATCCCACCGGCGCGCCCAGCCCCTTCGACAGGCAGAACATCACTGTATCCGCCTTCGCGCAGATCTCGCTCACCGCGCGCCCCGTCGCCGCCGCCGCGTTGAACACGCGCGCGCCGTCGAGATGGACCCCGATGCCGCGCTCGTGCGCGCGATCGCAGACCTCGTCCAGCGCCTCCTGCGGGTACACCGTCCCCCCCGCCATGTTGTGCGTGTTCTCCAGCTCGATGCAGCCCGTCGGCGCCCAGTGCGGACCCAGCGGCCGCACGTGCGGCTCGATCATCCGCCACGTGAGAATGCCGTCCTCGGACGCCACCGGCCGGATCAGGCACGACGAAAACCACGCCGCCATCGACAGCTCGTAATTCAGCAGGTGCCCGCGCGCCTCGCAAATGATCTCCTGCCCCGGCTCGGTGAGCAGCTTGATGCCGATCGTATTGCCCATCGTGCCAGTCGGCACGAACAGCGCCGCTTCTTTCCCGAAAACCTCCGCCGCGCGCTGCTCGAGCCTATTGACCGTCGGATCTTCCTGGTAGACGTCGTCGCCGACCTCGGCGATGGCCATCGCCGCGCGCATCTCCGGCGTCGGGCGCGTTACTGTGTCGCTGCGCAGGTCGATCAGCCGCTCGGGCATGGAACGATGAACTCCTCGAAAACTTCATTGGACAACAGGACGCCGCGGTCTGTCAGGCGCAGCCGCTCGCCGGCGCGCTCCAACAGTCCGGCATCCACAAGGCGCGCGATCGGCTCGCGCCAGTACTCCGCTTCTTCCGCTGTCGGCACGACCCCTTCAAGCAATCGCAGGCCGACAAAGAACCGCTCCTCGCGCGCGCAAGCCGGCGTGGCCTCCATCCGCCGCGGATCCCGCACGTACTCCTCCGCCGTTTCGGCATTCCTCCATCGCACCGCGCCGTCGAACGAATGCGCATCCGCCCCGAAACCCACGTAAGGCTCCAGACGCCAGTACTTCAAGTTGTGCAGCGACTCGTGTCCCGGCCGCGCGAAGTTTGAAATCTCGTAACGCCGCAGGCCGGCCGAAGCCAGTCGCTCCACCGCGATCTCATAGAAGCGCGCGATATCGTCATCCCTGGGAATTGAGCCCGCGCCATAGCGTAAGCCTCCACCGAGAATCTCGCGGCCCAGCCGGCTGTCCTCGTCCACCTCCAGCATGTAGACGGAAACGTGCGCAACGTCCAGCCGCGCCACCCAATCCAGCGATGCGCCCCACGACGCCTCTGTCTGCCCCGGCAGCCCGACTATCAAATCGACGCTGATCTCCCCGAGGCCGCACTCGCGCAGCAGCGCAACATCGCGCGCCACGCCCGCGGCATCGTGCCGCCGCCCCGTGCGCCGCAGTTCGCTGTCGTCGAAAGACTGAACGCCCATGCTCACACGGTTGATCCCAGCCTCGCGCCAGACCTCCGCCTGCTCCCGCCTGATCGATCCGGGCGCAGCTTCGATCGTCGCCTCCCTCCACGGCCGGCCCGGCACTATCGCCAGCAACTCCGCCAAATCCGCGCTGTTCATCGAAGCCGGCGTGCCGCCGCCGAGATAGACCGTCTCCGGTGGCCTCTCCCAGTCGTGCGAAGACATTTCGCCGCGCAGCGCCCGTAGATACTCCCGCTCCAGCTCCCGCGGAAACACCCCCGACGCAAAGTTGCAGTACGTGCACTTCTGCGCACAGAATGGCCACGAAATGTAAACGCCCGCCATGGGCCTCGTCCGCCTACAGACTGAACTCCGGAATCCGCTTCTGAATCGCGGACGCCATCAGCTCCTCCAGCGTCTGCCCCCCATCCGGCATCGCAAACGCGCCTCGCGCGGCGTCCCAATCGAGCTTGAAGCTCTGCACGTGCGCGGACACCCAGATCTGCCGCACGGGCGAATTGGGACTCACTACGAATCTCTCGCGAGGGTCCTCAAACTCGACCGACAACGCACCCGCGTTCATCTCCACGTCGAAGTCGTATTCATCCGCGGCTTCCGAAAGCCGCGTATAGAGGGAGGAAAGCGCTTCGTCGCACC
This sequence comes from uncultured Solibacteraceae bacterium, assembly GCA_964472745.1. Classification (GTDB taxonomy): domain Bacteria; phylum Acidobacteriota; class Terriglobia; order Bryobacterales; family Bryobacteraceae; genus CAYYNC01. The sequence goes on from CAYYNC010000002.1 coordinate 166,675, forward strand.
GCTGCCGGAATTCCGATTCGGTCAACATCACAATTTCAGTCTATTGGATGCCGCGGACCCGCTTGCAGCATCTAACTTCCTTGGCTCCGCGATCTGGCGTAGCGCTGTCTGATACCCTCGTTGATTGGCGCGCAGCGGAGTCGTAGCAACCGCATGAGAAGCATCTGTCTTCCCCACACCGAACTGCCGGGCACGAGCCCGCTCTTCGCCGACTACCTCTACCGCTTCGACCGCGTCAGCGACTTCTACGAGCACGATCCCCACAGCCCCGACTCCATTCGCCGGGCTGCGCTGGCCGTGCGCCTCTCCGACGAGCGCAGGCAAAAACTGGCGAACGCGCTGCGCCGCATCAACGGCGAAAACGCCTCGGTGGATCTGCTCGAGCTGCCCGACACCGTCGCTGTGGTCACCGGCCAGCAAGTCGGGCTCTTCTCCGGACCCGCATACGCCGTTTACAAGGCTCTCACCGCCGCCAAGCTCGCCAAGCAGTTGACCGATAACGGCATTCGCGCCGTGCCCGTGTTCTGGCTCGCCACCGAAGATCACGACCTCGCCGAAGTGGATCACGCCTGGGTCTTCGACGGACAGCACCGGCCTGTGCGCTTGCAGGCTCATGCCCCCGCCCCTGCCGGAACCCCCGTGGGGCGGATCGAGATCGCCGGCTTGCCGCTCGAGGAGCTCAAGACCTCCCTCGGCGGGTTCCTGTTCGCCGATGACGTCATCGCCCTGGTCGAAGACGCTTACCGCCCCGGCCGCACCTTCGGCGAAGCGTTTCGCCTTTTCATGGAGCGCCTGCTCGCCGGCCACGGCCTCGTCTTCATCGATCCGCTCGATCCCGGCATTCGCGAGTTGGCCGCGCCCTTCCTCCACGCTGCCCTCGAGCGCGCCCTCGAGCTCTCCGGGGAGCTGATCGATCGCGGCGAGGTCCTGAAGACCCGCGGCTATCATGCCCAGGTCCTCTTCGAGCAACAGTCGTCGCTGTTCTTCAAGCTCGAAGGCGGCCGCCGGCTGCATCTTCGCAGAAACGGCCAGGACTATTACCACGAAGCGCGCAAAATCACCCGGCAGGACTTGGCCGCCGATCCCGCCTCGCTTTCCCCCAACGCCCTGCTCCGCCCCGTCATGCAGGATCACCTCCTGCCCACCGCGGCCTATGTCGGCGGACCCGCCGAGGTCGCCTACCTCGCGCAATCACAGGTTCTCTATCGCGCCCTCCTCGGGAGGATGCCGCTCGCGGTGCCTCGCTCCGGCTTCACGCTTCTCGACGAGCGCAGCCGCACTCTGATGGAGAAGTATCACATCGCGTTTTCAGACTGCTTCCACGGCGAATCCGTTTTGCGCGAGAAGATCGCCGCCCGATTAATTCCCGATTCCCTTGAAATCGCCTTCGAGCAGGTCAGCAGCGAGGTCCGCTCGCTGCTCGACCGCCTTCAGGGCGAGCTCAGCCAGTTCGATCCCACGCTCGGCGCGTCGCTGGCCAAAAGCCGCGCCAAGGTCCTTTACCAGATAGACAAAAACCGCCGCAAAGCCGCCCGCGAGGCGCTGCGCCGCGAAAGCCGCGTCAGCGAAAGCGCCGCCCACCTCCACCGCCTCGTTTACCCCGAGCACCATTTGCAGGAGCGGCTCTATTCGATCCTGCCCTTCCTCGCGAAGCACGGATTCGAGCTCATCGACACGCTCCACGACCACGTCTACCGCGGCTGTCCGGATCACATCCTCCTCACTCTATGAAAGTCAACACCGTAAAACAGGCATTGAAAGAGGGCCGCGTCCAGCTCGGCACGGGCTTCCAGCAGCTCCGCTCGCAGGACGTCGTCCGCATCCTCGCCGCCGCGGGATTCGATTGGGCCTTCCTCGACGGCGAGCACGGCGGCTTCGGCCAGGGCGAATTGCAGGACCTCTGCCGCATGGCCCTCAAAGTCGGCCTCAGCCCCATCGTCCGCGTCGCCGATCTTCAGTACGCGCTCGTCGCCCGCGCCCTCGATTGCGGCGCCGAGGGGGTCATCTTCCCGCGCGTCGAATCGCCGGAGCTGCTTGAAAAGGCCGTCTCCTGGACCAAGTTCCCGCCCGCCGGCATCCGCGGCTGCGGCATCACCCCGCTCCACGTCGACTTCGAGCCGGTCACCATCCGCCAGATCACCGAGCACTTCAACGAGCACACGCTCGTCGTGCTTCAGATCGAAACGCTCCGCGCTGTCGAAGCCCGCGACGAGTTGCTCTCGGTTCCTCACATCGACGCGGTCATGGTCGGACCGGTGGACCTCTCCATCAGCCTCGGCGTGCCCGGCGAGTTCGAGCACCCCAGGATGGTCGATGCAATGGAGAAGATCGTCGCAAGCTGCCGCGCCCACGGCGTTGCGCCGGGAACCCAAACCCGCAATCTTCCGCTCGCGAAATTCTGGCGTGAGCGCGGGATGCTCTTCCTCGGATGCAGCAGCGAGACGGCGATGCTCTATGAGCGGGCCCGCGACATCACCTCGCAGCTTCGCTGAGCGCCTGCGGCGGATTCTCGAGCCTCCCGCGCCCTACGTCCACAACCCGCGCGAGCCCGCCGGCGCGCCGCTGGGCCGCTGGAACCTCTACATCGGCGGCGCGCACCGCCGCGTCGCCGGCTACGTGAACCTCGACATCCTCGCCGTACCCGGAGTCGATATCCGCGCCGACGCCCACGCGCTGCCCTTCCGCGACGGCCAGTTCACCCGCGTCGAGTGCGACGCCGTGCTCGAGCACGTTGTTGACCCGCGCCAGGTGATGCGCGAGATCGGGCGCGTCCTCGCCCCCGGCGGCTGGGCGCATATCGTCACGCCCTTCTGCCACCCCTTCCACGAGTATCCGAAGGACTACCGCCGCTTCACCCCCGACGGACTCCGCGCCATCCGCGGGGGGCTGGAAGAAGTCTCCTCCGGCTGGCGCACCGGTCCCGCCGCCACAATGCTCGTCTTCACGCTCGAGTTCGCCAAGCTCCTCCTCCCCTGGCGCTGGTGGCGCGTCGCCGCGCACGGCATCCTCGGCTGGCTCCTCTTCCCGCTGCGCTACCTCGACCTCTGGCTGCTCCGCACGCCGCGCGCCGCGCGCCTCGGCAACCACTGCTACATCTGGCTGCGCAAGCCGGGCGAAGCGCAGCGTTCAGCCGCGGCCGACTCCAGATAAATCGCCCGCTGAGCGGACGCCGCCGCTCTGAAATGTCCGTCGGGCGCTGGTCCTGTCATATTCCAGTCCCCGGCGGAGGCCGGATCACCCGCACCGGCGAGCCGCGGCAGCCACGCTGCGTCACTCCCGTGCCCGGCTCCAGTGAGCCGCTTGCCGCGATCCCCCGGAGTCGATCTGTCATTGTGGCAGTACGGGCAGCCGGAAAGTGGCTTTCACGATCCCCGGCGGGTTGGCGGAGCGGTTCGTGCGCCGGGTGCCCCCGCGACAGAGGTCACGACATGTCGCCGAAGCCATCAGAGCCAAGCTCCTCCAGCGCGATGAGCGGTTGATTCGGTCTTGCGAACTTGCCAATCAGAGTGCGGACGTGACTTCAATCGAGCAGCAGCGGGAGGCCATCGCCGCCACCGACGCGATTGAGGAGCCTTGATAGAACGATCCGGCGCCATGACATCTGGTGAGTGCGCCTGGACCCGGTCTCCGGTTCCGGGATGACAAAGATGAAGCTATGTCGAGACTGTCACCATAACGTTGAGAAGGAAGTAGACTCTCAAGACCAAGGTCACGGGGCTAGTGATTCTGGCCCTTCTCCGCCGGCGCAAACCCAATCGGCCGCTTCGGCGATGCCGTTGTTGGCCCCATGAGCTGACGAATGGCTTCGAAGACTTCCCTGAAGCGGGCGTCATACTTCTTCTCCATCTCCTCCAGTTTCTGCGCAAGCTCCTTGTGCGCGGCGAGAATCGATCTCAAGCGGACGAAAGCGCGGACCACCTGAATGCTCGCCTGGACCGCGGTTGAACTATTGAGAACGCTTGCCAGCATGACCGCCCCGTGCTCGGTGAACGCATAGGGCAAGTACTTGCGGTGCTGGCCCCGTGCGCCGGTTTTTAAGATCGCAGATTGCGACCTTAGACCCTCCGCTTCTTCCTTGTTGAGCTGGAACATGAAGTCCTCGGGGAAGCGATGGCGATTCCGCTTCACCTGTTCGTTGAGCCGCGCCGTGGAGACGCCGTACAGGCGCGCGAGGTCGCTGTCCAGCATGACTTTCTCGCCACGGATAAAGAAAATGCGACGTTCGATGACCTCAACCCCGACAACGTCTGGCGAAGCGGGCGCTTTTGAGCTGATCTCGGAGTCGGGATTCGCCATTCATGGAAACTATAACTGAAAACATCGGAAGGTCTCTCCGCGACTCGCCTTCGCTCATGAATTCAAGCGAGTCTGCCGCGCCGTCAGTCCGCTGCCCGCCCGCTGAGCCGGAGGCCCGCCCGCTGCGCAACCCGCTATGACGGATTCGCCCGCATGAACGCGGCGATCTCCCCTGCCTCGGCTTCACTCAACCGGAATGTCGCCGCTCCCTTCACCCCCTCGAGTTGCGCCGCCGACCGCAGCCCCACGATCGCCCCCGTCACCGCCGGATGACGCAGCGTCCACGCAATCGCCGCCTCACCCGGCGTGCGCCCGTGGCGCGCGCCGATCTCTCTCAGCAGTTCGACCAACCGCAGATTGCGCGAAAGCAGCGGCTCCTGAAACTGCGGCCTCCGTTGCCGGTGGTCGTCCGGCGGCATCGCCGCGATCCGCTCGCGCGTCATCCGTCCGGTGAGCAGCCCCGAATGCATCGGCGAATACACGATTGCGCCGATGCCGTGCGCCTGGCAGAACGGCAGCAGCTCCTTCTCGATCTCCGGCGCCAGGATGTTGTACGGCGGCTGGACCGACGTCACCGGACCGATCGGCAAAATCCGCCTCATCTGGGCGACCGTGAAGTTCGAAATGCCGATCCAGCGGACCTTGCCTTCCTGCTGGAGCTCCACCATCGCCTCCCAGCCTTCTTCAACGTCCTCGTCCGGCTCCGGCCAGTGCACCTGGTAAAGGTCGATCACCTCCGCCCTGAGCCGCCGCAGCGAATCTTCGCACTCCTTGCGCACCGACTCGCGCTTCAGCCGCTTGATGATCTGCCGGTTCTCGTCCCAGCATCGCGCGCACTTCGTGAAGATGTACGGCCGCTTCCCGCACTCCGCCAACGCGCGCCCGACCACCTCTTCCGAGTGCCCCAGTCCATACACCGCCGCCGTGTCGATCCAGTTCCAGCCCTCGTCGAGCGCCGCGTGGATCGCGCGAATCGATTCGGCATCGTCCTGCGGCCCCCACGAAAACTGCCAGTCGCCGCCGCCCATCGCCCACGCCCCGATGCCAAGCGGCGTGATCATCAGGTCGCTGTTTCCGAGTCTCCGCGTCTCCATGACATCCTCCAACTTACACAAACCCCGCCTGTCACGCCGCCGCGGCGCAGGGGGATTGCCAACGAGGGCCCTCCTGTCCCAAGATGAATCTGCCGGGAATTCGGGCCTGCTGGGCCGGCGAGTCCCGCCGGCCGCTATCCGGACTCCCGGAGGAGAGTCGCACAAGGAGTTCGATATGCCAGTGACAGTTAAACGAATCACGCTGTGGCGCGTTGAGTCTGAGAACCGCGCTGGGGTCCTCGCGCAAACACTCAAGCCGCTCGCTGAAGCCGGAGTGGACCTGCTGATCGTGATGGGCTACCGCTATCCCGGCGCCTCGGACAAAGCGGCCATCGAAGTCTATCCCGTCGCCGGCAAGAAGGCAGCCGCGGCAGCCGCAAGCGCCGGTCTTGCCGCGACGAACATTCCGACGCTGCTGGTGGAGGGTGATAGCAAGCCCGGCCTCGGTCATGCCATCGCCGAAGCCATCGCCGCCGCGGGCATCAACATGGGCTTCCTGGTGGCGCAGGTCATCGGCCGGAAGTACTCCGCGGTCTTCGGCTTCGAAAGCGAAGCCGACCTGAAGAAAGCCTCGCAATTGATCAAGAAGGTCACTGCCGCCAAGCGAAAGTAAGGTTCGCGGAAAGTCGCACAATTCTCCCTCCTCAAGGCCTGAGCGCGAATGAGCCGGGCCGCCGCGCCGCCGCATGACTGCCAACTGATTCACCTGGAGGAGCGGGAACGATGAATCTTCGTTTCGTGGCTGCCATCACTGCGTCCAACCTCTGCGACTGGGCGTGGCAGGAGTCGCTGGCGGACCTGAAGCTGAACCCCGAATCGGTCGAGAGGGCGATCACCACTAGCGTGACGGAAGGCAGGCCGCAACGCGGGATTTCCGGCGGAGCCGTCCTCGCTGGGACGCATCGCCGTCCAGGCGCTGCTCGCCATGGACGACGGCGCCCGCGCCGCTGTGGCGCAGCAACTGGGGCTCGCCTCCATGTCGTTCGTCATGTCGCCGGCGTTAGCGGCGTCCTACGGCGCATACCTCAACAACAACAACCACAACGCAGCCAACCACGACATCGCCATCATCCGCTTCAAGGCCGACACACAGCCGCGCGCCGGCAGGCAGGTCTTGGTCAACCCGCGTACGAACGCCGCAGCGCGATGTGCAAGATGCTCTACAGCCTCGGCCTAGGCGGCGCGAACGCCGCGATCAGCGTTGCTCAGAGCCGGACGGCGGAACTCTGAGACTGCTCGCGGGCGCTGCCGCCGCGCAACGGTGGATCCATTCCGCGATGATCCGGATCACCCCAGCATCCAACCGGCCCGACCGGCCATACGCCGCCGTCGTGGCCGCGCCCTCAAACTTCATGAACAGGTTGTTGTGCTCGGGCAGCCAGTGGCGCCGCCGTATGCATTGCCCCGGACCCCGCACCACGGCCCTCACGCTGTGCCCCGTAACATAGCCTTCAGGCTGTGGCGTTTGCAGCACCGCCTTTAGGCTGTGACAGGCTCTGCCTCAACTCACGCCAGAGCGTCCTTGCAGAACTGGACGCACTTCTTGATCTCGGTCAGCACATCCGACCCTTCCGGAGTCTGGTACTCGTACTCGATGCTTGCCGGAAACTTGTACTTCTTGCGCTTCATCAACTGCAAGATCTCTTCGAGCGGCGTCTCGCCCTGACCCCAGGGCATGTTCGGACCGCCGCCGCCCGGGCCCTTCACCGCGCCCGAAGGGCCCTTGCGGTCCTTCAGGTGCAGGCTCGCGATCCGCGCGTGGTACTTCTCGATGAGCGGCACGGGCGATTCCCCGTTCACCCCGTAATAGTGCCCGACATCGAAGTTGAGCGCCGTGTACTTCGAGGCCGCCAGCACCTTGTCGAAGCCCGACGCCCCTCCTTGCCCGTGCGTGTGGAACGCGATCGCCAGCTTGCGCTTCGCCGCGTAATCGGCGACACGCTGGAGCAGCTTGTCGTCGGTTGGCAGTTCCATCGTGATGTGATTCGCGCCCAGAGTTTCGGCGGCGTTCCAGATGTAGTCGTACTCGGCGTCGGGCATCTGCATCGCCGGCGGCAGCTTGAACGCATAGATTTTGACGCCCGCGTTCTCGTACATTTTGCGGAACTCCTTGTACTTGTCCATCGACGCCGACTGCCGCCACTGCGACAGCGCCTCGGCAGCCTTGCGCCGCGCTTCGATCTGTTCGGGCGTGGGCGGCGTGCGGCCCGGACCCTTGCCGGGTGCGCCCGGCGGAGGACCGAACCCGCCCATCGCCGGCAGCGGCGCGCCCGCGTAGCTCTCGGCGACGTTGCTCATCAGCTCGATCCCGCTGATGCCGCACTCAACGCAGTACTTCAGCACATCCTCAGCGCTCGACGGCAGCGCGCGGAAGCTGTAGGTGATGATGCCGATCATCACTCCGTGGAAGTTCGAGTTCGGCTTCGCCGCCAGGCCGGCCGCGGGGAGCGCCGTAGCCAGCTTCCCGAAGTCTCTTCGCGTGAAAGTCATTGGACCTCCTCTAAAGCTTCGTTTCCCAACCCTTGCGATTGACGGGCTTGATCCACTTCGTCGCCTCTCTATTGTTGCTGAACTCGCCCTTCGCGTTGTCCCACAGCAGCTTACCCTCGTAGTGGACAGCCGCCGAGCCAAGCACCAGCCACTCTGTGTACGGCGCGGCGATCGAGAACTCCGAGCACGCCGGCGCGCCGCCCTTGCAGGCGCGGATCCAGTCGCGCAGATGCGCCGCATGATTCGGCCCCGTGCTCGCGCCCGGCGAGCGTTGCAGGTAAGGCGCGGGCAGCTTGTACTCCGCCCAGCGCGACCCCGGCAGCAGACCCACGCCCTCGCCGCGCCCGCTTGTGCCCAGGTGGCCCTTCGACCCAACGAAGATGCAGTTGTAGCCGCTGCCGCGCATCAGCCGCCCGCTCGGCTGCGGCGCTGCGCCGGCGGGACGCTGGAAGGGCGCTGGACCAACCTGAGGACCCTGCCCCGGAATCTTTCGCGCCTCTTCCGCAGTCATGCCCGGCGGTGTGTAAGCGTCCCCGCCCCCGTGGTGATACCAATAGATCGTCACCGGGGGCATCCCCGGCCGAGCCGCGAACTCGTACTTGATCGCCAGCTCATCCGGGAAGGTGAACGGCGGCAGCGAGTCCTTCTTGGTGCACTCGACGCTCAACAGGTGTTTCGGATCGAGTTGCAGCGCCCAGTTCGCGGGTCCCAGAATGTGAATGCCCCAGTCGCCGATCAGGCTGCTGCCGAAATCGTAAAACCCCCGCCAATTGAAGGGGAGGTAGAAACCGAACTCCTGTTGCCGCCCGCCCCCGCGCGCCGGCATGCCGGGCGGCCGGTTGCGCTCGCTCCGCTCTTCGACGAAGGCACGGTACTCTTCATCTCCCGCGGTGAACGGCCGCGCCGCCGCCGGGCCCAGCCAGAGATCCCAGTCGAGCGTATCGGGAACGGGCGTAGGCGCCGGGATCTTCCTCATCCCCTGCGGCCAGCTCGGACGGCCCGTCCACGCATGGACCTCTTTGACCTCGCCGATCTCGCCCGACCAGAGAATCTCGCACGCGACGCGCGTCGCATCGTGCGAGTAGCCCTGGTTGCCCATCTGCGTCGCCACTTTGTATTTCCGCGCGGCTTGCGCAAGAAGCCGAGCCTCGCCCGCCAGCCGCGTCAGCGGCTTCTCCACGTAAACGTGTTTGCCAAGCTGCATGCATGTGAGCGCGCAAATCGTGTGCGTGTGGTCGGGCGTGCCGATGACGACGGCGTCGATCTCCTTGCCCTGCTTGTCGAGCATCCGCCGGAAGTCCCTGTAACGCGTGGCATCGGGAAAACGCTCGAAGGACTCCTTGCCCCGCGCCCAGTCCACATCGGCCAGCGCCACGACGTTCTCCACGCCCGCGTGCGCCAGCCGCAGATCGGCCGCAGGCTGTCCGCCCGCGCCGATGGCGGCGAGGTTCAGCTTCTCGTTCGGCGACTTGTAGCCCATCGCCTTCAGCGAGGCGGCTGAGCCGAAGCCTCCAATGGGAACGGCGCCGCCAAGCAGCGGGCCGAAGAAAAAGTGGCGGCGTGAAAACGGCATCGCGGACACCAGACACTCCTTATCAAAAATCCCTCCCGGTCGCTTGAACAATGAAAGGCGAAGCCCGGCGGCCCGAAAGTTACCGTGAACACACGCGGCCTCTCAGGCGAGCCCGCTTGCCGCGGACTCCGGCCGATCCCTACCCTGGAATCGAGAAGGGCTTGATGACACGACCCCTCCGCCTGCTCACGGCCGTCCCCATCTGCGATGGACACGACAGCGCAATCTCCACGATCAACGCCGAGCTCGTGCGCCACGGAATCGAGGTGGTGTACCTCGGCTTCCACCGCTCGGTGTCCGACATCGCGCGGGCGGCGGTACAGGAGGACGTCGCCGCGGTGGGGATCTCCTCCTACAACGGCGGCCACGTCGAGTTCTTCCGCGAAGTGCGCCGCGAACTGGACCGCCGCGGGGGCCGCGCCATCGGGCTCTTCGGCGGCGGCGGCGCGACCATCACGGAAGCCGACGCGCGCCTCATGCGCCGCCAGGGAACCGACGAGATTTTCTTCGCCGGGACGACGCTTCAGTCGATTGTCGATTACACGTTGCGCGAGTACTCGAAACGGCGCCGCGTCTCGGGCGCGAGCGAAGATGCCCGCCTGGCCGCCCGCCTGACTCAGGCCGAATGCGGGAAATCGGCCAAACGCCGCGCGGCGGGAGCGCGGGTCATCGGCTTCGCCGGGCCCGGCGGCGCCGGCAAAACAACACTGATCGACGAAATTGTTCTACGCTTCCTGGGCGCCCGCCCGCGCGGGCGCCTCGCCATCCTCTCTCACGACCCGAGCCTTGTCAGCGAGGGCGCGCTGCTCGGCGACCGCGCCATGATGATCCACTCTCAACACGACCGCGTCTTCATGCGCAGCATGGGCACGCGCGGCCACATGGGCGGCCTCGCCGCGGCCACCGGACGCTGCCTCGACGAGCTCCGCCGCGCCGGCTTCGACATGGTGCTTGTGGAAACCGTCGGCGTCGGCCAGGAAGCGCTGCCCTTTCGCGATGGCTGTTTCGATCGCACGGTCCTCGTCATGAACCCCGACTACGGCGCGCCGCTTCAACTGCGCAAAGTGGCGATGCTGGACACCGCGGACATCGTCGTCGTCAACAAGTCCGATCACCCGCGCGCGAAAGCGGCGCTGGCCGAGATCGGCTTGCGCCTGGAAGCGAACCGGCGCGGCCAGAAGCTGGTGAGCACGGAGGCGCGCCGCCACCGAGACCCCGGCGTCGACGCGCTCTTCGAGATCCTCATTGAGTCCTTGCCGGGCGGATCGCCGGATCTGCGGGCTGGCCGCAGATCGGCCCTCGACTTCTCGGGAGCGCGGAAATGACGTTCCTGGGTCGGGTCTGCGAGGCGGTGGAGGCGTACAACGCGCACGTCGCGCGGGAGACGGCCCGCGCGCGCGGCGATTCGCGCGCCCGCGCCGCGATCCTCAAGCGCTGGAAGCAAGCCGCCGCTGCGATCCCGGAAGTCGAGCTGCCGAGCGGACTGCGCGTTCCCCGCCTCGCCTTGCCCCAAACCGAGGATCCCGGCGAGATCGCGCGCTACCTCTACGGCGAGGGCCTGCCGGGCGAGTTCCCCTACATGAACTCCGCGTATCGCGAAATGTACCTCGATCCGCTCGACCGCTCCCAGCCGCGGCCCGAGGAGCCCACGCGCCTCTTCGCCGGACTCGGCCTGGCCGAAGACACCAACCGGCGATTCCACTACCTGAGCCGCCATCAGCGCAGCTTTCGTCTCTCGACCGCGTTCGACGGCCCTACTCTTTACGGCCTCGACAGCGACGCGGATGGAGTCTTCGGCAAGGTTGGAGAGGGCGGAGTCGCCGTCGACACCGTCGAGGACATGGTGCGCCTCTACGACGGCTTCCCGCTCGACAATCCCGCGTGTTCTGTTTCGCTGACGATCAATGGTCCCGCGCCGGCGGTCCTGGCGATGTACATCGCGGCGGCCAAACGCAGATTCGGCCCCCAGGTCGTCCCGAAGCTCCGCGGCACGGTGCAGGCCGACGTCCTCAAAGAAGTGCAGGCGCAGAACGAAGCCATCTTCCCGCTTGATCCGGCGCTGCGTTTGCTGTGCGACATGATCGAGTGGACTACTAGCGAAATGCCGCGCTGGTATCCGGTCTCGATCTCCGGCTATCACATGGCCGAGGCCGGCGCGACCCCGGTGGAGCAGGCCGCCTACACCCTCGCCAACGGCTTCGCCTACGTGGACATGCTCAAAACGCGCGGCCTCGATGTCAACAAATTCGGCCCGCGGCTCTCGTTCTTTCTCGACTGCGGGCTCGATCTCGAGTACCTCGCGCTGGCGCGCGTGTGCCGCAGAATCTACGCCATCGCGATGCGCGACGTCTTCGGCGCGCGCGGCGAGGCGCAGTTGTTCAAGCTGCACACGCAGACCAGCGGCCGCAGCCTGATCGCCGCCGGGTTCCGCAACAACCTGACGCGCACCGCGATCGAGCTGCTGCTCGCCTACATCAACGCCACCAACTCCTGCCACTCCAACAGCGCCGACGAGCCCTTCACCACGCCCAGCGAAGAATGGAGCCGCCTGGCGTCGAACGCCCAGGCGATCATCCTTGAAGAGTCCGGCCTGTTCCGCCACATGATGAACGCCTTCGCCGGCTCGCCCGGCATGAAGGCCGTGGAGCGGGCGCTGGAAGCGGGCATCCTTGATGAGTTCCGGGTGATCGACGGACTCGGCGGAGTGATCGCGGCGGTGGAGAACCGCTACCAGCGCTCGCGCATCCAGGCAAGCGCGCACCGCCTCGAGCGGCAGATCCACTCCGGCGTGAGGCCGCAGATCGGCCTTACTCGCTACGCCGCCGAGTCCAGCGCCCCGCCCAAGGTCGAGCTGTCCCGCACGCCGGCCGCCAGGAAGCGCCTCCAGATCGCGCGCCTCAAAGAGTTCAAACGCCGCAACGCCGCGAAGGCCGCGCGCGCCCTCGACCGCCTCGGCGAAGTGGTCGAGCGCGGCGGCAACGTCTTCGCGGAGCTCCTCAACACAGTCGAAGTCTGCTCCCTCGGCCAGATCACCGAACGTCTCCAGCAACACCTCGGCAAGTTCCGGCCGATGGTGTGACGTTGCATCCGCCGCGAGTGGCGTTATCATTGGCGCCGGTCGGTGATAACATGATCCGGACGCAGATCCGCCTTGATGAGTGCGAATACACCGGGGCGAAAGCGGTTGCGAAATCCCTTGGCGTCTCGGCGGCGTAATTCGTGCGGCGGGCCGTCCGGGAGGCGCTGCCGCCGGCCGGGAGAGGGCCTTGGATGAAGTATGCCGGCCTCGTTGAAACAGGCGATGCCCGATCGAGCCGGTCGGTGGATGAGATCGTCTATGGCCGGAAAGACTGACTGCTACGTCGGCGCTTCGGCGTTCATCGCGTTCCTGGATCGCTCCGCCAGTTACCACGCTTGATTCCGGCGGTTGTTTTCCGGCCCCCCGCCACCGGCCACCTCATCGCTGGTGATCGCCGAGGGGCACGGCTGGTTCCTTCGCCGCTGCGACCGGCGGAGGGCCATTCAGTTTCCGGCTTTCATCGATGCTCTGCCCGGCCTGACCATTCGACCATTCGACGCAGCGGACCTTGGGAAGGCTGGACGGGCGGTGAAAAAGTTCGCGGATCGGAATCTCACGTTGGACGGCGCGCATGGGCTGGTCATCATGCGCGAACGGCGCATCGGCCGGTGCTGGTCCACGGACCGCCATCTGGGACTCGACGGCGTTCCGCTGGTTATCTGACCGGTCCGGCTCGATGCTCGATCTCGGAGGGGACGCGCCGGACTGCTTCGGCGATTGCGCGGGCCATGTCGAGGGTGGAGGCCGTTCCGCCGAGGTCGTAGGTGCGGACGTCGCCGAGGGCGATCACCTGGGCGACGGCGTGCTCCACGCGCGCGGCCATCGATGTCTCGCCGAGCCACTCGAGCATCATCTTCGCCGCGAGGATCGTGGCGATCGGGTTCACCTTGTACTGGCCGGCGTACTTCGGCGCGGAGCCGTGCGTCGGCTCGAAGACCGCGTACTGGTCGCCGATGTTGCCGCTGCACGCGAACCCCATGCCGCCCACCATCTGCGCGCAGAGGTCGGAGAGGATGTCCCCGAACAGGTTCGTCGTCACGATGACGTCGTAGCTCAGCGGGTTCTTCAGCAGCCACATGCAGATGGCATCGACGTTGGCCGTCTCGAACTGAATCTGCGGGTAGTGCGCCGCGACCTCTTCCGCCGCTTCAAGGAAGACCCCGCAAGTGGCGCGCAGGACGTTGGCCTTGTGCACCGCCGTCACTTTCTTGCGTCCGTTCTCGACCGCGAACTTGAAGGCGGCATCGACGATGCGGCGCGAGGCTTCGCGCGTGATGCTGCGGATGGAGATCGCGGCATCCTTCGGGATGCGCTGCATTGCGGGCTCGGCGTAGAACGATTCGGGCGCCTTGGGGAACTCGACGCCGATGTACATGCCCTCGGTGTTCTCGCGGAACACCACGATGTCGATGCCTTCGCGGTAATTCAGCGGATTGCCCGGGAACGCGCGGCACGGGCGCAGGCACGTGTAGAGATCGAGGATCTGCCTCATGCGCACGATCGGACTGCGATAGACGAGGCCTTTGCCCTGGAGCTCGGGCGCAAGTTCGCGCGCGGCGGCCGCGGCGGGCTTGGAGGTGATTGCGCCGAAAAAGGCGCAGTCGGTGGAGCGCAGAAGGTCGAGCGTGCGCCGCGGAAGCGCATCGCCTTCCCTGCGCCACAGCTCCCAGCCGATGTCTCCGTGGATGTACTCGGCGTCGAGGCCCGCGGCGTCGAGAACGATGCGCGCGGCTTGGCAGACATCGACGCCGATGCCGTCGCCGGGCAGCCAGGCGATTCTATAGCGGCTCATGAGGAGGCCCTCGCGTATTTGCGTTTCAGATAGGGAATCAGGCCGCCGGCCTGGAGCAGCTCAACGGCTTTCTGGTCGAGCGGAGAAGCGCTGAAGGTCTCGCCGGTGGTGAGGTTGCGGATTGCGCCGGCGGCGAGGTCGATCTCGATCTCGTCGTCCTTGCTGATGCGCGCGCCGGGCGCGACCACAAGCGGCAAGCCCAGATTGAGCGAGTTGCGGTAGAAGATGCGCGCGAACGACTTCGCGATCACCGCGCTCACGCCCGCGTACTTCACCGCCGCGGTGGCCTGCTCGCGGCTCGAGCCGCAGCCGAAGTTGCGCCCGCCCACCAGGATGTCGCCCGGTTCCAGCGAAGGCAGGATCTCGGGGTATGCCAGCTCGAACAGGTGCTCGGCGGTCTTCTCGCGGTCGGTGATATTGAGATAACGGCCGGGGTAGATGACGTCGGTGTCGATGTTGTCCGGCAGGACGGCGGCCGCGCGCCCGCGGATGATCGTGGTTACGCCAGGCATGGGGTCTGCTCCTTGATGACTTCGGCGGGATGCGCGATGCGGCCGGCGATGGAGGAGGCCGCGACGACGGCGGGGCTGGCGAGGTAGACGCGCGAGTCCTTCGAGCCCATGCGCCCGATGAAGTTGCGATTCGTGGAGGAGACGCAAGCTTCGCCCGCGGCCAGGATGCCCTGATGCACGCCGACGCACGGGCCGCAGCCGGGCGGATTCACCATCGCTCCGGCCTCAATCATCGTCTGGATGTATCCGGCGCGCATCGCTTCGAGGTAGATGCGCTGCGACGCGGGGATCACGATGAGTCGCGTGCGGGCGTGTACAGTGCGGCCGGCGAGAATGCGCGCGGCCACTTCGAGATCTTCGAGGCGGCCGTTGGTGCAGCTTCCGAGAACGGCCTGTTCGACGGGCGTCTCTTCGAGCGCGGAGAGCGGCTTGACGTTGTCGACGAAGTGCGGGCAGGCGATCTGCGGCTCGGCGACGTCCCGCGCCAGATCGATGTCGATGACGCGCTCGTAGACGGCGCCGGGGTCGGGCGCCCATGCTTCGAGCTTTGCGTTCGTGCGTTCGCGGAGCCACGCGAGCAGAGTCTCATCCACGGGCGTGAACGCGCACTTCGCGCCCATCTCCATCGAGAGGTTCGCGAGCACCATGCGGGATGCGACGCTCATCGCGCGGATCGCCGGGCCGTCGAACTCCACGGCGCGGTAGTCCGCGCCCGCGGCGCCGATCTTGCCGATGAGCCAGAGGATGAGGTCCTTGGCCGAGACCCACGCGGGGAACTCGCCGGTGACATTCACGCGGAACGTGGACGGAACCTTGAACCACAGCGAGCCCTCGCACCACACGCCCGCCATCTCGGTGGCGCCGATGCCCGCGGCGAACGCGCCGAAGGCGCCGTGCGTCGTCGTGTGCGAGTCAGTGCCGACGACGACCATTCCCGGCAGCACATGGCCGTTCTCGGCGAGCACCTGGTGGCAGATGCCGCCGCGGCCGACGTCATAGAAATTGCGGATGCCCTGCGCGCGGACGAACTCGCGCACGGCCTTGTGCGTGGTGGCGGTCTTCTCCGATTCCGCAGGGACGCGGTGGTCGAAGATGATGACGATCTTTTCTTTGTCCCAGACCTCGGGGCGGCCGATCTCGAGGAAGCTCTTGCGCACGAGGTCGGCGTTCTCGTGCGACATGGCGAGGTCGATTTGCGCGGTCACCACTTCATCCGGACGCACGACCTCGCGGCCCGAAGCGCGCGCCAGGATCTTTTCGACAAGGGTCATCGGCATGTCATTTCACCCCGGCAAGTTGAGGAAGGTACGAGGCCTCCACCTTGCGGTGCTCTTCGAGGCCGACGAAGGCGTTGTACTCTTTGAAGCTGCTGAGGCGGTGCGTCTCGCCGGGCAGCGTGCCGGTGGGCGACGCCTTGAGCGCGGTGAAGAAGTCCATCAGCGCTTTGTGGGCGACGAAGATCGAAGCGACGGGAATGCTGACGCGCGCAACGCCCATCGCCGCCAGCTCGGGCAGCGGGATCAGCTCGGTCTTCACTCCGGTGACCGCGTCCATCAGGTTCACCGAGAGCAGGCCGCGGACTTCGCGCACGGCGCGCTCGATGTCGGCGCGCGTCTTGATGCCGTCGATGAAGGCCATGTCCGCGCCGGCTTCGATATAGAGGTTGGCGCGGCGGATGGCCTCGTCGAGGCCGAGCGGCGCGAAGGCGTCGGTGCGGGCGTTGATCACCAGGTTCGCGCCGAGCCGGCGCCGCACGTCAGCCATCGCGCGGACCTTGCCTTGCATTTCTTCGGCGGAGATCACCTCTTTGCCTTCCATATGGCCGCAGCGTTTGGGGAACACCTGGTCTTCGATGTTGACGCCCGCGACGCCCATCGCGATCAAGCGCCCGGTGATGTCGGCGGCGTTCATGGCGTTGCCGCCGCCGGTGTCGATGTCGGCCATCACCGGGATGCCGACGGCGCGGACGATGCGCCAGGTGGCGTCGAGAATGTCCTTCATGTCCACGAGGCCGACGTCGGGTTTGCCGAGCAGGCTGCCGGCGAGTCCGAAGCCGCTCACCTGGATGGCTTCGAAGCCGCAGGCTTCGATGACACGGGCGCTGAGCGCATCGTGCGCGCCAGGAACAGCCAGGGCGCGGCGCTCGCGCAATTTGTCCTGGAGGATGAGTGCGTTGTCAGGCATGGAGGATACTCCCGGGGGGCCTTCGAAGGCCTCCAGGGAAGATCCTATCAGGTTTCGGATAAGACAGTCTTGTTTAAGAAGCAGAGGCCGCCCCGCCGCGGCGGGGCGGCCTCTGCCGAGCCGGGCGGTGAAACGGCGTTAGAAGTAGAACTTGGCTCCGAGGACGATGCGGCGGGCGTCGATGGTGCTGGTGTACTGGCCGAAGGTGCCGCTGACCTGGCGGCCCTGTGCGTCGAAGCGGGCGGTGGTGTCGACGCCCGCGAAATTCGTGTGGTTGAAGAAGTTGTAGAACTCGAAGCGGAGCTGGAGGCGCCGCGCCGAGTCGGCCGAGAACGGAATGCTCTTGTAGAAGGAGACATCGAAGACGTTCTGGCCCGGGCCGCGGAAGACGTCCTTGGGGGCGTTGCCGATGCCGAGTTCGGCGCGGGTCGGCGGCGCGAACGCGTCGGTGTTGAAGTGCCTGTAAATGGTGCGCTGATCCTTCGGGAGGATCGGATTCGCGATGACGTTGATGCGGCTGTCGACGCCCGCGCCGCTGCCGCCGGTGAGGTCCTAAGCGACGACGAGGGAGTAGCCAACGCCGGAGGGTGCGCCGCTGATGAAAGTGGTGACGCCGGCGATGTCCCAGTTGTCGAAGACCCACTTCACGACGGGGCTTGTCCACACCTGGCTGAGCTTGGGCACGCTGTAGACGTAATTGAGCACCAAGTTGTGCGTCCGGTCGAAGTTGCCCTTGCCGTAGTTCCGCATGCGGAAGTCGAGGAACGGGTTGACGGCGTCGTTGTTGCCGTTGACGTAGTTCATTGTTTTCGACCAGGTCCAGGAGAGGCCGAACTGAAGGCCCTTGGAGAAGCGCTTGTTCACCTGGGTCTGGAGCGAGTGGTAGTTGGAGTTCGACGCCATTTCGATGTACTGGATGTCGGCGTAGCCCTGGATGGGGCGGAGGAAGTTGTCCGGCAGGGCGGTGTTGGTGGTAGGGTCGATGCTGGTGGGCAGGAAGCGGGTGCCGTAGCGCACGGCGTTCAGGCTGCGCCGATGCAACAGGTGGCGCCCGACGCTGCCGACGTAGGCGGTGTCAAAGACGACGCCCCAACCGAGGTTCTGCTGGATGCCGAAGCTCCAGTTCATCACGCGCGGGGGATCATAGGTCCGCTGGATGGCGAAGGTGCCCGGAGGCGAGGTGCGGATGGGGCTGCGCAGCAGGTCCGCCATGGTGACGTAGGTGGCGGTGTTGGTGATGGTGTTGGGCGGCTGCTCGCGGAGTTGGATGATCTGGTCGTCGTTGAAGCGGTCGTAGAAGATGCCGAAGCCCCCGCGGATGGCGGTCTTGCTGTTGCCGAACACGTCGAGAGCGAAGCCGATGCGGGGCCCGAGCTGCACGGGCGGCGTGTTCATGATCTTCTCGTTGTAGACGCCCATGCCCTGGAACGGGGCGACGCCGGAAGCGAACTGGCCGATGACGGCGGCGGGCAACTCCTGCCCGGTGACGGGGTCGCGTCCCACGCGGACGCCGGCGGCGTTGCGGAAGGGCTGAATGAGCTGCGGCTGCCTGGTGCGGTCGTAGATGGCGGGGTCGAAAGCGGCAAGCTGGTCGCCGGCGCTCCAGGTGGGCTGGATGAAGTAGAAGCGCATGCCGGCGTCGATGGTGAAGCGCCGGGTCACCTTCCAGGTGTCCTGGGCGAACCACTCGACGTTCAGGTAGCGCGCGTGCCCGTGCGGGTGGTTGGTCGACTCCGAATAGCTCTGGACGCTGCCGAGAATGGCGTTGGAGTAGGCGTAGTTGGTGTCGAACGGGTTGTTGACGTCGCGGTTGAAGTTGAACGTCCCGTTGAAGGCCGACCCGCGCTGCGCGTTTCGCGTGGTGCGTTCGATGTAGATGCCGAACTTCATGTTGTGCGCGCCGGTAATCTTGGAGAGGTTGTCGTTCCAGTTCCAGATATTGTTGGTGCCGAAGAACGGGTAGCGGCTCTCGATGTTGAGCACGCCGGCGTTGGGCACGCCGCCGAAGTTGGCGTTGGGGATGAGGTTGGCGGGGTTGGCCTGCGGGTAAAACTGCGGCAGGTCGAGGCCGATCTTGGAGCGCACGTTGCGGTCGAAGCGGGCCTGGTCGAGCGGTCCCACGTTTTGCTTGGCGCGGTTGATGCCGAAGGTGAACTCGTTGATGAGGGTCGGCGAGAAGGTGTGGATGAGCGTGGCCACCGAGCCGGCGGAGCGGATGTCGTAAATGATCGGCAACTGCGGCCAGCTCGAGCTGGCGAGGACGAAGTCGAACTCGCCCTTGAAGGCCTCGTAGTCGTTGATGCCGCGCCAGTAGAAGGTGGTGCCGGGTCTGATATTCCAGTCGATGCGGAGGATGGAGTCGCGGCGCGGCTGATCGATGGTGGACTGGATGAGGGCGTTGTAGGAGCGCGCGGGGTCGACGGCGTTGGGCAGAGGGAGAATGTTGAGCAGCGCCTGGCCGTTTTTGTCGATGCGGTTGGCGGGGATGCGGTTGTTGGCGAAGGGGACGCGGTTGTTGAGCGGATCCCAAATAGGGATGAGTGCGCCGTTCTGATCGCGTGAATCGGAGAAGTCGCCCTGGCGTTCCGCCGCGGTGGGGAAGGTGCGGCGGGCGAGGCTGGTCGGCGACTTGCGGGGAAGGAACTCCTGCGACCAGAAGAAGAAGAGCTTGTCGCGTTCCTTGTTGTACTGGCCGAAGGGGATGGGGCCGCCGAAGAAGTATCCGGGGTAGTGGAAGCGATAACGCGGGCGGGGGAGGTTGTCGCGGTTGCGGAAGAACTCGTTGGCGTTGAGCGCTTCGTTGCGGTGATAGTAATAGGCGCCGCCGTGATACTGGCTGGTTCCGCCCTTGATGACGGTGTTGATGGTTCCGCCGGAGGAGCGGCCGTACTCGGCCTGATAGTTGGTGAGCAGGACCTTGATCTCGGCGACGGCGTCGATGGAGGGGGCGAGGTAAGGCCCGGTCATCGACCCGGTGTCGAGCGAGGAGACGCCGTCGAGGGTGAGGTTGAGAGTGCC
The DNA here is from genome assembly GCA_964472745.1 of uncultured Solibacteraceae bacterium. Taxonomy (GTDB): domain Bacteria; phylum Acidobacteriota; class Terriglobia; order Bryobacterales; family Bryobacteraceae; genus CAYYNC01. The sequence continues at coordinate 186,713 of CAYYNC010000002.1, forward strand.
GGTGCGCCCGCCATTGATGCTGACGCTGGAGAGGTTGTTCCAGCCGGGGGCGTTGCGGTTCTGCGTGTCGACGACGCCGGGCAGGAGCTTCAAGAGGCCGAGATAGTCGCGGCCCTTGAGCGGGATGTTCTCCGTCTGCTGGGTGGAGATCAGGCCGCTGCGCTCGGCCGATTAGGTTTGCAGGCGGGCGGCTTCAGCCTCGACAGTGACAACTTCGGTTAGTGCGCCGAGCTCGAGACGCAGGGCGGGAATGACGACGCGCTCGGTGGCGGTGAGTTGGACCTGTGGCTGGACGAACTTCTTGAAGCCCTTGGCGTTGACCGTGATCTCGAAGACGCCGGGGAGGAGCTGGGTGAACAGGAAGTCGCCGGAGGAGCCGGTGGTGACTTCGCGAACGGCGTTGGTGTTGATGTTCCTCAACTGAACCTGCGCGCCAACGATGGCGCTGCCGGTCGCGTCCTGGACGTTGCCGGAGATCTGTCCGGTGAGACCTTGAGCGAATGCGACGCCGGAGACGGCGGCAAGAAGTAGAAACAGACTGACGAGTTTCCTCATTGGGCACCCCTGGCCGGGCAGTCTATCACAATCGGAGGAGTCGGGGGCGTGGATGAGACGAAGGAGTGGGAGGTCCGGCGCAGATGAAGGGCGCCTCTGAGTTTCTCGCGGATGATGGGGCAGTTCCGGCTGGACCGCGGGGTTCGGCGCCGGGCGGGCCGGCAGGGGCCGTGGGACCGTAGATCTGAGGCGCGCGATGGGCGGTTGGTGTGCGAGCGCGGGTTGTCACCCTGGGTGTCAGGAGAGGCGGCCGGGAAGCGCAGGGAGTTGCGGCGGGGCGGAGGATTGAGGTCCGGGTATTCAGGCTGGGGCCGGGTGCGGGCGGAGGTCTGCGCGGAGGGAACAGGGGCGCATGGGAGGCATCGGGGTGCGCGGCGGTGGGGTAGGCGAAAGAAGCAGGCAAGCGGGCCTGGGCGAAGCGGAGGCGGTTCTGTGGGGGCGTCTGTTGATTCTGAAGGAGTTATGGGGTCGTTTGCCGGGGACAAATTCCGTGATTGCGGGGCGGGGGCGGCGAGGCCGGGCCGGGGAAGAGCGTCAACCGCGGGTGGCGGGGAGAGAGGTTTTGTTGATTCCAGGGGAGTTATGGGTTTGTTTGCGGGGGACAAAATCTGTCG
>CAYYNC010000002.1:187981-191481 GCA_964472745.1 uncultured Solibacteraceae bacterium
TTATGGGTTTGTTTGCGGGGGACAAAATCTGTCGTTCCGGGCTGGGGGCGGAGGCAGTAAAGCCGGGCCGGGGATCAGCTCCGCCGGAGGGGGTCCCGGAGGGTAGTTTTGTTGATTCCAGGGGAGTTATGGGTTTGTTTGCGGGGGACAAAATCTGTCGTTCCGGGCTGGGGGCGGAGGCCGTGCGCTCGGACCGTGGATCAGGTCCTCTGGAGGGGGTCCCCGAGGGCAGTTTTGTTGATTCTGGGGGAGTTATGGGTTTGTTTGCCGGGGACAAAATTTTGGCGGCGTGAAGGAAGGGCTCGCCGTGGAAGATGGACGAGGGAAGGCGGGTGGAGGAACGCGCTGGGAGTGTGAGGGCGTTAGGGGAGAGGCGTTGTGTGCCTTCGCGGGAGACGGGGACGCGGGGCAGACGCCCGTTGCGGCGGGCTGGCTCGGCCTTTCTGTGTGACGTCATGCGCATAGGAGTTCACCTCCGCGCGACAGCGTACAGGGGGCGTCAAAGCTAATTGCTTTTGGCGAGGGTGGTTGTTTAAGCGAGGGCCTTTGGTTTGAAGGGGATAGGCCCTTACATTAAAATCCATAAATGTTTGGAACGGCTTATTTGCGAACCAGGAATCGGCGGCGGGCGGACTGGGCGGCGACGGGGTCCGAGGGTGGAGATGGGCAAAGAACAGAGGGGCAAGGCGGCAGTTCGGGCGGGTTCGGAGAGCGCTGCCTGGAAGAGATGATGGCCCAGGGGACGGGCAAGGCAAGGTTGGCGGCTGGATGGGAGGAGGAGAGGGGGGATGATCAGGTCAGGGCGCCAGCTCCCGCGTAGTTCACGGGAGAACAAGCTGAGGGGATAAGGGTGTGGAGCTATCGACGCATGGCAGTAGCCGCTATGTGTACGAAGAAGTTACGTGGCGAACTCCGCTTCAATGGGGCCGCGATCAATTGATCGCGGAAATCAATTGTACTTGCGGATGCGATCCTCGCGCGTCATGGCTTCAATGGGGCCGCGATCAATTGATCGCGGAAATACGAGATCTTCCTTGGGGGAGGTCGCGGCGGGGGGAGCTTCAATGGGGCCGCGATCAATTGATCGCGGAAATCACGCCCCCCTAAAAGGCAAGCCCCTCCTGCGGCGGATGGAGTGGAAATCAGGGAATAAGCAGGAACTGACCGAGACTGGCGAGACTTTTGCCGACGCCGTCTCGGACAGGCTTGTCGCGGATATCAAAAAAGTCATTGCGCAGGCCCGTGGCGACGGCATGGAGCAGGCTGCCGGGGCGGTTTCGCAAGCCACCGGCATGACTCGCGAGCAGGCCCTGGAATCCCTGTATCAGTCGAAGTGGTACAAGATGGCCCAGGACGAGCTGAGGCCGCGCCTAGGGAGCGCGACGGATCTCTATATTGACTTTCTCGCGGCGCACTCTGCGGCAAACAATCCCACGGAAAACATCCGCCGCGCGCAGGACGCCGTAGATGAGTTCTCGCGCGGACTGTACGAAGAGGCTGTCGCAACGAGAAACCCCGAACTACTGCGGGGATTCCTGAAAAAGGCTTATCTCGCTGCCGCAATCGGAGAGTTTCGGGACCGCGCGGGCGTTGGCCCGAAGATTCCTCAATTCAGCAAAAACCTCATCGCCAAAGAGAACATCCCGGAGCACTGGAACCATCCGGAGCACCAGGCGACAATTGACCGCTGGGCCATGCGGACCCTCCTCCGGCTGCGCAATGCGGTCTACGGCGATACTGAGATCCCGCTCGGCTCGTACCAGATCAAGGGCAATACCTGGGTCGGCCCAGAGGGGAAGATCGTCAACACCGGGGAGTTCTTCCTGGGGCAGGAGGTTTTCCGCCGGGCCGCGCAAAAGATGCAGGTATCGCCGCGCGATCTACAGGCGCTGATGTGGCACGCCGAGCAGACGGCCTGGAAAAACATGGGGCTCAGCGACGAAGGCGTCGGCGGATCGTTTGCGGACATACACGCCAAAGCCCAGCCGCAAACCCGCGCTTACGCCGGGATCGCGCCAGCCAACCTCCTCCAGGCCCAGGACAAGCCCATCCGCGAAGCCCAGCGGCATGCCTACAACTTTGGCCGCCGGATCGCCGACATGACGAACAGCGACCTTCCTCGGGAAGCGCGCGATGGAATTCAGATTGTCGTCGGAACAGATGCCGTTGGGCTGTATGGCGACACGCCCGAACTGTCCGTCAACGCCGAGATCATCACAAAGCCGGGGGCGGGGAACAGGCCCATTTTTGAGTGGGCCAAGCTGATCTTCGACCGCGCAAAGTACCACCGGCAATGGGACTCGTTCGTCGCCGTCTACAGGCCGGAACCGACTGAAACATCCAGGCCCGGCCTGGAACTGACATTCATGAATCCCCTGACGATCGACGAGGCGCGGGCCATCGCCAACGAGATCGCCAGGGAGACGGGAATGGCCGGGTTCACGGTCTACTCCGACCCGCGGGCGCGCCAGGTGCAGTCCTCTGACGAAGCGCGCTACACGGGGCTGCGGTCGCTGTGGATGCCGGAGTACATGCTGAAGCCGGATGCCGCACCCGAGGAGCTGGCGGCTTCCAGGAACGAATACCTTACCGGGCGGGCCAAGGTGATCAACTGGGCCGAGGCAAGCCCGAAAGTCCGCCATGCGTTCGGCGGGGAGTATGATGTAATTACAGCGTTCTCGGGACGCTGGAAAGGAAGCTACGATGCCCAAATCAGAAGTCTCGACATGGCAGCGAGAGGAATGGCGGAGGGAGCTGGAGAGCCTCGAACCTGGGAATCCCCGGAGGAGTCTCTTAGAAAGCGCACTGGCCAACTCGACCCCGGCGAAGCCTACGGAGACTACGAGGGTCTTCGCGCAGATCGGGGGGTTGCCGAGGCCCCCGAGAGCTACGCCGAACAGCCCGCCCTCTACGCCCTCAAAGCCAGCGCCCCCGCCAGACGAAGAATCAGCGAAACCGTAGCCGTCTCCGGCAAGGAGCCGGGGCTGCTGGAGCGGGTCTTCGCTCGCTGGGTGGACAAACGCAGCGCAGTCCCAGCCGGGACGCAGATCCGGTTCCAGGCGCTGAACAGCAGAGAGATCCATGGCTGGGTTGACATGGAACTGTACGAGCGCGCGAAGTCGGACCCGACCATTCTGGCGACGCTCGGGCTGACAAAGCCTGAGCAGTTGCTCGACGCGAGCGTGGCCAGTATGCCGTCCGCCATGTTGGCCGACGTCTCCAGAACGATCACAGGGGAAGTGATCGAGAACGGGAAGCCCGTCTACGAGAAAGGCCGGACGATCGTTCGCGACGACCCGCTTCAATGGGGCCGCGATCAATTGATCGCGGAAATCTGGTCGATGATCTGGCGGCTAAGGGGGCCGAAGCGCTGCTTCAATGGGGCCGCGATCAATTGATCGCGGAAATAAATCGGGGACGACGAGCAGCCGGTTGCGCCTGAGCAGCTTCAATGGGGCCGCGATCAATTGATCGCGGAAATCCAACTCAGGCCGGTCTGA
>CAYYNC010000003.1:0-103418 GCA_964472745.1 uncultured Solibacteraceae bacterium
CGGCATGAAAATCTTCGCGCGCGGCAAAGATTTCAAGGGTTAGTAGTACAGGGCGAGTCTGGATTGGTCGAAATGTCCAGTCGTTGAGAGCATTCCCGGCAAGGTGCGTGGCGCGTGGGTGTTTCGTGGCGCACGTGTGCCGGTTTCTGCGATCTTCGAGAACTTGAAGTGCTCCTCAATCGAGGAAGTGCTTGAAAACTTCCCCGTCACGCGGGAGCAGGTTCAGGCCGTCCTGGATTTTGCCGCCAGGAGCGCGGAGCCGCCCGTTGAACCTTCCCGCGCTGCATGAAGATCATCCTGGACGAGAGCGTACCCCAAAACTGCGCCTGCTCATCGACTCCCGCCATATAGTGGTAACCACGCGATTACAAGGATGGTCCGGCTTAAATAACGGAGACCTGTTGGCCGCTGCTGAAGAGGCTGGCTTCGACCGGTTCATCACAGCGATCAGGAAATCAGGTATCAAAACAACAGGATCTCCAGGGCCGCAGACTCGCGGTGCTTGTGCTGAGCACGAACAATCGGGGCGTAATCAGGGAGCAGAGAGCGAAGATTGCAGCCGCTATCAATGCCGCGGCTCCCGGAAGCTTCGTTTTTCCGGATATCGGGCGCGGACGCGGGTAACAGCCGGGCGCGGCGGCCCCATCGAGGTCAACTCGGCAACCTCGAGCCGGCGCACCGCGCCCAACCCTCGAGGAGTTCTGTATTCATGAGCAGTCGTTGGACATTCGTATTCGGCGCCGGGGGCGCCTGCGCTTCGCATCTGGCGGCGTCTCGCGCGCTCTCGGCCAACGACAAGGTCCGCGTGGCCGTGCTCGGCAACAACGGGCGCGGACGCGATCATATTCAGGGCATCATGAGCCAGCCCGACGCAGAGGTGGTGGCGCTTTGCGATCCCGGCCTCGATGTCGCCAACCGCACCGCGGCGATGTTCGAGAAGCGCTACGGGCGCAAACCGGACAGCTTCCAGGACCTGCGCAAGGTTTTGGACGACAAAAACATCGGCGCCGAACCACTGGCGCTCGCTGGCCGCCATCTGGGCGTGCCAGGCGGGCAAGGATGTTTACGTCGGGAAGTCCGGTTCGCACAACATCTTCGAAGGCCGCAAGATGGCGGAGGCCGCGCACAAAGACAAGCGCATCGTGCAGCACGGCGTGCAGTGGCCCTCATCGGAGGCGATTCGCGAGGCCGCCGGCCCGCTGCGCAAGGGCGTCATCGGCGAGGTCTGCATGCCGCGCGGGCTGGTGTTCCGCTGGCGGCCGTCGATCGGCAAGAAGGGCCCCGAGCCCGTGCCGGCGGATCTGAATCACGACATCTGGACCGGCCCGGCGCAGATGGGGCCGTTTTCACGCCGCATCGTGCACTACAACTGGCACTGGACCTGGAACTACGGCAACGGGGATGCCGGCAACCAGGGCATCCACGAGACCGGCATGTGCATGTGGGGCCTCGGCGTCGACACGCTGCCGGCGAAGATCACCGCGATGGGCGGCAAGTTCACCATCGACGACGACAAGCAGACGTTCGAAATTCTCACCACACTGTTCCACTATCCCGACAAGAAGAAGCTGATTCAGTTCGAGGTGCGCCACTGGTGCACCAATCGCGAGGACGGCGCCGGCGTCGGCAGCATCTTCTACGGCGCCGAAGGCTACATGGTGATCAAGGGCTACGACGCCTACGAGGTCTGCCTGGGCCAGCGCCGCGAGAAGGGGCCGTCGCGCGAGGCGGGCGGGGATCACTCCGCCAACTGGATCAAGGCCGTGCGCAGCCGCAACGTGGAGGACCGGCACGGTCCGGTGCAGACCGCGCATCTGTCAAGCGCGCTGGCGCACCTGGGCAACATCTCGTATCGCCTGGGCCGCGTGCTCGCCTTCGATCCGCTCAAAGAGAAGTTCAGCGGCGACAAGGAAGCCGCTGGAATGCTGACGAGGAATTACCGCGCGCCGTACGTTGTTCCTGAAAAGGTGTGACGGACGCTCAACCCCACCAGGGCTCGCCGTCAGAGAGGTGCTGGCGGATGTAGTCCATGTTCAGATTGAGGCCGAGGCCCGGGCCTTCCGGCACTTTCAACAAACCGTTTCGCACGACAGGCGCGTTTGAGGCGGCCATGTTCTCGACGTGGCGGGTCTCGCGGCCGAGCGCGCTTTCGCTGCGATAGAAGTTCTGAATCGACGCGGCGAAGTGCGCCGAGGCGTACGTCAGCACAAGCGAGCCGACGTTGTGCAGCGCTACGGGGGTGCGCGACAAGGCGGCGTAGTCGGCGATCTTGCGCGTGCCGGTGAGGCCGCCGGCGAAGGCGAGGTCGGGATGGATGATGTCGGCCGACTTCGTGTCGAGCAGCGGGCGGAAGCCGCGCACCAGCTCGAGCTTTTCGCCGGTGAGAATCGGAATGCGAGTGGAGCGCCTCAGGGCCGTCCAGCCCTCGTGGAACGTCACGTCGAGCGGATCTTCGAGGAAGAGCGGGTCCATCGGCTCGACGGCCTTGGCCACGGCGATCGCGCTGGGTGTGTCGAACTCGTTGTGGCAGTGGACGGCGATGTCGATGTCGTCGCCCACGGCTTCGCGCGTGTTCATGTACGCCGCGTGGATCTTCTTGAGCTGCTCGCGGTCGAGCGTGTTAGCAAAGCGCGCGGGCGGCACTCCAATGACGGGGTCGATGGAGTTCTTGAACGCTTTGAAGCCCTCAGGCATTGTGCGGATGCGCGCGGCCCATTCACGGCAGGAAGCTTTGTCGAGCATCTTCAGGCCCAGGCCGTGAGAGTACATGGGCACGCTGTCGCGGAAGGGGCCGCCCATCAATTCATAGACCGGCCGGTCGAGGATGCGACCCGCGAGATCCCAGAGCGCCATGTCGATACCGCTGATGGTGGGGATATGCGCCATGTAGGTGTGCATCAGAGAGGTCATTTCGTGGAAGTGGCGCTCGATGGCGAGCGGGTCGCGGCCGATGAGCAGGCGTTCCATCGTTTGAATGCGGGCGCGCGCCATCGGGCCGGTGGCGCCCGCTTCCCCGTAGCCGGTCAGCCCGGCGTCGGTTTCGATCCTGATCAGGCAGTTGCCGGTCGAGATCTTCAGCCCGAGCGCCTTGATCGCGGTGATCTTCACCTTGCCAGCGTGCGGCGCGGCGATTGCGCGCAGCCGCGGGAACAGAACGCCAGCCGGCGCGGCCAGCGCGATACGCATCAGTTGACGGCGGGTCATCGAATTCTCCCGCGGTGAGCATATCGCAAACGAGCGGGCTCAGCGCACTGGAGGGGTGAACAGCAGAAGGGCGCAGACGGAGAGGTCGATGCCCGTGAGCCTGGCGGCGCGCAGCGCCCCTGCCGAGGCGGACAATTGCGGCCGCTCCCGCCGCAGGCCGCGGAAACGCAGATCGAGTGTGCGCACAACGTCGGCACACGCGACGATGATGGAGGCCGCGCCGGCCGGGTCAACGATCAGCGTGAGCCCGATTTAGAGGAGCAGTCCCCTGAACAACAGCCGCGCGCAGAGATCTAGGGCGAGGTCCCGGTTCACGAAGCCAGCCTGTCATCGAACCTCGCGTTTGCGCCTCACTTGGGCGCTCTGGTACAACGCGGTGTGGGCCAGTTCCTCGCGCTGCTGCGCTCGAACCGCAACTACCGCCTCACCTGGCTGGGCCAGGCGGTGAGCGAGATCGGCGATCACTTCAACAGCATCGCCGTGCTGAGCCTCGCGCTTCATCTCACCGGCACGGGCGCGGCCGTGGGCGCGGTGATGATCGCGCGCGTGCTGCCCGCGGTGCTCGCAGGGCCCGTGGCCGGCGTCGCGCTCGACCGCATGGATCGCCGCCGCATCATGCTCGCGAGCGACCTGCTGCGGGCCGCGGTGGCGTTGGGTCACGTTGCGCTGCTTTACTATCGCGCGCCGTGGCTCATGTATCTGCTCAGCGGGCTGCTGATGTTCGCGTCGCCCTTTTTCACCAGCGGCCGCTCGGCGATTCTGCCGCGCATCACCACGCGCGAAGAGCTGCACACGGCCAATGCGCTCACACAGACCACTTCGTGGCTTACGCTCGCCATCGGCACCATGCTGGGCGGCCTGAGCACGGCGAAGTTCGGCTATCAATGGGCGTTCATCGCGAACGCGGCGTCGTTCCTCGTGAGCGCGATCGCCATCGCCTTCCTCAAATCGCCCGCAGGACGCTTCAAACCCATCGCGGCCGGCGTGCAGCGCTTCAAGCAGACGCACTGGCAGGACTTCCGCGACGGTCTCGCCTATATGCGGCGGACGCCGCTGATCTTCGCCATCGGCCTGCTCCAGGTCGGTTGGTCGAGCGGCATGGGTGCGGCGCAGATCCTGTTCACGCTTTTCGGCGAAGTGGTCTTCCAGCGCGGGGCGACCGGCACGGGGCTGATCTGGAGCGCGGCGGGCGTGGGGCTGGTGATCGGCGGCATCGTGGGACACCGCGTGGGTCATCGCGTGGGATTCGCAGGGTACAAGCGCGCCGTCGCCACGGCGTTTCTCATCATGGGGCTGAGCTACTCCGCGTTCAGCCTGATGCCCAACATCTGGGTGGCGATGGTCTTCATCGCGATCTCACGCATCGCCATGGGCGTGAACTCGGTGATGAACCGCACGATGCTGCTCACGCACGTGCCCGACGAGTTGCGCGGCCGCGTTTACACGACGGTGGACGCCATCCTGCACGCCTCGATGATGCTGTCGATGGGCGCGGCGGCGGTGGCGGCGCACTCGCTCGACCCGCGCCAGATCGGCCTCTTCGCAGGACTGCTCACCGCCGCCACGGCGATCTTCTGGGGGCTCGCGGACTTCGCAGGAAAACTCCCCGAGCCGCGCCGCGAGGACTTCGACGAAGAGGAAGAGGAGATCGAAGAGCCCTTCACGCCCGCTTGAGCGCGCCCCGGATGGCGGCCAGCAGAGCCTCCTGCGACGACTCCAGGTAGAAATGGCCGCCGTGAAATTCGCGCCGCTCGAACCCGCGCGACGTCTGCGCGCGCCAAGCCTCCATGTGCTCCGCGGTGACGTTGGGGTCGGCTTCGCCGCCGTAGGCGAACAGCGGAATCTCGAGCGGCGGCTCGGGCGTGTAGGAGTAGCTGCGATACAAGCGGGCGTCGGCCAGCAGCGCCGGCAGCGCGAGGCGCATCAACTCCGGATTGGCGAGCACGCTGGGCGGAAAACCCTCCAGCCGGCGCAGCTCTTCGATGAAGTCGCGCAATGCCGGCTCGGGACCGGGATTGTGATTCAGCCGGTACTGCGGCGCGCGCGCTCCCGACACCAGCAGGCAGCGCGGCAGCGGGAGGTTGCGGCGGCGCAGCGCGCGGCACAGCTCGAACGCGACGCCCGCGCCCATGCTGTGGCCGAAGAAGGCAAAGGGCTCATCGACGAACGGCCGGATGGACTCCGCCAGCGCGTCCACCAGCGGCTCCATCCGCTCGAAGGGCGCTTCCGCGGCGCGCGTTTCGCGGCCCGGCAGCCGCACCGGACACACGCGCGCCGTTCCGGCCAGAGGCCCGCGCCACGCGCGATATCCCGCTGTGCCGCCGCCCGCCCAGGGAAAGCAGAACAGCCGCAGGTCCCCCGCGCCCCCCTCTCCGGCGCCGGGAAACCATGGGCTTTCTCCTTCGCGCGCCGGCTTGCTGCGCTGCTTCACACGCATCGCCAAGAGCCTGCGTCTCTCCTCGGACAGGGAAGCGCGCACAGCGGCCGGCTCCGCTGCCTGGGCCCGCTTCGGCATGCGCAGCAGGCTCTCGAGGAACTCCTCGAAAGGACGCACCGTGAGCGTCTCCGCGTAATCGAGCGCCGCCTTGCGCGAGGACGATGCAACTTCCTCCCAGTGCCTGCGATCCTCCAGAATCCGGCGCAGCGGCCCAACCCACGGCGTCACGTCCTGCGGCGGAACGTCGGCCACGGGCACGAGGTTGACGTCGAGCTCGGCCTTGTAGCGCACAATGGGATTTACGCGGATCAGGTAAGGCACGCCGAGTTTGGCTTCGTGCAGGCCGCCGACGTCGCTCGCCATCACCGGCACGCCGCGCGACATCGCCTCCAGCACCATGCGCGATCGCGCCTCAGCCCACACCGACGGCACCAGCACGACGCGCGAAACGCGCAGAAGATCGTCGATGTTGTCCACCGGATCGAGCAGCTTGATATTCGGCCGCCGCTTCAGCTCCGCGAGATCTTCAGGCTGCGTGCCCCACATCGGGATCGCCGCGAATTGCACGTCGGGCAAGCGGTCGGCCAGAGCCAGAAAAATCGAGATGCCCTTCACCGCGCAAGGATTCACCATCGAGACGTAGGGGCTGTCATAACGGCCAAGATCGGGGTAGCCGCCGGGCGCGGGCTCGAGCAGCGAGATCGGCACGTGGATGGCGTCGATGCCGCTCCACTCACGGACGTAGCCGGCGACATAATGGCTCACGCCGACGACGCCGTCGGCGCGCCGCAACAGCTCGGTCTTGGCGGCGCTCACCATCGAGCTGTCGGGTCCGAACGGTACCGCGATGGTCGCGCGCACCAGGTACACGACGCGCGCAAGCGGAGCGCGCAGCGCGGGCTCCAGGAGGATCTGACCGGGGTCGTCCGTGGAAGTGACGATGATGTCGGGGTGGAACTCGTCGATCTGCTTTTGAAAGAACGCGCGAAGCTGCGGGCTGCGGGTCAGAACGCGCACCTCGACGCCGCTCAACTGGTAGGCGACGCCGCCTTCGCCATCCTCGCGCGCGTGGACTCCGCGCCCGGCGAGGGCCTTCGACAACTGCGCATGGCCTGCTTCGTCGAAGCGCTCGATGCGCGTCGCCACGCGCACATCGTGCCCGCGCGCCGCGAGGGCTTCCATCAGCAGCCGGTTGGACTTGTCGCCGCCGCCGCCCGACGGGTAATAGGTCGAGTTGTGCGCGAGCAGCACCCGCATCAGTGCGTCCCCTTCTTTGCGGCGAGCTTCCTGAGCAGCAGCGCCCGGCGTGCGGCGTCGAGCGGATGCGGCGCCGGCGCCGGCGCCGCTCGCGGCGGCTTGGGCAGCGACTCCAGGTAGCGCTCGAAGTCCGCGGCGTCCAGCTTCTCTACGAACCGTTCCGCGCGTTCCCGCGAAACCGCGGCCTCGCGCCGGTACTCCTGCTCGTCTTCAAGCAGGCGACCCAGCGCCTCAGCCCACGGCTCGATCTCCTGCTCCGGGATCACGGCTTCCGGCATGCCCGTCTCGTCGAACGTGCGCAGGTAGCGCTCCACGGGGCGCACCGGAACGACATAGCCGGTCCCGCGCTTGGCCTCTTCCAGGCCGCCCGAATTGCTGGCGATCACCGGCACGCCGCGCAGCATCGCCTCCATCGCGATCAGCCCGAAACCTTCGTACCACAGTGACGGCATCAGCAGGACGCGCGCGTTCGCGAGTACTTCCTCGATGTCGGCCACAGCGCCGAGGAGTTTGCAGTTGGGCCGCACGGCGAGCTCGTGCCGGTCCGCCGCGGTCGTGCCCCAACCGGTCAGCGCGGCGAATTCAATCTCGGGAAACCGGTCCGCCAGGCCGAGAAAGATCGGCAGCCCTTTCACCGTGCACGGATTGATCATCAGCACGAAGCCGCCGCCGAACTGTCCGAACTGCTTGAACGGCGGCCGCCCGTAGATCGGCGGATGAATCACCTCTGGCCGCCGGCCCGCGTGGCGTTCGATGTAGCCGGCCATATGTTCGCCGATGGCGACCACGCCCGCGGCCTCGCTCACGATCCGCGCCGACTCGGGGTCAGGATTCCAGCTCTCGGGTCCAAAGGGGAACCACTGCGGCGTATGCGCCAGGTAGACGATGCGCCCCGGCGCGCGCCGTGCGGCTTCTCTGAGCAGCACGTGCGACAGATCTTCGCTCGACACCAGCACCCAGTCCGGCTTGAACGAGCGAATCTCTTCACCCAGCACCGACGCGTTGCGCACGTAATTCCGCACGCCGCGCACGCTGATCCCGGCTAAGGTCGATTCGCGGTCCTCCCACCCCGCCGCGACCACGCGCACCGCGTGCCGCCGCGCGGCGAGATGCCGCAGCCAGGCCAGATTGCTGCGCGTCGATCCGCCCTTGGGCGGATCGCAGGAGGCGTTGGAAGTCAGCAGGATTCTCATCCCTCACCCTCCCTCGCCGGCGCCCTCCCTCTCCAGCAGCGCGCGGACTTCCTCGTCCGAGAGGCCTTCGATTTCAGCCAGCAGCGCCTGATACTCCTCGGGCGAGATGTCGCCCAGTCGCCGTGCTTCGATTGTGCCCGCCAGTTCGGCCAGCGTCAACGAGCCCGAGTACACGTCGTCCACCGACAGCTCGACGCCGAACTCTTCCTTGATGCGCATCAGGAGCAGCACGGCCAGCAGCGAGTGGCCGCCGAGATCGAAGAAGTTGTCGGCGGGTTTGACCTCCGGTTTTTGAAGAAGCTCCCGCCAGATCACCGCGAGCCGCTGCTCGGTTTCCGTACCCTGCGCATGCGCCGCCGCGGCCGGCTTTTGCGCCTGCTTGCGGATGGCCGCATGGACGGCGCTCGCGGTCCGCAGTCTCCGCGCGATGTGCGCGAAATCGACATTGCCCCGCTGCACGGGCGCCGCGCCGCGCGTTGCCGGCGCTGCCGGCGGCGGCGAAATCTGCGGCTGCCAGCGCAGCGCTTCGATCTCCTGCGGGTTGAAGATCCAGACCGCGCCGTCAGTGCCGTTCTGCCTCATGCCCCGCCCGAGGCTTTCCAGGAACTCGCGCGCCGGAGCGTTCTTGCGCGTCTCCTTGAAGGGCACGACGATGCGCCGCGCGCCGGACTCCTCCGCGAGTTCGCCGAGGAAGCTCAGCAGGCGGTGTTCGACGCCGCGGCCAAGCACGCGGCAGCTCAGCAGAAACGTGTCGGCGCGGCACTCGCCGGGCTGTTTTTCCACAATCAGGAGGCCGGTGAGGCCGTATTCGCCGAAGCGGTCGGCGACCTCCGCCGTGTAGATCTCGTGACTGCCGGCGCTCACCAGCTCGAGCAGTTCGCTTTCACTGCGCCGGATCGTCGTCAGGTTGAACTGGTTGGTGCGTTGCGTGAGCTGCGCCGCCCGGCTGACGCGCTCGGGAGCGAGCGGCGCGATGTCGACGCGCATGTTGAGAGAGGCGATGAATTGCTCGAGATTGGCCGCCTGGCGCAGCTCGCGGCCGAAATCGCGCGCCTGCTGATAGTAGACGTTGCGCTGGCGGTCCTCCTCAGTCACCACGGGATGGTCGAAGGCCCAGAGGTGATTCAGGATCTCCGGCAGCTCCTCGATGTTTTCCGGCAAGGTCAGCGTGAGCGCTTCGGGGTGCGCCTCCGACACCTCCGCGCACTCTTTTGCGTTGTCGTCGAGGAAGATGAAGCTGTCGAGCCCGATGCCGAGCTCCGCCGCCATCTCAGCAATCGCCTCGGCTTTTGAGTGCCAGTTGAGCCGCCAGGAGGCGAAGTGCCGCAACTGGAGCGGGAATTCGGGGTGCGCCGCGAAGGTGTCGAAGACGTCCTGCTCGTTGTTCTTCGACGACAGGCAGAGCAGCATTCCGCTTTCGCGCTGCGCCAGCAGGAATTCGTGCAGCGCGCGGCGCGGGGGATCGAGCAGGACGTTTTCAGGGCCGTCCTCGCCGCAGATGCCGAGCCAGAGAGTGTTGTCGCAATCGACCGCGATCGCTTTGTACGGCGGCATCGACAGCGCGAACGCGCGCCGCACGACAGCCGTCGCCAGCGCCGCGAACATCTCCTCCGTGTAGGGGATGCGGCCCATGCGCTCGCCGGCCGCGTCGTACCAATGCGCCACCGGATACAGCCGGAGCAGCTCCTGGTCGGAGATGAACTGCACGCCCGGCGTTTCGTCGAGCCGCGCTTCAAACATCACACGCGCCCTCGCCAGGCTTGCCGCACGCGCCGGGTCCGCCGTGAAAGAAGGCGACGACGGGCAAAGGACTACGATCGCCGGCACGCTCATCGACGCCTGGGACTCGCGCACCGCCGAGGCCAGCGCCAGCGCGTTCGCCTCAAGCTGCGCGAGGGTTTCCGGCGTCCAGGCGTCGAACTGCCCGAGGTCCTCGTAGCGCACCAGCGCAACGTTCGCCCCGTGCGGGTTGCGCACGAACTCGCCCGCCGGATCGAGCAGCGCCTGCACGAGCTGGCCGTAAGGAGCGAAGCGGACTTCGAAGTTCGCGTTCAACTGCCCGCCCCAAAACCGGATCGCCGCCTCAACCGGTTCGGCGGTGAACGTGGCCCCGACGGCAAAACGGTAAATCGAATGCGGCACGGCGGCTAAGCTATTCATTCTACCCAGCGACGATCCCCGATCAGCAGTTGGCAGCCTTCGTCCTTCCCCGTATCATCAATAAGGAGCCTCCACCGGATGACCGCCACGCGGCTGGCCCTCAAGAACATTGGACCGATCAGGAGAGCAGATGTCTGCTTCGGCGATCTGACCGTCCTGGTAGGGCCGCAGGCGACGGGGAAGAGCATCCTGTTACAGTTCCTGCGCCTCCTGCTTGACTCCGGCCCCATCTTCGCAGCCCTCAAGAAGCACGGCTTTGACTGGGAGCGGAATCCCAGGCAGTTCCTGGAACTCTATCTCGGGGAGGGCACGGGAGATCTCTGGGACTTGAAGTCGAGCGCCCTGCTTTGGAAGGGTGCGGATCGGTCCCTCGAACAGTTGCTCGGCGGGAAACAGAAGAACCGCGCTGAGAAGAGCTTCCTCATCCCGGCTCAGCGCGTATTGACGTTGAGCCGCGAGGGATGGCTGCGCGCCTTCTCCGACTACCGGTCCGGCGACCCCTTCTCCGTGCGCGACTTCAGCGAGAAGCTGCGCATGATGATGGAGGCCGGCCTCGGCCGCGGAGAAGCGATCTATCCCCAGCCCAAACGCCTCAAAAACGAGATCCGCGACATCGTCAGCAGGAGTATCTTCTCGGGATTCACTCTTGAATTGGACAAAAGCGGACCGCAGAAACGACTTGTCCTGAGCGGCGGGCAGCCGTCCACCAAGCTGCCCTTCATGGTCTGGTCCGCCGGACAGCGCGAGTTCGTTCCACTCCTGCTGGGACTCTACTACTTGCTCCCGCCCACGAAAATCGCCAGGCGGGGGTCAGTGGAGTGGGTCATCATCGAGGAGCTCGAAATGGGCCTCCACCCCGAAGCCATTCAAGCTGTCCTGCTCATCGTCCTTGAACTGCTTTGGCGCGGATACCGGGTCTGCCTTTCAACTCATTCACCGGACGTCCTCGACCTGATATGGGCCCTCCGCAATATCAGGGAGGCGCGCAAGGACGGGAGAACTCTGATGCGGATCTTCCATGATCGCCCGAGTCCTTCGCTTGTGAGAGTCGGCGATGCAGCGCTGAGGAAAGAAACAAAGGTCTACTTCTTTGAACGTGAAGAAGGCAAGACGCATGATATCTCGGCTCTCGATCCGGCTTCCCAACGGAAAGATGAATGGGGATGGGGAGGTCTGACGGAGTTTAGCAGTCGCGTCTCCGATCTCGTTGCCGATGCCGTCCACGGCGCCCGGATCGCATCATGACGTTTCGTCAGGCTGTGGACGCGACGCCATCCATCCGATCCCATCTCAGAGAGGGATTGCAGGCGTTGCGTGCGGCGGACCGGCACAGAGTCTCGTGCTCTGAAATGCGGCGATTGCAGGGGAGCGTAGATCTCGACACCGCAATGCGCGCGTCCGAACCCCGATCGGCGCGCTGGGACTACGCCATCGGGTTGAGAACACCCATGAGTGATTTCGTTGTCTGGCTTGAAGTCCATCCAGCTTGCTCCAGTGATGTGGCCGAGGTCATCGCCAAGCTTCGCTAGCTTCGGCAGTGGCTCCACAAGGACGGACGGCCACTGATGTCGCTTCCGATGAGTTTCGAGTGGGTCGCGTCTGGTAAGGTGTCGATCCGCCGCAGAAGCCGGGCGCAAAAACGGCTGGCCCAGGAAGGTTTGCGATTCCCGGCGAAGCAACTCAACCTCGATCAGTTCTGCACAACCCGCTCCCGCCGTTCGTAGGCCGCTTCCGGCGGCATATCCTGTTCCTAGATGCGCGTTCTGCTTTTCTTCCTCGCCACTGTCCTCTCAGCCCAGACCCGCCCCGTCCACACCTACTCGATCGTCGCCCGCGATCCCCAGACCGGCCAGATCGGCGTTGCCGTGCAATCTCACTGGTTCTCCGTGGGAGCGCTTGTCCCTTGGGCCGAGGCCGGGGTGGGCGCTGTCGCCACGCAATCGTTCGTCGACCCGAGCTACGGCAAACTCGGATTGGACCTCATGCGCGCCGGCCGCACCGCGCCCGACGCGCTGCGCGGACTCCTCGCCGCCGATGAGGGCAGGGAAGTGCGCCAGGTGGCGATGATCGACGCCCAGGGCCGCGTCGCCGCGCACACCGGATCCAAGGACATCCCGATGGCCGGCCACATCACCGGCGCGAACTTCTCGGTTCAGGCGAACCTCATGCTCAGGGACACGGTCTGGCCGGCGATGGCGCGCGCGTTCGGGAACGCGAAGGGCGATCTCGCGGAACGCATGCTTATTGCGCTCGAAGCGGCCGAAGCCGAAGGCGGCGACATCCGCGGCAAGCAGAGCGCCGCGCTCATCGTCGTGAGCGGCGCATCCACCGGACGCCCCTGGCAGGACCGCGTCTTCGATCTCCGCGTCGACGACCACCCCGAGCCGCTCCGCGAGCTGCGCCGCCTGCTGATCGTCGCCCGCGCGTACAACCACATGAACGCGGGCGACCTCGCCGTCGAAAAGAAGGACAACGAGGCTGCCTTGCGCGAATACTCCGCCGCCGCGCGGCTCGTGCCCGACAACGCCGAGATGGTCTACTGGCACGCCGTCGCTCTCGTCAACATGCAGCGCGTCGATGAAGCCCTGCCGCTGTTCGCGAAGGTCTTTCGCATGGACCCCAACTGGCGCACGCTCACGCCGCGCCTGGCGAAAGTCGACCAGTTGCCCGACGACCCCAAACTCATCCAGCGGATCGTGAGCGCGAAGTAGCTCAGTCCAGCCGCCGCGCCCAGACGTTGCGGAACCTCATCGTGGTGTCGGGCGCGCCCGGAAAACCGCTGTGGTCCTGCAACAGCAGCGGACCCGCCTCGCACATCCCCTTGCGGTAGCTCACCGGCGCGTTGTCCTGGATCAGCACGCCGTTGAGCAGCACCGTCACCGTCGAATCCTTGATCACGTTGCCGCGCGAATCGCACACCGGCGCGTGGTAGACGATATCGTAACTCTGCCACTCGCCCGGCTTGCGCGCCGCGTTCACCAGCGGCGGATGCTGATCGTAGATCGCGCCGAGGTAACCCGTCGGGTAGGTGGGGTTCTGGTATGAATCGAGAATCTGGATCTCGGTAATGCCCTGGAGGTAGACGCCGCTGTTGCCCTTCAACTGGTCCTTCTGATCGGCCATGACCGGCGGCATGAACTCCAGGTGGAATTGCGCGCTCTTGAACTTCTCCGTCGTGTAAATGTTGCCCACGCCGGTGCGGCACGCCATCGCGCCGTCCCCCACCTGGCATTTCGGCACGCCGCCCTTGTCGCTTTCCCAACCCGTCATGTCGCGGCCGTTGAACAGCACCACCGCATCCGACGGCGCCGATCCGTTCGTCCCCGGCGTGACGTCCTTCGGGAGTGCGCGCTCGCGCCGCTCGCCCGGTACGCGCTCGCGCATCGAATCCGGAATCGGCAGTGTGACCGCGCCCGTCGCCGCCCATTCCGCGCCGCGCGTGAACGTCGTCACGAAGCCCGGAGTCTGCACCGCCGCGCCATCGTGGCCCAGCACGGTCGTGAAGACGCGCCCCTGGCCGTAGTTCAGCGTCCACAGCATCGGCTGGTCGATGCCGTCGCCGGGAATCGGCTGCCGCGCCTTGCCCTGATAGAGCTTGTGATCGTCCCACGCGGTCGCCAGCACGTGATAGGCGCCTTGCGGCTGCCACTTCAGGTTGGCGTACAACTCGTCGTTCCACTGGCGGAACTGCGCCCGCAGGCCCTTTGTGATGGGATGCTCGCGGTCCGTGATCTTCACCGTGAAATCGTGCGGCGGCGAATGATGGCCCTGGTTGGGACGCCAGTTGGCGCCCGACAGCTTCTCATATTCTCCCCAGCCGTCGAACGCCGCGATCGAGAAGTGATACATGACGAGGCCCTTGCCCGATTTCACGAAATCGAGCAGCGCGTTCTGGGCGCGCTCTCCCCACCACAGGTTCTTGTCGCGCCGCTCGTAGTAGTTGAGAACCACGAGGTCGTAAGGCGCAAGCGTCTCCGGACCACCCCCACGGAATTCCTCGATCATCCGGACCTCGAAGCGGCCCGTGGCTTCGAGCTGCTTCTTCAGCAGCGGAGACACCGTTTGCCAGTCGTGTCCGTTTTGCCCGGTAATGAGCAGCGTCTGAATCTTCTTCGGCGCGGACGCCGCGGGCTGCGTCTGTGCGGCCAGAGAAGCCACGAGCGCAAGTGCGAAGAGATGGATCAGCCTCATAAGTTCACCTGAGTGGATTCTATAACCGCCAGGACCCGCTTCGCCCGCGCTCACCAAATCACAGGCGCCCCATAGCGGTCGAAGACTTGATCCCTGCTCGTGATCGTCATGCCCTCTTCCAGCGCCTGCGCGATCAATAGCCGGTCGAACGGGTCCTTATGATGGAGCGGCAGCTCTAGCAATGCAAGCGAGTGCCGCAGTTCCACCGCCAGCACTTTCGCCCGCAATGCGTCGAGGTGGCGAATGAAGAATCCCCGGTCTGTCGGGACGGAGAGTTTCCCCATTGCCGCCTTGACCGCGATCTCCCACAGCGAGATTGTACTCACCCACCTCTCAATAGCCGGATCTGCCAGAAGATCGCGAACGCGCAAAGGCAATTGTGCTGGCTCTCCGATGGCGAAAAGAAACGCGTGGGTATCCAGCAGCAGCTTCATCCGCCGAAGATCTCCTCGATCTCCCCGTCCGAAAGCGGCTCATCCCAGCCGGGGTGGAAAGTGATCTGTCCACAAGCACTCCCCAGCACGGGCTTCTCCTGCTCGATCCGGGTCAGGCGCGCGATTGGGCGACCGGCTTTCGCGATGACCACCTCCTCGCCCGCAAGCACTTTTTCGAGGAGGCGTGAAAGCTGCGTTTTCGCCTTGTGGATGTTCACTTCCATGTCTAAAGATTAGCTTAGTCTATAAACTAAGTCAAGTAGCGCCTCACAATCCCCCGCTCAGCAGCCTGACGTAATCCCGCAGGATGCCAAGCTCCTTCTCGTTGAACCGCTTACGCACGCCCGCTCCTTTCAGGTGCTCCTCTCGCTCCCCGCTCGACAACCCGCGCAAAGCCTCGATCTCGCGCCGCAGCGCTTCTCGCCGGTCCGCAGGCAGCTCGTTCAACCGCCTGAATAGCACCCGCGCCTTCTCCTGGCTCTGCGGGGGCATGCGTTGAAAACTCTCGTAGCGCCGCTCGAACTCTTCGCGCTCCGCCTCCGGCATCTCGTCGAGCTTACGCATCATCTGCTCGGCGCGCTTCCGCCGTTCCGGCGTCATCTGTTTCAGGGCGCGCTTGCGCTCATCCGGCGACATCCGCCGCAGCCGCTCGACCGCTCCCGGCTCGCGCTTGACTTGCGCTATCGCGCCCGGCACGGGCGCGAGCAGCAACAGAAGTGCGGCCCGCCGGTTCATTGGGTGGACAGCGGAATTTGTTCGACCAGCTCCAAGTCTTCGAGCACCCGCTCCACGGCCTCGAGATCGGCCGGAGGCGGCTCGTTCACGGCCGGCGGGGTCCAGCTCACCACCAGCAGCCACGCCGAAAACACAGCCGCAATCGGAATTGCCGGCAGCAGCGAGATCTCCTCGAACGCCGATGACACGCCGCGTTTCAGCCTGCGCCAGCCCGGTTCGCGCTCCAGCCCGTCAACCTCATCCCAGAGCTCGCGGGTGAACTCCGGTCGCACCGGTTCCGTCTCCCAGACGTCCAGAGCGCCCCAAACCAGCATCTGCTGGTCGCGGAACCTCCGGCAGTCCTCGCACTGCGAAATGTGCCGCTCAAACGCCGCCATCTCCTCAGAGGGCAGCCTTCGGGCGCAGTAGTCGAGCAGCGACTGCGCCTCCTCCGCGCGGCGCGCGGCGGATTGCAGCGGGCACCGGAAGATGTCGGGCGGCCTCTCTTCTTTCATCCCCTCGCTTCAGGCGTAGTGCGCCAGCCTCGCGCGCAGGTTCTCGTACGCCCGAAATAGAAGGGATTTCACCGCCGACTCCGAGCACCCGAGCACCTTCGCAATCTGCGAATAGTCCATCTCCTGATACTTGTGCATCAGAACCGCCGCCCTCTGCTTCGCCGGCAACCTGGCGATCGCTTCGCGGACTTCATTCAACTTCACCTCGTGAACGAGAACGCTTTCGACGCTGGGCCGGCGATCGGTGATCTGCCGGGTGGCCCCCTGGACCACCTCCACATCCAGACTCTCCTGGTTGCGCCTCTTCTTCCCGTCACGGATCCAATTCAGCGCCAGGTGGGTTGCGATGCGAAACAGCCAGGTCGTAAAGCGGGCGGTGGGCTCGTAGCTGGCTCGGGAGCGATAGACGCGCAGAAAGGTCTCTTGCGCGAGTTCTTCCGCGATCGCCTGGTTTTGCACCATGCGATAGAGGAAGGTGACGACCGGGGTCCGATGCCGCTCCAGGAGCTGGTTGAAGCTGACCGCGCAGCCCTCGCGCACCCGGAGCATGGTTGCAACATCGGCGTCCAGGAACGCGGTCACCGCCATGTCTCCTTGAACCCCGATGCGTACCGCAGGTTGCACACTCGGGGCGGACTTCGGCGGCGTACGGTTCGCCATGCCCTCTTGACGCGGCCCGCGCCTTCGGGTTTACTTGACGAACTCATTTTTCTTTTGCCCCTACTCCTCTTTCAGGCTGCGCTCCATCAGCTCCCGGAGCGCCTCACGGGGTGAACGGCCATCTCTAAGTATTGTAAGCACTTGGCGCGTGATCGGCATCTCGACGCCCATCCGTCCGGCGAGCTCCATCGCGGCATAGGCCGTCTGGACGCCCTCCGCCACCATCCTCATTCCGCCCAGGATCTCGTCCAACTTGCGGCCCTGGCCCAGGAGGACGCCGACAGTGCGGTTGCGGCTCAATTCGCCGTTGCAGGTCAGCACGAGATCGCCCAGCCCGGCCAGTCCGGCCAGCGTCCTCTGCTGGCCGCCGGCGGCCACCGCCAGCCGGGTGATCTCGGCCAGTCCGCGCGTGATCAGCGCTGCCAGGGTGTTCGCCCCGAGCCCCAACCCCGTGCACACGCCCGCCGCGATCGCGATGACGTTCTTCAGCGCCGCCCCAAGCTCCACGCCGACAGGATCGGAGTTGGAGTACAGCCGCAGGGTCGGGCCGGAGAACGCCTCCTGCACCGCCCGCGATAGCGCCGGGTCGTGCGAGGCGATCACTACCGCCGCCGGGTCGCCGCGCGCGATCTCTTTCGCGAAGGTCGGCCCGCTCAGAACGCCGATGCGCGGAGGAAACTTGTTGCCGATGACGTCGTTCATTACCTGCGACATCCTCAGCAGCGTGCCCTTCTCCAGGCCCTTCGTCGCGGAGACGAACAGCATGCTGTCGTTCAAGTGCGGCAGGAGGTCCGAATAAACGCGCCGCGCGTGATGCGATGGCATCACTCCGAGCACGATCTCCGCGTCCCGCGCGGCCTCCTCGAGCGACGGCGTGACATCGACATTCGCCGGCAGCGTCGCTTCGGGCAGAAAGACGTCGTTGACGCGCGTCGCGCGCATGCGCCCGGCGAGGTCCTGCTCGTAGACCCACAGGCGCACGCGGTCAAACCGCGGCGCCAGCACCACCGCCAGGCTTGTGCCCCAGCTTCCGCCGCCGATGATGGCCAGCCGCTTCACTTCTTCGAGCCCCCGAAACGAAAGACGTTTTCAGTGCCGGCGAGGAGGCGCTCGATATTCGCCTTGTGCCGCCAGACGATGAATGCTCCGCAGAGCGCGCTCACCGCGACAATGGGCCACTGCGGCTTCTGGATCAGCCACACCGCCAAAGGAAACAACGCCGCGCCCAGAATTGAGCCAAGTGAAATGTAGCGCGTCACCGCCACCACCACGATGAACACCAGCATCACCGCCAGAAGCGGCCCCGGACTCAGATACAACGCCGCGCCCACAAAACTCGCCACCGCCTTGCCGCCCTGGAACTTGAGGAACACCGGAAACGCATGGCCCAGCACCACAGCCAGCGCCGCCGCCGAGGTCCAGAACGGATCGCTGTTTGTTCCCTTCGCCATCAGCCACACGGCGAACCAGCCCTTGAAGATGTCAAGCAGCAAGGTCGCCACGCCAGGCACGCGCCCCGCGGTGCGCAGAACATTTGTGGCGCCGATGTTTCCCGAGCCCCTGGCGCGCACGTCTTCGCCGGTCTTCAGGCGGACCAGCAGATAGCCGAATGGAATGCCGCCGATCAGGTAAGCGGCGAGGAGGAGTAGAAGCGGTGTGGTCATGCGGTCAACGGATAACTCGCCAACTTGGTGTACACTGATCCGCCCGGCCGCAACTCGCTCCGATAGAGGTGGAATGCTTCGGCCGTGTACGCCCCAAAGTCAGTGGAAGGCAGGCCGGCAATCGTTCTTTTGAGCTCGATGAGCGAGGTCGGCTTCCTGATCCGCGCCAGAGTCAGATGCGGATGAAAATCGCGCCGCTCGCTCGCGATTCCGAGCATTTCGCACGCTTCCTCGGTCTCGCGCGCCAGCGTCGCCAACTCCGGCGGCGCGGCGATTCCGGCGAAGAAAACGCGCGGCTGGTGCGGATTCGGAAACCATCCCAGCCCGCGGATCGCGATTCTCATCGGTCCGGGCCGCCGCACCGCCTCCAACGCCTCCTTCAGCTCGCTCAGCCGCTCCTCCGGCCACTCGCCGATGAACTTCGTGGTGATGTGCAGGTTTCCCAGCGGGCTCCACTGAATGTCGGCCTCGGCCTTAAGAAGCTGCACGAGGAGCTCGAGATTGCGGCGCATTTCATAAGGAACGTCGATGCCGGCGAACAGGCGCATGCTTCGTGTTACCTTGCCTATCGTAACGCGTCATGCACGGACGAGTCCTCCGGCGCGCCTTCTATGCGCGCCCTACTGTTGAAGTCGCCCGCGCGCTCCTCGGCTGCGTCCTCGAGTTGAACGGCCGCGGCGGGCGCATCGTCGAAGTCGAAGCCTATCTCCCCGCCGGGGACGAAGCCGCGCACTCCTTCCGCGGCCGCACTGCGCGCACCGAAGTCCTCTTCGGTCCTCCCGGCAAGGCATATGTGTTCCTTAATTACGGCATGTACCACTGCCTGAACGTCGTCGCCGAGCCCGCCGGCACGCCCGGGTGTGTTCTGATCCGCGGCGTCGAAGGCATCGGCGACGGACCCGGCAAGCTGACTCGCGCGCTTGGCATCACCCTCGATCACTACGGGTGCGACCTCACCCGCGGCCCGCTGCTCATTCGCCGCGGCCGTGCCCCCTCGCGCATCGAGGTCACGCCGCGCATCGGCATCACCAGGTCCGCGGATCTGCCCTTGCGGTTCCTGGCGCGCGATTGATCTATCCAGCGCGCGCACGCCAACCTGCACCGGCCCGCGCTTACTTCAGCCAGGCATACACCGCCCGATCGAAGTCCTCCAGCAGCCGCTTCGGTCCGCTGTCGAGTCCCGGCGACATTTGAGTCATCAGGACCGCGCACACCTGCTTTT
Source organism: uncultured Solibacteraceae bacterium (assembly GCA_964472745.1). Lineage (GTDB taxonomy): Bacteria > Acidobacteriota > Terriglobia > Bryobacterales > Bryobacteraceae > CAYYNC01. Next base: position 19,652 of record CAYYNC010000003.1, read on the forward strand.
CGCGATCGATCCAGAAGAACGTGTTGAATATGCCGGCCCAGGCCATTGTATTGGCCCCGCGGCCGTTCTCGATGGGTTTCGAATTCAGCGCGAAGCCAAGCCCGAACTTATCCAGATTGCCCGGCAGCGCGGCGTTGTCTGTGGCCAGGCTCGGAATCAAGCTGGCGAAAGGGCGGATGGACAGTTCCCCGATCTGGTTGCGCCCCATCTCCTCCACGGACTCGGGTTTCAGGATGCGGCCCTTCTCCAACGCGCCGCCCCCCATCAGGGCGCGCGCGAAACGGAGATAATCGGACGCGGTGGAGAACAACCCGCCCCCTCCGCTCAGAAAACTTCCCGAGTTGATCGACGGCGCCTCGGGCTGGGAGGCGAGGCTGCCGTCCTCCTTCCTTTGATGCAGTCTCGCCATGCGCGCCTTTTTCCCGGCGGGCACGGTGAAGAACGTGTCCTGCATGCCGAGCGGTTCGAAGATCTTCCGTTTGAAGTAAACGTCAAGCGATTCGCCGCTGACGCGCTCCACCAGTTTCCCCAGCCAGTCCGTGTTGATCCCATACTCCCAGCGCGCGCCGGGGTCGAACAAAAGCGGCGCCTGAAGAAACGCGTCCCCTCCGGCCATCATGCTCTTGAGCCGGCCCTTGCCCACGGCATCGAACAGTTGGCGGTTCATGAACTCGTAGCCGTAGCCGGCTGTGTGCGTGAGAAGTTGCCGTGCCGTGATCGGGCTCTTGGGAGGACGGAGCTTTCCATTCTCGATCACCTTCACGTTGGCCAGCTCGGGGAGATAGGCGGAGGCCGGCTCGTCGAGCTGCACCTTTCCTTCCTCCACAAGCTGCATTAGGGCAACGGAGGTAACCGGCTTGGTCATCGAGGCGATGGCGAAGATGGTGTCCTGGTTGAGTCCAGCCGAGCCCGCATAGACGATGCCGTCCGGGGAGGCGGCCATCGCAACGACGCCCGGGACCATCCTGCGCTCGACGGCGGAGGCCAGGAGCTGGTCGAATTCTGTCGTGCTTCGCCTGGCCGTGCAGGCAAACAAACTCAGGAGCAGAAGCGGAACGCAGGATCGGCTTGTCCTCGGCATGTTCTATCCCAGTTCAACGTCAGGCGGATCGATCTGTTTAGCTTACCTGACCTCGCGCATCGGCGGCACAGTTTCCCGACTCGCGTTTGACTCGATGGAGAGCCGGCGAATGCCGTATATACTGTCATGACGGTGCACTTCGGAGCCTGCCTGCCGCTGCTCGCGCTCGCCGTGCCGGTCGCCAGCGGCCAGGCCCTCTTCACCGGCGAAACCGGCGGCAAGGGCTCGTCCTCACTCTTCATCGCGGCCACCGCCTCGCAGGTCCGCGGCTTCACGATCTCCGCCAACAACTGGACCGCATACACACGCGGCGTCCACTCCCGCATCGACGCCTTCGGCTTCTATGGGATCATCGCCGTCTTCGGCCAATCGCAGCACTACGCCGGCGCCGGTTCGAACATCGGACTCCTCAAGCGCAACCGCTTTGGCGTGGACGTCTCCTTCTTCAATCTCTTCTCCACGCCCTTCAACCGGCGCGGCCAGGCCTCCGCCGTCTCGGCGGCATTCGCCCCGATTGCCAGCCGGCCCGTGAAATTACGCGGCTACGAGATGACAGTTTATGGCGGATACCTCCGCGGCGAGTTCTTCGGCCGGCGCGCCGGCAAGCTCTTCACACCGCCGAAAGGCGCACACAACGGCATGGTCGGGACAGTGCTGCCGATCTCGAAAGACCTTTCGCTGATCGGCGAGTACAATCCAGGCCGCGCCCAGCACAATCTCGGCCTGGCTGTACTCTACGTGTTTCCGCGAAAGTGAGCGCTCAGCGCTGAGCGCCTGTCGCCAGGGTCCAGCTCTTGCCGGAAGGCGCCCGAAGCGGGCGGATATTGCTTGCTCCCGGTTGCCCGCCGGCCTCGTCCCCCAGCTTCTCGAGCAACGCGCGCGCTTCCTGCTCATCCTGCTCGGTCCGCGCCAGAATGACCGTCACTGCACGGCCTTTCCTCCCCGCATTGACTCTCTCCCCGAACGTCGCGCCCTGAGTTTGCTTCGGGACCGTTACGTTCATGCTGATCCGGTTCGGCATGCCGCCGTCAATCTTCAGACCTTGAAGCGCGGCGTCCGCCTGCTCGGCGGTTGTGGGACGCGCCTCTTCAATCCGGCGCAGCATCGAAGCCGCGTCCGCCTCCGCAACGGCGCCTTGCACGAGAAGTTGATACCGCCCGGCTCCGCTCGCGATGGCGGATCCGGCCTGCGAGATCCCCGCCTGAATCCGTCGGTCCTGCGCCGTAACGAACCCGGCGCTCAATACGAAGCCCGCCAGCACGGCCGCACCACTCAATTGTGAAACACTCATTTGCATCCCTTCAGTCCTCTGATCAATCAACGGCTTTTCGCCGCCAAACTTTACAGCCTCAGGTGAATTCTCTCAAACATCGAGTCGCTATATGCTGTATGCGGAACGCCCATGCGCACCGTCTCTTTACTCGCCATGTTCTCCCTCGCCGCGCCCGCACAAGTCAGCCTGCGTTTCCTCGAAGACCGCAAGATCTTCGTCCTCGACGCGGGCGATGTGACCTATGCCTGCGGAGTCAACCAGCGCAACGAGCTCCAGCATCTCTACTGGGGCCGGCGCCTCTGGCGCGACGCCGACCTCGCCCCCGCGCGCGTGCAGCCCGGCTGGGCCTCCTTCGACCTCAGCCCCACCACGACGCCCGACGAATACCCCGCCTGGGGCGGCGGCCGATTCTACGAAACCGCGCTCAAAATCACCCGCGAAGACGGCAATCGCGACGTCGTCCTCAAGTACGTCTCGCACACTATCTCCGGCGACACTCTCGAAATCCTCACCCGCGACCTGAACGACGACATCCGCGCCCGGCTCGTCTACCGCGCTTACCCTGGCGGCATCATCCGCCGCCACGCCGTGATCGAGAACCGCACGCCGCGACCCATCACGCTCGAAAGCGCGCAATCCGCCGTCTGGCACGTTCCGCAAGGCGAAGGCTACCGCCTCAGCCACCTCGCCGGACGCTGGGCCGGCGAAACGCAGCTCATCCGCGAAGAGATCCGCCCCGGGCTCAAGATCATCGAAAGCCGCCGGGGCAACACCGGGCAGGTGAACCCGTGGTTCGCTCTCGACGGCCCCGAGCGCGCCAGCGAAGAGAACGGCCGCGTCTGGTTCGGCGCCATCGGCTGGTCCGGCAACTGGCGCATCACCGTCGAGCAGACACCCTCGCAGCAGGTGCGCGTCGTGGGCGGCCTCAACTCATTCGACTTCTCCTGGCCGCTCAAGGCCGGCGAAAGCCTCGAGACGCCGCCCTTCTACGGCGGCTACACCGGCGCCGGCTTCGGCGAGGCCTCGCGCATCTTCCACCGCTTTCAGCGCGAGCATATCCTCCCCGGCGGACTGTCCTCGCGCCTGCGCCCCGTCCTCTACAACTCCTGGGAGGCGACAACCTTCAACGTCAACGAATCCGGCCAGCTCGAGCTCGCGAAAAAGGCCGCGTCCCTCGGAGTCGAGCTGTTCGTCATGGACGACGGCTGGTTCGGCGCGCGCGACAACGACAAAGCCGGACTGGGCGACTGGTTCGTCAACCCGAAGAAATTTCCGAACGGGCTCAAGCCCCTGATCGACGGCGTGAAGAAACTCGGACTCCAGTTCGGCCTCTGGGTGGAGCCCGAAATGGTGAACCCCGACAGCGATCTCTACCGCAAGCACCCCGACTGGGCCATGCATTTCCCCGGCCGCCCGCGCACCGAAGCGCGCAATCAGCTCGTCCTCAACATGGCGCGCGACGATGTCCGCGACCACATCTTCCAGGCGCTCGACAAACTGCTCAGCGAAAACGAAATCGATTTTCTCAAGTGGGACATGAACCGCCACTTCTCCGAGCCCGGCTGGCCCGAAGTCGCGCCCGCCGAACAGCGCAAGATCTGGGTGCAATACACGCGCAACGTGTACGGCATCATCGACCGCCTGCGCGCACGCCACCCGAAGGTCGAGATCGAATCCTGTTCCGGGGGCGGAGGCCGCGTCGACCTTGGCATCCTCACGCGCGTCGAGCAGGTCTGGACCTCCGACAATACCGACGCGCTGGACCGCCTCAAGATCCAGGAGGGCTTCTCGTTCGCCTACACGCCCAAGACGATGATGGCCTGGGTCACTGACGTCCCCAACTTCAACGGCCGCTCCACGCCGCTGGACTTCCGCTTCCTCGTCGCCATGCAGGGTTCGCTCGGCATCGGCAACGATCTGAATCACTGGAAGCCCGAGGAATTCGCCCTCGCCACGAAGATGATCGCGTGGTACAAGAGCGTCCGCGCCACCGTGCAGCACGGGCGCCTCTACCGCCTCGCTTCCCCGCGCGAAGGCGAGCTCACGGCCAACCAGTACGTCGCCGAAGACGGCCGCCAGTCGGTGCTGTTCGCCGTCGAGCGCTCACAGCAGTACGGCCGTCCGGCGCCCACCGTCCGCCTCCGCGGCCTCGACGAACGAGCCGTCTACCGCGTCACCCCGCTCGACCCGAAGAAACTCGTCGAGACGCACGGGACGCTGAGTGGAGCCGCTCTGATGGAGCTCGGACTCAACTTCCGCCTGACCGGCGACTACAGCGCGACCGCCGTCGTCCTCGAACGCATGTGACCCTGTTACCAACAGTCGACTGATATGCCAGCATGGTATCGGTATGGCAACGAGGAAGGTCACTTTCACGTTGGACGATTCCACTATCGCCCGCCTTCAGGGCGCCGCGGCCCGCTTGGACAAACCGAAGAGCGAAGTGGTGCGCGAGGCAATCCACGACTTTCACGATCGGCTCGGGCGATTGAGCGAGGAGGAGCGGCTTCGCATGCTGCGAGTTCTCGATGAGTTGGTCCCACGAATTCCGAAGCGATCCGCACGCGCCGTTAAGCGGGAACTCGCGGATATTCGCAGAGCCCGCCGCCGCGGCGGCCGCAAGTCCGGGGCCGGTCCCCGGTGATCGTTCTCGACACTTCCGCCCTGGTCGGCAGCGTGTCCGGGCCCAGGACTTCTCTCCCCTTGTTGCGAGCGCAGATCGAAGAGGGCCGCAAGCTGATGCTGCCCGCCCTGGTGCTGTACGAGTTCCTCCGTGGGCCCCGTTTTCCTGAGGAGATCGCGGTCCAACAGGCCTTGTTCCCAGCCGATCGGGTCATCGCGTTCGGTCCCGCGGAAGCCGAATTGAGCCCCCGCCTCTACCGATCCGTGAAGCGAGCCCGCGGCAGTGAGATGGATATCGGCATCGCAGCTTGTGCAATGCTGCGCGATGCCGAGCTGTGGACGCTGAACACAGCCGATTTCGCGGACATACCTGATCTGCGGCTCTTTACTTGATGTCGTCGGCCGCCGCGAACCGCCACTCCCGTCCGCCCTTCTTTACCACCGCGAACGTCTTGCCCTCGCGGCTCAGTTCCACCACCACGCCGCTTTCCGGAATCGTGATCCGCATCGTCGCGCCCTTGCGCACAACTGCGACCTTCCCCGCCAGCGCGCGTCCCGTGCGATACATCCGCATCACCGTCGCCGTCCACGTCTCCTGGGCCGCGTTGCGTGACGAAGCCTCCACATGCCACTGCCGCGGCATCCCGTCGCGCCCGATCGACTTCAAATACCGCATGTCCGGCTCGGGATCGTACCCCGTCCACTGCTTGAACGCGAGCGGCGGCTCCGCGGCGTAATCCACCAGCACACCCGCCGCGCTGCGCTCCAGGCGCAACTGCTGCGACCCCTCGTCCACCTTGAATTCGCTCAAGCCATGCAGCATCCACTGATACTGCGAAGGCGCGGCGGCCACTGCGTCATCCACCATCACTACGACATCGGGCTTCACAAACACGATGTGACGCAGATAGCGCTTGAGCTTTCCCTCATAGGACGCCGCCGCCTCGCCCGCCACGTAATCCACGCCGTCCCGAAACTCCGCCGCCACGATCCGCCCGCCCAAATCCGCCGAGTGCGCCTTCTGCCCCGCGCCGTTCACCAGCAGCGCGTTCTGCGCTTTCGTCTCCCACACCCACTTCGCGTGAAACGGGCTCCCGTACAAATCGCGATACACGTTATTGACCAGCAGCGGCTCACCATACGCATTCAAAGTGAACGAATTGTGCGGATCGTGACCATGACTCCGCCGCCCCATCGGACTCGATTTGAACCTCACCTGCACGTTCTCCGCGGAATTCTCCAGGGTTGTGTTCAACACCGCGACGCCCGTTCCGCGGAACAGCTTCGACACCGGCAATCCGGCAGGCGCGCGAGGCGCCACTCCGGGCATCTCGCCCCACAGGAACCCCAGCACCGGTTCCTCAGGCTCGTCACGGATCTTCCACTGCCGGGCCCACCAGGCCCAATACGGATTCTTCACCTCGCGCACGAAGTAATGCACGAAGCCCCACGACGGCGACGGCGGCCGGTGCGCCAGGTCGCCAAAACCCATTTCCGGCGAACCCGGCGGCGCCGAATACAGCGCGTAATCGGCGAAGTGCCGGAAGAACGGCTTCTTGAAAGGGTCGATCCCCAGCGAAGTCCGTGCGAGATGCATCCACCACGTCGTCTTCACCATGTAGCCGGCCCAATACGACGCCCCCTCGTGCCACCCGCCGTCGTCGTCCGACCACGCCGGATACGCCGCCCAATATTTCGCCAGCGCGTATTCCAGCCACTCGTCCGCTTCCGGCGCCTCGCCCATCAGCGCCACCGCGCTCTCCGCCAGCTTGTGCCACATGCGGTTGCCGTGGCTGTTGTACGGCTCAGCCAGGTGCCCCACCCCCTGCCGGACCTCGCCGCTCAACCACGCGTCGCGCCCGCGCCATAGAATCATCTTCCGCACTCGCGCGCGCTCGTCTTCGCTCAAAAGTCCGTAACCCCAGTCGTAAACTCGCCCCAGCCTGTGTGTCAGCGGCTTTGCGGCCTCGCAATTCAGTCTGAAGTTTGTCGGGCCGTCCGGATCCCATGACGCCAGCTTCAGGATGTACTTCCGCGCCGGCTCGCGCCATCGATCATCACCCGACAACAACCACACGAACGCCAGAATCTCGGCCTCCTGCGCGGCTTTCAGCGTCTGCACGCGGTTCGACCACCAGAACTGGTTCGTCTCGGGATCGCGCGCGCTCGCCTTCACCGGCGGCTCCGGAGTCGGCTCGGATTTCGACAGCTCCTCCGCGCGGACCAGCAGTTTCTCCCACGCCGCCCGGCCCGTGCCGCGCGCGTACTCGCGCACCCGCACGAGGTCCGCTCCGCGCACAAACACGCGCGGATGCTCTTTCGCGATTCGCGCTTTGACTTCAGCCAACGTGGGCTGCGGGAACACGATCGCCTCGCGCGGAATCGTGAACCGCCGGGCGCGGCTCCACTCCGTCGCCTTGCCGCCCACGACCGCGCGGTACCGCCACCGCCACTCTCCGGGCTTGAGCGCCGCCGAATGCGCGTACACCGTCCACTTCAATCCGGAGACCGTGTCCGCGTCGCTGAAGTCCGCCTTCGCCGCCCACTGCACCTCGTACACGGGTGCGCCTTTGACAGGGACCCAACTGAACGCCGGCGGATTCACCTCCACCCGCGCCCCGTCCTCTGGCCGGTACCCCCACTCTTCCGCACGTGCCGCGCGGTCAATCTCCTGCGCACAAACCCCGCACGCAATCACCATCAGAATCCCGATTCGCCGCATGACACAGCCAGCATACGCCTACCGAACAAATCGCGGCAGATCGGCTTCTCAGGACTACTATTGAGAGCCGATGGCAACTGTTCGTGTCAAGGACGTGAAGAACGGGAAGGGCGAGCCTGCCGCTGTGATCATCCCGATTGCCCTCCGGCGGGAAATCGCATCGGAGCGCGAGATGGCATGCCTCCTCAAGTCGGACAAGATGAAGCGAGGCCTCCTCGCGGCGCTCAACCGCAAGCGGCGCATCCCCTTCCAGGAGGCCCTTGAGAAGCTCGGAAGTTGACGCAGCCGCGCTCGACGATCCGGCGTGATGGGTGGAAACAGACCGTGCGCAAGCCCTGCGCATTATCCGCCTGATGCGTGAGATTCAGCGAAGTCCTTTTGCCGGAGTCGGCAAACCTGAACCACTGAAACGCGACCTGAAGGGCCGCTGGTCCCGGCGCACAGACCGCGAGCGCCGTCTCATTGACCAAGTCACCGAGGACAGAATCTGCATAGCCGCCTGCCGGTGCCGTTACTGATTACAGAGGACCTCCGTGCCCCGGCATCGGCTCAGTGGCGTCACAAAGAGCCAGCGCAATAAGGTTATGCTGACGCTCGGCCGATTGCGCACCGAAAAACGCCGCGAGATTTCGGACCTCGCGGCCCGCCTCGGCGCTCGCAACGTCCGCGTGTTCCGCTCAATCGCAAGAGGCGAACCCACCCAAATACCATTGATCCTGATCTCCTCGTCGGTTGCGAACCAGGCTCCAACTTGCACGATCACGTCGCGCTTGTTCACCGCCCTGAGGAACTACACGGCGTGAAGGTCCGCATCGGCGCCGAAAGCTCGCTCCATTGGCGCCTCCGCGAGAGGAGACTCAACGAAGGGGAAACCGCTGTTGGCAACCCTACTGCGTCCCGCCAGCCAACCGCGCCAGCGCGCGCTCCAGCTCTTTCCTCCGATCCGGATCGTCCGCCTTGGCGAGCAGGTGCTTCAGCGCCTCCCGGCGCGCCACCGCCAACGCCTCAGCGCCCGGCGCCTTGATGTCCGGCTCGACGCCTGTTCCTTCCCAGTTCGTCTTCGTGATGGGGTTGATCGCCCGCGCGAACGGCACGCCGATCATGAAGTGCGCATTGATCCTGTGCCCGTTCACCGGATGCGCCCCGCCGCCCGTCGTCTCGCCCACGATGGTCGCCCGCTTCAGGTTCTTCAGGTTGTATGCGAACTCCTCGCCGCCGGAGAACGTGCGCGCCGCGGTCAGCACCCAAACCGGCTGCTGCGCGAGCTTCCGCCCCGGCACGTATGGCAGCGTCCAGAACTCCTCGGTGCGGTTCTCCTTGCGCCACCAGATGTCGTTCAGATGCACGCGCCCGTCGAACAGGTAGCTCGATGTGTACGCCACCATCGCCGGATCGCCGCCCCCGTTCTCCCGGAGGTCGATGATCAGCGCGTCGCAGTTCGCCAGGAACTGGAACGCCGCGCCCGCCGCCTCCGCCCCGAACTCCGGCGGCACGAAGCCGTTCAGCTTGAGATACCCGATGTTGCCGGGCAGAATCTCCACCCGCTCAAATGCGAGGTTGTTCCGCGCCATGTCGCGCCGGAAACGCTCCATCTCCTCTTTCGACGGTTCCCGCCGCTCGCGCCGCTCCGGCAGCGGCTCCGGCGAGTAACGCACCCGCAGGTGCTTATCCTTGCTGACCTCCTGGAGATGCTCCATCAGCAGCTTCGCGAACTCGCGGGAGCTGGCCACCTTGTCGTACTCCCCCCGCGCCGCCCGCGCCCGCACCGCCTCCTCCATCCTCTTCGCGACATCGGGGAAGACGTAATACTCGTTCAGCAGCCGTGCGGCGCCATCGATCACCTGCTGCCTTCCCGCCGCGTCGATCGGCCGGTCCGGCCCCATCTCGGTGGGCGGCTGGGCCCACAACATCGACAACCCAAGCAGAAGCGCACACGTCACTTTTCGCATATGTCTTCAGACGATCCAAGCGCGATGTTGTATCCGCGGGGATGTAAAATTCATCCTCGCGCCCGCAGTCCCACCCCCGGCGCATCAGGCAGCACCAGCTTCCCCTTCACCACCTTCACTCCCTCGTAGGGGTCGTTCGAGATGAGCAGGTTCCCGTCCAGGTCCGCATAGTCCGCCAGCGGCGACAACTGCGCCGCCGCGGTGATCGCCGCCGACGAGCTCACCATGCAGCCGATCATCACCTTCAGTCCGAGCGACCGCGCGATCTGGATCATCCGCCACGCCTCGAGCAGCCCGCCGCACTTGTCCACCTTCACGTTCACCCCGTCGAAATGGGGCGCCAGCCGCGGCACATCCCGCGGATGCAGACACGCCTCGTCCGCGATCACCGGAATATGCACCCGCTTCCTGATCCAGTTCATGTCCTCCAGGTTCGCCGCCGCGAGCGGCTGCTCCACGAACTCAGCCCCCTGCTTTTCCAGCCAGTTGATCTTCTCCACCGCCTGCTCTTTGCTCTTGAACCCTTCGTTCGCGTCCGGCCGGATCGGCTTGTTGGTCACGCTTCGCACCGCCGCGATCACTTCCTCGTCGTTGTCCAACCCGACCTTGACTTTCAGCACCGGGTACGGCTCAGCCTCGCGCACCTTTTGCTTGATCACTTCAGCCTTGTCGATGCCGATCGAAAAAGTCGTCAGCGGGGCGTCGTTCTTATCCAGGCCGAAATACTTCCACAACGGGACGCCCAGCCGCTTCCCCACCCAATCGAGCAGCGCGATGTCCACGGCCGCCTTCGCCGCATAGGCCCCCTCCACGCGCTTGAACACCTCGCCCATCACCTTCGTGAACTGCCAGGGATCTGCGGTCTCCAGATACCCGCGCACTTTCTCTATGGCCGCACGGCACGTCTCCGCCGTCTCCTTGTACCGCACGATGGGCGCGCCCTCGCCGATCCCGGTCACGCCATCGCGCGTGTACTCCACGAAGAACGTGTCGCGGTAGTCGCTCGACGACATCACCGTCGTCCACGTGTGCTGCAACTTCAGCCGCCGCGACTTCAGCGCCAGCCGCGCGCCCTGCGCCGCCGGCGCGCTCGCCATCGAACCCGCGCCCGCCGCCGCCAAAAAACTCCGCCGCCTCACTTCTTCCACCTCCTCGCGCACACAAACAACTTCGTCCAATGCGGCTCGTCCAGCCGGCTGATCTGCAAAACCGGCCGCGCATTCGCCGTCGAGTGGATGAATTCGCCGTTGCCGAGATAAAAGCCGGTGTGGCTGATCTTGTCCATCGAAGCTCCGAAGTACAACAGATCGCCCGGACGCAGATCAGATTTCTCCACCTTGTCCATCCCTTCCCAATGCGCCTGCGGCTTGGCGTCGCGTGGAATCCCGACGCCGCCGCGCCGGCATAGCATCTGCGTGAATCCCGAGCAGTCATAGCCGAACGACGACGTCCCGCCCCACGTATACGGCAGCCCCACAAACCGCTTGCTCAGCTCGATCAGCTCCGGGATCTCCCGCACGCGCGCCTCCAGCGTGACGTCGCCGCGCTGGACCCACGCCGGACGGTCGTCGGGCAAACGCACCTGAATCCAGCCTCCATTCTCCTGCGGCCTCTCCAGCGCCACCTCGAGCCGCGTCTCGAACGGGACGGTCAGCAGGGGCGCATGGCGCGTCACCGAATCTGTTCGATACAGGTGCGCCATCAGGCTCTCCACCATGGCGACTTTTCCCGACGCCGCGTACCGCTCGCCCTCCTTCAGCGCCCGCAGTCCGGCCCGCTCTGCCCACCCCGTGTAGTCGTCGGGAGTCCGGATCTGCGCCCAATCACCCTCGCGCTTCTCGACGCCGACCTCAGTTGCATAGATCGCCTGCGACACCACGTCCGCATCGAGCGTCGCCTTGGAATACATGTTCAGCACCGGCCGGATCACAACAGCCCGTTCCGCCGCGCCCGCCGCCGACACAGCCAATATCAAGCCCAATATCGTTCTCACCGCCCTTCACGATAACATCGAACCGTGCTCGCCCTCTTTCTCATCGCCGTCACCCATACGGGCTTCGAGGGCGCCGCCCTCGATAAGGCCGAAGTCCTCTCCGAAAGCCACATCCGTTGCCACGTCCGCGGCGAAACCGACCAGGACGGCCGCAACCGCCAGCCAAGCTGGTTCTACTTCCGCATCGACGGCGCCGCCGGCCGCCATCTCACCATCGACCTTGCGGCGCTGAACGGCGAATACAACTACCGCCCCCACGACGGCTCCGGCCACAAGACGATGCACCCCGTCTTTAGCTACGACAACAAGACATGGCATCACGTCCGCGAAACGGAATGGCTCGAAGGCCAGGCCACGCTCCGTCTCCGCCTCCACGCCGAAAAGAGCACGCTCTGGATCGCGCGGACGCCGCCTTATACCAACGAGCGCCTCGACCGCCTCGTCCGCCAAATCTCAATACACCCCGGCGTCCAAATCGATTCCATCGGCAAGACGCCGCAAGGCCGCCCGATCCGTCTCATCACAGTCACCGATCCGAAGGCGCCCGCGGCGTCAAAGAAAGTAATCTGGCTGATGGCGCGCCAGCACGCCTGGGAATCCGGCGCCTCATGGGTCGCCGAAGGCGCCCTGCGCCATCTCGTCTCCAAGGAAGGCGACGATCTCCGCCGCCAGGCCATCTTCAAAATCCTTCCTATGGCCGACCCCGACGGAGTCGCGCGCGGCGGTGTCCGCTTCAACGCCAAAGGGTTCGACCTCAACCGCAACTGGGACACTGCCGATCCCGAAAGAACCCCCGAAATCTGGGCTCAGCGCCAGGCCATCTTCAAGTGGCTCGACAGCGGCAACAGAATCGACATCTTCCTCACCCTTCACAACACCGAAACCTCCGAATACATCGAAGGCCCAGTCGCCGCTTACGAAGCCCTGGCCCGCCGTTTCTGGCAGGCCCTCGACACCACGACTTCCTTCTATTCGCCAAAAGGCCCGCGCAACGCGCCCGTCACCACCACATCCGGCATGAAAGGCCGCATGACCGTCAACCAGGCCCTTTTCCACGACCGCAAGGCGCCCGCCTTCCTCATGGAACAGATGGTCGACCTCCACCCCAGGCTCAACCGCTGGCCCACGGTCCAGGACCGCCTCGACTTTGGCCCTGCACTCCTGCGCGCCCTGATGGCCGCGGTCAATCCCTAGCTCGCCAACCGCTCAAACCACGACATCCGGTTGTGCGGAGAATCGTCCGCCATCGCCCCGATCGCACACTGAATCCGCTCTGCCCCCAAAGCTCGCATCTCCTTCAGGATCCCCCTGGTTTCATCCGCGCAAAACGGCGCCTCAGCCGGACTCCGCGGCCCGAATCAGCCGATCTCCCCGATCTCCCCCGGCTCTGGCCGGCAAAACCTTCGCGAGCCCTCCGCCTGCGAGGCCTCCCCAGCAGCCACTCCGCCGGCTCGCTCATCCAGCCCGACTTCGATCCCGGCGTCGCCGTCCCCGGAAACCGCCCGCCCGCCCTTGGTTTCTAACCGAATAAGCCGCGGACCCAGGAGGCCGCGTCCCATGGCAGTCCCATTTACCCGTCGTAATCTCTTTCCCATCCTTCCCGCCGGCGCCGCAGGCTGTCTCGGCTGCGCCCGCACTGCGATCTGCGCTGCGCCTCCGCAGGACGCGCCCACCGGCAAGAGTCCGGCCGAAAAGGCCGACCTCACCTGGGAACAGATCTTCCGCTTCGCTTACCAGAAGGACCTCATCCCGCTCCTCAATGAGATGGCCGCTATAGTCGGCCGCGAGAAATTCATCGCGCTCCTCCGCGACGCCTCCGACGCCACCGTCCGCCGCAAGACCGCCGGCCGCCCCCCTGTCATCCCCAATATTGCAGCCTTCGCCGCCGGCCTGAAAAACCCGCCTCCGCTGATCCAGCACACCCTCGAGGCCGAAATCGTCGAGCAAACGGCGGACAGCTTCGAATATCGCGTCAAACGCTGCCTCTGGGCCAAGGTTTTCCGCGAGTCGAACGCGGCCGACATCGGCTACGCGATGATCTGTTACCCCGACTACGCCGTCGCCCGCTCGCTCAACCCCAAGCTCGAGCTCGTCCGCACCAAGACGCTGATGCAGGGCGACGACTCCTGCGGTCTTCGCTATGTCATGAAGGCCTGACCGCATCGCACCTCAATGACATTGAACTCCTGAAACACGAGTTCCTGATCCGCGCATCTCAAATCAAGCCGGAGAGGCGCCGCGATGCCAGGACTCATCCAGGACTTTCGATTCGGGGCGCGCATGCTCCTCCGCTATCGCGGCTCTGCCGCGGCGGCGGCCCTGACCCTTTCCGTCGCCGTTGCGGCCCTCACCACGGTCTTCAGTCTGCTCAACGGAGTCCTGCTCCGCCCGCTCCCCTACGCCCAGGCGGACCGTCTCGTCGTCATCAACCACGCCTCCCCGCGCGGCGCCGAGCCGCTCACACGCGAGGGATTCCGCAGTCTCCAGCCGGAAGCCGCTTCCATCCGGCAACTCTCCGCCGTCGAATTCGCGGCCGTCGCCCTCGGCGGCATCAGCACGCCGCGCCGCATCGCCGCCCGCCGGGTCTCCCCGAAGCCGTTCGACCTGCTCGGAGCGCGGCCCGCCCTCGGCCGCCTCGCGCCTATCGCTTCCTCAGGCGCCCCTCCACCGCCCGGAACGCCGCGCTCGCATCCCCCGCGCCACCCCAACTCTCAGCGAAGCTCGCCAGCAGCGTCGTCTCCGTGTGCATCTTCTTCCCCACCTCGCCTTCGTGCAAGCTCCCCTTCGGCTTCCACTGCGGACCTCGCGCCTTCACCATCTGCTCGAGATGCGCTCTCGCCGCCTGCGCCGCCCCCGCCTTCCAATCCAGATACGCCAGCAGGAAGAACGCCGTTGATGCGCGAGGATTGCTCCTTACCACCGCGTTCAACCGTTCACGCGCCGCCGCCGGCCGGCCCTGCATCAACTCGATCTCCCCCAGCACCAGCAGCGCGCCCGTCTCCTCCGGATTCAACGAGTGCGCCCGGCCTGCCTCCCGCGCCGCCCGCTCCAGATCCCGCGCCGACCGCGCGCTCTCCGCTCGCAACACGGCCGACCTCTGAAGCGCCCGCTGGCTGTGAGGGTTGATCTCCACCAGCTTCTCCAGCTCAGCCAGTGCACCCGCCGAATCGCCCTCCGCCGCGAGGCAGTTCGCCAGGTAGTACCGTGCGTCCTCGTGCCGCGGATCAATCGCCAGCGCTTCGCGAAACAGCGGAATCGCCCTCTTGGCATCGCCCTCGCGCTTCAGCGCGTCCATCGCCGCGCGGTGCTTCTCCCAGAACAGGAGCTGTGTGTCCTTGACGTGCGGCGCCGCTGCGCGCTCAACCGGAGGACGCCCCGGCGTGATCTCCCAAACGACGCCCGCGGGCGTTGCTGGATGAGCATCCACGCGCCCGTCCGGCCACCGCACCTCCACCCGCTCCGCCTGCCTCCGCTCCCCCAGCCCGATATGCACCAGCCGGCTGCTCTGCGAAAGGTACGACGCGCTCGACACCGTCCTGCGCAGCGGAACTCCGCCAATCCAGGCCGTCACCACGGCGCCGTCGGACCCCGTCCACGGCTTATCCGCCGGGCCCTTCAACGCCAGCCTCAACGCATTCCCTTGTTTGGTCGAATTGCGCAGCAAACGAACCCCGCCGTCCAGATCCACGATCGCGACATCGACATCGCCGTCGAGATCGTAATCGCTTACGGCCAGCCCGCGGCTCACACGCGCCGCCTGAAAAGGATCCGACCATCGCGCCAGGTCGTGAAAAAACTCCCCCTTGCGATTCCAGAACAGGAACGAAGCCATCCCCGCCAGCCGCTTCGGTGGTCCACCCTCCGCCTCAAACGTGCTCCCCGCCGCCGCAAACAGATCCAGCCACCCGTCGCTGTCGAAATCCGCGAACTCCGCGCCCCACCCGATCGACCTCAGCGTCGGCTGCCCGATCCCCTTCGTCTCCGCCACATCGGTGAAATGCAGCGCGGGCGCTTTCACCGGATCGCCAGGCTTCCTCAACAACGCCTGCTGCGCCAGCAACGACTCGTACAGCGCGAACTGCTGCGCCACCCAGTGGCTGATGAACAAATCGTCGTCCCCGTCGCGGTCGTAATCGCCCGCCGCCAGCCCCATCGACCCGCGATATTCGCCCACCCAGGCCTCCCGGCCCGCGTCCACAAACCGCGCGCCTGCGTTCAGGTAAAGCTTGCTTTCCGAGATGTCATTCGCCACATACAAATCGACCTTTCCGTCGTTGTCGAAGTCGTGCCACAGCCCGCTCAGGCTGCGTCCCGTCGGGTTGTCCACGCCCAGCGCTCTCGCCGCATCGACAAACGCGCCTCCCCCGTCGTTGCGGAACAGCAGATTCCGCTCCGGCTCGTACGACGAGGGGTTCAGCGTGTGCGGCACCGCCTGCCCGAACTGCAAGCTCTGCCGGCTCCGGTCCCGCGCGTCGAACCGGTAGCGCACATACCCGCACACATACAGATCCGGCCGCCCGTCGCAGTTGTAGTCGCCCCACGAAACGCCAGTCCAGAAACCCGGCCGCGACTTGATCCCCGCCGCTTGCTCGAACTTCCCCGCGTTGTTCCGGAACAGCCGGATCTCGTCATAGCCCGTCACCGCCAGGTCCAGCCGCCCGTCGTTGTCGAAATCCGCCCACGCCGCGCCCATCCCGCGGATCTTCAGCTCCGGAAATCCCGCGTACACGCCGAAGGTCCCGTCGCCCCGGTTCTCATAGAGCAGGGAAGAGGCCAGAGCGGACTCCGGCGCATTCAGCGGTCCGCCCGCGCTCACCAGAAACAGATCGTCGTCGCCGTCGTTGTCGAAATCGCCCCATGCCGCGCCGCCGCCCATGTCCTCGGGCAACTGCGAAGTGCGCTCTCCCACAAACGCGCGAAACCCCGACAGGCCCGCCCTCTCCGTCACGTCGTCGAACTTCGGCGCCGGCGCCCCCGCCGGCAACCCCGCGCCGCCTGTCCGGTCCAGCTCCCGCGTGATCCCCTCCACATCCTCGCCCGGCCGGTAGACGCCTTCGCGCCCGTGCGTCCACGCCAGATACCACCCCGCCGCTCCCAGACACACCGCCGCCGCGCTGCAAATCGCCGCGATGCGCAACCGCCTCTGCCGGCGGCTCGGAATGGTCATCTCACTCGCCCCCCGCACTCCCGCGTAGCAGGATCGTCGCTTCCGCGCGGGCGATCTCCACCACGGGAGCCGTCAGATCGCTCTTCCCGCCCCGCACGTAGTTCAACAGGAACTGGTCGATCTTGCGGTACATCAGCCGCGCCGTCACGTGCACCGCTCCTTCCCGCGAAGATCGCGGCGCACTGAACTGGAAGCTGTCACCGGAACCCCGCGCCGGCGCCCGCGGCGAACCCGACGGGCACAGCAGCGGATAATCGACGAAATCCGAGTATCCCGGAAACAGGCTCCGCCGGTAACGCACCCCCACCATCTCCCACAGGTTGTGCCGGTCGATCAGGTTCCCGTACTGATCCACCGGCTCCGCTTTGAACAGAAAAGTCCCCGGCTCGATGAAGTTCTTCTCGTCTCTCCGCCCCGACTCGAACACGACGTTGCCCGCCTCGTCCTTCGCCTCGATGTGCACCCAGCTCTGGATCATGTCCAACGGCCCCGTCGGAAAATCGTGCCCCACCTTGTTGGACGTCAATCCCACGCGTACCGTGATCTTTTCCCCCGGCGCAGCGGACTCCGGCGCGTCCACGCCGATCCTGACAATCGCACCTTCCGCCCACTTCTCCCGGATCTCCGGCACGGCGAACCTGCCCTTCAGCCACTCCTCCGTCAGCCTCACGTGCTCCCTCGCATTCGGCAGGTCCAGCACCGCCGGCATGAAGTTGTTCGCCGCCAGAAAACGGTGGCTTCGGTGCCGCCCGTCGTTGGCCCGGCGGTTGTAGTCCATCGTGTCCCCCGCCGCCGGATCGCGCGACCCCGCCAACGGCATGTGGCACTCCCGGCACTCCACCGTCTTCCGCGCGTTGCCCTTCGCAAACCAGTGGCTCGCCGCCCAGTTGTCGTACTGGTTCTGCAACTGCACCCACCCCACACGGTTCACCTCCTGGTCGATGAACTGCTTGTGGCACGCCGCGCAGAACTCCGGCGTCTTGAACATCCGCTTGCTCAGCTTGCTGTGCTCCGCCGGATAGGCGCGAATCAGAAAATCCCGCGCCACCCGTCCCGCGCCGCGCTCGCTCCACTGCCACAGATACTCGCGCGGCTGCGCAATCGTATAATTCGCGTTCCCCTGCACGTCCGTCTTCTGGATCGCGTGGCACACCATGCACGACACGCCTTCCTGGTAACCGGTGAGGCTCGTCAGGTTCTGCACGAAGATGTTCTTCGTCCCCGAAAACAGCGAAATCGGATCGTGGCATCCCGCGCAGTAGCGCGTCGACTCCGGCCCGTTCTGCTTCGCCATCACGTCCTGGATCGCCAGAAAGATCGTGTCCATCGCCGCATAGCGGTGCGCGCTCGGCTTCCACTCCTCGACGATCTCGCTGTGGCACCCCGCTGTCCCGCACGTCTCCGACCCCGCGAGCGACTGGGAATCGATCGCGCCCCCCGTCGCCGTCCGCGCCAGGCTCGGAGCGAACGGCCTGTCCTTCCCATAGAGATACCTGTAATCCTTCGGCAGCTCCGCCTTCGCCTTCCGCCCCGGATACGCCGCCGTCAAACCCGCCACCACAAGGAGCCCCGCCACGCTCGCCGCGCCCGCCCAGGCAAGCCCCCGCCGCGCCTGCGCCGCGACCCCCCCGCGCGCCGTGCGTGAATACGCCAGCGCCACGTGCGCCGCCCCCGCCCCCACAATCCCAAGTGTCGAGAACAGGTGCACGTCCCGCCACAATGCCGAAGTCTTCGTCCCCAGCAATGCCTGCCACGTCACCACCGCCCCGCTGGCCAGGCACACCAGCAGAAGCCCCGCCCCGATGTACCCCAACAGAACGGCATCCGACATCGCCTGCCGCCGGTACTCCCGCCAGTGCTTCACCGCGTACCACGCCACCGGCGCAAGCAGCCCGCACCCCAGCGCCGTGTGGACGATCAATCCCCACTCCACCGCCGCATGAAAAGGCCCGAACCGCGCCGCAATCCCCGTCACCGTCTCCACACCGATGTAAGCCAACGCCGCGACGGCCAGCGCGGAACGCCACTGCGCCCCCGTCCTCACCGTCCGCCCGGTCGCGCTCGCCGTCATAATAGACTTATTGATGAACAACTACACTAATTTGTCAATCCTCCAAACATATTAGTGGGGCAGGCCTCCACGCCTGCCGCGGGTCTCCAGACCCGCGCAGACTTCCATCTCGTCGTTCAGCCCGGCGGGCGCCGGATTGTTCAGAACTTAATGCAGAAACTTGAGTGGGCGGATCCGATCCGCCCGCTCACTACGCCGCGCCCCGAGCCTCTCTCTTCGCCTGTTGCTCCGCCTTCTCCTCCCCAGGCCCCTTGCGGGGTTCCACCTCCTCGGCATACTCCTCCGCGCTCAGGGCAACCACTCCCTCCAGGTGACCCGCCGGCGCCCCGCTCCCATCGCCCGCCCCGGCCAAGGCAAGCACGGGCGCCGCCTTCTCCCGCTGGAACCGCGACATCAGCTCCTCCCACTCCACCTGCATCGCCGACCCGAACTTCGATCCCTGCTCCTGCCACGCCGCGATCGCGTCCAGGCACGCATGGTCGATATGTCCCAGCCGCTGGATATGCACATGCACCTCCGACCCCGGCGGAATGTGATCCAGCGCCGCCGCCAGTTTCGGCAGAGCCACAAACGTCGCCGCCCCGATCAGGTGCAGATCCACTCGCCTCGAATCGGGCCGCGTCTCCACCTTCAGCTCGAAGTGCGTCAGCTCATACACCAGCCGCACCACCGTCAGCGCGACGCCCAGCAACACGCCCTTCAGCAGATCTGTCGCCACGATCCCGATCAGCGTCACGAAATAGATCGCCACCGGAATCCGGCCGTACTCCTGGAGCTTCCTGAGATTGGCCGGGTTCACCAGCTTGTAGCCCGTGTACACCAGGATCGCCGCCAGGCTCGACGTCGGAATCTTGCGCAGAAGCTCGGGGAACAACGCCACCAGCGCCAGCAGCCAGGCGCCGTGCAGAATCGCGGAGAGCCGCGTCCGCGCCCCCGCCTCCACGTTCGCCCCGCTGCGCACGATCACCCCAGTCATCGGCAGCGCTCCGCACAACCCGCACAGCAGATTCCCGATCCCCTGCGCTGACAGTTCTCTGTCGAACTGCGTCCGCGGACCCTGGTGCATGCGGTCCACCGCCACCGCGCACAACAGCGTCTCCGTGCTTGCGATCACGGCCAGCGCAAACGCCGCCCCGATCAGCGCCGGATCGGTCGCCATCCGCGACATCGTTTCCCAGGTCGGCCAGCTCACCGCGTCGAAGAGATTCTCCGGCACGTCCACGTAACTGACCGGCATCTTCAGGGCCGCCGCCAGCGCCGTCGCCACCAGCGCCCCCAACAGCGGCCCTGGAAGGAACCTCATCCTGTGCGGCTTGAACCTGGTCCACAGCACGATCACGCCGATCGTCATCAGCCCCAGCATCGCCGCGATGTGATGGCTGCTTCCATCCACCGGGAAGATCCCCTTGTACACCGCCTCCGGAATCGCGATCAGGTTCTTGAGACCGCTCCCCCGCGGGGCATCGTCCACCATCACGTGGAACTGCGCCGCGAAAATCAACACGCCGATGCCCGCCAGCATCCCGTAGATCACTGGCGGCGCGATCGCCCTGAAATACCGGCCCAGCTTCATCCACCCCGCCGCAAACTGGATCGCTCCGCCCAGCAGCACGATCGGCCCAAGCATCTCCAGGCCGTACTTCTGCACCAGTTCCCAGATGATCACCGCCAGGCCCGCCGCCGGACCACTCACCTGGAGCGGCGACCCCGCCAGGACGCCCACCACCAGCCCGCCGATGATCCCCGTGATGAGTCCCAGCGCCGGCGGCGCTCCCGACGCCAGCGCAATGCCCATGCAAAGCGGCAGCGCCACCAGGAATACAACAATCGAGGCCAGCAGATCGTGGCCCAGATGCTCACGACGAATGCCCAGGTCCATCATGCCGGCCTCCCCATCGCTTCAGCTTTCCGCTCCGTGCGCAGCCGCGTCGGAGGCAGCGTCATCGGGACTTTCTCCCCGTCCAGCGGCAGGAACTCCGCCGCCTCCCAGTCGTAGGCCGTAATCTCGCCTGTCCCGATCCGGTAGTGCCAGGCATGCACCGACAACGCCCCCCGCGCCAGCAGCGCCGCCGCCGCCGGGTGCGTCTTCAAATTGTCCACCTGCGCCAGAATGTTCTCGCGGATCAACACCTCCAGTTGTTCGGCTTCGCCGAGTCCCGGATAGTTCTCCAGCGTCACCAGACGCGCCGCGTTCCCGTTGCGCAGCCATCGCGCCACCGTCGGAAGGTCCTTCACCTTTTCCGGATACAGCACGCCTTTCATCGCGCCGCAGTCGGAATGCCCGCACACCACGACGTTCCTGATCTCCAGCGCCGCCAGTGCGTATTCGACCGTCGCCGCAACGCCCCCCACCATGCCCCCGTGCGGCGGAATCATGTTCCCCGCGTTGCGCACGATAAAGAGCTGCCCCGGCTCGGTTTGCAGGATCATATCCGGCACGATCCGCGAATCCGAGCAGGTGATGAATAGCGTGTGCGGCCTTTGCCCGCTCGCCAGAGATTGAAACAGCGCCCTCCGCGGCGGGAATACTTCCGAGCGGAACTTCTTGTACCCGTCAACGTAAGCCTTCAACATAATAAACTTCTCCTGAAACCTGAACAAATTGGGATAAATACACCTCTGCGACTCGCGTCATTCCCCGCGAACCGCAAAAACAGGGCCTGGAATGTGAATCAGGAGAGAGAAGGAGGGGGCTTGATGCGGCGGTTGCCCGGCATCACCGTGCGGACTCGCGGCGCGCCGCGGCCCATGGTGCGCTGAACGGCCCCGTCCGCCCACGCTGCCGCAACCACGGCCGCTCCCCCCGTCGAAGCCGCGGCGTGCTTTCCGCTCGAAGACTTCCCCGCGGCTGCGCTGCCCTCGATCCCCGCAACGGGATGCGCCGCAGTCACCGCCTCAATGGACCCGGCCGCCGCCGGTTCACCGTCCCAGCGCACGCATCGCGCCCCGCGCGACGGCTGAGCCCAGCGGCTCAACCGCGCCGGGGCCCAGTGCCCGAGCGCAAAACTCGCCGCGACTAGCGACAGCAAGACAACGCGGCTGTATGGCGGATGCTGCTTCATCGAGGGATCGCCCAGTGACTAGCCCATTATATCGTACGCGCCCGCTTCGCCCTCGCTCTCCGCACCCCCCTCCGCGCCGCGCCCCCGGCGATGTCCGCCAGTGTCGTCGACCTCAGGAACCCCACCAGCTTCTCCCGTGTGCTCTTCCAGACGTCATGCGCCGTGCACGCGTTGTCGTCCGAGCACGGCCGCTTGTACCCCAGCAGGCAGCACGGATTGACGACATCGGCGTCGAACACCGACACAACCCGGTCCAGCGTGATCGCCGACGGTTTCCCCGTCAGCCGGTACCCCCCGCCCATCCCCCGCGCCGCGCTCACCACCCCCGCGCTGTTCAGGTCCAGCAGAATCTTCGACAGGTAATTCGCCGGAATCCCCGTCTCTTGCGCGATCCGCCGTCCCAGCACCGCCTCATCCTCCTCCTGCGCCGCCATGAATGCCAGGGCCCGCAACGCGTACTGCGAAGTCGTCGATAGCATGCTTCTCCAGTTAAGACCTTATCATCAACCCCAACCGCCGGCCACAACCCTCCCCAAAAACAGCTATCCGAGTGTCTTCGAAATCCGCGTCCATGCGTATCCATCCGCGGCCCAATGAATCCGCGCCCCTCACCGGAACCCCTTCCAAAACGCCACCGGACTCACGGACAACACCGCCGCCGCAAACACCCGCACCAGCAGCGGCCGGTGCAAGAACTTCTCAGGTCCGGGCGCCCGTAATAGCGCCTTCCCGCCGCCGGGATCATCTCCCCGAAGCGCTTCGCGTACCGCGACACTCGGAAGTAAGCCGCCCCCGGTTTGAGCGAGTCCCCGTTGAACCGCCGAAACGCCATGAGCCCCATCCCCGGGTTCGTCAGCGCGTCGTCGATCCCCCCGGGGCCGCATGATCGCAGCCTCCTCGTCCAATGCCCCCGCCGCGCCCGCGCTCAATCCGCGAACACGCGCAGCGCCGGCATCGGATCGGGCGCCTGCCCCTCAGGCATGTCCCCGTTGTCTTCCCGCAGATGCCTCCAGTGTTGCGGCTTGATCGTCGCCAGCAACTCCTTGCGGCTCTTGATCGCCAGCGGCTTGGGCCGGTAGATCTTCCCCATCCGCGCCATCAGGCTCTCCGGCAGCGCGCTCGCGAACATCAGCAGCGGCCACGTGAAATTCGGTCCGTTCAGCTTTCTCAGGCGTTTCAGCCACAGCCCGATGGAGCCGAGGCGCCACACCGCCGGCGCCCACCAGCTCACCTGCCCCGGACGCAGGTTCATCTTCCAGCACTTCATCATGAGCTGCCATTGCAGAGGCGTCAGCTCCTTGGTCTCCCTCACGCCTCTCTTGTCGGCCATCCGCGTATCATGCAGCGGCGTGAAGATCGACGGAATAAAGAACGCGAACAGACCCCGCCGCTCCACCTCGTAGAGCAGGTCCAGCGTCGCCATCGTGTCTTCGTCGGTCTCGCCCGGATTGCCGATCATCAGCGTCATCGCCGGAAACCAGTTGTTGCGGTTCAGCACCGTCAGGCCCTGAACCACCACGCTGGGCCAGTCCTCGATCTGGAACGGCGCGCCCTTGCTCGGCATGATCTGCCTGGCCATGCGCGTCGACCCGGTCTCCAGCCCGATCAGCGGCGTCAGCGCCTTCTTCTTCGGATGGCTGCTCAACAGGGGCAGGTGGATCGGGCTCTTTTCGATCATCAACTGCGTCAGCTTTTCGATCAGCAGCGGATCAACCACCGCCGGCGCGATCGTGCTGTGGCTCAGTATGTGCTGCTCCACCCCAGGCGTTTCAACCACCTCCCTGTACAGGTCGAGCAGCGCTTCCCGGTTCGGGAAATAGAACGGCGTCCCGGTGCCCACCTGGCCCCAGATGAACATGTCCTCGGTGGCCAGCGAGATCTGCTTGTTGCCGTGCCTCACATTCGCCCGGACCGCCTCCAGGATCTTCTCCTTCGGCAAATCGAGTTGCGGGTTCAGGTCCGGGAGACAGAACTGGCAGCGGCGCCCGCAGCCAGTGGTCATCTCCACCACGCCGAACGTCGTCCGCTTGTCTGGGAAGATCACCTCACCGCGTGTTTTCGGATGTCCCACATCCACCTGCCGCGGCAGCGTCCCGCCGTCGAGCGCCCGCCGGAAAATCTCCAGCGCGCCGCTCGATTCGCCTCGCCCTTCCACCACGCAGTCCACGCCCAGCTCCTCGTAGGAGTCGGTCTGGATGATCTGCCAGCCACCAGAGCCCCCGACGATCACCTTGAAGTTGGCGCGCAGCGGGTGGGCCTTGAGCGCCGCGAACAACTGACGCGTGTAGTGCGAGTTGATCGGCTGCTTCGACGTCCCGAAGATCGACGTGTATACCCCCGCGGCGAAGGTCACCCCCAGCGGATTGTGCGTCGAAACCGCCACCACGCGCGTGTTCGGGCCGATGAAGCGGTGAATGTCGTTCGGGTAGCACGCCGCCACTTCCTCCGCCCCGTAGTGCGACAGCAACAGCTTCTCCACGACGCGCACCCCGGCGGGCATGTAGCGCGCCGAGCCGTCTTCGTTGTACTCCAGCTCGCGCCACCGCGGGTACTTCCTGTTCAAAATGCCCTCCAGCCAGATGGGCAGCGACGCCATGCTCATCTGAATGAAATAGCCCGCGTGGTCGATGACCTCGGTCAATGGGGCTGTCAGCACGATGCGCGCTCCGCCGCCATTCCCGTTGCCCGAAGAACCGTTGCTCATCCTCTCACCATAACCCATCCTTGGGCCGCCTTCGTCTCTCGAACCTCAATTCCGCTTTTTTGCGGGGCCGGCCTCAAGGCTTGGGGTCCCCTCTGGAGAGCGCTCTCAGCCCCGCCCCCGACTCCCGCGGCGCTGCCATAAACCATGAACGGCCGGACCTTCCTCGAGCTCGCCGCCCTGGCCCCTCCGCTTCCCGCAACACCGAAGTCTCCATCCGCGCGGACCGCTTCTTCATCAGCGGCCGCCCCGCCTGCCCCGGCCGCACCTGGCGCGGCCTGAAATGCGAAGGCCTGCTCATGAACCTGCGCCTCGTCCAGGGCATCTTCGACGACCTCAACCCCGAAACACGCCTCAAGTGGGCCTACCCCGACGCCGGCGTCCGGGACCCCGGCCGCAACACCCGCGAATACATCGCCGCCATGCCCGAATGGCGCCGCCACGGAGCTCTCGACTTCACCATCAACCTCCAGGGCGGCAGCCCCGAAGGCTACTCCACAGCCCAGCCCTGGGAGAACTCCGCCATCGATCCGGCCGGCGCCCTCCGCCCCGGCTGCATGGCCCGCCTCGCCCGCATCCTCCACCGCGCCGGCGAGCTCCGCATGGTCGCCGTCGTCGGCTTCTTCTATTTCGGCCAGGACCAGCGCGTCAGGGACGAGGCCGCCGTCCAGACCGCATCCGCGACATGATCCGCGCCACCCGCGCCGCCGACGGCTGCCGCCCCCTGCCCGTCCTGACCAACGAAGCCGACCTCTTTCGCTTCTCCGACCCCGGCAACCACCTCCTCGCCGCCCTCGGCCTCCACCTCTCCTGGGGCTACTTCGACCCCGGCAATAGCGACTATGCCCACGGCTACCAGTGCCTCCCCCCGGTCAACTGGCAAATCAACACCCCCCGCAAAAAAGTAATCTCCGCCAAACTGAAGGAAATTACCGGCGTCTGGCCTCCCGCCGCCCTTGGCGGCTGAGGGGTGGGTCGCCGTTCGGGCCGCCGGAGCAGGCGTCTGCTTCCCCTGCGGGCTGGTGATCCGGAATGGGCCCCGCCCCGGTCTGGCCGATCGGCAGACGCGCTTGCCCCCTGCCTCCGCGCCAGCTTTGCAGGTTCGCGCCGCGCCGTCTCGAAATCCCGCAGCCGCCCCAGGCGCTCCATGCGGCTCCCTGCGGTAGCAGTGTCAACTCCGAACCAGCCCCCTTCGCCGGATTTGTCCCTTTAGCGACTTGCCCCCATGCTCTCCTGCGTGCTTGACGCCAGATCCAATGGGTCGCTCCCGAGCCGGAACCTGAGGCCTGCGCCGCCCCAATGATCTCATGCGTCACCGCATCATGGTCCTCAACCGGCGCCGAACTCACTAGCTCAGGCTTGACGCACAGAACTTGATCTGAATGAATCAAGTTTCAAGCAGCGAGTTTTGCTCTGTTGGTCCAAGCCTGTATCTCCTTTTCAACGTTATCGAAGCTGCGCTTCAGGGATGTATCGACTGCCCGGTGTCCAGGCAGCGCGAAGGCCAGCCCTGAGCGCAAGACTCTGGCGTAGCTGCGCGTGAACAACAGCGCGGCCCGCAACCCCATGGCCGTCACGCAGTATCGGTGGGTCTTGGGGATGCGCTCGATCATTCCATGCAAACGAAGGCGGCGCAGTTGGTAGCTCATCGCGCCCTGGCCGATCTGCTTGGCCTCCCCACCCGAAAGCGCCGCCAGATGTTGGCGCAAGTCCGCGTTGCGGAAGCCCCGAGGCTGGAGGCGAAACAGCAGCAGGGCGTGCCAGAGTGCGTGAACCCGCGGATCGGCGAAGCGCAGCGCCGAGGCTCGCTGGCCGTTCACTTCGATGGGGCCGTTGATCTGGCGGAACGTCTCTTCGGCCAGCATGCAATCGTGCGTCACCCGCTCCACTTCCAGGAGCCTGCGGTTGGCGGCAAAGCCGATCTCGCGCAGCTTCGGCAAATTGTGCAGCCGCTTGCCCACCCGGAAGTCCCAGGTGTTGTTGATCGTGGTCTCGGTCCGCAGCGCGCGCCCTTGCTTGTGGTATTGCTTGATCCGCGTGTTCTTGTAGTAGGCGTTGATCGAGGGCGTGACTCCCTCGGTAATAATCCGGGTGCGGAAGCGCCCCGGCGTTGTGCGGATGATCTTGCGGCCGAAAATCAGCTGCACCTCGTCTGGCCGCCCCAAGTCCAAGTTTTCGCGAATCACCTCTTCAAAGAACATCCGGCCGTGCACGGGCCGGTCCAAGACTTGCGTCAGGGAGAATTCGGCCTGCAAGATCGAGATCGCGTAGCGATAGCCCGCCTTGCGGTCAGCCGCCATGAACGGATGCGGCAACAGGCGCAGCCACTTCCTCAACAAAGCGTCGGTCTTGTCTGCCGACAGACCGTCACAGATCGCCTGCAGCCGCTGGGGATCGGAGCAGCTGAGCACCCCGTTGTCCAACGCCTCAAACACAATCCCCTTGCGGGCCAGTTGCCGCTTGGCGTACTCGTGGCCGTTGATGCACAGCTTGGCGTTGTAGGGAAAGTACGTGCAGAACTTCAGGAAGAACGGCCCGAAGTCCCGGTCCACCGCGTAGAAGTAGTAGTGATTCACCATCGCCGATGACTTCACGATCCACGGATAACTCTGCCCAGTCCGAGGATTGCGCCTCTTCTCGGTCCGGAACACCGGCGCTTTCTCCTGCGCCTTGCCCACGAAGACCACTCCTTCCTCGGTCCGGAAATCCTTCAGCCGCTCGGCCATCACGTCGTCTTTCCGCTGCCCCTTCTTGAACAGCACAACCGGAATGCCGTTGTCCTCCACAAACCGGTCCAGCGCCGCAACGAACCGGCGGCTGATCGGGCTCATGAGCGCCGAGGAAGCCCACGCCTGCTTCCTGTGCTGGCGGAAGAACTGAACCACCCCGTGCTCGCACTGCAACTGAGGCACGTAGACGTTCAAATACATCCGGTCGATCCCTTCGACTTCCAGCGTGACGTGGGCGCCTAACACCTCGGCGACGCTCTGTGCTAATTTCATGGCGGCTCCGTTCGTTCGGTTGTGCCTCTTGAAGGCGTCTAGACCGTTCTGCGGTCCCGTTGAGGCTGGTTTACCAGACCTCGTCATGAACCGGCGAACGGAGCCACTATTCCACATGTCTTGTCGGTCTGAGGCGGAGCCTCGTTAGAGAGTTGTCCACACTCGGACTGTGCCCTCCCGGCTCCATCTCTGCTTCTTCCCAGTGTGATCGGTGTTCTCGAAATCGGCGCCCAGCGGTGGTCCAAGCCTCTTCAAAAAAACCGTTCACAACATTTAGAAATTTTAATAATCGGGCCTAAGTCACTGATTTCACGGGACCGGCGTTCGGATCCCGGCCTCGCGCGGAGCAAATTCGTTTGACAGCCCCCGCACCATCTTCCGCGGGTGGCCAGGTCCGGCCGGCTGAGCCGCTCTTCGCCTAAAGCTGACAGCGCGGACCAACCCTCACTCTACGGGTTCGGTTACGACGCTTCTTCAATGGTCCCTGGATTCGCTCCGGGGCGCTCTCGCGAAGTGTATAAGTCGTCACTTTTCCGCCATGCTCAAATACCTGGGGGGCTCCGGCCCCCCGGGGGCGACCTCAAGATGACCGCGTGATGGCTCGAACATGATTGCGGCCGCCGGCAACGGCGATCGCTCACAACCTTAACCCGCAACGAACCGCGCCCGCGACGCCGGATTGCTCTCGTTTCCGAGACCGTCAGGGAGCGGAGTGTTCCCAATAGATTTCTATTGACACATACTAGTTTGTATTGCAAACTAGTCTACAGAAGGCATCTTTCATGACCCAGCCAAACATCGATCAAGCTCTGCGCCGCCCGGCCCGCGCCTGGGCCGCCGACGGCATCCCCGAAATCGCCATGGGCGCGTTCTGGCTCGTTTGGGGAGGAGTCACCATCCTCCCGTCCGTGTTTCCCGGCAGCCTCGCCGCTCGCTATAGCTCCGTCATCCTCGTGCTCGTGATGATCCCGTTCATGCTGCTCGGCCAGCGCATCGTGCAGCACTTCAAAATCCGGCTCACCTGCCCTCGCACCGGCTACCTGGCCCCGCGCAAGCCGTCCTTCGCCCGGCGCATCGCCTCCGGCCTCGCGGGACTCATCGTCGCGGTTGCGCTCGTCTGGTCAATTCGCACCGGCTCCATCAAGGACATTGAATCCTCGCTGCCCCTCGTCTGCGCGCTCATGATTGGCGCCGCGCTCTTCGTCGCCGGCGTCCGCCTCCGCATCTCGCGCCTGCAATTGCTCGGCTGCGGCTCTGCGGCCGTCGGCGGACTCGTCACTGTCTGGCAAATCTCCTACGAAGTCGGTCTCAGCCTCGTGTTTCTCGGCACAGGTCTTCTTTGCGCCGTCAGCGGCGTCGCTGCGCTCCTCAGCTTCATCAAGAATCACCCCGCGCCGGAGCAAGAGCAGTGACCCGCGGAATCAAGCCGGTGCTGGACATCGACCGCACGCTGCATGAGCCGGCGCGGCTGCTCATCGCCGCGCTGCTCTACAACGTCGAGGAGGCCGACTTCCTTTTCCTGCTCAATGAATCCGGCCTCACCAAGGGCAATCTCTCGAGCCACCTCGCGAAACTCGAAGAGGCCGGCTACGCCGTCATCGAGAAGGGCTACCGCGGCAAAATCCCGCACACGCTCGCGCGGCTCACTCCCGATGGCCGCAAGGCATTCCAGGCCTACCGCAAGAACCTGAAGACCGTCGTGGCGGGCCTCGGATGAGGCCCCTCCACTGCTACCCTGTGGGCATGGCCCGGCTCCTGCTATTGCTTCTGGCGTGCGTCACACTTGTTACGGCGCAGGAGATCAAGATCACTGAACACAACCTCGCCAACGGCATGAAGATCCTCATTCACGAGGACCACGACGTGCCCAACGTCGCGCTCTACTTCTTCTATAAAATCGGCTCGCGCAACGAGCGCCCCGGCGCCACCGGCATCAGCCACTACTTCGAGCACATGATGTTCAACGGCGCGAAGAAGTACGGGCCGAAACAGTTCGACATCCAGATGGAAAAGGCAGGCGGCAGCAACAACGCCTACACCTCGCGCGACGTCACCGTCTACACGGACTGGTTTCCGCGCAGCGCGCTCGACCTGATGTTCGACATGGAAGCCGACCGCATCGCCAATCTCAGCTTCGATCCCAAGATCGTCGAGAGCGAGCGCGGGGTCGTTTATTCGGAGCGCCGCACCTCGGTGGACAACAATCCCTTCGGCGCGCTCTACGAGCAGTTGAACGCCGCGGCCTACATCGCTCACCCGTATCAGTGGCCCGTCCTCGGCTGGGCGTCGGACATCGAATCCTGGACGATGGACGACCTCAAGGCGCACTACCGCATGGGCTACGCGCCCAACAACTGCGTCGTCGTCGTCACCGGCGATGTCAGCGCGTCCGAGATCCTCGCTCTCGCAAAGAAGCATTTCGAGCCGATCCCGCGCCAGGCGCCGCCGCCCGCCGTGCGCACGAAGGAGCCCGAGCAGTTGGGCGAGCGGCGCGTCGTGCTCAGCCGCGCCGCGGCGCTGCCCATCGTCTTGGTGAGCTATCACGCGGTCAACGGCACGCACGGGGACATGGCGGCGTTTGAAGTGCTCGATGCGATCCTCACGGAAGGACGCAGCTCGCGCCTCTACCGCAAGCTCGTCGAGACGCAGCTCGCGCTCAATGTCGGCGCCGGCATCCAGTGGAGTCTCGACCCCGGCCAGTACATCGTCAACATGCAGGTGCGCGCCGGAGTCAAGCCCGAAGACGCCGAAAAGGCGCTCTACGAAGAACTCGACAAGGTGGCCGCCGGCGGCGTCACGCAGGCCGAAGTCGAGAAGGCCCGCAACCAGTTGCTCGTCGCTTTCTACTCGCAGCTCCGCACCATCGCCGGAAAGGCCAACACCATCGGCCGCTACGAAGTCTTCCGCGGCGGATGGAACAGGCTCTCCTCGGCCGCCGCCGAATACGACCGGGTGACTCCGGATGACGTGCGCCGCGTCGCCGCCAAGTATCT
This sequence comes from uncultured Solibacteraceae bacterium, assembly GCA_964472745.1. Classification (GTDB taxonomy): domain Bacteria; phylum Acidobacteriota; class Terriglobia; order Bryobacterales; family Bryobacteraceae; genus CAYYNC01. The sequence continues at coordinate 50,288 of CAYYNC010000003.1, forward strand.
CACGCACAAGAACCGCACCGTCGCCACGCTGATTCCCGAGCAGAAAGGGGCCTCCCGATGAAAACGTTGCTCGTCCTCGCATTCGGAGCGGCCTCACTCTCGGCGCAGCCGCTGCCCGCCGTCAAGCTGCCTCCGTTCACCAAGCGAATGCTTCCAAACGGCGCGACGGTCTACCTCGTGCGCAAGCCCGACGTGCCGATGATCTCGGTGCGCGTGGCCATCAAGGGCGGCCTCGATGCCGAGCCCGCCGATCTCCCGGGCATCGCTTCTATGACAGCCGAGCTCGTCCGCCGCGGAACGAAAACACGCACCGCCGGCCAGTTCAACGAAGAGCTCGACGCCATCGGCGCCTCGCTCGGCTCCTCGAGCGGACGCGACGCCGGCATGCTCTACATGACCTTCCTCTCGCGCCACACCGCAAAAGCGCTCGCCCTGCTCTCCGATGTCCTGATGAATCCCGCATTCCCGGAAGCGGAGGTGAAGAAGGTGCTCGCGCAGCGGCTCGACTCCGTGCGCGCGATGAAGGACAACCCCGGCGGCGCGATCCAGGCCTACTTCAATCCGTTCTTCTTCCCGCCGGGACACCCCTACGCGCGCGCCGCGACGGGCAGCGAAGCGAGCCTTCAGAAGATCACGCGCGGCGACATCGTCCAATGGCACAGCCGCGCCTGGGCCGCGCGCAACATGACGTTCATCGCGGCCGGCGATTTCGATGAGCAGGCGATGTCCGCCGAAATCGCGAAGCTTGCCGGCGCAGTCCCCGCGGGCGGAGCCTTCGTCTGGCCGAAGCCGCCCGCGCCGCCCAGTTTCGACTCCGCGCGCCTGCTGCTCATCGACAAGCCCGACGCCACCCAGACCTACTTCGTCATCGCCCAGCCCGGCATCCACCGCACTCACCCCGATCGCGTCGCGCTCGAAATCATCAACACGCTCTTCGGCGGCCGCTTCACTTCCATGCTCAACGACGAGCTGCGCGTGAACAGCGGCCTCACCTACGGCGCGCGCTCGATGGTGGAGATGGACCGCCTGCCCGGCGCCATCGCCATCAACTCTTACACCAAGACCGAGACGACGGTGCAGGCCATCGACCTCGCTCTCGACGTGCTGAAGCGGCTCACCTCCAGGGGCATCGACGCCGAGCAGCTCCTCTCCGCGCGCAACTACATCAAGGGCAAGTTCCCCACCGGCGAGCTCGAAACCGCGGACCAGGTGGCCAGCATCCTCGCCGACCTCGATCTTCACGGACTGAACAAGGGCGAGATCGACGACTACTTTTCGCGCCTCGACGCGCTCACGCTCGAACAGGTGAACGCTGTCGCGCGCAAGCACTACCGTCTCGACAATCTCCAGTTCCTGCTGATCGGAAACGCCGCGAAGATCCAGGACGGCGTCAAGAAGTACGCTCCAAAGATGAAGGTCCACCCGATCAGGGAACCCGGCTTCGAGGTCCCCGGCTTCTGATGCCGCTCGCCGCCGCGCTCTGTCTGCTGCTTTTCCAGCCGGCCGGCGAAGCGCGCCTGAACCAGCATCGCGTGACGTCGAAGGGCAGCCCCGCGCCCGAGCCCGGCGCTGAGAAAGAGCTGATCCCCTCGCTCGTGGAAGGCGTGCGCGACGCGCGCGAGTGGCGCGAGCGCAAACGCCCCGCGATCCTCCGTCTCTGGACGCAGATCCTCGGCAAACTCGAGCCGAACAAAGAGGACAGGAAATGGTTTGGCGACATCCGCCGCGCGCGGGTGCATGAAACCGGGGACAAAGGGACGTACACTCGCACGCGGATCGAGCTCGCCATCGAGAAGGATTTCTGGCAGCCGCACCTGCTGCTCATTCCGAAGAACCAGGGACGCGGCCCGTTTCCGGCGGTGATCGCGTGGACCTCGACGACGCCCGATTACCAGATGCCCGAACAGTGGTGGGGCGCCTGGCTCGCTTCGCGCGGCTACGTCGTGCTCACAGGCTGGTCGTTCATCCGCAACTACCGCGACGGGACAAACTACCGCACCGGCGCGGGCGACAAGCTGCGCGAGCGCTTCGGCCACTGGCTGCCGCTGGCGAAGATGGTCCACGACGTCCGCCGCGAAGTTGAGTTTCTCCGCGCGCGCAAGGACGTCGACCGCCGCCGCATCGGCTTCATCGGATTTTCTCTCTCGGCGAAGACAGCCGTTTACGTCGCCGCTTTCGCGCCCGAAGTGACGGCGGCCGTCGCGCTCGATCCGCACATCGCCGTCAACGGCGGCACCAACTACTACGCGCCGTGGTATCTCGACTGGCTGCGCCCTTACGACACGATCCCCACGCCCGAGCGCACCGTACTCAGCCTGCTGAACCCCGACAAGTCGCGCCCCGGCTTCGAGCACGATCACCACGAGCTGCTCGCGCTCGCCGCGCCGAAGCCGTTCCTGCTCATCGGCGGCAGCTTGAGCGAAGACGGCGGAGGCGACTCCGACGACAAGCAGAGCTGGGGCTACATCAACCGCGCGAAGGAAGTCTACCGTCTGCTCGGCGTGGAAAACCGCCTCTCGTTCGTTCTCACCGGCGACGGCCACAAGGCCAACGGCCCCAACATCGACCCCGCCTGGCAATCCTTCTTCGAGCGCTGGCTGAAACCGCGCCGCTGAAACGGCTCCGGTGAAGCGGCGCCCGTTGCGGCCGCCCTCCCCCTGAAATAAGATAAGCACGTCTGAATTGCGCTCCGAAGGAGAGGATCATGAACCACAACTGCCCGGCCATGACGCGGCGGCGATTTTCGCTCGCGATGTGCGGACTGCCGGCGGCGTCCGCGCTGTGGGCCGATGAATTTAAGTCGATGCCGTGGAACCAGCCGGCCAACGTCGCGCGCGTCTATCTCGCCGCGCCGCGCGCGCACTGGCCCAAGCCCACGCTGGACGTCGACGCCGACGTTCGCGAAATCGAAGCGCGGCTCGCCGAGGTCGCGCGCATGCACTTGGGCGACGTGCGCTTCAGCGGCGGCGAAGTGATCCGCGCCGACGCCGATGTCCAGCCTTGGCTCGCGAAACAGCAGGACCTCGACGGCGTGCTCATCATCCCGCTCACGCAGCCGACGCCCGCGCTGTCCACGCTGGTCAATGCGCTGTCCGTGCCGGCGCTGTTCTTCTCGCGGCCTTACGCCACGCACGCATGGTCCACGATCGCCGGCATTCAAAAGACGGGCAAGAAGATCGACGTCGTCGCAACGTCGAGCTACGGCGATCTCGATCCCTACATGCGCGCGTTCCGCACCGCGCGCCACGTGCGCAAGAGCAAGGTGATCGTCGGCGTCGCCAACCAGAGCCGCAACGCGGCCGCGGACGCCTACGGCCGGCACTTCGGCACGGCGTTCAAGTTCTATGGAGGCAATGAGTTCAAGGCGGCCTTCGAGGCCGCCGACGCCGGCCAGGCGAAGAAGGACGCCGCCGAGTTCACGCGCGGCGCGCTGCGCGTCGTCGATGTCAGCGAGAAAGAGATCCTCGACGGCATGCGCTTCGCCCTCGCGCTGATGAGCATTCTCAAACAGGAGCAGGCCAACGCGATCACCATCGATTGTTTCGGAACGCTCGCGGCAAATACGCTGCCGGGCTACCCGTGCATCGCATGGTCGAAGTTCAACGACGCCGGCCTCTACGGCGTCTGCGAAGCCGACCTCGCCTCGACAATGACGCAGATCCTCATCACGTCCTACACGGGCATGCCGGGCTTCGTCTCCGATCCCGTGTTCGACATCAGCCGCAATGAAGTGATTCACGCCCACTGCGTCTCCGCGACGAAGATGAAGGGTCTCGACGGTCCCGCGTCGCCCTACATCATCCGCAACCACCTCGAGACGAACGAAGGCGCGGTGGTGCAGGTGCTGATGCCGTCGAACGAAACGATCACGGTCGGCCGCTTCACTTCGCCCGCCGAATTCCTCGTCTCCACCGCCAAAGTCACCGCCGCGGTGGACAGCGATCGCGGCTGCCGCAGCCAGATCCGCACGCGCGTGCCTGACGCCGCGAAGTGGCTGCGCTCGTTCCGCGGCGGGCTGCACCGCGTCATCTTCTATGGCGACCACGTGCACGCTGTCGAGATGCTGGGCCGGCTCAACGGCTTCAACGTGATCCGGGAAGCGTGAGCGAAAAAATTCTAGAACCCGCCAGAATCTTGCGCATCCGAAAGGGCAGCCAAAGATAGGCGTGGGTCGCCCGGCGGTAATGGCGCCCTTCCTATCGAATCCCCAAGGAGTAGAAGGATGCGTAACCTCATCATCACAAGTCTCTTTGCGCTCGCGATCATCGCCGGCGCTCTCCCCGTTTCGGCCCAGACGGCGTACGTGTATGCCGTCCACGGCATTCCCGGCCCCAACGGCTTCCCTGTGGACATCGCAGTCGACGGCGCCTGCGCCGTCACCGGCTTCACCTTCGGCGGCGTCGGCGGACCTCTGTCCCTCAGCGCCGGCCCGCACACAGTCAACATCTACGCCGCCAACACGGCCTCTCCGTGCTCGGGCTCTCCCGCGCTCTCGGCGACGCCGAACCTGGCCGCTGGCAACACCTACGCGCTCGTCGCCCACCTCACCGAGGGCGGCAGCCCGACGTTGAGCGGCTTCGGCATCGACCTCTCGAAGACCGGCCCCGGCGCCGGCCGCTTCATCCTGCACCACACCGCGGCCGCTCCCTCCGTGGACGTCACCGTGAATCGCGGCGACGGCGGCGGCAAGTCGCCCTCGGCCACGATCCCTGGCTTCGCCAACGGCGCGCAGGTTGGGGCGGAATTCCGCCCCGGCGACTGGTACGCCACCTTGTCGGTCGGCGGCGCTCCGGTGTTCGGCCCGACCATGCTGACGCTGGCTCCCAAAACCGCCCAGCTCGTCTTCGCCGTCGGCGCCTACCCCGACACCTTCACCTACATCGTGAAAGTGATCCCGATTATGTAATCGTCCTGCGGCCTGGGGCCGGCCTCAGCCGGCTCCTCCGCAGCATCATGTCCATCGAGCCGGTCGGAACGGCAATCGAGGCCGCCGCTCTCGGCAGCGCAGCAAGCGGTCAGCGAGCGGCCTCCGCACCCCAGCACATCGTAAGTGAAGAGGTGCTCGGGTGCGCTACGCTTTTCGATTACGATGCCTAGCTACGGTCTGACGAGGGGCGAATGGGCGCTGCTCAAGGGGTTGAAGACCCCATCCGGAATCCAGCAGTTTCTCGATGAGCGCCTGGCCTACGATCTCGAAGAAGACGGCCCGCGCTGCCGGTCCGTACGGAGGACGCTCCAAGCGGGGAAGGCGCACTGCATGTCCGGCGCGCTGGTGGCGGCCGCGGCGCTGCGCGTGCTCGGACATCCTCCGTTGCTCGTCGACCTCGAAGCTGTGCGCGATGACGATCACGTGCTCGCCGTCTATCGCGTGGACGGCTGCTGGGGCGCGGTGGCGAAGTCTAACTATTCGGGGCTGCGCTCCCGCGAGCCGGTCTACCGCACGCTGCGCGAGCTGGTGATGAGCTATTTCGAGCACTATTACAACTTGCAGGGCGAGAAGACCTTGCGCAACTACTCCCGTCCGGTGAACCTGGCGCGATTCGACTCGCACGGCTGGATGACGTCGGCAGAAGAAGTGTGGTTCATTCCCGAATATCTCGCCGATATCCCGCATATCCCGCTGCTGACCAACTCGCACGAGCGCAAGCTGGCGCGCATGGACCGCCGGCTCTTCGAAGCGGGCCGCCTCGGAGCGGCGCATTGACGATAAGATAGCTGCGTGAATTCCTTCAACCGCAGAGACATCCTGAAGCAGGCGGGGCTGCTGGCCGCCTCGCTGACTCTTCGCGCGTAGGCGCCGGCGGAGAAGCCGCTGCGCGCGGGCATCGTGGGAGTGGGCGGGCGCGGCATGGGCCACGTGCGCAATATGGTGCGCATCCCCGGCGTGCAAATGAAGGCCGTGTGCGACATCGTTCCATCGAAGGTCGAAAACGCGCAGAACATGGTCGAGAAAGCCGGGCAGCCCCGGCCCGAGGCGTACACGCGCGGCGAGCACGCCTACAAGGAACTCTGCCAGCGGCCCGACCTCGACGTCGTCTACGTGGCGACGCCCTGGGAATGGCACGTGCCGATGTGCGTCGAGGCGATGAAGAACGGCAAGCACGCCGCGGTGGAAGTGCCCGCTGCGACGACGCTCGAAGAGTGCTGGGAGCTCGTCGAGACGGCGGAGTCCACCGGCAGGCATTGCGTGCAACTCGAGAACTGCTGCTACGACCGCGTCGAGCTCATGGCGCTGTTGATGGTCCGCAAAGGACTGCTGGGCGACATCGTTCACGCCGAGTGCGGCTATCTCCATGATTTGCGCGCGACGAAGTTCAGCAATCGCGGCGAGGGCCTCTGGCGGCTGAATCACGCCCTGCGCCGCAACGCCGATCTCTATCCGACGCACGGCCTCGGTCCGGTGGCGCAGTGCCTGAACGTCAATCGCGGCAACCTCTTCGACCACATGGTCTCGATGGCGTCGAAGGCGCACAGCCTGGGCGAGTTCGCCGCGTCGAAGTTCGGGCCCGAGAGTCCGCAGGCGAAGCTCGAAGTGAAGCAGGGCGACGTTGTGTCGTCGCTCATCCGCACGCGCGGCGGGCAGACGATTCTGGTGGTTCACGACACCAACACGCCGCGGCCTTACAGCCGCAAGATCCTCGTTCAGGGCTCGAAGGGGCTGCTCGAGAAGTACCCGATTCCGCAGATCTACATCGAGGGAAAGAGCAAGCCGCATCAGTGGGAGGACCTGCTGAAGAACTACGCGGACCAGTGGGAGCACCCGCTGTGGCGCGAGCTCCAGGAGCGCGCCAAGGGCGGCGGCCACGGCGGCATGGACTACGTGCTGAACTACCGCCTGGCGCAGTGCCTGATGCGCGGCGAAGCTCCGGACATGGACGTCTACGACGCCGCGGCGTTGAGCGCGGTGACGGAGCTCAGTGAACGCTCGATCGCAGGCCGCAGCCGCACGGTCGACTTCCCGGATTTCACCCGCGGGCGCTGGCGCTCGCGCGAGCCGCTGGGGATTGTCAAGGCGTAGCTACGCTTCGTCGAGCAGCGTGCGCACTTTCAGCGCGAGCTCGCCGGCGGTGTAGGGCTTCTTCAGGAAGCTGACGCCCGCGTCGAGCGCGCCGCCGTGCGAAAGATGGTCTTCGGCATAGCCCGAGACGAACAGCACCTTTACGCCGTTGAAGCGCTCCTTGAGTTTCACGGCGAGCTGCTTGCCGTCCATCTCCGGCATGACGACGTCGGTCACCACCATGCCCACGTCGCCGTTGTACTCGCGCATCAGTTCGAGGGCCTCCCTGCCGTTGGCCGCTTCGATCACGCGGAAGCCGTGTTCGGCGAGGGCGCTGCTGGCGAAACGGCGCACGCTGGCGTCGTCTTCCACCAGCAGAATCCGCTCGTCGCCGTTCGCCGTCAGCGGCTTCGTTTCCACCTGGTCCTCGGCGGGCCGCCCGGTTGCGGGCCAGTGAATCACGAACGACGCGCCCAGGCCGGGCCCGCTCTCAACGTTCACGGCGCCGCCGTTCTGGCGCACGATCCCGTATACGGTGGCGAGGCCAAGGCCGGTGCCGGCCCGCTTGGTGGAGAAGAACGGCTCGAAGATCTTCGCGCGGATCTCCGGCGGAATGCCGGGGCCCGAATCGGTGACTGAAAGCATCAAGTAGCGGCCCGGGTTCAGCCCGGGAAGCGCGGGCGAATCCATCTCGCTAAGCCGCGTCGAGACGCGGATGACCTTGGCCCCGGCCCATCCGGCGGCCTGGTGAATCGCGTCGCGGGCATTGGCGACGAGGTTGATCAGCACCTGCTCGATCTGACCCGGATCGGCCAGAACGCGCGGCGTGTCCGGCGCGAGGTCGAACTCCACTGCGAGATCCTCTCCGGCCAGCGTTCGGATCACGGGCGCGAGACGTTCAAGCACGGAGACGACATTGACCACGCGGGGCGCGTAGGTCTCCTTGCGGCTGAACGCCAGCAACTGCCGCGTGAGCTCGGCGGCGCGCTCGCCCGCGGCGCGGATCGCCTCGATATCCTGGCTCGGATCGCGCCCGTCCGCGATGCGCCGCTGCACGAGCTCGGAGTGGCCGTTGATGACGGTGAGCAGGTTGTTGAAGTCGTGTGCGATGCCGCCGGCGAGCGCGCCGATGGACTCCATTTTGCGCGCCTGCGCGAGGTTCTCCTCGAGCGCGCGGCGCTCGGTGATGTCGCGGATCGAGCCCACGATGCGGTCGCCGCCCTCATCCACGCCTTGCTGAAGCGTGGCGCTGACGAGCACCGTGCGCGCGGGACCGCCGTCGCGGCTCAGCGTGAGCTCGACATTGGCCACGCGGCCGCGGGCGCGGATCTCGCGCAACAGCGCGTCGTACGCCGCGGAGTCGGGGCAGTAATCCGCCAGCGGCCGGCCGATCAATCCTTCGCGCGGCAGCCCGAGCAGGTTCGCGGCTTCGGGGCTCAACTCGAGCAGCACGCCGCCCGGCCGCATCTCGAAATAGACGTCCTTGATGTTGCCGAAGATGCGGCGGTAGCGCGCTTCGCTGTCGCGGATGCGCTGGAAACTCGACTCGACATGGCGCGACAACAGGCGCCCGCACACCGCCGCGACGCAGAAGGTCATCGCGAGGAGAACGAGGTCTCCGGCCATGTCCGGATTGAAATCGTCCCGCCCGTTGAACCAGCGCAGCGAGGCCAGGGCGATCACCGAGGCGATGGTGGCGGCGGTGATCGCGACGAGCAGCGCCCGCCTCAGCCAAAGGCCGGCGATGGTGATGAGCATCGGCAGCACCGAAAGGCCGGCGTTGTAGATGCCGCGCGCGTCGTAACTGGAATAGGAGATGAAGCCGACGATCGCCAAAAACGAGATGCAGACGGCCGCCTGGACCTGCTGCTTGCGAACAAGGCGGAACGCGACGGCCACGGCGATCAGCGGCAGCAGGCAGACCACGGCGACCGCGTTCCAGTGCAGCCAGATCGAGATCACGAGCGTGACCACCAGGCCGCAAAATGCGACCATCAAGAGGACCTTGGCGGCATTGGTCGCGGCCGCGCGCACCCCGGGCGTCGCATCTTCGGCGGGAAACAGACCCTCCAGCAGACCGCTGGCCGCCTCGGATTCCTGGTTGGAGTCCCGGCTCAGATTACCTCCGCTCACTGCGCTTTCTTATCGGCCGCAAGGTGCATTCTAAGATGACGGCGCGGCGGCCGGCCGATCACGCCTCTGCCTTTATCCTCTCACGCCCGGGGGCGACTGTGGATCGTGCTGTTTCTTCCGCCGGGCCTGGGCGCCGCGGATCGTGCAATCGGAAAACGAAGAGCGGCCCACCATCGCGCTGCCGGCATGGGACAGCGAGTCCGGCCCTCGCGTGATCTTCCGCTCCCATGGCGAGGCAAGAGGCCTGGCGTGGCTTTCAATTCTTCCTGGGCTCCCCCCAGCCGGAGGCGGGCTTGGGCTGAGCGGGAGTCGTCTGTGCGGGACGCTTCTTAAGGTCGTCGATGACGAAGCGGACCAGCGCTTCGTAGAGCGCGCCGCGCGGGTAGCGCGTCTTGTCCATCATGCCTTTCATCGTGGAGTCCTGCGACTTGGAGAAGTCGAGCGCGGCGGCGAGGTGGTCGGCCTTGGCCGCGCCGAGATAGAAGGACTCGGGGATGATGGCATCGGAGCGCAACAACTGGCCGTCCTGCTGGCGCTCGAAGGATTTGAGCAGCTTCCAGGTTTGGACCATGCCCTTGGACGTGTTGCTTTCGTCGGAGAGCGCGGGCAGCGAGTACGTCGGCACGAACGGGTGCGGGTACGTATTGAGAAATCGCTGGCGCGCCGCGCGCTGGAGGCTCTTAAAGCCCTTCGACATGTCGCCCTGGCAGTTGCCTTTCTTGGCGTGCGCGAGATAGCGGTCGGCCTGCATCGGGACGGAGTCGGCGATGGGGGAGCCGCCGGATGCGCCGGCGACGTTGACGAACGCCGCCACCATCGGGCGAATGTCGGGCTTGGTGGCGAGCGTCACCTGGAGATCGGGTGTGCCCTTGCTGTAGCCGAAGACGATGTATCGCCTCTTGTCCGAGATCCACTGCTCGCGCAGGTAAGAGGCGATCATCCCGGCGTTCTCCTCGCTCGAGTTGTTGGGCACAGCGAGGATCTCGCTCTTGATGCCGTGCTTCTCCTCGAGCGCTCTGCGGCCGGCGTCGAAGGCGGCGACGTCCACGCAGGTGTTCATGATGCCGGGGATCACCAGCAGGCGGTAATCCTTGGGGATGCCGCCCAGCGCCATGTCGGACTTGCCTGCCGGCGTGATCCACTGGGCGCAGTCGCCGAAGTCCTCGCCGTCGGGATTGCTCTGCTTGAGCACGCTGCAAAAGTAATCGCCGAAGAGCTTGCTCAAGTCGCTCGCGTCGGGCTTCATGTAGACGACGAGGATGCGGCCGTCGCTGAAGAACTCCTGGCCGTGGGCGGTCTTGGCCCTGGTGACAGTGTCCTTGGGCGTGACGTAATCGCGCTTGACGACCTGGCCGCTCTGGAACAGCGTCTCGCCGATGTACTCGCGCTCCTTGTCGGTGTCGGGATCGATCTTGTGCGTGATCTTGCCGTTGCGCTGGTCCTTGTCGAAGCCGACGTCGTGCGTGCCGGCGCCGGCCCAGAGCTCCTGGCCCTCGACGTCGAACGGCGCCTTCCAAAGGCGGAAATGGTGGCGCGCGGCGACCGTGACCACTGGATCGGAGTGGGCGAAGCCGTAGTCCTGCGCGCGGCCGAAGACGCGCAGCTCGCTCATCGGCATGGTGAGGTAGGCCTGCTTGGAGAGCACGCCGAGCGCGCCGCGCAACACGGAGTCCTTGACGCTGCGGTCGACGATCACCCAACCGGTGGAGAGCAGGGCGTTCTTGATCTGGTCCTCTTTGCCGAGCACGAGGAAGTTGATACGGTCGCCGGGCGTGCCGTCGGGGTCGACGACGCGGCGGGGAATCCTGGCGAGGATCTCATCCGTGATCCTGGGCAGCGGACCGGTGTACTGCTGGGCGGCGGCGCCGGCCTTTTCAAGGCGCGTGATGACGGCGCTGAACTTGCCCTCGGCGGTGCGGCCGCGCGGGTGATTGAGGCCGAGGAAGAGGCGGCCGGCGACGGGCATGCGGCTCTCGCGTTGCTTGCCGACGAGGAAGGGGCGCGCGTTAGCGCCGTCGCCGATGCGCGCGATCAGGGCGCCGCGTCCGGCGTCGTTCATCGGCAGGATGCGGATCATGTCGGTCCAGCCGCGCGGGAGGCCGTCGGGTGTGGCGGCATTGGCCGAGTCGGCGTACTTGATCTCGCCGTTCGCTTCGATCCTGATGAGGTCGCCGGCGGCGACATCGATCCTGGTGTCGACCCAGCTTTCGCCGCCTGGGATTTCGACGGTCCAGGTTTCTGTCTGCTGCGCGAATACGGAGCTGAAGGCGAGAAGGGCCAGGGCGACTGCGCGGCGGGGCATGTGGGTCTCCTCTCTCTCAGATTAGACGCACGGCCTGAAGAATGTGAGGCTCCACAGCCTGAAGTCTATGTTACGGGGTGATGCACGGATGATCGCCAGCAACAGCAGCGGGATGGCGGCGCTCCACAGCCTGAAGTCTATGTTACGGGGTGATGCCGCGGCGCTTGAGCTCGTTGAGCAGGCGGGCGCGGTCGGGGTGGCGGGATGTGTGGATGACTGTGGCGCCGGTGAATTTATTGCGGAAGACAAGCGTTTCGCCGCGGATGCCGAACTTCTTCATCCACGGCGCCCAGAGGATCTCGCGGCCGGGTTGCGGGGGATCGAGGTCGCGCCAGGGGATCGACTTTTCACCGATGCCGAACGGGCCCTTGATGCGGATGGCGTTCTGGTCGATGGCGATCTGGCGCGGCCAGAGCAGCGCGACCAGCACCATCACAACGGTCAAGAGGCCCGAAGTCCAGACGCGCTCGAACGGCGGGCCGGTGAAGAGGCAGACCAGCAGCAGAGTCAGGAACAGCAGTTCGGCGAGCACGATGAGGATCTTGGTCCCGAGACTGCCGGGGAAATGCATCATCTCGGGGTTTCGTTCGTCTCGATAGGATGGCACGATGCGAAGGCGCTCTTAGAAAGTCGGCGACTCGGGTTCGTCGGGCCCCAAGACGCCATGATATCGCGCCATCCAGTAGGGGAGGATGTAATCGATGCCCGCTCCCTCGATCGTGCCGTACAGGCCGCCGTACAACTGGAACGGACTGCGCTGCCAGAGAAAGTCCGTCGGGGTGCGTTCGGCGACCGGGACGACCTCGCAGCCGCGGTTCTCCTCGCCGCTGCACGATGCGTAGACGGGCCGCAGGTCGGTCCATACGTCGCGGCGCGTGCGTGTGAGCCAGGCTGCGAGGTTGTCGCGCACGCGCTGGTCGCGGCGCCGCTCGCGGCCGTTCACGGCGGTGTCGATCATATCGAAGAAGGCGTTCTGGTGATCGTCGGTGGTGCGGCGCAGGATGTCGAAGGCCTGCATGTAGTTGGCGCGGATCCACGAATTGTCGCCGCTGGTGAGCAGATTGTAGAAGGCGATGTGGTCGAGGTTGAACTTGAAGTACGATTCGTGCGGATCGCGCACTTCGAGCAGGATGGGCGCGATGACTCCGGGCGCGCCGAGGTTGGCCAGGCTCTTGTAGTGTTTTTCGAATCGTTTCGGATTGCAGCGACGGCCGAGCTTCAGCAGCGCGAGCTGATGATCGGGACGGCCGATAAAGGTGGTGGTGATCCCGCCTTCGGGCATGCGCACGAGCCAGCGGTCGGCAATCAGGCGGTCGAGCATGCGCGTGGCGAGCATCGACACCCAGTCGTGGACGATCTGCACATCGACGAACTGCCAGGCGGCGGTGAGTCCGAAGAAGACGCCGAGATACTGGTCGCGCGAAGTGTCGCCGATCCAGAAGAAGCTGCGCCCGTCCACGGTTCCGACGCGCACGCCGTGGCGGCTCTCTTCGCTGGCGAGCGCATCGGCGTAAGGGGATTCGACGGGAAACGCGCAGCGCGCGAGCACGTCCGTGCCCGAGGGCTCGATGAGGCGGCGGATGCCGTTGAGGGCGTCCATGATGTTCTGGAGCGCCTCGGGCGAGCGCGTGACGTGCCAGCGATAAGACTCCGCGGCGAGGTAGTGGCCCGTCCAGATGGCCGAGTCGCCGCAACGTGTGTAGCTGACGATCTCGCTGGAATCCGCGGAGGCGTAGACCGGGTCCATCACGGTGAGGTAGGGCATGTGGCGGTCGCGGATCTGCTGATGGATGGCGAGGGCTTCGCGCTCGCCGGCCAACAGCGCGGCGCTCGCGAGAATGAAGATCGCCGCCCGCACTGCGCCACGGCGATGGATGAGTGCGACAGGCATCTCTTCCATTACAACGCGAGCGCTGCCTGGGAAGTTCCGTGCGGCGGCCGCGGCCGCCGCCCGTGCGATCAGTTCTCTTCCTGGATCTGCCCGCGGATCTCGCCGCCAGGCCATTTTGTGGAGTGGACGTTGGCGTAGGTCGCCCCCGCGCGCCTGGCCCGCGGAATCTCCGCCGGTTCGCCCGGTGCGATTCCCCGGCCGGCGGGGCCGATGACGTCCGCGGCGGTCACGGTCCGGCTGGCGGAACCCTCCTGCGGGCAAGTCGGCGTGCCGGGCGGCCCTGGACTCGCCGGCGACCCGCAGAGGAAGATCGAGACTCCGCCGTTCGCCCCTCGCGCGCCCAGGTGGATGCGGGCCTGTATCACCGTACCCTCGAGCCCGGAGTACTGAAGCTGGGAGGTTCGCTGTGTGTCCGCCGGATCGATCATCGCCCGGAATTCGCCCGAAGCGCCCGCTGAGACTGCGGGCGCTTCCTGATCCCCGCTCATCCGCGCCCGGACGAACTTCTCCGCTCCCTGGCCGAAGGCGGCCGGGGCCAATCAGACAGCCATTGCGCCTGCGAGGCGCTTGACAGCAATTCGCAGAGAGCCTCCGTTCACGGCCGGCACAGCGCGGTCATCGGAATTGGACGGAATTCGCTTGCGCGCGAAACAGAAAAAGAAACACCCTGGGAATGTGCAGCTCACTCGACGGCAGGCTCTTGGCGCAGCGTTCGCGGCGTCTTCTCCGCTGGCTCGCCTCTCGCGCGAAAAGTTGACGATCCGCGACATCCGCGTGACGGTCCTTTCTTACCGGTTGCCTTCGGACAAGGTGTGGATGACGGCCACGTTCCAGGTGTGGAAAAGCGACTGCGTCATCGTGGAAGTTTTGACGGATCAGGGGATCACGGGCATCGGCGAGTCGAGTCCGTACGGCGGGCCGGCCGAGATCAAGCGGTTCATCGAGAGCGAAGTGCGGCCGCTGCTCGCGGGCAAGAATCCATACGATGTCGAGGACCTGACAGGCTACTGGCCGGGCTCGCCGCGCGGGCCGAAGGTGGTGTGGGCCGGAGTCGATACCGCGTTGTGGGACATCATCGCGAGGTCGAAGAACAAACCGCTGTACGAGATTCTGGCCGGGGAAGGGAAGCCGCAGCCGCGCATCCGCATGTACGCGAGCGGAGGGGTCGAGTACGCGTGGTACAAGCGGCCGGAGGACCTCATCGACGAGGCGCTGCGGCACAGAGAGGGCGGGTATACGGCGTTTAAGTTCCGCATCGGCACGGACTGGAAGAGCAGCGGCATCACCGTGGCATCGTTTGTTCCGTGGCTGCGCAAATTACGGGAAGCCGTTGGGCCGAAGTTCGATCTGATGCTCGAAGGCAATATGCGCTGGACGCTCGAGGAGGCGCTGGAGCTGTGCCCGGTGATCGAAGAGCTAAGCATCCTGTGGGTGGAAGAGCCCGTGCCCCAGCAGCCGAAGGGCGCGATCGAGCAGTACCTGAAGATCAACGAGGCGCTGAGCTCGGTGAAGCTCTCGGGTGGAGAGCAGCTTGCGTCGCGCTACGAGTTCAAGGAGTGGATCGACCGCGGCGCTTACGACATCGTGCAGCCGGACGCGAACACAGCGGGCATCACCGAATGTTGGCGCATCGCGCGCACGGCGGAGCTTCACGGCAAGCTGTGCTGCCCGCACAACTGGCACGGCGGGCTGACGACGGCGGCCAATGCGCAACTCGTCGCGGCGATTCCGAACCGGCTGATGCTCGAGCTGAACCAGACGTTCAATCCGTTCAAGGAAGAGATCTTCGAGGAACCGCTGACCGTGGTGCAAGGCTACATGCAGCTCCCGCGGAGGCCGGGCCTGGGTGTATCGCTCAAGAAGGACCTCGAAAAGCGCTTCCCGTTTATTCCGGGATCTTATGCGCGGCCGAACCCGGACCTGCCTCGGGGACAATGAGAAGTTGCGCCGTCGCGGCTCAATGATCCGATGCGGGCAATTCTGAAGTCTCATGCCTTCGCGGGCGCGGCGCTTCTGCCCGTCTATGCGCTGATCTGGATCGGCGGCGCGCTGAGCGAAGGATTCACGCACGACGACTTGATGAACATCCAGCGGGCGGTCTTCGCGAACCGCACCGAGCTGGCGCGGAGCGCTGTGGAGATCTGGCGGCCCAGCCCGGTCTTCAGACCCGCGGGCGCGATCGCGTATCGCGCGCTGTGGGCCTGGGCGGGCTTCCGGCCGGTTCCGTACCACGCGGTTTGCCTGGCGCTGTTTGCCGCCGCGGTGATCCTGCTGTTCTTTGTTGCGCGCGAAGTCCTCGGCAGCACGGCCTTCGCCCTGGCGGCGGCGTGGGCGTGCGCGTATCACGGGCGGTTGTGGCCGCTGTATTCCAACACCGGCACAATCTACGATCTTCTGGCGAATTTCTTTTACTTCGGCGCGCTGTGCGCGTTGTTGTGGACGCCTCGATCCACTCGCGGAGCCATCGCCCGCGTGGCGTTGGCGGCGCTGTGCTCGCTCGCGGCGCTGAACAGCAAGGAGACAGCGGTGAGCCTGCCGGCGGCGCTCATGGCGGCGGTCTTTCTCACGAGGAAGGCGGATCCCGCCGGACGGCGCAGGCGGGACAACCTCGTGTGCATCGCGCTGGTGACGATCCTGGCTGCCGCGTGGGCTCTGGGGCGCGTATTGGCGGAGGGCGGCATGACGTCGATTCCAGGCTACGTGCTCACGTTTTCGCCGGCGCACGTTGCAGACAACTGGGCCGGAGTTTTATCCAATCTGATCTACGCGGAACGAAAGCCCGGCTGGCTCGCGGGCGCCGCCGCGTACGCCGCGCCGCTGGCGCTGTTCGCGCTGCTCGGGTGGAGGACGGCGGTTGTCGCGTGGATCATGGCCGCGGTGAGTTACCTTCCGCTGGCGTTTATTCCTCCGCGCGGCCTCGATGCGAGTTTCCTGACGCTGTTCTGGATGGCGCTGGCCGCGGCCGCCGCGTTGCAGGCGGCGGCCTCCCGGCTGAAGCGGCCGCAGGCCGTGGCCGCAGGAGCGATCATCTTCCTCACGCTGTGGCACGCCTCCCACGGCCCGATCGGCTTTCCGATGTTCAGGGAAGAATCCGAGAGCATCCGCAAGGCCTACCACGGCATCGCCGCGTCGGTGCGCGGTCTGCCGCACGACGGCCGCGTCGTTCTGATCGAGGACCACTTTGAACAGCGCTTCGAGTGGGCGACCGTTTTCATGGTCCTGTTGTCCACCGGCCGCGACGACCTTTTCGTCCACCGGGCAAAGGAACTGGAATCGGGCGCAGGTCTCACCGACGGCGGCCTGCGCATCGACGTGGCGCTCAGAGTGACGCCCAAAGGAGTCTTGCGCTGCCGCGGCGGAGACGGATCGCAACTCACATTGGCGGCGATCCGGGAGGGCGGATACGCCTGCGAGGCGATTCCATAGAGAGGCCGCCGGATCAAAAAGGCCCGGCGGCCGCCTCTGTTGCGGAAGACAGCGTTTACCGCGCGTGGACGCGGCTGACGGAGTACTCGCTGCTGGCGCCGTGGCAGGCCGAGCAGGCCTCGCCCAGCGTCGGGTGGGTGTTCAGCGCCGCGTGCGCTGCGGCGGCTTTGGTGTCGTGGCACGAGATGCAGGCCGCGGTCTCGCGCCCGGCCGGGCTGATCAGCTCGAACGGGTTCATGACAGCGATCTGGCCCTTGTTCAGCGGAAGCTGCTGGCTGTTGCCGACGTGGCAGGTGTCGCAGTTGCTCAGAATACCGGGGAAGCCGATGTTGTCATAGACGTACCTGCCGTTGCCGATGCTGTAGCCGCGCTCGAGGTCGCGCCCGCGGTGGATCTTGTGGACGAGCACGCCCAGCTCGATCGACCGCCTCGGGTTGGAGCTGTCCATCATCGTCGGGTTGTGACAGATCACGCACTCGCCGATGGTGTTGCGGTTCTCGCCGTGGAACGCGAGCGCCTTGTGGCACTGGTTGCACTTCGCCATTTCCACCACCGTGCGCCGCGCCTGGACGGGGCTCGAATCCACCGAGAAGAACCTCTGCTTGTTGATGCCGGTGTCGCGCGCGGTGACTTCGCGCTGAGTGCCGGGCATGAGCTTGATCTCGCGGCGGCCTTCGATGGCGATGGTCCAGGAGCCCTTGGCGTCGGCGGGGAGGGGCCGCGACATGTGCCACCAGTGGACGCCGTAGCCGTTGCCGCCGGCGTTGATCGCGCTGTCGGAAACGTAGGTGGTGTAGTCGGTATTCGGACCGGCGAGGATCAGGTTGAGACGCGCCATCTGGCTGGCGAGGATCGGGTTGCCGGCTTTGTCCTCGATCGAGAAGACGACGAGCGGGTTCTGGCCGGGCTTGGTGTCGAGCACGTCGAGGATCTCGAACTTCACACCGGGGAGCTGCTTGGAGAAGCGCGGGATGACGTGGGCGCCGAGGATGGAGGTGTCGAACTCCTCGCCGGTGTCGCCGGGGTGGCAGCGCGCGCACTGGTTGTCGCTGAATTGCGGCAACGAGATGTGGTTCTTGCCGGTGTCGAACTCGACGTCGTCGTGACAGGCGCCGCAGGCTTTGCGGGAGGCGTTGAACACATTCCTGGCCTGCGCGGCTCCGCTCTCCTGCTCGTGGCACACCAGGCAGCTTCGCGCGTCGGCGGTGAAGGCGATGTGCGAGTAGTCGTGCTTGGACATCTGGTTGCCGTAAATCACGTAAGGCGTGCCGGCCCGTACGCTGGGCAGGCTGGCGCCCATGTGGATCTTGTGCGTCATCACGGGCATGTCCACTGTGTTGCCGGTGTCGGGATCGATGGTCTGCGGCGTGTGGCAGAGGACGCAGATCTCCATCGTGCGGCGCGATCCGCCGTGGAAGGCGAGCTCGCCGTGGCACTTGTTGCAGGTGGCGGTGCGGATGACGTCGCGGACTTTGGGCGGCGCGCCGCCGGCCGGGACGAAGTGGTAGACGCCGTCGTCGTAGGAAGTCGAGAGGTTGAACTCGGAGAGGTTGCGCGAGCCGTAGGCGCCGATGGTGTGCGTCGCCGTGCGGTCGTAGTTGGCGGGCAGCTTGCGGCCGAACGTATAGATGTAGTCGCCGTCGGACTGCTTCGCCCACGTGCCGCCGGTGTCGGCGCCGGCCTGCACGGCGGAAACACCGGTGAGGGGGCTCACCGCTGTCGTGCGGGTGGTGTAAGAGACGTACTGGTCGGCGTCCTTGGGGATGTAGGCGATCATCATATTCATGTTGATGACGCCTGGAGTGTTGATGCCCTCGCGCTCGAGCAACTGGCCGCGCGCGTCGGCGAACCGCACGCGCGCTTTGACTGTCCCGTCGGCGCCGACTTCGGCCGCGAGAATCTTCACGTCGAGGCCGGGTCTGAGGACTGACAAGATGGAATCTTCCATGTAGAATGCCTTGTCGTTTTCGGTGAACGGAGGCCCGGAGGCGCTGGAGAGGGCGAACGCCCCGGCCAGCAGCCCGGTCGCCGCTAAAGTCATGACGAGTGAGCGTATATGGAATCGATGCATGCTTCGTCTCCCAAAGAAGGGTCAGGGAAACTATATCAGATAAAACGGTCTTGAAAAAGAGACTCGGGAAAGAAAAGGGGGGAGGGGGGAGCAGGGAGGGGGGCGCGGACCGAAGGCTGTGCTGCCGTGTGGTACGCTTTGCAGCATGACTCACACAAGTCTCGCGGCCCGCGTGGGCGGGCTGATCTGCTGTCTGATTCTCGCTTCGGCGCCGCTGCGGGCGCAGGTGTACGGCGAGTCGGGGGATGTGCCGTACGTGCCCACGCCGCAGGATATCGTCGAAGCGATGCTCGATTTGGGAAAGGCGACGAAAGACGACATCGTCTACGATCTCGGCTGCGGCGACGGGCGGATCGTCGTGACCGCGGCGAAGAAGTACGGCGCGCGCGGCGCCGGTGTGGACATCAACCCCGAGCGCATCAAAGAGGCGAACGAGAACGCCCGCAGCGCCGGCGTGCAGGACAGGGTGAAGTTCATCAACAAGAACCTGTTCGAGATGGATCTCTCCGAGCCGACGCTGGTGACTCTCTACCTGCTGCCGGAAGTGAACCTGCGGCTGCGGCCGCGGCTGTTGAAGCAACTCAGAGTCGGCGCGCGCATCGTGTCGCACAGCTTTGACATGGACGAGTGGGGCCCCGACAAAAAGGTCGAGATCAACGGCAAGACGCTGTACCTCTGGAAGGTGACCGAAGAGGCCAAGAATAAGTACGCAGGCGATTAGTCCCGCGCCGGCTCAGACCTTCAACGACCTCAGGTACGGGCAACTCGCCCGCATCGCTTCGAGATTCATCTCGACGTAGTAATTCTTCACGCCGCCCTTCTTCGCGGCGCTGAACAGCTTCTTCCAGTCGATGTCGCCCTGGCCTACGGGCATCTGCTTCTTCTGCGCGGCCGACCAGTCGGCCAGGTGCAGAGAGATGAAGCGGCCGGGGTATTTCGTCATATACGCGGCTGCTTCGTAACCGATGTTGAAGACGGCGACCTGGAACTGCATCTTCACCAGCGCGGGGTCGAGGATGCGAAGCAGCTCGTCATAAATCAGGACGCCTCCGAGCTCGGCGAACTCGCCGTGATGGTTGTGGAAGCCGCACTGGAGTCCGGCTTTCTTCACCTTCTCGCCGATGGCGTTCAGCTCCGCGGCGGCCTTGCGCCAGTCCTCGATCGTGGCGTTGCGCGGCAGCCCGAAGCTCGACAGGATCATCTGCTTGAGGCCGAGGTCTCTTGCGAAGGCGATGCGCTCGTCGAGGCTCTCGCGGAGCTCTCTCATGCCGTAGTGGCAACTTTCGCAGCGCAGGCCGGCGACGTGGATGACGCCGCGCATCTCGCGCGCGGACAACCTGGTGAGCGGCCCGAAGCCGGAACTGACATAGCCTGGCGGCGAGCACATCTCGACGGACTTGTAGCCCATCGCGGCGAATTCCTTCAGCGTGCCGGCGAAGTCCTTCGCCAGGGCCTCGCGGACGGGAAACACCTGGAACCCGATGGGTATGCCCAGCGGTTCGGCCAGGCCCGCTGACGCGGCGAGACCGAGCGCTCCGGCGCCGAGGAAGGTTCTTCTTGGATACATGGACATTGGGATTCTCCTCAGGACTTGTCAGCGGGAAACTTGAACTCTTCTCCGAAGGGGCCGATCGGCGGCCGGCGGGCGGATCCGGCGATCCGCCCCACACTTGTGCGCCTCACAATTCCCATCCCTTGCGGTACTCGCGGACAAGGTAGCGATTGGCCTCCGGAACATTTGTGATCTTCATGTTTTCACTGTCGAAGATCACTTTGCGGCCCGCGCGAAGCGAGACGGCGCCAAGGCAGACTGCGTCGGAGACGCCGGCGGCATTGAGGAAGTTGCCGGGCGACGGGTCGCCGCCCTTGAACGCCGGCAGCCAGATGGCGGCGCGGTCGCGCTGCGCTCCAGCGATGCGGCGAGCCCCGGCGTCGGCGGGCTCTTCGGGGAACAGCGGCTCGATCGCGCCCCTGGCCGCGAGGCGCGGCTGCTGTCCGTTGAAGCCGGCGAAGATCTTGCCCTGGTCGCCGACGAAGAGGATGCCCTCGATGGGCCACTCGATGCCGGCGGCTTCGAGCTCGCCGGGCAGGCGCGGCTTGAATCCGCCGTCGTACCAGAAGAGATCGAGCGGCGGCATTTCGCCGCGCGCGGGAAACTTGAACTGGATGCGGCAGGCGGTGGGGAAAGCGAAGTCGTTCCTCACGCGCTTGGCGACGCATTCTTCGATGAAACAGGTGTGCGTAGACCACGCTTCGGCGCTGAGCGGCGCGCCGAGATTCATCTCGGTGAAGACGGGCCAGAGGCTGTAGATGCCCATGTCGGCCATCGAGCCGCCGCCGAAGTCGTACCAGCCGCGGAACACGGCGTGGGTGTAGTGGTGGTGATAGGGGCGGTCGAGCGCGGGGCCGAGCCAGAGGTCCCAATCGAAGCCCGGCGGAGGCGGCGGCGTGTCTTTGGGAATCTCGGTGTACTGCGGCCACATGGGGCGGTTGGACCAGTTGTGGACTTCGCGCAGCGGCCCGATGACGCCCTCCTTGATGCGCGCGCAAATGCGGCGGTTGCCTTCGCCGGCGCCGTAGGGCAGGAAGTGGGTGGGGACCTTGGTCTTCCGCGCGGTCTCGATCACCAGCCGTTCCTCGTACATGCGGTTGGCAAGGGGCTTGTGCGTCATCACGGCCTTGCCGCGCTTCATTGCGGCGACCGCGATGGTGGCGTGGAGATGGTCGGGCGTCATGATCTTGACCGCGTCGATGTCCCGCTCCTTTTCGAGCAGCTCGCGGAAGTCTGCGTAGGCGTTGACGGACTTGAAATTGTCCGCGCCGCGCTGGTTGGCGTAATAGGCGTCGATCACCTCCTTGCCGATGTCGCGGCCGCCGGGGCAGCCTGTTTCGTTGGCCTGCCAGTCGGGTTTCGCGAGGATGCGGCGGATGGTGTTACGGATGGAGCCCTTGCTCCATTCGACGTAATCGTTTGTGTTCTTGTTCGGGTCGCAGACGGCGACGATCTGGATCTCGGGGTTAGCCAGCAGGCTGCCCAGTTCGGAGAAGCTCTGCGTGCCCATGCCGATGTGGGCGAGCGTCAGTTTGTCGCTGGGGGCGACGTAGCCCGCCCCGAGGACGTGGCGGGGGACGATGGTGAAGGCTCCGGACGCGGCGGCGGCGTTGACGAAGTTGCGGCGGTTCACTGCGGGTGGCATGTTGGACGCCTCCAGGGGGCGGTGACGCGAGTATATAACAGCGCGGCGGCAACCGGCGCCGTCACCGCACCCAAAAATGCAAAGCTGGCTCGCGAGGCCTTGTGGTGGAGGCAGGAAGGCGAATTCGCCCTTCCCCAGCTCGAGCGGTTTCAACGCAGGCTGCCGGCTGAGCTCGGCGATCCATGCGTCGTTGGCTGGAATCGGCTTGCCGGCGCTCTTGAGTTCCAGGCGGATGGCTGCGCAGTGCCGCGCGGTCTCAATGTCTATGTCAAGGACGGTGCATCGGTCCAGCATTCGGTGCAGCGGCCTTTTCGTACGCCTCATGGCGGCGCGACTGCGCGACACCGAAAGCGAATTTCCCGGCTACGATGACCGGGATCGCCAGCTCGCGCGCCTGGGACACGATCTCAACCGCCTCCGGCGTTCTGTCAAGACAGGCGGAAAGCGCATTGGTGTCGAGAATCAAGTCCAGTCCTGAGGTTCGATTTGTTCGCATTCCTCGCCGATGATCTTCTGCATTCGCATGGTCTCTTTGGAGATGGGCCGATTCGCCGGCGCACTTCAGCCAGGGCTTGCCCTGGCGCCGAGCGCCCAGCGCGAGCATTCCTTCGACGGCCTGCGCAACGAACTGACGCACTGGAATTCCCAACGCACCGGCGGTGGCCTCGGCCTTCCGAAAGGCCGGGTCCGGGACCTCCAGTGTGGTCTCCATGCGACCGGCATCCCAAATACAGCGGTCAGCCGCCCGTGGGGATTCTTCAGGACGCGCCGGTTGCTCGAATCGATGAGAATCGGCTCCCCGCAAGCCAGGGCCTCCAACAACCGCTCCGTCCGCGCGAGGGTTGTACGACGCGAGTGTTGCCCCAGGAATCCGCCACGCTTGATGCCACCCCGGAGCAAGGAATCACCGATGAAGAACTTTCACCTGCCCCTTCCAGAGGAAACCTAGATCCGTCTCCGGGCGGAGGCCGCACGGGCACAGGTCCCGGCCACGACCTTGGCGCGCGAGGCCCTCGACGAGTGGCTGCGGCAACAGTCCCGGAAAGCGAGACAGGACGCGATCGCAGCCTGCGCAAAGGAAACGGCGGGAACACAACTTGATCTCGACCCTGAGCGGGAGTCGGCCGGCATCGAGCGCCTGAAGAGATCCGGGAACACAGCCAGATGAAGCGCGGCGAGGTTTATTGGGCCGATCTTGTCCCGCGATCAGGATCGGAGCAGACGGGCCGACGGTTTCAACCAGGCTCCTGGATGGAGGTCCGTCATCGTGGTTCCCATCTCCACCTCCGCCCCGCGGGGTAAGCGCGGGCCGGCCGTGATAGAACTCTCGAGCCGGGTTGCCGGTCTGCCGAAGGCGAGCTTCGCCGTCTGCCATCAGGTGGCGTCGCTGGACCGGGCCAAGTTGACGAGGCGGATCGGCGCGCTGCCGGCTGAGTCCCAGCGCGAAGTCGAAGAAGGGCTGAAGGCCTCGCTGGAACTCTATTGACTCTGCGACTCATTGCGGCGCTGTCCACAAACAGTCCGGCGCTTGTAGAGGCGAATTCCCGGGGCCAAGCTGGGCAGCATGGCCCCCCATCGCCGGCGCGAACTCGTTCCGGCGAACGGGCCGGCCTCCACGGGCGAATTCACCACAACCGGCTGGACTGCTCAGCCTGGTTTGTTCAGGCGCTGCGTTACTCTCCACCGGCGGCGGGGGCCGCGGCGAATCTCGCAGAACTGCTCAGTCTGGTTTGTTCAGGCGCTGCGTTACTCCTCCAGACCGCCTCCGGCAACGTGGTGGGTGGCGGAGGCGGGTCCGAGCCTCGACAGGGTGGGCGAACACGAGAGCGACAGCCGGGCCAGCGTGGCGGCATTGGGCGCCTGATCCGGCGAGCCGGATGGGGCGCTGCTCATGAGGGTTTCAGGAGCGTGTTGATCGGAACATCGCGGAGCGGGACTGCCGATCAGCGATCTGTCCCCCCACAGGCGATCGCCGTCAGTTCAGGAAGTAGGTGCGGTAAAGGGTGTCGCGCTGCTTGGGGATGAAGCCGGCGTCGCGGATGATGCGGCGGAGCTCTTCCTCGCTGGCCTTGTTGCGCGCGCCGGCGGCGGAGACGACGTTCTCCTCGATCATGATGCTGCCGACGTCGTTGCCGCCGAAGCGCAGGCCGACCTGGCAGGTCTTCAGGCCTTGGGTTACCCAGGAGCTCTGCACGTTCAGGATGTTGTCGAGGTAGAGCCGGGAGACGGCGAGCGTTTTCAGGTATTCGACGCCGGTGGCCTCCTCTTTGACGAAGCGGCCCAAGGAGGTGTTCTCGCGCTGAAACGACCAGGGGATGAAAGCGGTGAAGCCGCCCGTGTCTTGCTGAAGGCGGCGCACGACTTCGAGATGGTGCACGCGCTGCTCGAGCGTCTCTCCGCAGCCGAACATCATGGTGGCCGTCGTTCTCATACCGAGCTGATGGGCCGTGCGGTGCACCGCCACCCATTCATCGGCCGTGCATTTCAAGCGGCTGATGCGTCGGCGCACCTCGTCGTGCAGGATCTCGGCGCCGCCGCCGGGGATGGAATCGAGGCCGGCGTCGCGCAGGCGCGCGATGGTTGTTTCGAGGTCGAGCCCGCTGACCTCGGCGATGTTAAGAATCTCGGGCGAGGAGAAGCAGTGGAGCCAGATCTGAGGAAAGCGCCGCTTGATGGCGCTCAGCATGTCCTCGTACCACTCGATTTTGAGATCCGGGTGCAGGCCGCCCTGCATCAGCACGCCGGTGCCACCGAGGTCGAGGGTCTCCTGGATCTTCTGTAAGATCACCTCGTGGGAGTGCACGTAGCCTTCGGCGTGGCCCAGCGGCCGGTAGAAAGCGCAGAAGCTACAGTACTCGGTGCAGAAGTTGGTGTAGTTGATGTTGCGGTCGATGATATAGGTGACCACGCCTTCCGGGTGCAGCTTACGCCGCAGCGCATCGGCGGCCATGCCGATGCCGATCAGGTCGTCGCTGCGCAGAAGGTCAACGGCTTCCTGAGGCTTCATCATAGGCGGGCGTCTCCACCAGGACCGGCGATTCCAGCTCTTTCACCCAATCGAGGTACAGGGTCAGGCCGGCGTAGTCCTCCTCCGAGATGAGGAAGTTGGTGTTGGTGGTGAGGTAGCGGGCGACCAACTCGCGGGAGAAGCCGCGGCGGTCGCTTTCCTCGTCGACAATGCGATTCATGTTGGCGAGACCTTCGTCGCAGGAGGCGCGCAACAGGTCGCCGAGGCGGCGGGTGATGTTCTCTTCGCGGCCGGCCCAGAGAGCGAAGACCATCGGTTTGCCGGAGATTTCGAACCACTCCTCGCCGAGGTCGAGGCACGGGTAATCCAACTGGCCTGGATCGACGGCCAGCGCGGCGTCTCCGATGAGCAGGGCGGCGTCGGCGCAGTCCAACATGCGCACGAGGTCGGGGTCCATCGAGCGGATTGCCGGATCCGAACCGTACTTCCGGTCCAGGACCAGGCGAGCGAGCTCGACCGAGGTGCGGGAGCCGCTGTCGGCGGCGAGGACCTCAATGCTGTCCCACGGTTTCTTGGAAACCAGCAGGATCGAGCGGACCGCGCCGCGGCATCCGATACCGATGCCGGGGACGTGGTCGAGGCCGTGGCGAGCCATTTCGATGACCGGCATGATCCCTACGTCGGCGTCACCCTCCAGCACGCGTTCAGCGCAGATGCTGGGCACCGCGAAGCTGAGGTCCATGGCGCCCCTCTGGGGACCGTTCACCGCACCCCAAACGAGAGGGACCGTGTTTAAGTAGCTGATGGCGCAAACCCTGGGGCGAGGCATGGCGGATGGCAGGGCCAAATCCGAGTTTAACATCACCATGGCATCAGGCTTTCACCTGAGTTCAGAAGATACAGGCTCTGGACCTTTAGGTGCAGTCCTAGTTGGGTTGGAAAATCCGGAGGAGCGTGGTATCGTGAACCTAGACCACGCCGGGCGCACATGGTTAAGGCAATGAAAAAGAATCACTTGTTTCGCGTTTTGGCCGTTTCGGCCGCAATCGGAGGCTGGGTGGGGGCGCAACCGTATCCCAATCCGATTCCCGCCCGAATCCTGGGCCAGTTGTCCCCAAACGCCACATTGGATGACGTGGTGCAGTTTCGCGGACTCGCGCCGAACGGCGTGGAGGGCCGCGAGCTGAACAGCCCGCTCGGGGTGGCCGTGGACGCCTCAGGGCCGGAGCCGATCGTCTACGTGGTGGATACGGAAAACAACCGGGTGCTGGGCTGGAAGAGGACGGGCGACCTTTACAACGGCCGGCGGGCCGATGTTGTTCTCGGACAACGGGATTTCTATTCGACCTACCAGCTTGGCGGGGCCCCCGTCCTGCCGCAAGGACTCTACTACCCGACGAGCGCGGTTTGCGACAATCAGGGGAACCTCTTTGTCTACGATGCAGGCAACAACCGCATTCTGCGCTATCCGAGACCCTTCGAGCAGACCACGGAAATAAAGACAGCCGATCTGGTGATCGGGCAACCGGCGCTCGTGATGCGCAACACGCAAGGCCAACTCATCGTGCCAGGCGCGCACAACCAGGGGCTGTCGGGGCCGAACCAGGCGACGCTCAGATCGGCCACGCGGACGAGCAGTACATTCACGCCGTATTTCGGCGTGCTGGCGTTCGACAAGGATGGCAACCTGTGGGCCACCGACCCGGGCAACCACCGCGTGCTGCGGTATCCGGCGTCGAGGGTCAGCGGTCCCTCGAACACCGTGGATGGGGGCGAGGCGGTGCAGTCGGACCTGGTGCTGGGCCAGCCGGACTTCAACACGGCGGTGGCGGGGTCGGGTTCCACGAGCTCACCGACTGTCATCTTCAACAACCGCATCAACAAGGCCCGGCTCCGTTACCCGTCGGCGGTGGCCGTCGACCAGTCGGGCAACGTGTTTGTTTCCGACGACCTGAGCCGCGTGTTGGTGTACCGGTCGCCCCAGTGGACGGGGAAGGACGCCGACCGCGTGATGGGCATCGTGGTGGTGGGGCCGAACCAGACGATTCCGCCGATCAACGACATCGGGTTCGCCATCGAGGTGGCTGGGACGACGCTGGCCGGCGGTCCGCGCGGGCTGTTCACTATCGGCGACCAGTTGTTCGTGATCGACTCGACGTACAACCGGATCATGCGGTTCGATCCGGTGTCCACGTGGCCGGCGGAAAACGTGCAGATCTCGCCGAAGGCCGTGCAGGTGATCGGGCAGACGGACTTCAACAACGCGCTGGCGAATCGCGGCTGGCTGGAGCCATGGACCAATACGCTGGCCTTTCCCACGGCCGCGGCGGCGTCGGGATCGGAGTTGTTTATCGCCGACAGCGGGAACAACCGCGTCCTGGTATTGCCCAATCCGGCCGAGGCCGGGCCGAATACCGAGGCCACTCTCGTGCTGGGGCAGCCCTCGTTTGAATTCAGATCGCCCAACCTGACCGAGGGGCGCGAGTTCGCCCCCGGCGGCCTGGCGGGCATTCAACTCGGGGTAGCCACAGCGTTGGACCAAACCGGAGATCATCCACCGCGTCTCTATGTCGCCGATCCGGGGAACAACCGGATCCTGGGCTATTCGGATGCCCGCAAGATCCACGAGGGAGGATGGGCGGAGCTCGTCATCGGGCAGGTTGATTTCTGGCGCACGCTGGTGAATTCGCCCACCGGCGAAGCGGCCAAGGCCACCGAAACGGGGCTGCAAATGCCTTCGGCGGTGGCGGTGGACGCGGACGGCAACCTGTGGGTGGCGGACACGGGCAACGGCCGCGTGGTGCGCTATCCGCGGCCGTTTGACAACCCCGGCGGGCCGCACATTCCCGACATCGTCATCGGAAAGCGGGACGCGAACAGCCGGTTCAGCTCCGCCGTCAACGAGACGAATCTGCTTTACCCGGTGTCGATTGCGTTCACCAATGACGGGCACCTCGTAGTGGCCGACGCCGGCCATCACCGTGTGCTGCTGTTCCGGAAAGACTTCTCTTCAGGCATGGCCGCGTCGCTCGTGCTGGGCCAGCCGGACTTTATCAGCGCCAGCGCCGGGAGCAATCCTGAATCACTGAACTTCCCGCTGACTGTAGCCACAGACACCAGCGACCGGATCTACGTGGGCGACTACGGCAACGGCCAGTTGAAGATCTTTGCGCCGATCTGGGGGCTTTCGCCGGGCGCCACGCCAGGACTGACGATCTCCGCCGCGCGCAATTCGCAGTTCCGGCCCAATTCGATCGCGGTGAGCCGGAAGACCGGCATCATCTACCTGGTCGACGGGGCGGGGATCCGCGTAGTGACTTTGCCGGACTACGACCGCATCCTCAGTACGGAAATCAACAGCGGGACGCCCGCGATCCCATTGGTGACCGGGATCGGCGGGCGGCACGTCACGCTGGACAAGTCAGACAACCTGATCCTGACGGACGGGGCGCACCGGGTGATGTTCCACTATCCGATGCACACCGTTCTGAGTTACGGCAATGCGGTGGACAAGATCGCTCCGAGCGGTCTCGCGGTTCTGTTGGCGCCAGGAGTGAAATTCGCGGAAACTCCCGTGGGCGAGCCGACCGCGCCGCTGCCGCGGGCGATCAACAGCCTTGAGGTGTTGGTGAATGGCGTTCCCGCGCCACTGCGCCAGCTCGACGATAACAAGGTGACACTTCAGGTTCCGAGCGGGACTCCGTACAACACCAATGTCGAGTTCCGCGTGCGCAACGTGGAGACTTGGGAAGTGCTGGCGCACCAGTGGATTCGCGTGGAGCAGATCGCGCCGGCGTTCATCGCCGCGAATGCGCCGGGAGCGGGACAGGTTCGAGCGCTCAACCCCGACGGATCGGCGAACTCCTCCTCGCGGCCCGTGGAGCGGAACCAGGAGATCACGCTGTTCCTCACGGGGCAGGGCGCCATTGAGGGACTTCCGGAGGACGGCACCGCCAGCGAGGTGGCGGTCCACCACGACGGCGTGGCGCGAGTCGGGTTGGGAACGCGTTTCGCCGAGATCGTCTCCTCGACGCTCGACCCGAACGAACCTGGAGTGTGGAGAGTGAAGGTGAAGGTTCCATCCGAACTCGCTTGTCCCGCAGGAAGTTGCGCAACAGCGATTGTGATGGACTATTTTGGCCGCAGATCCAACACGAACCGGCAGGGTCAGATTATCAGCCCAAACTTCAACACCATCGCCATCCGCTGAGGTACGCCCTTGGCTGAATCGCCGGCAGGTCTGGATTTCAATGTCCGGGTCTGCCGGTTTCGTTTGGCGCCGGGATCGATGCTCCGTTTCGGCGAGGCGGGCGCTGCAAACGACTTCCGCGGCGCACTGGGCTTTCAGCTTCCCGAGAGCGTGTTCCGGCCGAGGAACGAGTCCGGGCCGAGCGGGTTGCGGGATTCTCCACGGCCCTTCGTGTTGCGTGTGAGGGAGATCGAGGGGAGGGTTCTGAGGGCGGGGGAGGTGTTCGAGGCGCGGCTGCATCTGTTCGATGCGGGGGCGGAGGAAGCGCTGATCCGCGCGGTTCGAGGAATCTGCTCCAGTGGATTGGGTCCGGACAGAGTTCCACTGCAATTCGTTGAGGTTAGGGTGGAGCAGCTTATGCTGGACCTGAGCCCTCGCTGCGCAGCTCCCGAGCGGATCGAGGTCGATTTTCTGACGCCGGCGGAACTGAAGGGATGGGACGGGAATCCTCCGCTTCCGTTCCAAGTTCTCGTGGCGAGGCTACGGGACCGGGTGAGCGCGTTGCGGGGGGAATACGGCCCGGGGCCCGCGGCCTTCGACTTTGCGGGGCTTGCCGAGCGGGCGAAAGCCGTCCAGTGCGACTCCTGCCGGCTCGGCCACGCCAGCGCGGCCCGAAAGAGCCTTCGCACCGGCCGGAGGCATCCGCTGGGCGGGTTCACGGGCGCTTGCGTGTACAGCGGCGACCTGCGGGAGTTCCTGCCTTTGCTCGAAGCCGGAGTCTACACCGGCGTCGGCCGTCAGACGGTATGGGGCAAGGGCGAGATTTCGCTCAGGGCCGTTGGATCAGCAGCGGGGGCGCCGTAGATCCTTCAATCCAGGCCTCAATCTGCCGGGACGCACCGGTCCACCCGATGAAGAGCAGCCCGTCGCTTTCCGTGGTGAGAATCCGGGACTCGCCGCCGTCGATGCGAACGCGAACCGGCGCTCCCCGGAACGTGGTTTCGTTTGGGTCGAGAACCCGGAGGACGGCGACGCCGCTGTCGACGTAATAGCGGTCGAGGGTGAGATCCGCGCAACACTGGCGAACGGCCAGTTTCAGGTGGCGGCTCTCGTAGGCGGCGCTTGAGGGTTCGATATAGAAGTCCGCGATTCCAGGGGACTTGCCTTTCACAGTGAAGGTCGTTTCGCGGGCGCCTTTGGGGACGACCGCCTGCGCAGGCGCCTCCACCCATTCGTCGTTGGTGCGGAACCATAGCACCAGGTCCGAGACAGCCGGGCGCGCCAGTTGGACATGGACCGGGGCTTCGAGGCCGGCGAACACCCCGGCGGCGGGCCAGGCGGAGACGCGAAGCATCGCTTTGAGCGAAGTGTCGGCGGCGGCGCGCTCGCTGGTCACGCGGCGGAAGTACGGTTCGAACTCCTGGCGAATGGCCTCGACTCGTTGAAGCTCGTCCTCGGTTGCGTCCTGGCCCTCGGCAGTCAAGAGGATGAAGGCGAAACGGTAGAGCCTTTGCTCAACCGTGTGGTCGGGCTGCCGGCGGCCCTCCGCGGCGATCAGATCCTGAACGGTGATGTCCTGGCGCTCGCCGCGCAGCGGAACACCAACCTGCGGGAATGCGGTAGCGGGCCGGCTGCTGTTGCGGACGAGAAAGGTGGGCGGAACCTCATCCGCCGCGCGGAGGCCCATCAGATACTGGTCAAGGGGCGAGTAGCCTTCGACGGTGGCGATTGTCAGGAACCGGTCGCCGGATGATTGAGGGCCGAGGTCGGCGATGCGATTTCCCTCGAGCAGGGAGGCCTCGGAGTTGAAATTGAAGCTCCAGTGGGCCTGTTGCACTCCGAGCATGGGGCGGGCGGTGGGATCGTTCGGGTCGCGGATGCTGGCGAGGGCGAGGAAGAGGTGGCCGGCTTCGTGCCCGAGCAGGGTCATCGTGTTGTCGCCGGTGACGCGCCCGCGCAGTCCGACCGGCGCATAAAGGTCGCGGGGATATTGAGATAGAGGCCCCATATTGAGTACCGCTTGAAGCCGGGTAGGCGAGCCGTAGGCCTCGCCGGCCCACGTCAGTGTGTCACCGATGCCACGTCGCAGTGTGCGCACCGTGGATTCGTAGGCCAGGGCCGAGGCCCCCGCCGGGATATTGGCGGCGTTGTAGAAGACCAGGTAGTCGTAGCTGTCCTCGTGGGTCTCGTAGAAGCGCTGGGCGGCGCGGACAAGGTCGAGGGTTTCGGCGCTGCCGAAGCGTTCGGCGATGGCGGAATCGTACTCGCCGGAGGGGTCCTCGGAGAAGGAAACGACGGCCGCTGCGCCGCTGAGGCCTCCGGGGGCGATGCCGACGACGGCGTCTGAGGCCGTCACCGAGGTCCAGGCGAAGTCGATCGCCCCGCCGGGGTGCAGGGTGGCGCGGAAGGTCTGGCGCGGGCCGGCGCCGAAGTCGGCGTATTCGGGGACATCCTGCCAGAAGAAGGTGATTGCGCCGCCGGCGGCGGACTGGGCGACCACGGCGTTGGGGCGCGAAGGATCAAGGTCCATGAACAGCGGCGCGATGCGCGGCGGGCCGGCGGTGAGGCGGCCGAGACTGCGGGCGGTAGAGGCCGAATCCGGGCGGCTGAAGCTGAGATTGCCGTCGGAGTGGACCCAGACCTCGCGGTAGACGGCGCCATAGAAGGGGAAGTCGAAGGGCAAGGGGATCAGCTTTGCGTCGTCGTCTTCGAGCCCTTCGATGGGTGTGATCGCTCCGGCTGGCAGCCCCGGGGAGCCGCCCAAGTCGAAGCGATATCTGGTGGCTGCGGCATCGAGGGCGGAGAAGCGCACGGTCCGGTTCAGCAGATCAAACGGGTTGCGGCGCGCGATCACGCCGCCGGAACCGTCGATCACGGCGATCTCGCCGGCGTCGCGCTGGAGAGGCGCAACGGGGCGCTGATCGAGATTCGCGGCGCGCTGGAGACGGCGGGCGCGCCCGGCCTTGCGCGAGCGGTGCACCTCGTCGCGCCAGTTGCCGCGCTCGAAGCCGCAGACCTGGGGAACGGTCTTCGCGGCGGAAGCGGGGGCGAGCAGGAGGGCGCAGCACAAAACTGAACAAAGGCCGTGCGGTTGGCGTATCTTAAATTCGAAATCCACTTCTTTCAGGATATCGGAGAGAACAGATGCCTTTTTGCACGAGCTGCGGCTCTCAGGCCGCCGATGGAGCCAGATTTTGCCCGCGCTGCGGCGCACAGATGGGAGGAGGGGTCGCCACCGCGGTCCAGAACTTCGCCCCGGCGGAGCCGCTGGAGTACACCATCCAGGGCGACAACCTGCAAGTGGCGCGGATCAAGCTGAAGCCGGGCCAGGAGCTGTTCGCGGAAGCGGGCAAGATGCTGTACAAGTTTCCGAGCGTGAGCTGGGAGACGCGGATGTCGGGCGAGACGCTGGGCCAGAAGATCTGGGGCGCCCTGAAGCGGAAGCTGGCGGGCGAATCGCTCTTCTTGACGTATTTCAAGGCTTCGCCGGCCGGCGGCGAGGTGGGCTTCGCGGGCAACTATCCGGGCCGCATCCAGCATTTCGACCTGCGGGCCGGGCAGTCGGTGATGGTGCAGCGCGACAGCTTTTTGTGCGCCCAGAGCTCAGCGACGCTCAACATCGCCTTCGTGAAGAAGCTGGGTTCGGGCTTTTTCGGGGGCGAGGGTTTCATCCTGGAGAAGCTGACCGGGCCGGGGACAGTGTTCATCCACGGCGGCGGCGATTTCGTGGAGTTCAACCTGGGTCCGGGGGAGATGTTGCAGGTGGACACCGGCTGCATCGTGGCTTTCGACGAGGGGGTGGACTACGACATCCAGTTCGTGGGCGGGATCAAGACGGCGATCTTCGGCGGCGAGGGGTTGTTCCTGGCGACGCTGACCGGGCCCGGGCGGGTGATCGTGCAGAGCATGACGCTCGAAAAGCTGCGGCGGGAGATGGCGCCGATGCAGACGGGCGGGGACGAGCGCGGTCCGTTGGGGGCCCTGGGGGGCATCTTCAGCAGCGAAGACTGAGCGTTTCCCCTAAACCTTCATCCGGGGACGCCGATAGCTAAGTCAGGGTATGGCGTCCCAGCGCTACGTATTGTGTGGCCGGCCCGAGGCGGCGCTCGCAGAGTGCGGTGAGATTTCGAGCGACGACTGCATTCCGGTGGTCCGGCGGCCAGCCTCAGACGGCATCGGGCCGAAACTCGGCTTTCTGGCGAGCCTCAACCATGAGATCCGCACACCCTTGAGCGGCATCCTGGGCATGACGGATCTGCTGCTGGAATACGGCCTCGACGCCGAGGCGCGGGGCTATGTCGAGGCGACGCGGCAGTGCGCCGAGGGGCTTTCAGAACTGCTCAACGCCACGCTCGAATACACGTCGCTGACGGCCAACTGCGTCCAGCTTGACGAGGCCGAGTTCCACGTCGGCGAAGTGCTGGAGACGGCGGTGGCGGAACTCCAGGGCCGCCTGGCGTCGCACCGGCTGGAGATTATGCCGAAGCTCGACGATTCCACGCGCCGCACGCTGATCGGCGACGCCTACCGCATCCGCCAGCTTGCGCGGCTGCTGCTGGACAACGCGTGGCGGTTCGCTTCGAGCGGTCGCATCGAATTCCACGCGGAGGTTTCGGAGTCCGGCGGACCGGCGGTGGAGCTTGTGCTTGCGGCGCGCACCAACGGCGGCGGGATCGGCGCGGAGAGGTTCAGCGAGGTCTACGAGGGGTTCCTGCATCTGGAGTCCGGGCTGCACCGGAAGTTCAGCTACTCGAGCCTGGGCCTGGCGCTCCTGCGGCGGCTCGTGGATCTGCTGTGCGGCGATCTGACAGTGGAGAGCCGGCCGGACTATGGCTACGAGTTCCGTGCCGTGCTGCCGCTGCGGCTGCCCAGGCAGCGGCCCGTGCTGGTGGACCGCGCTAGCGGTCCGGCGGCGGGGACGGGGCGCCGCGTTCTCGTTGTCGACGACAATCGCATTTCGCGGCATGTCCTCTCCGCGGTGTTGGGGAAGGGCGGATTTGAACATCACTGCGCGGCCAGCGGCTACGAGGCGCTGGAGGCGGCGTCGGAGACCCTGTTTCACCTTGTCCTGATGGACTTGCGGATGCCGGGCCTCGATGGCATCGAGACCACGCTGCGGCTGCGTCAGATTCCGGGTTACGCCGATGTCCCCGTGCTCGCCCTGACAGCGGAAGTCTCCGACAGCGTGCGAAGCCAGTGCCGCCGGGCCGGGATGCAGGAGTTTCTCAACAAGCCCGTGGTGGCGGCGGAGCTGCTCTCCACGGTGCGCCGGCGACTGGCAGGGAACGAAAGCCTGGATTAGACGGCGGGAACAACGGCTTCCGAGGGGGGCGTCCAAGGGGGTGTGCGGTAGAATAAGAGTGTTCCCCCACTCTAATTATGATCGACACCCTTCTTGCGAAAATCTTCGGCACGAAGCACGAGCGCGAAATCAAAACGATCATGCCGCTCGTGGCGGCCATCAACGAGCGCGAAGTTTCGCTGAAGGGTCTCACCGACAGCGAACTTGCCGCCAAAACCGCAGAGTTCAAACAGCAGCTTGCCAATGGCGCGACGCTCGACGACATCCTCCCCGACGCGTTTGCCGTGGTCCGGGAAGCCGGCCGGCGCACCGTCAACATGCGGCACTTTGACGTGCAGTTGATCGGCGGCGTCGTGCTGCACCGGGGCAAGATCGCCGAAATGAAGACCGGCGAAGGAAAAACGCTGGTTGCGACTTTGCCCGTGTACCTGAACGCCCTCGCCGGGAAAGGCGTCCACGTGGTGACGGTGAACGACTACCTGGCGCGGCGCGACTCGGAGTGGATGGGGCGCATTTACAAGTTCCTCGGCTTGTCGGTCGGCTTGATCGTGCACGGGCTGGACGACGACGAGCGGCGCGCGGCCTACGCCTGCGACGTCACTTACGGCACCAACAACGAGTTT
Source organism: uncultured Solibacteraceae bacterium (assembly GCA_964472745.1). Lineage (GTDB taxonomy): Bacteria > Acidobacteriota > Terriglobia > Bryobacterales > Bryobacteraceae > CAYYNC01. The sequence continues at coordinate 85,387 of CAYYNC010000003.1, forward strand.
GGCTTCGACTACCTGCGCGACAACATGAAGTTCCGTCTGGAGGACTGCGTCCAGCGCGAGCATCATTACGCGATCGTAGACGAGGTGGACTCGATCCTGATCGACGAAGCGCGCACGCCGCTGATCATCAGCGGACCGAGCGAGGAATCCACCGACAAGTATTACAAGGTGAACGCGATCATCCCGAAGCTGAAGCGCGGCGAGGTGATCGAGGGCAAGGAGCCAGGCGAGAAGTACTACACGGGCGACTACACGGTGGACGAGAAGCACCGCTCTGTGGCTCTGACAGAGGAGGGCGTGCTGAAGTGCGAGAAGCTGCTGGGCGTGCCGAACCTGTATGAACCGGAATACGTCGAGCTGAACCACCACGTCCAGCAGGCGCTGCGGGCGCACGTGCTCTATAAGCGCGACCGCGACTACCTGGTGCGCTACAACGAGGAAGAGGGCAAGGACGAGGTCATCATCGTCGACGAGTTCACCGGGCGCCTGATGCCGGGCCGGCGGTGGAGCGACGGACTGCACCAGGCGATCGAGGCCAAGGAAGGCGTCAAGATCGAGCGCGAGAACCAGACGCTGGCCACGATCACCTTCCAGAACTACTTCCGCATGTACAAGAAGCTGGCCGGCATGACCGGTACGGCCGACACCGAGGCGGCGGAGTTTTCGAAGATCTACAACCTCGACGTTGTCGTGATCCCGACGAACAAGCCCATGCGGCGCATCGACGCCAACGACATCGTCTACCGCACCGAGGAAGAGAAGTGGCGCAACGCGGCCAAAGAGATCGCGGCGAAGAACGAACTGGGGCAGCCGGTGCTGGTGGGCACGATCTCGGTGGAGAAATCCGAGAAGCTCGCCGCCATTCTGAAGCGGATGGGCGTCCGGCACGAGGTGCTGAACGCGAAGAACCATGAGCGCGAAGCCTACATCGTGGCGCAGGCGGGCCGAAAGGGCGCGGTGACGGTGTCGACCAACATGGCCGGCCGCGGCACCGACATCCTGCTGGGCGGGAACCCCGAGTTCCTGGCGCAGGAGGAGTGCATCAAGCGCAAGCTGGTGGAGACGCCGCCGCCGGGTACCGAGACGGTGACGGTGGACGATCACTTTTATTACTTCACGCGCGGCGCCAAGACGAAGTATCGGGTAGACCGCGCCAAGTGGGCGGAGCTCTACGAGCACTTCAAGGAGCAATGCGCGAAGGAGCACGAGGAAGTGGTTGCGGTCGGCGGCCTGCACATCGTGGGCACCGAGCGGCACGAGTCGCGGCGCATCGACAACCAGCTCCGCGGCCGCGCCGGCCGGCAGGGCGATCCGGGCAGCTCGCGGTTCTTTCTCTCGCTCCAGGACGACCTGCTGCGCATCTTCGGCGGCGACCGTATTCAGGGCCTGATGCTGCGCCTGGGCATGGAAGAAGACGTGCCGATTGAGAGCAAGCTGATCACCAGGCGCATCGAGGCGGCGCAGAGGGCCGTCGAGACGCAGAATTTCATGTCGCGCAAACACGTCCTCGAGTACGACGACGTGATGAACAAGCAGCGGCAGGCGGTCTACGGCTTGCGCCGCCAGCTTCTTGAAGGCCGCGACATGAAGGAGCGGATCTTCGAGATTGTGGACGGGATCGTCGCCACGTTCATCGAAGCGCGCTGCCCGGAGGGCGCGCACCCGGAGCAGTGGGACTTGACGGGCCTGGAGACCGACATCAACTCACAGTTCGGCGTGCGCATCCGGCCGAATGAAGTGCAGGAGATGTCGCAGCGCGAGATGGAGGAGTACATCCTCGAGAGGCTGCGGCGCCGCTACGACGAGAAGGAAGAGCTCGTGGGCAGCGAAATCATGCGCGAGACCGAGCGCATGATCTGGCTGCACGTCATCGACCAGCAGTGGAAAGACAATCTGCTGTCGATGGACCATTTGAAAGAAGGAATCGGCATGCGGGCCTACGGGCAGAAGGACCCGCTGATCGAGTACAAGAAGGAAGCCTTCGCGATCTTCCAGGACATGATGGACCGCATCGAGGACGAGACGGTGCGGTTCCTGTTCTTCCTCCAGGCGGTGCACGGCGAGCGGCCGGCGACTCCGTTCGAGGAAGAGTGGGTGGCTGAAGGCGAGGTGGCGGGCGGCGTGAACGGCGCGTCCGGCGAAGACCGCAAGAAGGCCCAGGAAAGCCTGATCGACCTGACGCGCAACATCGAGCGCAAGAAGGCGCGCGAGATGGAGATGCTCCAGTTCGCCGGCGGAGAGGCGAAGCCTGCCGAAGGCCCGGTGATCAAGGGGGCCAAGATCGGACGCAACGACCCGTGCCCCTGCGGCAGCGGGAAGAAGTATAAGAAGTGCTGCGGAGCCTGACCATGCGACTCATCGCATCGTTACTGCTTTGCTCTTTCGCGCTGGCGGCGCAGGGCATCTGGCCCGGGCAGTGGCGGGAACACAAGCGGCGGAAAGCCGAGCCGGTCGCGATCACGGAAAAGAATCTCTGGTCCGAGTATGCCGGCGAAGCGTCCGAGCGGGCGGTGTACGACGGTCCGGCGGGACGGTTTGCGGCTACCGCCTGGAGGCTGAAGGATGCGACGTCGGCGCTGGCCTGGTATCAGTTCATGCGGCCGGCCAACGCCACGCCGGTGCGGGGCGCGACACTTTCGGCGACCACGCCCGGCACGCAGATTGTCGCGCATCAGAATTACGTGCTGCTGTTCGAAGGATGGCGGCCGCTCGCGCGCGAGATGGAGGAGCTCTACAAGATCCTCCCTCAGATGCGCTCTGGAGGCGGATTGCCGGTGCTGGCGTCACGGCTTCCTGAGAAGTCGCTGGTGAGGAACTCGGAGCGCTACGTTCTCGGGCTGAATTCACTGGCGCTGTTCGAGCCGCGGATTTCGCCGGCGCTGGCCGGGTTCGAGGATGACGCCGAAGCGCAGCTTGCGCGTTACCGCACGGCGGCGGGTGAAGTCGCGCTGGCGCTGTTCGAATACCCGACGCCGCAGGTGGCGCGGCGCAAGGCGGCCGAGTTCGAGAAACAACCGGGTTGGACGATCAAGCGGTCGGGCCCGCTCGTCGCAGTGATCCCCGCGCCGGCGGATGCCGCGGCGGCGGCGGAGATTTTGAATGGCATCGAATGGCGGCCCGAGTTCACAGTGAATGAAGCAACCAAGCCGGGGCCGATGCCCGACACGCTCAAGATGGTGTGGGCGGCGATCCAGCTTGCCGGCGTCGTGCTCCTGTTCACGCTGGGCGGCGGCATTCTGTTTGCCACGGTTGGGGTGTGGCTGCGGCGGCGCAGAGTGGGCCCCGACGAGATCGACGAGCCGATGATCACGCTGAATCTGGGCCGCTGATCGCGCGCTTCGCGCTTTTTCGTGCTAACCTGTGTGGCCAATGAAGGCGCTGGCAGTAGTCCTTTTCAGCCTCTCCCTGGCGGTTTCCGGCGAGCGGTTCACTCTGGAGCATCTTGGCAGGATCGCGCAGTATCAGAATCCGCAGATCTCCCCCGACGGCCGCAGCATCGCCGTCAAAATCTCCCGATCCAATTTCAAGGAAAATCGCCGGGACGGCGAGCTTGTTCAAATCGACGTCGCCACGAAGGCGCAGAAGATCCTGACGCGCCGGAACACAACCGGCCACAAATGGTCGCCCGGCGGGACGAGCATCGCGTTCACCGCTCCCGCGGACGGCAAGCCGCAGATCTTCGTGCTGCCGATTGACGGCGGCGAAGCGGCGCAGGTCTCCAAGGCGGCGAACGGAGTTCAGAGCTTCGAATGGCGGCCGGACGGCAAGGCCTTCTCCTACACCTCCGAAGAGGAGGCTCCGAAGCGCGAGGGCGAGGAGAAGGCCAACAAGTCGTTCGAGGCCGATGTCAATTACCTGTTGACGGAGGCGCCGCGGCCGAGCCACATCTGGCTCGTCCCGCTCGAGGGCGGCGAAGGGAAGCGCCTGACGTCGGGCGAGTGGAGCGTGGCCGGGAATCTTCACTGGTCCCCCGACGGGAAACAGATCGCGTTTCAGCGCCAGCCGCGCCCTGGGATGAGATACGCGATGGACAACGGCAGCTATGTTGTGGACGCGCAGACAGGTCGCTGCGCTCCGCTCTCCGGCCGCGAGAAGATGGAGAACTTCATCGGCTACTCGCGCGACGGCAAACACATCGCTTACACGTGGCCGCGCGACGGCGATACGCGGTTTGTTCGCGAGTTGTGGGTGGCCCCCGCCGCGGGCGGGCTGGGGCGCAATCTGACGCGCGGGCTCGATACGAACATATTCGCCCGGTGGGCGCCGGACGGGTCTCTGGTGATGCCGCTGGAGCGGGGAACGCGGACCGAGTTGTGGGTCCAGCCGCCTGAAGGTCCTGCCAGGCGCATCGAAACTGGCGATCTCCAAGTGTGGCAGACATCGTTTGCGAATAACGGCGCCGTCGCATTCCTCGGAGTCGAAGCGGATCGCCCGGCTGAAGTTTATTACGCCGAGAAGCTGGGGGCGACGCCGCAGCGCCTGACGGACCACAACGCTTTTGTCACATCACTGGAACTCGGACGGCAGGAGCCTCTGCGCTGGCGAGGTCCCGACAACTTCGACATGGACGGCGTGGTGACTTACCCGCCCGGCTACGAAGCAGGGAGGCTCTATCCGCTCGTGCTCATGATTCACGGCGGACCCCGTGGCGCTTCGATGCTGGGGTTCAATGCGCGAGCGCAATGGTTCGCCTCGCACGGATGGGTGATTTTCGAACCCAACTATCGAGGCAGTAGTAATCTCGGCAACGCGTTTCAAGCGGCGATTTGGAACGATGCGGGCGCGGGGCCGGGCCGCGACGTCATGTCGGGCGTGGACCTGCTGATCAAGAACGGCATCGCTGACCCCAAGCGGATGGCGGTCTCGGGCTGGTCTTACGGCGGCTACATGACTACGTGGCTGCTGGGCAACTACCCGGACCGCTGGCGCGCCGGCGTCGCCGGAGCGGCTGTCACCGACCACATCGACCAGTATGTCCTCAGCGACATTCACTCGTTTGTGGCGACCTACTATGGCGGCTCACCGTTCACCGACCCGAAGCGCCTCCAGGCGTACCGCGATCAGGCGCCAATCACCTACGCGCCGAAGATCAAGGCGCCGACCTTGGTCCTGTGCGACACAGGCGACCAGCGCGTGCCCATCACGGAATCCTACATCCTCTATCACGTCCTCCGGGACAACGGGGTGAAGACGCAGTTCGTCGCCTACCCGGTGAGCGGGCACTACCCGAGCGACCCGATTCACGACCGGGACATCCTGCGGCGCTGGGCCTCCTGGATCAAGGAACACCTCGGTCCCTGAGAGGCAAGCAGCTCCCTAACCCATGCGAAATCTCTGTCTTACAGCGGATTTGACCATCGCGCGGCGCCTTCGACGGCTGTCGGGGAGCAGAGGCGCGAACTGCTGTCAAGGACAAGAATCTCAACGGAATGAACAGATTAGAGGAATTTTCGGCCTTGGCGGATTTTCCCTTGACGGATGCCCTCCCACACCGTACGATCAAAGCACGTACAGGTTTTACGGTCGCGAGGCCGTTGAATCTGTTTCTCCCATTGAACATCAGACCCGGGAAACCGGGTGTGCGAAAGGGCCTGCCGGCCGGCAGGCCCTTTTCGCGTCATGGCTTTGTTGTGAATGGGTTAGACCACAACCTGAAGGTCGTTGCGGAAAAATTGGAATCTTCAAACGTGAAGATTCGTCAATCTGGCAGGTGAGGTCGATGAGAACGAATCTAAGACGAAGATTGCCTTCGATGCTTTTTCTTGCGGTTCCCGTTTTCGCCCAGTGGGGTGGGCAGGGTGAAACACGGCGTGCCGAGATCCGGGGAGGAGGCGGAGACCGGGGCAAATGCACCATCGAGGTCGAGGTCGACGGCGTCGCCGAGATAGAGATCCGGGAGGACACGGGCCGGATCAGGACGCTTCAAGGCCAGCCCGCCACGTGGCGGCGGTTCGTCTGCAACACGGCGATGCCGCGGACCCCCTACGAGTTCAGTTTCCGGGGCATCGACGGCCGGGGGCGTCAGGAACTGCTGCGCGAGCCTGGGCGGGCCGGTGTGGCGGTGGTGCGGATCGAAGACCCCAAGGGCGGCCGGGAGGGCTACACGTTCGACCTGGAATGGCGCGGGAGCAGCAACTGGGGCCGGGAAGGGAGCGGCGGGCGCGACTGGGAGCGGGGCCGGAACAACTGGGGCGAGGGCGGCTGGCAAGGCGATTGGAATAACGACGTGGACTTCCGCGGGCGCGGAAACGGGTCCCTGCGCAGTTCGGGCGGGTCCGATGTGCGGCTGGACGAATGCCGCGTCAGCATCAGCCGGCAAGGCGACGTCGATGTCACGTTCAGGACCGATTTCAGCGGTGATCTCAGCTTTCGCGGACGGATCACGCGCGTGGACAGGGACCGCGTGTGGGCCGAAGTCTCGGGGCGGAATGTATCGGGCTCGATGATGATTGAGCTGGACGCACGCCGGCGCGTCCGCGAAATCACGATGGACGGCCGCGGCCGTGAACGCTTCGAGCTGCGCTGGAGGGAATAAACCGGCTCATCTGGCGCGAGGCTGGAAGCTCAGCGAGACCGAGTTGATGCAGTAGCGCAGGCCGGTGGGTTCCGGGCCGTCGGGGAAGACGTGGCCCAGATGGGCGTCGCAGCGGGCGCAGAGAACCTCCTCACGGATCATCCCCAACGAGAAGTCGCGTTCGACCCTGATGTTCTCCTTGGCGATGGGGGCCCAAAAGCTCGGCCAACCGGTGCCGGAGTTGAACTTCGTTGTGGAGTCGAACAGCGCGGTCCCGCAGCAGATGCAGGTGTAGACGCCGTCTTCCTTGTGCTTGTTGAATCGGCCGGTGAAGGCAAACTCGGTGCCCTTCCTGCGCGCGACGGTGTAGCTGGCGCCGCCGAGCTGCGCCTTCCACTCGGCATCCGGCTTTGCGATTTTGGGAACCTCGCGCACGCCGATCAGGTTGCCTGCGGCGTCGAACTCCGCGATCTTCACCATGCGAGGATCCTTCGCCAGGGCCGGCGCCGCGAGTGCGATCAGCATGGATCGCCGTGGCACAGGGCCGCCAGCGCTCATTTCTTCCTCACCAGGCGCGGGCAGGCCTTCTTGAGCTTCGAGACCTTGGGATTCGCGTTGGCCAGCACGTAGGGGTTGATGGGGTTATTGGCGACGAAGTCCTGGTGGTAGTCCTCTGCCGGATAGAAGCCTTTCAGCGGCGCTACTTCGGTGACAATGGGCTTGGAGAAGACCTTGGCCGCGGTCAACTGGGCGATGTAGGCCTCTGCGATGCGCTTCTGCTCGTCGTTGGCATAGAAGATCGCGGAGCGGTATTGCGGTCCGAAGTCGGGTCCCTGGCGGTTCAACTGAGTCGGATCGTGCGCCACTTCGAAGAAGACTCGCAGCAGCTCGCCGTAACTGATCTTTGATGCGTCGAAGGTGATCTCGATCACCTCGGCGTGTTTGGTTGCGCCTGTGCTGACAGCCTTGTAGTTGGCGGTCCTGGCATCGCCGCCCGAGTAGCCGGACACAACCTTCTTCACGCCTTCGAGGATCTCGAAGACAGCTTCGGTGCACCAGAAGCAGCCGCCGGCCAGGACCGCCGTGTGCGTCCCTTTCCGGTTCGCCGGATCCTGGTCGAGCGCCGGATCGGGGAACGGCGCCGTCGGAGCGGCCATCCCGGAGGCCGCCCCGACGTTCAGCAGGGCGGAGAAAAAGAGAGTGCGAAGCCGCTTAGACATTTCAACCATTGGATGCCCTCCTCGATGCGCCGGCGTCAGGGATTGCGCGGCGGCGAACTCAAAGGCGGGCAGCAGGATTTTCATTGACAGTCCCCCCTCACTCTAATACATTACCAGAAAGTAAGTATTCCGCCATCCAAGGCGTCACGGAGGGGAGTCCAATGAACCGACTACCACTTTTTCTCACGCTGGCGGCAGGTATGGTCCTGGCGTCGGGGACTCAGAAGTACGAGGTCTGGGCGATAGACCAGTCCAACACCAACGGCAAGACGTACGGGGGCATGGTGTACATCTGGGATGGACACGCGCTGGAAAACGCGCACCAGGCGCCGGATGTCGTGCCGGAGAAGATCGATTTGAGCGGCGCCGTCGCCGCGATGTGCTTCGCGAAAACCGGGGCGAACCCGGTGCGCCCGCACATGCTGGCGTTCAACCGGTCGCAGACGCACGCGATCATCTCGTTCGTGGCGAGCGGCCACGTCGTTTTTCTGAACGCGGAGACGCGCGCGCCCATTGAGTGCATCCGGAGCTCGGCCGGGGCGGGAGGCGCCCGCCAGGTGCACTTCGCCTTCCCGTCGCCGGACGAGACCTACGTCGCGGTGGCGAACCAAAACGGGAAGCTGTTCGAGCGGATCAACACGGACTACGCAACGAACACATTCGTGCTGGATGTAGGGGCGGGCATCGACCTTGCGGGGTGCGTCACGCCGAACGGCGCCGCTTGCCAGGGGACGCTCAGGCCGGACAACGCCCCGATCTGCCCCATCATCGATTCCTCAAGCCGCCTGAGTTTTGTCACTCTGCGCGGAGGCGGCCTGTTCGTGGTGGACAGCAAGGCGACGCCGATGAAGATCGTGGCCGAATACGACAAGGACACGATCCACCCGAACGGCTGTTTGGGCGCCGAATCGAAGGGCAAGATGTACATCGACTCGGGAGGCGGGACGGCGGCCAACCTGTATGAGGCGGACGTTTACGTATTTCCGCTTTCCGGCTTTCCGGCCGCTGGATTCAATGCCCCGAATACTCCGGCGCCGAAGATCGTATTGAGCGACCACTCCGACCACGCCGACACTCACGGCGCCGCGCTCACGAAGCACGAGAAGTACCTCTGGGTGGCCGACCGCGGCCGCAACTGGATCTACGTGATCGACACCGACACCGATGAAGCGCTCGGCCAGATCAATCTCGCCGGCGGCGTATCGGAGGACCCAACCCCGGACCTTCTGGCGTTCGCCCCGAACGGCAGCCATGCCTTCATGTCGCTGCGCGGGCCGAACCCATTGACCGCTGATCCGCACGTGAGTACGGGGTCGACGCCCGGCGTCGGGGTGCTGAAGGTGCTAGAGAGCGGGCGCCGGGCGGTGTTCGAGGCTGTCGCGCCGGCTTCCAACATCGACAGCGGCGGCGTGGAGCGGGCCGACGTCCACGCGATGTCGATCCGCGTGAAGCAATAGGCCCGCGAGGGGGCGGCCGATCAGGCCCGCCCCCTCCGCCCGGATCAGAACTCCAGGCGCAGCGATACCTGGCCCGTGCGCCCGCCGCCGAAGTCGACGCCGCGCGAGCCCGTGATGCGGCCGAAGTTGTTGTCGGCGATGTTCAGGTTGGGATCGCCGAGATTGGTCCAGTTCGGCAGATTGGTGAAACTGCCTTCCATGCGCAGGCTGAGCCGCTCGTGGATGACAAACCGTTTGCCGAGTCCGACGTTGAGGCCGAAGGTGCCCGGGCCGGTGAGGATGCCGACTCCGGCGTTGCCGAAGCGGGCGATGGGGTTGGGATCGCGGCCCGGAGTAGCACCGACGCGGCAGTCGTACTGGAGCGCCCCCGGAGCTCGGCCGGGGCAGATGAACGCGCCACGGTCGGCCCAGGCGTCGCGATTGGCGTTGGGGAGCGATCCGTTGGCGGCGCCGAGGCGGTCGGGCCGCTGCGAGCCGCGGCTGGGGGCGTTCGAGCCGGACGGATCGCCGCCTGAAAAGACCGGCGTGAGGAACGGGCCCGACTGAAGCGTGAGGATGCTCGAAATCTGCCAGCCGCCGAACAGGAGGTCCGCGGCGCGGTTGACATCGGACATGAACCTGCGGCCGCGGCCGAAGGGGAGCTCGTAGACGAAGGTATTGACGAAGCGATGGCGGCGCGTGGCGTAGACGTCGCCCCGGTCCGCGCGCCGGTCGAGCGAATTGGTCACCCGGCCGCCTCCGGTTTCGCCGGCGAAGCCCGAAGGGGCGGGGCCGGCGTTATCTGCGAGATTCTTCGCCAGCGTGTATGCCGAAGTGTAGCTCAGGCCTTTCGCAAAGCGGCGGTTCACTTCGAGCTGAAGCGAATTGTAGATCGCGTTCGCGCCGGCGTCGCGGCTGAAGATCAGCCCCCAGTTGGGGAAGGGGCGGTCGAGGCTGGTCCGCTGCGCGTAGAACGTGGTCGAAGGCTGCATCTGGTTGATGTCGGGCGCCCAGGGCAGATGGTAGGAACGGTTCCCGATGTAGGAGACGCGGAGGCCGGTCGTACTGTTCAGCTCGCGGTCGATCGAGAGGGCCCATTGCAGCATCTGCGGCGGCCTGAAGTCGATCTGGTTGGCCGTGCGGAACTCGAACGTGCCGATGGACCCGCCGCGGATGCCGCTGCCCGGCGTGCGCGTTTCAGGCAGCGCGAAGATCGGCTTGCCGTCGGCGCCGATGTTCTCGAAACGGCGCACGTCGCTTTGGACGGTTCCGGTGAGCGAGTAGAAGACCGAGCCGAGCAGGATCATGTTGTAGAAACCGCCGCTCGCCCGCAGGGTGGTCTTGCTGTTCAGGCGGTAGGCCAGCCCGACGCGCGGAAGGAACTGGTTCTTGTAGGTCTGGCGAAGCGCCTCGGGTAGGCCGGCTTGCTGGGCCGTGACGATCGGCGTGCAGCCGACGCCGTTGATCGCCGGGCCGGGGCAGGCGTTGAAGGAGAGCAGCGCGCCCGGCGCAAGGTAGTTCTTCGCCTCGGGGTCGGACATGATGATCACCCTGCCGGTGCGCGGCACGTTGCGGTCGAAGTTGGCGATGTTCAGCCCGTTGTCGCGGTAGCCGGGGTGCAACTCGTAGCGCACGCCGAGGTCGATAGTCAGCTTGCTGGTCAACCGGATCGTGTCCTGGGCGTAGAGCTTATAATGCGTGGCCTGGCCGTCGTTGTCGCGGGCGACAACCGCAATGGCCGTGGCCGCGGGAACACCGAGCAGGAAGTCGGAGAATCCGTAGCCGGTAAACGCCGGGCCGAAGCTGAAGTCGCCGTAGTTGTTGCCGGTAGTAAAGCCGAGATCGGAGCGGCCGCGCACATTGCGGACGTCGCCGCCGAACTTAAAGGTGTGCTTGCCCTTCACCCAGGTGAAATTGTCGATGAACTGGATGTTATCCGAGATACTGTAGCCGGGGCGGCCTTTGCTGAGGCCGGTGTAGAGGTCGATGCCGAAGGCCGGCAGTCCGTTGAAGAAGATATCCCTCTGGATGTCCTTCAGGTTGAGGCTGTTGGTAAAGCTGCGGCCGTCGAAGTTGAAGATGGTCGAGGAGTCCGCCTTGACGTAGCCGAAGCGGAATTCGTTGAGCAGCGCCGGCTTGATGGTCCAGGTGTGGGAGGCGTTCCATTGCCAGTACTTGTTGCTCTGCGTATCGGAGGGCAGAAGCAGCGCGTTGGCGCCGATCGCCGGATTGTCCTTGTATGAGAAGCGGCCCACAAGATGGTGCCGCGCGCCGATGTTGTGATCGGCGCGAACCTCGTATTGATCGGAATCGATGCTTGTAGAGCGATTGTCGCGATAGTTGGACGCCGATCTGCGGTCTGCCGGGCCGGTGTTCGGCAGCGGATAAAGCGTCAGTACCTGCTTGGCTATCGGGCTGATGCGCGAGGCCGGGATGACGTTGCCCGGGAAAGGAATGAAGGTGAATGGGTCGCGAATGTTGACGCCCTCGCGGCTCAAGTCGCCTTCGCGGGCGAAGTTTGAGGGCACGGTGTTCTGGATGGTGCCCTGGCGCGGGTAGCGCAGCGATTCCCAGGTGAAGTAGAAGAAGGTGCGGTCCTTGCCGTTGTAGACCTTGGGGACGAAGAGCGGGCCGCCGACGGTGGCGCCGAAGGTATTGCCGATCTTCGCCGGCAGCACGTTTTGACCGTATGTGCGCGCATCGAACGCCTTGTTCTGGTGATACCAGAAGAGCGCGCCGTGATACTGGTTCGTGCCGCTTTTGGAGATCACGGTGATGTCGCCGGGCTGGCCGAATTCGGCGGTGTTTCCAACGCCCTGAACGCGGATCTCGGCGATCGACTCCACCGAGAGGAACTGATTTCGGTTCGGACTGTTGCCGGTTGCTTGAGTAATCGAGATGCCGTCGACGGTCGACTCGGACTGGGCCGGCAGTCCGCCCTGAATCGACAGGCCGAGGCCGTTGTCGGCCTGCACTCCCGGCAGTGTTTGCAGCATCGCATAAGGACTGGTGCTGCCCGCGCCGCGCACATTGGACGGCAGGTTGAGCACTTTCTCGGCGGTGAGGTTGGAGGCGATGGCGGGCGTGTCGGTGGCGATGACGCCGGCCGAGGAAGAGACCTCGATGGCCTGCGAGATCTGTCCGACCTCGAGCGAGGCGTCCACGCGCAGGCGCTGGCGCGCGACCAGAAGCAGGTTGGTGGCGCTGAAGGTTTTGAAGCCCGGCGAAGTCACTGTGACCAGGTATGGGCCGGGCTCCACGTTTTGAAACTCGTACGCGCCCTCGTCGTTCGTCTCCGCCTCCCTGGAAGCGTTTTCGTCGGTTTGCGTGATCTTGACCTTGGCGCGGCTGATGGCGGCTCCGGTCGGGTCCTTGACGTTGCCCAGGATCACGCCATAGGTGGATTGCGCGCCGGCCTGGAAAGCGAAGGCGCATAACGCCCCCAAAAGCAAAAGCAGCTTGCGTGTCATACAACTCCTTGGTTTGGGTCCCCTCGAATGAAATGACCCGGATTGGAAAGAGTATACCGCCTGTCTCTGACGAATGGAGCAACTTTGCATGTCAGGCGCGTGACTTGCCGCGCCGCCAGCGAATTCCCGGAACCGCGTGCTAAGATAGCGGAACTTCCCTGGGCCATCGTGAGCGATCAAAAGCGAACTCTTCAGAAGACAGCCGGCTGGGTGCACCTCTGGGCGCTGGGCGTCGGCGGCGTCATCTCCGGCAACTTCTTCGGGTGGCAGACGGGCCTGCTGACGGGAGGCTTCGGCGGGCTGCTCCTGGCGACGCTGGTGATCGCCGTGATGTATGTGTGCCTGGTCTTCTCGATCGCGGAGCTGAGCGCGGCGATGCCGTTTGCCGGCGGGTTCTATAATTTCACGCGCGCGGCGTTCGGGACGGACCGTGCGTTTCTGAACGGGCTGACGGACGCGATCGAGTACGTCACGACGCCGGCGGTGATCGTGGCCGGAATCGCGGGCTACGTGAAGGCGCTCGCGCCCGTGACGCCGGAATGGGTGTGGTGGCTGGCGTTCTATCTGATTTTTGTCGGCATCAATGTGAAGGGAGCTGGTCTGACGTTTCGCGTGTCGATGGGGATTACGGCGCTGGCGGCGGCGGTGCTGGTCTTCTTCTACGCGAGCGCGCTCTTCACGGGCGCCTTCAGTTGGCGGCATGTGCTGAACATTGCGCCTGACGCGGGCGGCGGCGCGTTTCTTCCGCGCGGCTGGTACGGAGTTTTCGCCGCAATGCCGTATGCGGTCTGGTTCTACCTGGCGATCGAGCAGCTCCCGCTGTCGGCCGAAGAAAGCTACGACGCCGAGCGCGACATGCCGCGCGCGTTGAAGTGGGGCATCGCGTCGCTGCTCGCGCTGTCGCTGGCCACACTCGTGATCAACTCCGGCGTCGGCCCGGGGGCGAAGGGAGTCGGCGCCTCCGCCGCGCCTTTGGAGACCGGATTCCGCGCGGTCTTTCCAGGGAGGGCCACCTCCGCGCTGCTGGCCGTCATCTCGCTGACGGGGCTCATCGCCAGTTTTCACTCGATCATCTACGCGTATGGACGATTGCTTTACGCGCTGAGCCGCACGGGCTATTTGCCCCGGCCTCTGGGACACGTGGGGCGTTGGCGCACACCAGACTTCGCGCTTGTTTCCGGCGGGGCGCTCGGGCTGGCGTTGTGCTTTCTCGCGCAGCGCTATGCCGGCACGGTGGGCGCGGCGCTATTGAACATGGCGGTGTTCGGCGCGCTGCTCTCCTACATTTTGGTTCTACTCTCGTTCTGGAGGCTGCGCATCGGGCAGCCCCGGATGCGCCGCCCCTACCGCAGCCCGCTCGGCGTTCCAGGCGCCGTCCTCGGCATCGTTCTCGGCGTGACCTGCCTTTGCGCCACATTCGCGGTTCCCGCATTCCGGCCCGGAGTGATCGGCGCCGCCCTGTTCATTGCCGTCATGCTCGCCTACTACTGGCTCTTCCGGCGGCAGCACATGGAGTCCTATGAAAGCCGCACCAGCGAAAACGCCCGCGCGCCTGACCTTGCGTGAGCTCGCTCGCGCAGCGCGCGCCGGAGCGATCGACACAGTCATTGTTTCCTTCACCGATCACTACGGCCGTCTGTTGGGTAAACGCTTCGACGCGGGCTATTTTCTCGATCATGTCGCCGCGGAAGGCACGCACTGCTGCAATTATCTCCTCACTACCGACATGGAGATGGACCCCGTGCCGGGCTACCGTTTCGCGAATTGGGAGCTGGGCTATGGCGATTTCCACATCGTCCCCGACCTCGCCACTTTGCGGCGCCTGAGCTGGCTCGACCGCACGGCGTTCGTGCATTGCGACGTCGAGGACGTGGCCGTGTCGCCGCGCGCCATTCTCAAAAGGCAGATCGCGCGGGCGGCCGCGCTGGCCTATGAGCCGATGGCCGCGTCGGAGCTGGAGTACTACATTTTCAAGACGCCCTACCGCGACGCGGCGCGTCAGGGCTATCAGTCAATGGAGCCGCTGGGCTGGTACCTGGAGGACTACAACATCCTGCAAGGGACGCGCGAGGAATTCTACACGGCCGAAGTGCGCCGGCATCTGAAAGCGTCGGGGATCGCCGTGGAAAACTCGAAAGGCGAGTGGGGCCTGGGCCAGCACGAGATCAATGTGAAGTATGGTCCTGTCCTCGACATGGCCGACGACCACGCCCTCTACAAACAGTGCCTGAAGGAGATCGCGGACAAGGTCGGGGTGAGCGTCAGCTTCATGGCCAAGTACGCGAGCGGCCAGGCCGGCTCGGGCTGCCACATCCACTTGAGCTTGCGCAAAGCAGGGAAGAACGCTTTCGCCGGCGCACGCCAATTCGGTCCCGTGAAGTGCTCAGATGCATTCCGCTGGTTCTTGGGCGGCTGGCTGGCGCACGTGCCGGACTTCATGGTGTTTTACGCCCCGACCGTGAATTCCTACAAGCGCTATGAGGATCTCTCGTGGGCGCCGACGCGGCTGGCGTGGAGCCACGACAACCGCACGGCGGGATTCCGCGTCGTGGGGCGCGGGCGGAGCTTGCGAATCGAGTGCCGCATTCCGGGCGCGGACGTCAATCCTTATCTGGTCTTCGCGGCGTCTCTGGCTTCGGGGCTCGACGGCATCGAACAGCGCACCGAGCCGCCGCCGGTCTTCGATGGCGATGTCTACGCCGCGCGCAATCTGCCGCGCGTGCCTTATTCTCTTGGCGAGGCTGTCGATCTGTTCGAGAGGAGCGCGTTTGTGAAAGAGGCGCTGGGCGCCGATGTCGCCGAGCACTACACGCACTTCTACCGTACGGAGCAGCGCGCGTTCGAGCGCGCCGTCACCGACTGGGAACGGCGCCGCTATTTTGAAAGAATCTGAGCTGAGGTTTTCATGATGCGTCTACAGAACCAGGTCGCTCTCATCACGGGGGCGGCCAGCGGAATCGGGAAAGAGTCCGCGCTGTTGTTCGCGGCGGAGGGCGCGGCGGTGGTCGCCGTCGACGTCAATCTCTCCGGAGCGCAGGAAGTGGCGCGGTCGATTGAGGCGGCGGGAGGCAAGGCCCTCGCCGTGAAGGCTGATGTCTCAAAGGCCGCGGATTGTGAAGCGATGGTGGCGGCGGCGGAGAAGGCCTGCGGCAAGCTGACCGTGCTGTTCAACAACGCCGGCATCTCTCACGCGGACGACGACGACGCGATCACCACCAGCGAAGAGGTGTGGGATCTCACCTTCGCCATCAATGTGAAGGGCGTGTTCCTGGGCTGCAAGTACGGGATTCCCGCGCTGCGCCGCGCGGGCGGCGGAGCGATCATTAACACGGCGTCGTTCGTCGCCGTGCTGGGCGCGGCGACGCCGCAGCTTGCCTACACTTCGAGCAAAGGCGCGGTGCTTTCGATGACGCGCGAGCTGGCCGCGATTCACGCGCGGGAGAACATCCGCGTCAACGCGCTGTGTCCCGGGCCGCTGCGCACCGAGCTCCTGATGAAGTACCTGAACAGCGAGGAGAAGAAGCAGCGCCGCCTGGTCCACATTCCGATGGGGCGTTTCGGCGAAGCGCACGAGATTGCGAAGGCCGCGCTCTTTCTGGCGTCGCCTGAATCGTCGTTCACCACCGGCGCGACATTCCTTGTCGACGGCGGAATCACGTCCGCCTACACCACGCCGTTATGAGCACCCAGAAAACGATCTCCCCCGTGGACGGGCGCGTCTACGTCGAGCGCGAGCTTGCGACGGAGGCGCGGATTGAAGCCGCGCTGGAGCGCGCCGTTGCCGCACAGCGGGCGTGGCGCGCGACCAGACTCGAAGAGCGGATGGCGATCCTCAGCCGCTTCGTCGAGGTGATGGAACGCAAGGCCGAGGCCATCGCCGAAGAGCTCGCGTGGCAGATGGGGCGGCCTCTGCGCTACGGCCCGATGGAGATCCGGCGCGGATTCGCGGAGCGCGCGCGGTACATGATCGGCATTGCGACGGAGCAGTTGGCCGACATCGCCGTCGCCCCCAAGCCGGGCTTCACGCGCTTCATCCGCCGCGAGCCCGCCGGCGTGGTGTTCACGATCGCACCTTGGAACTATCCTTATCTGACCTCCGTGAATTCAGTGGTGCCCGCCCTCGTTGCGGGCAACGCGGCGCTGCTCAAGCACTCGGCGCAGACTCCGCTGTGCGCGGAGCGCTATGACGAGTCTCTGAGTGAAGCTGGGCTGCCCGATGGCGTCTTTCAGTTCCTGCATCTCAGCCACGCCGATGTTGAGCGCGTGATCGGCGATCCGCGCATCGCATTTGTAGCATTCACCGGGTCGGTGGAAGGCGGCCATGCGGTACAGGCTGCCGCGAGCCGGCGATTCATCGGAACGGGCCTGGAGCTGGGCGGGAAGGACCCCGCTTATGTCCGCAACGACGCCGATCTTGCACACGCAGTCGAGAACCTCGTCGACGGCGCGATGTTCAACTCCGGCCAGTCGTGCTGCGGCATCGAGCGCATCTACGTCCACCGGGACGTCTACGAAGAGTTCGTGACGCGCGCAGTCGCACTCACACGCGAGTACAAGCTGGGCGATCCGCTCGATCCCGAGACGACGCTTGGGCCGATGGTGCGCACAGCCGCGGCCGAGTTCGTACGCGGGCAGATCGCAGAAGCCGTCGCGCGCGGCGCGAAGGCGCACATTGATCCGCGCGAGTTCCCGGCCGACAGCCTGGGCACGCCCTACCTTGCGCCGCAGATCCTCACCGGCGTCGATCACGGCATGCGCGTGATGAGGGAGGAGACCTTCGGGCCGGTCGCCGGCATCATGGCTGTGAAGTCCGATGAAGAGGCGATTGCGCTGATGAATGACAGCGCCTACGGGCTCACGGCCGCCATCTGGACGAGCGACCTCGAAGCCGCGATCCGCATCGGCGATCAGATCGAGACCGGAACGTGGTTCATGAACCGCTGCGACTATCTCGATCCCGCGTTGGCCTGGACCGGAGTGAAGGACTCGGGACGCGGGTGCGCGCTCAGCGTGCTGGGCTACGAGCAGCTCACGCGACCGAAGTCATTCCACCTGCGCACTGTGACGGCATGAAACTGGGGCTCCTCGTCTGCGACCACGTCCCGGATCAGTTCGCCGCGGAGCACGGCGACTACGACGCCATGTTCCGCCGCTGGCTGGCGCCGGCGGTTCGGGACGCGGAGTGGCGCGTGTACGATCTGACCCGGCGCGAGGTTCCGGATCTGGACGAGTGCGATAGGTGGATCTCGACGGGCTCACGGCGGTCGGTCTACGACGATGTGGGTTGGATTCGCGATTTCACCGCCATCGTGCGCGGGCTCCACGATGCGAGGAAGCCTTTTCTGGGCGTCTGTTTCGGGCACCAGATGATGGCGCACGCGCTCGGCGGCCG